>DCKD01000030.1:0-173 GCA_002320245.1 Lachnospiraceae bacterium UBA1683
ATTATGTTTGTCATGACGGAAGAGAATTGCATCATATCCGCACAGAGACCAAAAAACAGCCGGGTTATACCCAGACTTTTGAGGTATACGGATGTGCAGACTGTAGTGGTTGTGAACACAAAGCGAAATGCTTATATAAATATAACGCCGAAAAAGATGCTGAGAAAAACAAA
>DCKD01000030.1:337-40379 GCA_002320245.1 Lachnospiraceae bacterium UBA1683
TAAATATCATCGTTTTCTTCATGATGAGATTAAAAAATTCGAAGGAAAAACCGAGGAAAAGACGGCTTAAAAAATGTGCATGTTCAAAAATGCAGTTATGGGTGTTTTGCGCCCTAAAATATATGCAGAAAAAGAACAATAAGAATCTCCCACAGAATATCAAGTATGAAAAACACTGATTTCTATGGGAGATTCTTATTTTAGGATTTAGAGCTTAAAAATCGGTATTAACCGACAGCCCCATCCCAACACGGCTTTAAGCCCTAGATAAAGATACCTCCTTTGTTATAATGAGTGTGGGTCCTAAACCGCACTAAAATAACAAAGGAGGTGTCCAACATGGACAAAAACACTTTATCACATACAACGTGGGAATGTAAATATCATATCGTATTTGCACCAAAATATAGGAGACAAATTATATACGGAAACATAAAAGCCGATGTAGGTAATATATTAGGTACATTATGCAAAAGACGTGGAGTGGAGATTATAGAAGCGGAGTGCTGCAGAGATCATATCCATATGCTAGTAAGGATCCCACCAAACCAAAGTGTATCGTCTTTTATGGGATATCTAAAAGGGAAAAGCTCACTTATGATATTTGATAGGCATGCAAACTTAAAATACAAATATGGAAATCGAAAATTTTGGTGTAGAGGATATTACGTTGATACAGTTGGAAAAAATGCAAAGAAAATAGAAGCATTATAATGCCGTATAAAAAATCAGCTACAGGATGATATAGCATATGATCAGCTTAGTATCAAAGAGTTTTTCTTCGCATTTCTATGCGTCTTTGCTATTTACCAGCCATCTGTTTAAGGGATAGCCGGGAATAAGGTGCGGTTGGGGCTCTTATTTTCGTAGGGCCTTTGAGGCCCAAGCCGGCAATCGTCCCTTACAGGGACAGAGCAAACCACCAGTTCTCACTGGTGGTTATGATTATGATTTGGGTGTCAAAATCCAAAACTTTAATTAGGCTTTTGGGAATTTTCTCAAAAGCCTGTTATACTTTAGCCAGAATCGGATCAAGAAGTCGTCGGACTTCTAAAGTGCATTCTGCATAGAGTTGTAGAAATTCAAGGAAGGGAAAGATACCAAAATGCTGCCCAACATAGATTATTACCGATTTGGGTCTGGTTTCTTTGTAGTTCTTTACTACAACCGGCAGGGATTTCCCTGCACAGGCTTTCCCTTCGTCCAGATTCTTATATATCTGGAAATAAAGATATCCCACCAGCGTCATTACGATATGGTAGGTAATATAGTTGTACTTTGTGCTTTTAAAATCCTCTAATTTCCAAAAATCTTTCATCTGACGGAAATCCTCTTCGATTTCTGGACGCAGTTCCAGGTCAGTAAGCCCCTGTCGTTTCAGCGTAAGGAGGATGTCATCGACCAGGTTTGGGAATGACATTTCTGCGGCATCTATTTTTCCTGCACGTATTGCTTTATAAACTTTTTCTTTATCTTTCCGAGATATCTGAATCATAAGCCACCTCTGTTTTGCGAAATAGTAGGAATCCCCCATTTATTTTAACAGGTTTTTGAGGATTTGGCCAAAAGACTTATTGAAGATCCAAAAAAGAACTCTTGTAAAAGGAACAGGGCTACATTATAATAGTAGAAGATATTCTGCAGAGTGCAGAAATACTATACAACGTATCATGGTATCGGGGTGTAAGAACCCAGACTGTACGGTGGATGAGATTCGGTGGGGCAGCATTCAGAGGATGGAGACCCAAGGGTGCAGTGAACGATACCCGAAAGGAGGAACGTTTTGAAGAACGAATTAGTCATTGTTCTCGACTTTGGCGGGCAGTACAACCAGCTCGTTGCCAGACGTGTCAGAGAATGTAACGTATATTGTGAAATTTATTCTTACAAAACAGATATAGAAAAGATTAAAGCGATGAATCCGAAAGGAATCATCCTGACCGGCGGACCAAATAGTTGTTACGAACCAGATTCGCCAACCTATTCCAAAGAGCTGTTTGAGATGGGAATCCCAATCCTCGGTCTGTGCTATGGTGCACAGCTTATGATGCATATGCTCGGAGGAGAAGTCAAGGCAGCCGATGTCAGAGAGTATGGTAAGACAGAGGTGCTTATTGACAAAACATCTTCTAAAGTATTTGAAAATGTATCGCCATCTTCCATCTGCTGGATGAGCCATTTTGATTACATCGCCCGGACAGCCCCGGGATTCGAAATCAGTGCGCATACCGCGGACTGCCCGGTTGCGGCGGCAGAAAATGAGGCAGAAAAACTGTATGCCATCCAGTTCCATCCGGAGGTCCTCCACACGGCAGAGGGAACGAAGATGATTAATAACTTCGTTAAAAACGTATGTGGGTGTCTTGGAGAATGGAAGATGGATGCATTCGTAGAAGAGACAATTGCATCTATTCGCGAGAAGGTCGGAGACGGAAAGGTACTCTGTGCTCTGTCAGGAGGAGTTGATTCTTCGGTGGCAGCAGTGCTTCTTTCCAAGGCAATCGGAAATCAGTTGACGTGTGTATTTGTAGACCATGGTTTGCTCAGAAAAGACGAAGGAGACGAAGTTGAGGCAGTATTCGGACCGGAAGGGCCGTATGACCTGAACTTCATCCGTGTCAATGCACAGGAACGTTTCTACAGCAAACTTGCCGGGGTCGAAGAGCCGGAGAAAAAGAGAAAAATCATTGGGGAAGAATTCATCCGTGTATTCGAAGAAGAGGCAAAGAAAATCGGAGCCGTTGACTTCCTTGTTCAGGGAACTATTTATCCGGACGTTGTAGAAAGCGGACTCGGAGGAGAATCCGCAGTTATCAAATCCCACCACAATGTAGGAGGACTGCCGGACTACGTTGATTTCAAGGAAATCATTGAGCCGCTGCGCGATTTGTTCAAGGATGAAGTAAGAAAAGCCGGACTGGAACTCGGAATTCCGGAAAAACTCGTCTTCAGACAACCATTCCCGGGACCGGGACTTGGAATCCGTATCATCGGAGAGGTAACCGCAGAAAAAGTTAAGATTGTACAGGACGCCGACGCCATTTACCGTGAAGAAATGGACGCAGCGGGAATGAACAAGACCGTCGGACAGTACTTTGCAGCACTGACAAATATGCGCAGCGTTGGTGTTATGGGGGATGAACGAACCTATGATTATGCAATTGCTCTGAGAGCTGTGAATACGGTCGATTTCATGACCGCCGAGAGTGCAGAAGTACCGTGGGAGGTACTTCAGAAGGTAACAAGCAGGATTGTAAATGAAGTCAACCATGTGAATAGAGTAATGTATGATCTGACGGGGAAACCGCCAGGGACGATAGAGTTTGAATAGTTGGAGCTAAGCTGTAAAGCCTTTGTTTACAAGGGTTTTACAGCTTTTCCTTTATAGGATTGCATTTTCATTGCATTATTTTTCTTCAACTGTTCTGTGATAGATTGCTGTATGTTGATTGCTGGTATAATTAGCAATGCTTTCAGTAGCAGATTGTACTTGTAATATTCCAGTCAGTTTTTTAGCAACTTCAAGATTCGTATTTGGATACAGATGACCATAAGTGCCGAGTGTTGTCTGTATTTTTTCATGTCCTAAACGTTCCTTGATAAGTAAAGGATTTTCGCCCATGCTGATAAGCAATGAAGCGTGTGAATGTCGCAAGGCATGAATTTTAATACGATGAACACCTGCTAAATTTGACAACTTTTCCAAAGCTCTGGGAAGCGTTGTTTTACTGGTTGGAGTTCCGTTATAACTTAGTACAAGTGGACAATCGGGAAGAACCTGTTGTTGAACACTTTGCCAAGCCTTTAGCTCATTGAGTGTATCTGAATCAATATAAATAGTACGGATACTTGCCTGTGTTTTCGGCTCAACGAATTTATAGTCCGTCATTGTTCGGTAATATAATGTTTTGGTAATGCTAAGCAAGCCTGTTTCAAAATCTATGTCTGACCAATGTAATGCTGACGCTTCGCCAATTCGCATACCAGTCATAAATAATAACCAGAACGATATAAACAGATAATGTTCATAATAGTCTTTCTTACAGAGTAAGGAAATAACCTTTTGAAATTCTTCTAATGTCCAGAAATCAACTTTGGTTTTCTTGCTTTTGATATTGCCTATCATACGAGAGGGATTTTTCTTCGCAATTCCAAGAACAATAGCTCTGTCGAATGCGATAGAAAGCATTCCCTGTACGATACGAATGTAATTAGGGCTAAAATCTTTTGCAAGTTTCAACTGCCAGTTTTGAACATGGATAGGTTCGATTTCGTCTGTTTCCATTTTGTAGAAATAGGAAAAATGTTTCTTGATGGTAGTAGCACGATTAAGATAAGTGCTTTCTTTTACCTGTGTTTTATACCATGGCAGGTAGGTTTCTTCTATAAATTGCTGAAAAGAAACGCCATCTTTTTTGGTTGTTAATTCTTCGGTAGAAGCTAACACCAGTTTTGAATATTCTTCCTTTGCTTCTTTTTTCGTTCTGAATCCACTTCGGTATTTCTGTATCTGTTTTCCGGTAATGGGATTGTAGCCTAAATTAGCTCTGAAATAATAAGTTCCGTTATCTGCTTTCTTAATAGGGTCTTTTGCCATGATTTCACTCCTTACATGATATGCAAGAAGTACAATCAATCGTTTGTGTCTGATAATGTAATCCCTAATAATTCTTCCACGGCTTCTTTGGGTACTCTGTCCAATTTACGGGATTGGTAATAAGTATGCCCTTTTTCAATCATAAGTTTTTTTGCTTTTCTTATGATGTCTGCCGAGAAAGAAGTTCCATAACCTAGTGCTATGAGGTCTTTTTTTGTTACGGTAATCATAATCCTCCTTTCCATAGACCAGATAAGGAAATCTCAATATCTTGTCTATCAGTATATCAAATGATGAGCAAAAAAGCTCTATTAAGATGATTTTTTCTTGCAAAATCGTTGTTAGATAGTTTTACAAGCAATCAGACGGCTTCGGCAAGCTCCGCTGGTATCTCAACCATTCCCATTCCTGTGGGCTGAACCGTGTCATACGGGTGTATCATTATCCTGTGTTGCAGGTCATGGCAGAACGACTTTTCCAACGGTCGCTCCCAGATCATTGCATGAATCGCTATCTCCCGATTGGAAAAGTCACGGCGTACAACCTCTGATGGCTCACTGCAAGCACAAACGTATCTGACTGCTTTATTCACTTGTCAAAGAACTGTTAGGCTCTTGTCAGCCTGTATCAATTCATTTTTGTAAATGGACTGATACCGAATGATAAGAAAAAGCGGAACAGGAAAGAGGGGAGTTTGTTAAATCATGCTCCGCTCAAATATTACTTAATGTTCGTCTATTTCAAATTCACATATCATTTTCAAAAGGGCTTCTCTGATACGTCCCTTTAATTCCATATCAACCACAATGTATACGTTGCCGTATTCATCGTAAAACGGGCGTAAACAGCATTTTGATATGTAGGCTTCATAGAATAACAACAGCTTTTCTATGGCGTTTTCGTTACTGTCCACGGCTGATGATATGAGAAAAAATGATGGAAGTGTGTGTTGCTTATTTTTCATTTGTTTTCTTCTCCTTTAACTGCTTTTTGATTTCTTCAAGTGAATTTCTTCTGTGCCTGTATGATGTGCTTCGGTTGATGTTCAGCTTTTCGCCTATCTCCGAATCACTCATATCCAAGAAGAAAAACATCAATACAATGTTCCGGCTCTGCTCCGGCAACTGTTTCAGTGCTTCTGCAAGTTCTTCATCAAGTACACGGATTTCTGTACCACACACATCGAACGTTGTATATTCACTTTCGTAATCGTCCCATACAATCAATTTCTCAACAACAATTTCTGGAAGCTCACAAAAGGATACTTCCTTTGCCTGTCGTCTGGCTAATTCCTTGCGGTAGTTACGGACAATGCCTTTCACAACCTTTTTGAGCTTACAGTCAAACTGACACTGTATTGTCTTTTGGAAGTCTGATGGTTTCAAAATCACACCCCCTTTCGCTATGAAGTGAAAAGTATGTATCCCTCTTTCCGCACCATATCTGTACGGCAGGGTGTGATTTGTTGCAGGATTGAAAAAAATTTTTGTAAATATGAAAACAGCCTATTTGCACCAATAACAAATAGACTGTTTTTAAAACATCTGATATATGAGTTTTTAATTCATGTTCAAGGACTGATGATGTACTAAGAAAAAGACGGAATAAATTCGGTTGTCGGTATAGACTGTCTATTTTACTTAGAATCACAAATTGCTCCTTGACCAGAGCAAGCCTGTGAAAATAGAAAAAGGACAGCTCTGGTTATACCAAAACCGTCCCTATATTTTTGGACATTATAAAAGAGATTACCCACAGAACGGTTTTTTTTATTTACCGAACAAGGTAATATTTTTATTGAATTTATAGTGCATATAATATGAGTTTTTAACACATTCTAATCACATAACATGAAGTATAAACTCATGCTAGGTGATTAAAAATGAGAAAAAAGAAAGATACGCACAGCTTTGATTTTCGTCCTTTAGGACTGGCAATCAGAGAAGCCAGAGAGAAAGCAGGGCTTTCCAGAAATGATTTAGGCGATAAAGTCTTTTACGGAGAACGTCATATCGCAGATATCGAAAATATCGGGAAACACCCTAGCTTTCAGTTATTCCATGATTTAGTTACCATGTTCAATATATCTGTTGACGAGTATTTCTATCCAGCGAAGAATGTTGAAAAAAATACAGCCCGCCGTCAGATAGATTCGTCACTTGATTTATTGAGTGATAACGAATTAAAAATCATTCAAGGTACGATTGACGGTATCTTGAACAGCAGAGAAAATAAGAAGTGATTTGCTTCTTATTCTCTCTGTTTTTCTATACAGATTTTTTAACACTTATTTGTTGATCTGCTCCGCAGGCAACAAATTTTAATATGTTACTTTTTATTCTCTATGCAATTACATAAATCATCCACAAAATCAAATGTTGCTTTATCAAAACACTCAACAGCACCTAAGGACTTTGCCATATTAAATATGTGTCTATCAACAGAAGTTGTCATTATACAGATGGGTATATTTTTTGTGAATTCATGTTGAAGTAATGCCGTACCTGTATCGTCTGGGAGATTATAATCAGTACAAATGAAATCATAAATATCCTTTTTTATTTCATTTAGAGCAGATTTTACTGAGCCGACACCTTTTACTTTATATCCTTTACCTTTGAGAACTTTACATAATAATTCTCTATAAGTAGCTGAATCTTCTACAATCAATATATTTTTCATAAGCACCTCTTACATAAAAGTGAATATTAAGCCCAAAATTAAAATACCAACCATAAGTAGCCCCCAAAAGCCACAAATACATAAAGCAATAATTGAAAATACATCTCTACGTTTTGGGTTTTTTACTACTGAAATTGAAAGACCTAAACCCAATAATATTGAAATTACATTTAATGCTGTTAATCCCATTTGAAGCCCACCTGTAATTTTTCCTGAAAAAAGGGAAATCAATAATGTGATAAATGGTAACAGCGAAATGACCAATGCAACAACGCTCAATTTACTTTTTTTCATTTTATATTACCTCATTTCTTTCCTTCCAAAGTATTTAATAGAAACACATATCGCAAAGGCTGATATAATTACAGCACACGGTACAAACGAAAATAATGATAGTGTACTTCCTGTATCTGTCGTTGTTACTGTATGTAATGCGTTTGACACAACATAACCACTATAACAATAAGGATATACTATCCATAAAGGTGTATTAGCAACCAAAACCCCCGGAATTATCAAAAGTAAGTTTAATCCCATAGATAATAGTGGTTTTTCAAACAGTATGGTAATTGCCCACATACAAGAAATAGCTGGAATCATAGTCATAAATAATTTTAATGTCCACGTTAATAAATAAAGGACAGGAATAGATTCTGTTACATTCATTATTTTAGTAGCGATAATGCCTGCAATGACGAATGAGATAAAAAAGATAAGTAACTGGATTGCTAAAAAACTCAATAACACAAAGAATTTTGTTAAGGCAAGTTTTCCTTTACTGATGGGTAAAGCAAGCATTTTTAATATACCATTATTCTTTGTTTCTCTGTTAGCAATCATAACGCATACAACTACCATTGAAAACGGAAGTAAATAATAACCAAAAAGCAATGCACTTTGAATAAACATTGCCGACCAAGCATTTGTATATTCTGGTGTCATATACATACTGATACTGAAAACACCAGAAACCACAACTAAAATAGGTGGAATTAAAAGCAAAGGTAAAATCATAGACCTTTTCACTTTCATAAATTCTATTTTTAACAATTCAATAATTGACATACGATTGTCTCCTTTATTCATAATGCTTTATTTTGCCTAAATACCAGCCAACCATGAAGAATATGATTGTTTCAACAAAGCCTAAAATAAAAACTTTCATATCAATACTAGCAGTAGAAGCTACCGCTGGTTTCATCATTAGTACAAATGGGTTAATAAGAAATATAGCTATATCTGAAAGCGACATTGCCATACCGCTAAAAAATCCTGCCACGCCAATACCTAATGTAAACCATATATTTTCACATCGTGATGATACCAAGAGCATAAATGCTAATACTGGTAAAGTTGAAACAAAGCAATATCCTGTATATTTAACAAGTGTTAATAATTCAAAAGTTCCACTGGGCAAAAATATATTTCCAATAATACACAAAGCTCCGTTCTGCAAGACGATACAAACAGCGAGCAAAACAAACAATATATAAAATTTATTTTTGAAAATAGATGATGTCTTGAAAGGGAGCATATACATCTTTTTAATTGCACTTCCTTGAAATTCGATATTATATGTTAAAGTTGTCGCTACGATAATGCCAAACATATTAAGAACCATAATCATTCCGTAAAGCTGTGTCAGCAAAACATCCATAGGTGGAAGCGGTAAGTTTAACAAAACATCTTTGCGAACTATAAAATTTGCAAAAGCGTATAAGGCACCAAGAAGTCCAATAATCGGTAAAACCTCCAATATTCCGGTGCGTTTACATTTTTTCAATTCTATGGTCAAATTTCTCATAATTTTAACCTCTGCTTTCTGTTTGTGTTATCCTCATCAATCATGGATAAAAACATTTCTTCTAAATTATCATTTTCAAATCCTGCTTCATGTGCCGTAAATTTCAAATCTTCAAGACTTCCCTCAAATAGTAATCTTCCATGATTCAAAATACCAATATCATCAGCTAACAGTTCAATTTCTGACAGCATGTGTGATGAGATTAGAACCGTACAATCATATCTTTTCGGCAGTGATTTAACGAGATTGCGAATTTCGTGAATACCTGCTGGGTCTAATCCATTTGTTGGTTCATCTAAAATTAAAATGGGTGGTTCTCCAAGCAAAGCGGAAGCAAGCCCTAAACGTTGTTTCATTCCTAAAGAATATTTTTTCGCCAAGCGATTACCAAATTCAGATAATCCTACTAATTCTAACGCTTCATCAACACTTGACGCAGGAAGACCTAAAATTCTACGAATAATATCAAGATTTTCTTTACCTGTTAAGTTTGGATAAAATGACGGGGATTCAATAAAAGAACCGATTTTTTTCAAAATTTGAACACGATCATTCGGAAAAGTCAAGTTATCTATTTGGAACTCTCCATCGGTAGGTGCAGTTAATCCCAAAAGCATTTTCATAGTTGTAGATTTTCCAGCACCATTTGGACCGAGAAATCCGTAAATACTACCTTTCTTAATGTGTAAAGACACATGGTCTACGGCGGTAAACGCTTTGTATGTTTTTGTTAAATTTTTAGTTTCAATCATGTTTTTCATAATTTTTGCTCCTTTCTTCATACTCACAATATAAAACACCTACATTACAGCCACATTCTCTCTACCTTACATTTACCTTACAAATGAGAAAATGACTGTTTAACTTTTTTTAAAATGTTATAATGGGATAAATAAACTGCAAAAAGGGAGTGACAAATAAATGAATGATACATACTTAAAATCAAAAAAAATATTGATAGTTGATGATGAAGAATGTTTAAGAAGTATGCTTATAACCATATTAGAAGATGAAAATTTTTTAAATATTATTACCGCTGATTGTGTAAAAACAGCTTTGGAAATCTGTCAACAGGAAAAACCAGATATAGCTATATTAGATGTCATGCTTCCAGATGGAAACGGTTTTGAACTTATGGAAACACTAAGAAGTTTCACTAATATTCCAGTGATATTTTTGACCGCAAAAGATGATATACAGGATAAATATTCTGGATTTGGGTTGGGAGCTGACGATTATATAACAAAACCCTTTATGCCAAAAGAACTTATATTTCGCCTAAATGCTGTATTACGCAGATGTTATAAGGAAGATAGCCCACTTATAGAATTACGTGATTGTAAAATTGATTTAGCTAATGCACAGGTTATATGGGAAGATAAGATTTTACCTCTTACTGCAAAAGAACATGATATTTTAGAAGCACTTGTACGAAATGCTAACCATATCGTAACAATAGACGCTCTTTGTGAAGCTGTATGGGGCGACAATCCATTTGGATATGGAAATTCGCTACTTGCTCATATTCGACGCATAAGAGAAAAAATTGAAATTACCCCCTCAAAACCAAAATCACTAATAACTGTTAAAGGATTGGGATATAAAATAAATGTGGAGAGCAGGTTATAATAATGCGGAATTTTGGAAAATTTATTAGTAAACATTTATTCATATACTTGTCAGTAATAATCCTTATAGTGGGTTTTGATTTACTGCTTTTCTTCCTAACTTTTAATGGTACTGTCAACAGTATAAGCGAAAATAATCCTGTCCAAACATTAGAAAAAGTATCTAATAATCTTACTATCCAAGATGGAAAATATATATTAAATAATAGGTGTCAAAAAGATTTAATTACAAACAATATCTGGGGAATTGTAATAGATAATAGCGGTAATGTAATCTGGCAATACAATCTACCAGAAGAAATACCACTTAAATATTCATTACAAGACGTTGCCACCTTTTCTAAGGGGTATATCAAAAATTATCCCGTATTCACATGGAAGCAAGAAAATGATTTATTGGTATTAGGTTATCCAAAGAACAGTTATTCAAAATTTGTGACTAACTATCTTCCTTTATCAGCAATGCAGAAAACTCCCATTATTCTTTTTATTATGTTGGTATCAAATGTAACTATTCTGTTTATTGTATATTATTTATCAAAACGAAATGTAATGCTGAAAGTTGCTCCTATTCTCAATGGATTGGATAAGCTATCTCATGGCGAAACGGTTGTCCTTAATATAAATGGGGAATTGGAAGATGTTGGAAAACGTATTAACGAAACATCATTGCAATTAGACAAACAAAATAAAGCGAGAGCAAACTGGATAAGTGGCGTTTCACATGATATACGAACACCTCTTTCCATGATTATGGGGTATGCAGATAGAATAACTTCTTCATTAGATGTTGGGGAAAACACCAGAAAACAAGCAAATATTATCAAAATCCAAAGTGTTAAAATTAAAAATTTGGTTCAGGATTTGAACCTTGTGAGTCAATTAAATTATAATGTTCAGCCAGTTAAACAAACGCCTGTTCATTTATGTAAAATGATACGAGAAATTGTCGTTGAGTATCTAAATAACAATCTAAATAATAAATTTGATTTTGAATTAAATTTAGACTGTAATACAGAACAAATCTCTATTATAGGAGATGAAAGATTGTTATATCGAGCAATACAAAATATTATTTCTAACAGTATCAATCATAATGAAAATGGTTGTACAATCTCAGTTAGTTTAGCTGTAAACGGAAACAATTTAATATTGGTAATCAGTGATAACGGAAAAGGAATATCAGAAGAAAAATTACAAAAAATACAGTCAACACCTCATTATCTGCAAAGTACAGATGAAAGGTTAGATTTACGGCATGGTTTAGGGCTTCTTCTTGTGAAAGAAATTGTTTCTATTCATAATGGAACTGTATCTATTTCAAGTGCATTAAATAACGGATTTTCCACGACTATTTCCTTACCCATAAAAAATCAATGATAAAACCGTAGCTTGTATTTTACGTTAGAATGTTATCTTACAGGCTACGGTCTTTTGTGGTATCATTTATTCTACAATCTTCCAGTTATCGTCCTTATGAAGCACAAGCTCATACTGTGAGATTTGCGTCATTTTCGACTTGTTATCCAGATACTTTACAGACACACTGACCTTGAGGTTGTCGCCGTCTTTGGTAAAGACAGGGTTTACCAGTTCTGAAAATACATAGTCGCCGGATACAGGAGCAAGCACGCCATCTTTGACATAATAGGCAAGTTCTTTTTCCGTAGCTGTAGGATACAGTTTAAAGAATGTTTCCAAGAAAGCGGTAGCGTCCTTGACTGTATCGGAACTGACACTGACATCGGCTTCCTGTGCTTTCGGTTCATACTTTGATTTCTGTACCGACGGAGCAAGGGTAGGATTCTGTGTAATGACCATTGCACCGTCCTTATCTACATGAACGGTCACGGTATAGTTTTCTGTGACTGCCTGTGTCTGTTCTCCCTCTTTTACCTGCTGATCTACTTCGTAGGCAACGGTAAAATCGTCCGTTCCAGACTGTTCTACATTCCAGACCAGCACATTTGTAACGGTAGCACTGGTTGGTATATCTGTTCTGATGGTATCGGCGTTCAAGTCCTGTAATTCTTTGGTAATGTATTTACTGATTTCTGTTGTCCTTGCTTCAATGGCTTCCTTGCTGGTATCCCATGAGTAGTAGGCTTTCACAAAGTTCTTGACGAAATTTTTAATACCGTTGGTATCGTTCAATCTTAACTGAATGATTTCTTTTTCATGTATCGTGTGGGTGTCAATGGCGGTAAAGTTCTTATACACACCAAAGCTGGTGCTTGCCAGAAGCACCGCCCACAACAGCAGGACAGATTTCTTATGTGTCCCGACTTTCATGGTACGCACTTTCTTATTCTTAGGTGCTTTCTCTGTTTTTTCTTTCTTCTTAAACATATTTCAAGTCCTTTCTATTGTTTGATTCTTCCGGCACAAATGATGTGCTGTTGCCAGTAGGCAGAGGTCAAATCGGTATAGCCGATTGGATTTCCGGCATGATACATCTGATTGTTACCCACATAGATTCCTACATGGGTAACATAGTCACTGGTGTTGTAGGTGGAATGGAAAAAGACCAAATCGCCAGCCTGTGCCTGTGACAATGGGATATGCTGGGTTGCGTCATACTGTGCCTGTGCGATCCGTGGCAGGCTGATTCCTGCTTTTCCGTAGCACCACTGGGTAAGACCAGAACAGTCAAAAGAGGTGTTCGGGTTACTGCCACCGTAGACATACTTCCAGCCTTGATACTTCAATGCTTCATTCATAACCGCCTGTACCGTTTCGTTGCTGAACTGCTTCACGGTCAGATATTGGTTGACCAGCTCCACATAGAACATATTTCCGTAGTTATAACGCCAGCCACCATTTTTACTGACTGCTATTGGGTTCGTATAGGTCACTTTTGTACCGCCGGATTTATTCTTTGCGAAATTCTCTGCAAGATTGAAGCTGTGCTTTTTCCCGTTCTTCGCCACATAGTCTGCATAGCCACCACCATAGTTATAAGACTGAATGACCACGTTAATGTCATTCATGCCTTTTGCTTTACAGGAAGAAAGCAGGGACGCAAAATATTTACACCCCTGCTTAATGGATTCGTCTGTACTTAGTGAGTTTGGCGGTAGTCCCAGACTTTCGCTGGACTGCATGACATCGGTAGCCGTACCGCCACTTTCTACCTGTATGATGGCAAGCAGGACGTTCACATACTCCGTGATACCGTTTTCGCTGGCGTATTTTTCTACCATCGGCTGATGTTTGAGGACATCGGCTGACAGGTTCATGCCAGAGTAGACAGTTGAATAACTGTTGGAACTGTCGTCATCTTCGCCGGAAATCAATATCCCGAAAAAGAGGACGATGGAGAAAAGGACTGGAAATATCGTACCTATGATAAGGATACGTTTTAATCTCATTTCTTCCGTCCTTTCTCTGGTTGCTTCGTAACAGTCTTACGATTCTGTTTTTGGTTGACCTGTTTCTGTATGGTTGTTTTCTTTTGATTACTTCTGGATTCCGCTACATTCGGCTGGTTCGTTCTGGTAACACCTTTGACCTGTTGTTCCTGTCTGATATTGGTTCGGACAGTTTCTTTTCCAGCCTTGACTTCTGCATTTTTTATCACAGGAGAAGTAGCAGGACGCTTCATATCCGGCTTTATGACCGTATCGGTCTGTGCAGGTTTTGGAACAGGTGTTGCAACAGGGCGTTCATGGCTTCTGGTAGCTCCGGCTGTCGCTGATCCATTCGCATGAACTGTCTGTTTTGCTTCCTGTGCTTTCTGCAATTCCTGTTTTTTCTGTGAGATATTTTCCCTGTGCAGGTTACGTTTCTGTGTACGCTGTTCCTGTCGGTTTTCCCGTTCTTCCACAACGCCACGCTTAAAGTCTGATACATTATCCTTTGCTTTCTGTTTGGCAGAGTGAACAGCATAACCAGCCTGTATCGGCAGGTCTTTCACATTTTCTTTCAGAGAGGAAGCACTGTCACGGACTTTATTTTTCGTATCCATTACAGCACCTACCGCAGAACCAACACGGCTTCCCATGGAAACCTCATTATTCCTTTGTGGTCTGGCTGGCGTATTTTTATGTGTAGAACGAGAGTGATTATAAGCAGAACCAGCGACTGCACCAGCACCAGCTCCGACCATACTTCCTGTACCCACAGCCCTTGCAAGTCGGCGTTCCATACGTCTTGCCCTGTGTCGCATGAACACCATCGGTCTACGGAATATCCGGCGACCTATCTGCTGGCTGTCATTGGCATTCAGGCTGAACATACTCATTAGTTCTCCGAGCTTCATGTAGATTCCGGCAAAACAGATTATCTGCAAAAACGCCACCATGAAGAACGGATAGTCCGTGGAAATGTTGTAGAACATACTGGAAATCGAAAATGCCACGGTCACAATCAGCGTAATTCCGGCTCTTGTCATAATGGCATTGAACACACGGACAACTGCCTGTTTCGCCATGTTCTCATAGGTCGGTATCATGGACAGTAAAAAACTAATCGGTAAAAACATGGCATATATGATAAATAGTATCTGGGAAAATAACATCATGCCGGTAAGCAGAAAGATAAAGATTGTGATACCAAGATTGAAAATGAGCAGGAAGAACACCATGCCAAGACGGTTGACGACCTGTGGAATGGTAAGGTTGTCATTGTCGTTATCCTCAATCTCTGTTTTCACAATATTTTCCCTTGTTTCCCCATCTTCATCGGACGGGCTGGCAGATACCAAAGCTTCTACACGGTCAGTCCCGATTTCTTCGGTATCGCTGTTCCCGAACTGCAACAACAGCCACGGTTTTTCTACCTGTATCGCAAAAAGGCTGTCACGGATAAGGTCTACGCTGTCTTTCCCTTTGCTTTGTGAATCGGGGAGCATGATTTTTGTCCCCAAGTCCAGAGAAGCGGTGCTGATGTCCGAACTGAAATCATTGATTTTCTGGATATAATTGGGAGCATAAGCAATAAAGGACGCAGACACAATGAACACCACCACAAAGTTGATAACAGCGTGAAGTGCCTTGCTTGTTTCCCGTTTGAGAAGCCCTGTATAGGCGGTGTAAACACCTACAATCAGAATGATAATGAGCAGGAATCCCACATAGAATCCACTGCTGGAAAATCCATGTTCGGTCACTCCAGCAAGTGTCTGGATACTTTTCCCGATACTGTCTGCCATGTCATTGATGAAGTCCAGCTTATACGCCTGTTGCACCACATATCCTGTGGCATTGCTAAGATACAGGCTGATTGTCCAGACAAAATTTGTGATACAGTAAAGCCCGTACTGCACCGATTTTCCAATGCCGTCCAGCCAGTTCCACGGTAGCCAAGACCAGCTATTGTCCACATAGAAATCAAGCTGATAGTTGGAAAGCGGATACTTTGAATAAAGGTTGTCTGCATTGACCGTATCATCGACCAGTCCAGACGCATGAGCTACCGTCCCAAGCAGGGACAGCAGTACCAGCGTAACGGTCACGGCAAGCAGTACCAGTTTCAGTACATGGAATACCTTTTCTCTTGTGATAGATTTCATCATTCCAAATCCACCTCACTTTTTATCGGCGGTCTGGTATCAAAGGCATGGAGCAGTTCTACAAAGACAGGGTGTATCTGTACCACACCGACACGCCCGTATAAATCCTGCATTAAGCATTGTCCGTTCTCCAAATCCCTCAACCGTTTCTGGTTGTTTTCGTCCTCACTGTCCAGCCCGAAAAACTCTAAGGTCTGCTTGATTTCATTGGTATCTGTGGAGCGGAACGCAAACTTTAAGCCGATGTTATTTTTCAGACTTTCTTTTGATACGTCCCCAGAGGATTGTGTCACAAAATAAACTCCGGCGTTCATGGCTCTACCAGCACGAACCAGCTTATTTGAGAGTGTTTCGCCCTGTGCCACATTTAAGAACGCCCATGCTTCGTCCAAGTCCACGATTTTAAAAATACTTCGGTCACTGTGAATGAAATCAAGGGCAAATGTACTGATAACAATTAAAATGGATACTGACAACAGTTCAATGGTCGTGTATTCCTCAAAGGTGGTATCCTTATCCGGCAAAACCAAATCCGCAACCTGTATGATGTTGAGCTGATTATCCAGACTGATTGCATTTTCCACCGAACCGTCCGAGAACAAAAGCTGTGCAAAATCATAGTCGGTAAAACTTTCGATATGGTCTGCAATGTTACGGGATACGGCGGTATCCTCTTTCCGCAGTTCCTCAATGACCTGCAACAGCCCGTGGTTCTGATTCTGGGATACCGTGCGGACAGCTTTTCTAAGGACAGGAAACTTTTCGCCATCACGACTGCTGATACCTGTAAGGAACGTCAGAATATCAATGGCAAGACTTTCAGCGTCCTTGACATCTTTCATAATCACATACGGGTCTAACAGCCCTTGATTGCTGGAATCACTGGTAATGTTTACAATGTTGATTTCTTCTGCAATCTCCGGCAGTGTTTCTTTCCAGTTCCCACGTTCACTTTTCGGGTCTAGGATAACTGCCTGTCCACCGAACAGGACGGAATAATACACCAGCAGGTTATTACAGAATGACTTTCCACCGCCAAGTGAACCCACAAAAGCAGAAGCCAACGCATTTGTGACCGTACCTTTTACCCCTTGACTGGCAAGGGACGGTTGCAGGTAGACATTTCTTCCTGTATCCACGGAATACCCGATATAGATTCCTGTATTTTCTCCCAACATCTGGGTAGCACCGAAACCAAGTCCGGCTAAAAAGTCGGATTTCACATACTGGATATAATCATTGATATAACGCTTACTGGCTGGAAGAAATTCTCCATGCAGTCCCATCATATCTCCGGCAGGGCGAACCAGCTTCACATTCAAATCATCGTAAAAGTCCTTGACTTCATCACAACGGCGTTTCAGTTCGTCAAGATCGGGTGCAGACACCCGTATGACGTAACTTAACTTGTACATACTTTCCTTGCTCTGGTCTAAATCTGTTTCCAGTTCATCGACACTGTCTAAAGCTTCCACCACATTTGAACTTGTTTCATTTCCTGCTTGATAGGCGTGATTGTCCAAGTCCTTTAATTCCTTTTTCTTGTTGCGGACAGTGGTTAAGGCTTTCTTATTTCCTACAATCTCAACATTCATGGAAGTGTCCACAGGGAATGTGAACTGCTGTTGCTGGAAATAAAAGATTTCCGATGATGGGAAGTCCAGTTCTCCGACAATGGCATTGACCGTAAAATAGGATACATAGCTTTCGCTGTCCTCATGTTCCAAACGCAAATATCGCTGGCTTTCTTCCACCACGCAACGGGTAGGACGAATAAGGTCATAATACTTAATCAGTGTTTCTCTTTTTAATTTTCTTTTTGGAAGAGGATACACATAATCTTCATAGGCTATCCCGTCCCTGCCGTAGAGGTGTTCCATCAGATAGGCAAAGTCTTTGGCTTCCAGTCGGCGGATTTTGAACCTACGGGAGATTTTGTTTTCCAGTAATTTCTCCATCTTCACATAACGGTTGATTTCATCATTGCTCATGGAAACAAAGTCATTCATCAGCGTGTGCCTTACCTCATTCAAAAACTCACGGAATGTCAGAAATACCGATTTTTTGATGTTCTTCAGATTGACTTCGTCCTCTGTGACCATGAGCTTGAATCCCAGAAAGAAACGGTAATCTACTTGATTGTCGCCTATCATGGATACAAGGGCTTCGGTCTGGTCGTCTATCTTTTGGATTGCTACCTCACGGAGCTTTCCAGTGACCAGCTTCTTTGACTGTTCCTGTATGCTTCGGATTGAGCTTTCGGTTGCAATCTGCAACGCATGAATCTTTCCCTCACGGGACTGTGCGATAAGCTGACGGAAGCTGTCATGCACAAGGTATTTCTGTTCTGGGGATAAGAACGAATAATTGTAAGGTATCAGCTCATAGTAGGCGAACACCTCATTGTCCTTATTCCAGACAAGGTTGTTGTCGATATATTTAATCGGGAACATAGGTCACACTCCTTACTGCCGTGATAGTTTCCTCAAATTTCTGCTTATGCAGGTTCACGGCTTTTCCGGCATAAGTCACTTTGGGACGCAGGGCATACAGAACCATCGTCTTGATGTAACTGTATGGCTTTTTCCCGTCAAAGGTTTTCTGTGACATAAACCATGTGAGGGCAACGGGAATCCCGAAATATTTCAAAAACGCACCCTCGATCATGGAAAGTGGCGGTACATCTGCAAACAGAATGATGATAAATTCCGTCAGCACAAACCATGTAATCTGGGTAAAGGTCACAGGGAATGGCAGGTTTACATCATTGATGGCATACAGTACCTTTTCCACGTTCCAGATACTTGTATAACTTCGGATTTTCTTCACTTGTAAATGCTCCTTTCTTCATTTTTATAACAACAGGGACAGCCGGATTTCCCAGACTGTCCTCAAGAGAAAAGCTGACAGTAGCACCAGTGGCGGTGCTGATCTGCCAGCCCTTAACGCAGTACCTCACAGATACCAGCGTTTGTTGCAATAAATGTCCCCTCTATATCGAGGTCACGCCCGTAGGCTTCGTAGTCGATATAGTTCTGTAAGTGGGACGGGATTTCTCCGAGTGCCTGTACTTCATCAATCAGATAATAGGCTACATCGGTCATTGTTTCACAGCCGGAATACAGAATGATGTCGTCCTTATGTTCCACCAGTTCTTCCAGACTTCCATAATAGGATACAAAACTGTCCAAGTCGTCCAGCAGGTAATCTGGTAATTCTTCCAACTGCTCATAGATACGGTTCAGTTCTTCGATGGAAGTGTATTCGCTAATCTCCATCGGGAAGTTGTCTGTATCATGGATTGCGTATTCTTCGTACTCTGCATTTAAGCCGATACGTTCTGCAATCACTTCTTCGTCCAACGGAAAAGAGAACCAGTCCCCGACCAGCTCTCCCTCATTGTACTTGCCAAGATTGGCTATATAGACTTGCATATCATCAATCATAAGCGGTTCACTTCCTTTCGGTTGTATTCATAAAATCTGCCATAAGCAATACCACCATTAGAGCTTGAACATACCGTTGTTGCAGAGGGCATAGCGTCCTTTTTCTTCCAGCTCATGGGCGTAGGCTTCCAGATTAAAGTATTTCTTTCCCTTTTCGGAGAGGGCAGAAAATTCAATGTTATGCTCCAAGCGGTAACGGGCAACGTCCATGATGTTGTGGCACTCTGGATAAAACAGAAATTCTTCTGATTTCTGTAATAAATCCTCAACACCGCCACAATAGGGAATCAACTCTTTATATGCCTGCTGAACTTCTGGCTGTAAATCCATGTAATCAAAGTACAGCTTATTTAATCGTCTGACACTGGTTGTTTTTACAATATCGCCAGCAAAAGGGAGCTTCATATCAATGATTTGATAATCGCCACTGTCAGCTTCCACACCGAGCAGGTCACGGAACAGCTCATAATCAATGGGTAAATCAAACCAGCGAGAGGTTTTATCCTCTGCTGATTTTGTCGTTTCAATCAATATGCTACATTCTTTCATAGGATTTACGCTCCAATAATCTTATTGAATAACTGTAACAATACGTCTTTTACGCCGGACGCATTGAATACAAGACCAACGGCTACTAAGGCAACTACCAAGAATCCGATGAGTTTGGAAAACTCACGCTTAAATCCCAAGTAGATACCGATAACAACAATCGTCATCAGCACAAGGCTTTGTGCGTTGCTTAAAAACCAGTTATAAAGGTTCTGTCCAAAATTCATGCTTTCTTTTCTCCTTTCAGTTCCATCATTTTTCGGTCAGACTGTCTGCCAGCCTGTAAAACACACATGGCAACCACGCCAACTGTTCCCCCTAAAGAGAAGAACAGGAAATCAAATAATAATCGTTGCATTTTTCAATTCTCCTTTTCCAAAATCACATCTTCGGTAGATGTGGTCTGTTGTTCGATTATCTTGTAGTGCTTTTCCGTCAGTTTGGTTGATTTGCGGATTTCTTTCAGATAATCAACACCTGTTTTTGCTGTGATTGTTTCCAGCATTTTGAGTGTCGGGTCAACCTGCCGTTGAATCCAGCGTAGGGTTCTGTCCAGTGTGTAGGGTTCGGGTTTGGTCGTGAGCTTTAACGGCTCTCTGTTTTCCCCGATGAACCACGCCCAGCGGACAGATAATTTCCAGTCGCTCCGTTTCTTGTCTGCTTCCTTATCCACAAAGCGTACATAACGGTTGATAATAGAAAATGCCGTCCGTTCAGCGTCATAGTAAGTCAGCAGGTCACGGACAGCATAATAAGCACGTTCATTTTTTAACCGTATTTCAAATCTGTTTTTTATCGGTGCTTCCTCAATGGGAATCCCAAGTTTGATGTACTGCTCATAGCTTTTTTCATAAACACAGAAGTACACCTCACTTTTCAATGAGCCGATATAAAGTGTATAGCCCATACCAGCCTTGTCCTGTTCCTCATGCTTGACCAGTTCGCCGGAAGCATAGGACTTAAAGGAACGGAACACCGATACACATTCCTCATTCCGGCATTTTTCGGTCAGTTCTGGAATATCTAACATTCCCGTATGGTCATTGATGGCAAGGTCAAGGCGTTTCATCACACCACCGTCCACCAGAGCGTCCATAAGGAAATCATACCAGCTCCGTTCCTGTGCCAGCAGATAACTTTCAAACTGGCGACAGCCTTTTCCTTTCAGTTCCAGCAGGACACCTTTTTCTTCATCGGGAGAAGTATATACGAAAATATCTCCGATGTAGTAGTGTTCTGTATAACTGTAATGCCCGAAGTCCTCATGTATCATGTACTGAATATTGAGCTGTAAAATATCTTTGATGATGTGTCCAATATCCAGTGTCGGAAACCGTATCCTCACATAATCAAACAGCATGGTAAGCGGTGCTTCTGGATTGAATTTTTCCAGAGCTTCCAAAAGTTTTACTTTCATTTCTTCTGTGACCGCCACCTTGCCGGATTCGATACGGCTTAAATGTTCACGGCTGATTCCAGCCATGACCGCAAGTTTCGTCTGGGATACACCGTACTGCAAACGCCTGTCTGCAAAATCCTGTATCCACTCTGTATCATTCAGTGCGATACCCCCTTTACGAAAAAACTGTGACATTTTTTATCAGATGTCACAGCAGTAAAAAAAGCTACCAAACGCTTGATTTCAGCCAAGAATCGGTAACTTTTGTGTATGTTTCCTTGTGATTTGCGCCCCTCTGTTAGATACCGAGGGGCTTGATATATGCTGGCGTGGCTACCGCCACACCAGCAAGGCTAGTCCGTACCTGTGGCTTTCGCTTCGCACGCCACCTGTCCGTCCTGCCTTATGTGTGCAAGTCCCCCAATCGTACCCAAGAAATCATAGCCTTTGGGTACAAGGGGAGTATAAAATTCAGATATGACACTTGTTCCCACATCACAGTATCCACGTCCTTTGATTCGCTTCTGGAAGAACTGTTTTTTTACATCACTTCCAAAGAGCATACCGTAGCCGAGTTCACTCATGCGACCAAGTCCCACACGGAAATTGAAGTTATCTCTGATACCGTCCCCGAAATACTTTGCGTCTGGACGCTGGCAAGCCACAATCAGAAAGTATCCAGCCTGCCTGCCGAGCATGACGATTTTCTTTAGCTGGCTTAACAGGGCGGTGCTTTCTTTTGTCGTGAGCATTTCTAGGAAAGCCACGTATTCATCAAAGATAAGGAACTGTGGAGCAAGCCCCAGATAGGCATAGTTTTCCCCTGTACGGTAGTTCGGGTGCAGTTTCATTTCTTCCGAGCGTGTGACCATGCCCTCATAAAAGGCATTGACGCAGTCAATCATATCGTCTTTCGTGTGGTAGACATTTTCCATGACCATTCCCAAGTCTGCAAGGTCAGCGTTCTTCGGGTCAAGAATGTATAAATCCGCATTGGTTCTAAGCAAGGCTTCAATGATGGTCAGCAGAAAATAGGTTTTTCCACCACCTGTACCACCGCAGATAAGGGCATGGGGAAGTGAATCGTATTCCCACACCAGATTTTTCATTAACCGCAGACCGCCGTTTTCGGCAATCACTTCATCAATCGAAATACGGTTCGCTATCATATCATAAAGCAGGGTGTATTCGATGTATCCGTCATGCAGTGTCTTGTCGGTCAGCTCACAATACAGCCCCGATTCCAGCTTATCCTCTAAGGACAGGAGTTGTTCTTGATATTTTCCCATCGTGATTTCACAGCGGATATGAAGCAGTCCCTTTTCCATTTGATAATAAATCTTTGGAAACCACACGATTTTTTCTCTGGATCTGCTTTGCAGGTCAGTGAAAAAAACGCTGTCTTTGGCATTTTCCGATTCATACCATTTATTTTCCAGCACCATACGAGCCAGCTTTTGCCTATGTAGCAATCGCTTGATACGGTCATATCCGTAACGGTAGTAGAGAAAAACGACCAATGCACAAATACCAGTCGCTATCAGAACCGTAATGGAATTGTAGACAGTCCATGTAATTCCAGCATGGAACAGGTTAAAATCTTTCCAGTCTGTAATAAGAAGCTGTCGCAGGTTCAGTAACAGGAACACCGCAACGAACAGGAGCAACAGCCAGTCGATACAGAAATGATAGACCAGCGATTTATCACTGGCACGAATCCTGTTACCTTTAGATTTTTTCAATACTTTCATTAAAACTCCTTTCTTTGGGGATAAGAAAAGCAGTTAATCATGTAGACTAACTGCTTAATACTTTTATTTACTTAACGCACAAATTAAATCACGAATATTTGCGGATTTGTGATTATTATCATCTGTCGTCCAAGCAACCGTTCTATTGAATTTTTTAAGTAATTTTATTAATTCATCAATATCTTTTACATCAGCATCCGTATATAAATACAACTTTCTCAATGTCTTATCTTGTGGTTTTCCTACCGACAAATGTTTATCTCCGATTAATACTGTTTTCTTTGCTTCATCGACTACATCAAGAGAGCTGATTATTTTTCTATTTTCCCGAAGAGTCTTAATTTTAGTTTCTTGTCTTATCTCTAATGGTATATTGGAATTAAGTTCTTCAAGAAAATGTTCAAAATCAAAAGGTTTTCCACTGTGAGTTAAACAGAGTTCTTCTGTCATCTCGTTCTGAATTTTTTCTGATATATATACATCAAATGTGCCTTTTTTATGGCTACCATACATTTTTAATTTTCTCAAAACTTTTGTGTTTCGCATATAAATAAAAAGTGTATCTTTAGCCTCTTTATCCTCATCAGACAAATACATCATAAACAAAAATCTACCTTTGCCAATTTGTATGTCAAAAGCAGTTGCCTTATCATCAGAATTCAAAGTAGCAAAATATATATTTTGCAATCTGTTAAAATTAAATTTAATTGGCATATTATTCACTCCCGTACTTTACTTAGAATATTATAACATTTTGCCAAAATACCTACAATGGAAATCTATACGCTACATTTATTTTTTAGGTTGTCCTTGTGAAATATTCTGAGAAATTCCAGCATGACCGTTTTTATTTTTTAAAACAATATCGTCTGCCTTTACATACCAGTCCACATCTGCACCACGGTAATTTGCATTGGCTACCGTATCTGCAACAGGGTTGATAAGTTCCACTTCGGCGTTGTAGTCATAGTCCTTTAACGGAACAGTCGCCGGAACGGATACCTGTATCATGCGTCCCTGTGTGTTGCATTTCAAATCATAGGTACGTTCCTTGATTTCTTCACTGACCGTTCCATCTTCATTCTGTACATGAACCTCACGGCGTAATGCAGAGAACTTCAACACTCCAAAAGTCTTTTCTTTATCAATGACGATTCCATTTGCTAATCTCATAATCTGAATACCCCCTTATTTACTTTCTACTGGTAACATATCGTCTGCAAGCAGGATATAATTGACAAATCCACGTTCCCCAATTTTATAACCATCGGTAGTAATACGTGGGTTGATAAGTTTTACTTTCTGCTCCGGCGAGAAATGTTTTTCGCCAGCTTTGGCTGGAAGCACAACGACAACATCATCGGCTCTCTGCACATCGGAATACAGGTTGTAGCTTCTGGTAATGACAGCCATACGCCCGTTGATTCTCTGTTGTTCCGTAGTGTTTTCTCCGGCAAACTCCAAGTTTCCAAATGTCTTTTCCATGTTCGGTACGACAAATCTTAATTCCATAAATGATTGACCTCTTTTCTTTCTGTTTTAGTTTCTTTCCTGCTGTACTTTATGGGGAGCTACACTCCCCACGCCCCTAGTGGACTTCACGCTCCCGTAAATCAGAGCTTCACGGGAGCGTGAAGTTGCAAAAAGGGTGGCGACCTTGAACGCTCTACCAACCGCTACATTACCGCCTTACGATTTTTTTCTACGGCGTTTGAAATAAAGCATACCGCCAAGCCCTACGCAGGAAAGACCGAGCATGGCAAGATAAGCATAGATATTGGTATTGTCGCCTGTTTTTGGGCTGTCACTTGTCTTAGTAACCGTAGATGGTGTATCCGGCGTGTCGGTATCCTTTGGTGTGTCTGGGACTTCCGGCACTTCCTTGATTGTCACGGTCTGTCCATCGTCTGTGATGTCCTTATGTTCTGTCACTTTCTTTGGTTCGTTTGGATTGGTCATATCGTATAATTCCTCAAATGTGACAAGGCTCTTGCCACCAAGAGAAGAACCATCAAAGGTAAAGGTAATCTCAACTGTCATTTTTTCATTGTCGGCTGTAAACTCATAATCATTGGATACTTTCTTTCCATCAATCAGAAGTTCAGCATTTTCCTCTTTTAACATCTGCCAGCCGGAAAGTTTGTATTTTGTTCCAACTTCCAGACCATCTAATGTGATTTTATCCACAATCATTACATCTTTTCCGGCTTCGATTTCTTTCTTGCCGTTCTTGTCCGTAGCGGTCGTATGGATTTTGATGATACGTTCCGTGATAAGAACGGTCTGTCCATCATCGTTGATGTCTTTATGTTCGGCAACCTTGACAGGCTCTTTCGGATTGCTCATATCGTACAATTCCTCAAAGGTAACAAGGTTCTGACCGCCAAGAGAAGAACCATCAAAGGTAAAGGTAATCTCAACCGTCATTTTTTCGCTGTCAGCAGTGAATGTGTAATCACTGTCTACACGTTTCCCGTCAATCAGAAGTTCGGCGTTTTCTTTCTTTAACATCTGCCAGCCGGAAAGTTTATATTTTTTTCCTGTTTCCAATCCATCAAGTGTGACTTTGTCCACAATCTTGATGTCTTTTCCGGCAACAATCATTTTTTCGCCTGTTTTCTTGTCGGTAGCTGTGGTATGGATTGTGATTTCTTTTTCGTATTCATCAGTAAGTGTCCCTAAATCTACAGTCACTTTATTTCTGGATACAACCACCTCAAAAGCTGGAATCAGCTTAAATCCGGCGTTGGAATCACACTTTAATTCCTCAATCACATAGGTATCATAGAGTAATGCACCTTTACTGTCGTCTGGTTCAGATGTACCAAACCATACACCGTCCTCACTGGATTTTCCGGCATTGGTATTGACCTTGTGGGAAGCCCAGCTTGAAGCAGTGGAGAACTGACCGTTTTTGTCAGTAACTACAATGTGGGATTCTCCTGTTGTCTTGCTTGTAATTCTGAATGGAACACCTGCAAGACGTTTATGTGTACCTGCACCGATTTTTACACCCTCAATATCGCCACGCTTAATCTGGTTGTAGACAGAGTGGGATTTGTCGGTCAAATCCACGATTTTTCCATCTTCCGTGATAGAAAAGTCGATTGCTTTTGCACCATCTGCCAAGTAGCCCTCTGGTGCTTTGCTTTCTTCTAATCTGTATTTTCCGTAAGGGAGCAAGTCAGCAGAAGTAGAAGCGATTCCGTCAATGCCTGTCTGAATCTTCTTGACAGTTTCATTCTTGTTATATAATTTCCCCTCAACCAGTACAGGACTGTCATTTAAGGAAATGATATTGAACTCTGTGTACTGTAAGGTCGCACTTCCCTGTGCTTTGGTATCCTTTGTTTCAAGGTCACGTTTCTGGATTTTCACACCGCCACGGATAACCTTGTCGGATACGGAATACTGGTTGCTTCCAGAGAGTACGGCAAGTTCGCCATCTTCAGAAATCTGTGTAAGGTATGTTCCCTTAATCTGTTCGGAACTTCCGTCAGTCTGCATATATGCACCATCTAACAGATAACCGTTTGGTGCTTTTGTTTCTGTGACAGTAAGTGTACCAAGTGGCAGTACATTTTTACTGTCCTGTGTATAGAAGCTGTCGCCGGATACTTTGTAGCTATCGGCAAGTCTGGATACATAATGGATAGTTCCGTCATTGTCTTTTTCGGCAACTGTTTTGGTTGTCCATGTACGGGTAGCCTTTGCAGGAAGATTGTCTGCATTGTAGTAACCGTCATAATAGCTCCATGTGAATTCTGCACCCTCTAAAGAAGCAGTTCCCTGTGGAGTAGATTTTCCTGTTTCCATGTCAATTTTGAATAAATCAATCAAAGTTTCTGTGACCTTTGGAGTGTCAGCAACAGTCAATGTCGCTGTTTTTCCAACTTCCACATTTAAGGCATGGACAGTAGAATCCAGCTTATAACCCTTTGGAGCAGAAAGCTCTTTGATGTAAATTGTTCCTGCTTTTACCTCAACTTCTTTGGTATCGCCGTTTCCATCGGCAGTAAGTGTGGCAAGCTGGCTGTTACAGCTCTTATCAGAATAGACACCAAATGTCGCACCCTCAAAGGAATAGTTGGCGTTGTCATCTGTGACCGTGGGATTAGAAGAAGTCTTTTTGACCTTTGCATTTCCTACATTTAACTTTGCCCAGAACTGTCCGATGTCCTGTCCTTCGCCAGTATAAATGTAACCACCACATTCATAGCGTCCTTTGTTTTCTTTCACAAATGCTTTCGCACCAGTGTACACTTCATTTTGTATTGTCTGTGAGATTTCATTATAAGAAGCTCTGACGTTGTCACACTGCCAGCCGAGCTGTTCACTCAATCTCTGCCAGACAACACACTGTTCCAGCAAATACTTCTGGTTGTTATTCAGTCCTGTATGAGTGGCGGTATATTGCTTGACGTACTCTAAGGAAAGAGCAACGTCCGCAATCTGATCGCTACTCATACGGGAGCTTGCGTCAGAGCGTGTTTTATAGCCATTCTTGAAACTGGTATTGATGTCCACGCAGTAGGCAGTTTCGCCCTCAACTTTCATGTGTCCCTCATTAAATGTGGATTTGATAGAACCATCATTCATAACGTGTTCAATGTAGCCGACACGTTCTGCTGATTCTGTCCAGTATTGATTGCCGGAAGCGTGAACCGCCGTCATTGGTAATGCCGTGAGAATGGTTGCAAAAGCAAGCGTTCCTGTCAGTAATCGCTTTACTAGCTTATTCATATTTTCTCTTTCTCCTTTCGATTTTGGGTATTAAAAAAGACGCTCATTTATTGAACGCCTTTAACTAAATAGTCGATATTGAGATTTGGGATTAGGTACAAATCAGATAATTTTAATTGCACCTCATTGCATTAAAATTGCATTTTTTAATATTTTTATATGGTTTTATAGTTACTTATATTGCCTAAAAATGGCTTAAAATCAACGATTTTGCTTTATACTCCGTACTGTCTGTCTGGAGTTTGAGTAGTATCCACAAGTCTTGGAATCCGCTAAATAAGCGGCTTCCGAGACTTTTTCTGTTGCTCTGCTACTAAATTGCTACTAATCGCAACTACTCTGTTTCGCATCCTTTTAGTGGTCAAACCTCAGTAGACTTGTTTTCTGTTAAATGATTTTTCTCTGTGGCATCGGGATCACATTACTGTGTGCCGACAGCTCTGACACCGCTTCCTCTGATGTCTGTTTGTAAGGCATCGGTCCGTAGGGAACAGCTTCTGCTGTGGTGTCTGCTGCAAGGGAAGTTTCACCAGTATCATCGTATACAATCCCCATGCTTTCAAGCAACGGATTTTCGACTGGAGGCTCCAGCGGCGTATTTCCTTCGCCTGCACCGGCAAGCTGTTCCAGATTGCTGACCAGTTCCTGCTGCTTGTGTGGAAAAAGGTGGGAGTAAGTATTCAGTGTTGTGGATACCTTCTCATGTCCGAGCCTGTCTGCAAGCACCAGTGCGTCGCAGCCTTGATTAATCAATAAACTTGCGTGCGAATGGCGGATGTCATGAACACGGATACGCTTCACGCCGCTAATTTTGCAACCTCTGTCCATCTCATGTGAAAGATAGGACTTGGTAACCGGGAAAAGTCTGTCATCGGGCTTCATCATATATCTGGAGCCAATGTAGCTTTCCAGCTCCTGGCACAGAAAATCCGGAATGGGAACCTTCCGCTTACTCTTTTTCGTCTTGGGTGTTGTCACAACATCTTCCCCATGAAGCCGCTGATATGTTTTGTTGATGTCTATCAGCTTTTTCTCAAGGTCGATATCGGCAGCGGTAAGAGCAAGAAGTTCACCTTCACGCATGCCTGTCCAGTACAGAACCTGAAAGCAGAGGTGGGATAAAGGCTTGTCCGCAATGGCATCCCGGAAGGATAGATATTCCTCATAAGTCCAGTAGTCCATCTCATCTGCTTTGGATTTTCCCATGCTGCCCGCCTGACCGCATGGATTGGTGTTTAACTCGTAGAAGCGTTTGGCATAGTTAATCATGCAGGTGAGTTGGTTGTTAATCGACTTTAAGTAGGTATCCTTGTAATGCTTTGGTGAGTTCATCAGGTGGGTTTGCCATCTGCGCACATCAGCCGCCTTGATTTCATTGATGGGCTTGTTACCAAAGTATGGAAGAATGTGAGTCTTGCAGATATGCTTCTTCGTCTGCATGGTAGACGCCTTTAACCGAGCACCCATGTCTTCCATATACAATTCGTAGAGACTCTGGAAAGTCATATCCGGGTTGGCAGACTGCTTCTCAAGAAATTCTCTCTCGTATGCAAGGGCTTCCTTTTTGGTGGCGAATCCCCTTTTCCACTTTTGTCTTTTGACGCCCTGCCAGTCCGTGTAGTAGAACTTGCAGAACCATTTACCAGTTTTTTCATCTTTGTAAGCTGGCATAATCATCATCTCCTTTATCTAAATGTTTTGACAGTTCGGTAGCCGTATGAAACAGCGATATGGCGTGATACGAACTGTATGTAGGCACATATAATGTGCAAATTTAAGGTGCATTTATCTAAAGGCTATGATATAATCTACTTGTCTAGGGTGATTATAATAGCCGTTTAGGTTAAATCACTTACATATGCTCCGGTACTTATTCTTCTGCAAAAGAATGGTGCCGGGGTATTTTATTGCTTATTTTAAGTTGGAATCAGAAAAATAGCTCTCTGAATAATAATCCAGCGTATGATTCTGCCATGTTTCATACTGATCTTTGCTCATCGTCCCATCGTGAAATGCTGCAAGCTTGTTCATCCAGTTTTCCATAAAAAGACAGAAATCTGCATCGTACATTCCGTTTCCTTTGCCGTTTACAAGAAGGGAAGAAGTCCATTCTGGACTTTCCGGCGGCTTGCTGCAGGAAAGGCTGAATGAAATATCCTTTATCTGCGTCATTGCAAACAGTGCCTTAATGACCTCTGACAATGTGTTGAAACTGTAATCAGGAGAATTATCTTCCTTCTCGTCTGTTGGATTAGGTTTTGCCTCTAACAGCTCCTGCCATGGTATGTCGAGTTCGTCGGCTATTTGTTTGATGATTCCTGTTTTTACGATAATCTCACCCGATTCGTATTTCTGTATGGTCCGCTCGGATTTATCCAGCCGTTTGGCAAATTCTTTTTGTGTGATTTTCAACTCCCTGCGTCGCTTCTGGATAGCTCTGCCGATTTCCTGCGGCGTATACATGGCAAGACGCTGGTCATCTGATAAACTCATATGCTCACCTTCCTTATATAATGAATGCGGATTTGTGAAACACTGGTCATAATCCGTATTGATTATAGTGTATTTATCATTGCAAGAACATTATATAACGAATTAAAACGAATTGCAAGTGCGTATTTTGTAAAAATTTTGTTGACAAAAATTGTAGTAGGTATTAGAATTGAATACGAATTAAAAATGCGGATTAAATTTTGTGGCTTGCTGAACAATGCAAATAATCCGCATCTATAATGAAGATTACAGGAAAGGAGTGGTTGTATGATAAGTACAAAGGAAGCGTTTATTGATGCGAAGGAAGTCAGCGAGACTCTTGGCATTGGTATGACAAAGGCATACGCAGTTATCAAGAAATACAATGCTGAACTGGCTGCCCAGAATTATTTTACCATGCGTGGTAAATGCCCCAGAAAATATTTCGAGCAGAAGATATACGGATATGCGGACTGTCATCAAGAGTTGGAGTATCCGGCTGGAAACGCATCCAAGGTAGCAGAAGAAACCTGCTATCAGGCAAAAGAAAAGAGTCCTAACCCGGCAGGTCAGGACTGATTACAGAGCCGAAGCCCTGCATATGTATCTCGCAAATACAGTATAGCAGAGGCTTCCGGCTGTGGCAACTAAAACTGAATATTATTTTAAAGCCGAAACGGCAGGAGGACACTATATGTATTATAAAGAAGAAAATGTATTACTCGTAGCAATTGACCATGGTTTCAGCTCAATAAAAACACCGCACTTTATATTTGACAATGGTGTGAGAAAGCTGGGAAGCTCCACAACACTCGTGGACAATACACTGGAGTATGGAAATGTATGTTACAAGACAGGAGAGGGGCGGCTTCCACTCAAGGATGATAAGACAGCAGATGAAGATTTCCTTCTTCTGACATTCGCAGCAATCGCAAAAGAGGCGGGCTATTATGGATTGACAGACGGCAGGGAGTTTGATGTGGTGATTGCAGCAGGACTTCCATTTACAAGATTTGGAAATGAAAAACATGACTTTTACGACTATCTGTGCAGGGGAAGGGAAACTTTCCGCTACGAAGGACAGATATACCGCATTAATGTAGTGGAAGTGCTTCTGTTTCCGCAGTGTTATGCGGCTGTGGCAAATATCTTGGGAAAGCTGGCTCCAAACCAGTTGATTGTAGACATTGGCTCCAAGACAATCGACATTATACAGACGAAGAATTATGTACCGGTGGAACGGAACTGTACCACCATACCGGAGGCGCTGATACACTGCATGGCAGAAATCAACAGTTCTGTGTACCGCAGGTGTAATAAGCGGATTTCGGAGGCGGATATCCAGCAGGTGATGATGACAGGAAAAAGCACTTTGCCGGATAACATCACAAAGGTTGTGACAGATGAGTTGAAAGCATTTGCAGAGAATGTGGAGGCAAAGCTTAAGGAAAACGGATATGATCCGGAGCTGACACCGACAGTTTATGTGGGTGGTGGTGCATCTGTGATGAGGCTGTTTGGAAGCATCAGAGGAATCCATATCTGCTATCAGGAAGATGTCAGAGCGAATGCCATAGGTTACGAATATCTGGCGCTTCAGAAGAAGGACAGGTGGCTGCATGGATAGAAAGGACTTATTTCAGACGGTAACATTCCGGTTAAACCTGAATCATAAGGAGGATGCCCTCATCTGGAAGATGATACGGGAGGAAGAAGACAGTTCTTTCTTTGAAAACAGAAGCGATTTTATCCGTTTTATTCTGCATCAGGCAGCAGAAAATTATGACGAGATGACAAGAACAGAAGAAAAACTGGGAGCACTCAAAGATTCCTGTGTAAAGGAAATCAATGAATACTGGATGGATACGGTAAGTAAGACGGTCAGGGAAAATTTAGAGAGCATCGGAACAACCGTTGAACTTGCGGTAAACAAAGCCATAGCGACGACGTTGGCAGGACTGCTGGCAGGTTCCGGCGGAAATGTGGTTGGGACTGTTGCAAAAGGAATAAGCGGCGGTGTATTTACAGGAAATGCAGGTGTCGGAGGAGAATTGAAAAACAATAATGTGCAGGAAAACAAGATAGACACAGAGAAGCCGAAGGAACCTGTAATGGGAGTTCTCCCGGAAACAGAGGAAGATGCAGAGCTTCCGGATGGAGCACTTGGATTTTTGGACAGCCTGTAAAGGCTGCCTTAGAGTTATACAGATTGTAATAAATGCAGTATGTATTATTACAGTTTGTAATAAGAGAGATATTGCCGGTACTACAGAATGTAATAAAAGCTGAGCTGGTTATTACATTCTGTATGACACCAGTATGGATATGATATCAGGGGTTTTAGGGGGCGCACGATGTCCAGTGGACATCGGTTCTGCGCGGACCGGAGCGGCAGCGGAGACGCTCCCCTAACCGGATTTTGTAAAACGCATTGCGTTTTACGAATCTGGCAAATACTCTCCATACAGTTTTAGAATTTATGGCAGATGGAAGATTTAATGATGACAGATAAAGAAAAAAGAATGAAGGAGTGATTGCTTATAGGACGAGGAAAACAATTCATAGAACCGAGGAAGAATTTTACCATCCGACTTTCGGATGAAGAAAGGGAGCAGGCAGAGTATGATGCAAAAGCCAACAACATGAAACTCTCAGATTATGTAAGATATCTGATACTTCATGGTGGCAGGGTGGATACTTCGTTTGTAAATGACAGACGGGATCTGATTCGACAGATTTCAGGTCTATGCAATAATTATAACCAGATGACGAGAAATGCCAACGGGTGCGGTTATGTATTTGATCACACAATGAAAGAGGCAAATTGTCTGATGAAACAGATAAAAGAAAAGATGAAGGAGGTGGCAGGCAAATGGCAATAACCAAGACTATGCACATGAAGGCGAGCAGTAAGGGAAAGATTGATATTCATCTGGAACATGCCATCAATTATATTTTACAGCCGAAAAAACTTGGGGATGCCAATCTGGCAGGTGGTATTAACTGCCTGCCAGATTCTGCCTATGAGCAGATGAAATCAACCAAGCATATGTTTGGCAAGACTGGAGGCAGACAGGGATATCACTTTGTCATATCTTTAAAACCGGGAGAAGGTACACCAGAGGAAATGTACGATATAGCGATGCGTTTTGCAGAGGAGGCATTTGGCGGTGAATATGAAGCAGTGGTGGCTGTCCATACGGACAAAGGCCATCTTCATGCACATATCATAATTAACAGTGTAAATATGGTGACGGGGCATAAGTTTCAGTACAATAACGGCGATTGGAAATACAAGTTTCAGCCGATTACGAATAAGCTTTGTGAGAAATACGGACTGCACATTACACCTGCAGAATACAGCAAAGAACCTAAAAATATGCCAAGACCGCAGTGGAAGAGGGAACAGACATTTTCAAAATGGATTGAACAGGATGCAAGGTTTTGTGCCCTCAATGCAGAAAATATGGAGCATTTTATATTTTTGCTTGAAAAGCAGGGATTTGAAGTGAAGCAGGGAAAGCATATCGCAGTAAAAGTTCCAGGGATGAAGCGGTTTAAGCGGCTTGATACTATTTCAGAAAACTTGAGCAGTGAGAGTCTTGAAGCAATGTTTAAATATGGGGATGCTGCACTTGTATCACCTGTGCCGCATACAGTCAATCTTCCGGTGGCAAGAAAAACAGTATTTACGCCATACCAGAGAAAATGCTATGCGAGAATGTACCGCTTAAAGCTGGCAGAGAGGAAGAGGTTTACTTACCGGTCAGCGTATCTGTATGAGGAGATACGAAAAATGCATGAACTACAGGAAGAATATCTGGTAGTAACCCAGTATGATGTGAAGTCTTATGGGGATTTGTTCCAATTGAAGTTTCGGTTACAGCGTGTGGATGAGGAACTGTGTAAGACACAGCAGGAAATGTACAGAGACAGGGCTTTACAGAAAAGGTCATGCAAGAATGCGGAAGATTTGAAATTGTATGAAGCTTCGGAGGCTAATTATCGGGAACATTTGGAGCAGATAAAGCTTCAAAAGAAGGATAATCGAAAGAAGCTGAAAGCGGTGGAACGATGCCTTGAGAGGGATGGAAGTCTGCTGGATGCAGAACTGGAGTATCGGATACCTGTGGATGATATGGTGGATTTGGCAGATGTTGAGAAAGACGAAGTGCCGGGGAATTCATATCGGGTGCAGGAAGATGTGGTGGACGCGAAACTGATTACAGAACCATTTGTAGAAGCAATTACAGATGCTATTTTTGAGGATGAGATTATAGCAGAGGTTGAAGAGGTTGTGGAGACTGCCGCTGCGGATGTTAGTTTAGAGCCGGAAATCGTGGTTACAGATGATGAGATTATTGATGAAGCAGAATTCGATGAGACAGAGAGTGTCGCACCTGATCCGGAGCATGATGAGGTTCATAAGTCTGATGAAACAATGAGATTACCATCTGATAAAGCTGATTATATGAGAATGAGTGTTGCTGAAAAAGTTATTTGTTATCCGTTTGATGACAAGGGAACAGACGCAGCATTTGAGATGATTAAGGCTTATTTTGAAAAGATAGGTATGGATACAAGCTTTCATTCTGTATATGAGGAATCAAAGCTTCTGACTGATTATTATGAGAAACAGAAGGCAGAAGAATTTATCGGAGAGAGAGCAGAACGGGTAATGGAGACAATGGAACTGTTGGGAATTGATGCAGGCAGAATTGCAGGGTATTCGGCAGATGTGTTATCTGAAGTGTTCGGATTCGGAGATATGGAGTATTTTGCTGGGATTAAACTGTTTAATAATGTAATCGATAGACTGGGAGTCGATATGGATCAGCAGAGACGGTATGAAGTGTTTGATCGGATTTATGAGGAAGGGATGCGAGATAAGAAGGTCGAGCGAAATAGGAATAGTTGATAAGGTTAATGATTTTGGTGCTATGGTAGATGCTATAGCACCTGAATTGTTTTGTGAAGGTTGTGAAGGTTGCAATGTTGGTGTTGTTGGTTGAGAAACATTCGCAAGAAATTGCGAATGTTCATTGAAAAAGAATATGTATTGTGGTATCCTAGAAAAGGTGGAGTTTATTTATGAATTGTCAATGGAGAATAATAAAGTGAAAGAAAATATACAAAAAATATTTAAAAATTGGAATGAAACAATCATATGGTCATGTTTGCAGGAGATAATGGGAGAAATTCACACTAACTTGTCTGAAGATGCCGCAATGGTAATATTAGGAGATTTTGCATTTTATGCAGGAAATCCAAGTGAGGAATTAGTTAAGTATAAACCGGAAAGTTGCAAACAGGACTTTATTATTATGGTGCCACAGAATACCAACTGGGCTGAATTGATTGAGAAATGTTACGGGGATAAAGCGAAAAAAGTAACAAGGTATGCAATCAAAAAAGAAATGGATATATTTGATGTAGAAAAATTGCAGCAGGCGGTAGATAGTTTGCAATCAGGTTATGCGCTAAAGAAAATGGAAGAAGCAGAATACAATATGTGCAAGGAAAATACCTGGGCAAATGATTTGGTGTCACAATATAAGGATTATAAAGCCTATAAAAACTTAGGATTAGGCATAGCTGTTTTAAAGGATGGAGAATTGGTAGCCGGAGCCTCCTCATATAGTAGATATGACAAGGGTATTGAGATAGAAATTGATACACAGGAAGACCATCGGAGAAAAGGATTGGCATATGCGTGCGGAGCAAAACTTATTTTGGAATGTTTAGAGGAAGGATTATATCCAAGCTGGGACGCACAAAATAAATGGTCAGTAGCATTGGCAGAAAAGTTGGGATACCATTTTAGTCATGAATATGTTGCGTATGAGATAATGGGTTATTAGATATTGGCCGGAGGGAAGATATTATGTGTGAATGTGTATTTTGTCATAAAGAAAAGATTATAACAGATTTTGTATATGAGGATGGACTGGTGATGGCTTTTATGGATATGGAGCCTATCAATGAAGGACATATATTACTGGTGCCGAAACAGCACTATCTGGATGCAGATGAAATTCCAGATGAATTGCTGGCACATTTGATGATTGTGTCAAAGAAGATAGTAGCAGCATTAAAAGAAATATATCATCCCGATGGCTATAGTATTATGCAAAATGGTGGCGAGTTTAATGATGTGGGACATTATCATATGCATATTTTCCCAAGATACATAGAAGATGGATTCGGTTGGTCTTATGGTAGTGAAGAAAAGGCTGTGAATGCAGAGATAGCAGAACGGATAAGGAAGCAGTTGAGAGTTGATTCTATCGTTGGAAATATAGTAACCGTAACAGTTGACAGACCATTGGGAAGTTACCATCCTGAACATAAGGATATGTATTACCCGATTAATTATGGTTATGTGGAAGGTGTTATGGCACCGGATGGAGAGGAACAGGATGCTTATATATTAGGTGTGGATGAAGTTGTAGAAAAGTTTACTGGTAAAATTATTGCTATTGTTCATAGGAATGATGATGTGGAAGAGAAATGGATTGTTGCACCGGATGGGATGACTTTTACCAAGGAAGAAATCTGTGAGCAGATTCATTTTCAGGAACAGTATTTTGATAGTGAGATTATGGTGTAAAGCATATTGGAGGAACAAAAGAATGAGTAAAAGTCTTGTTTTTATAGATGATTTCTCTAAAGAAGAGATATATGAAATATTCAAATTGGCAGACGATTTTGCAGATGACGTGAGCCAGGAAAATCCTTTAGAAGGAAAGACGGTTGTATTATTCTTTCCAGAGAGCAGTATTCGCACAAGAGTAACGTTTGAAAAAGGAATTCAGGAGTTGGGAGGGAAGACGATTCTTTTTCCGCCAGAAGCACTTGATAAAAAAGAGAAAATCCAAGATGTGATGGGGTATTTAGAAAACTGGGTTGATGCTGCCATAGTGCGTCATAGTGATATTCGGATTGTAAAGAGCATGGCTGAACATGCAAGGATTCCTATAATTAATGCGATGACTTCAGAAAATCATCCGTGTGAAATTATTACGGATCTATATGCATTGTCAAAGATTCATAAAGATATTGAAAAAAAGAAATATTTGTTTGTCGGAGCAAAAGGAAATATTGGGAATACATGGAAAGCAGCATCTGAACTAATGGGATTTGAGTTGGAGCAATGCTGTCCTGTTGGATATGAGATAGACAATATTAATTTCCATACAAATATCGATGAAGCAGTTATTGGAAAAGATATTATATGTACTGACTCCATACCGAATAAGGCAAAGGAAGAATTTAAAGAATATCAAATCACGCTACTACACATGCAAAAGGCTAATCAGGGAGCTACTTTGAATCCATGTCCGCCGTTCTTTCGGGGAGAAGAGGTTTCAGAGGATGTAATCAACAGTGATTATTTTGTGGGGTATGGATTCAAGAAATGTTTGATAACTGTACAGCAAGCGATTTTATGCTATTTGTTGGACAAGAAATGATAAAAAATTTTTGAAGGAGATGTTTGGAATAAATGATAGTCAGAGAAGCAAACATAAATGATTTGAATGAAATATTGCGGTTATATTTGTATCTTCATGAGGAAAGCATTCCTGATGATACGGAGCATTTACGAAAAACATGGGGAAATATTATAAATGACGAAAATCACCATCTTGTCGTTTGTGAGATGGAAGGAAAGATTGTGGCATCCTGCGTATGTGTCATTATTCCAAATCTTACAAGAAATTTACGTCCGTATGCATTTGTGGAAAATGTGGTGACACACGGAGACTATCGTAAGAAAGGATATGCTACAGCATGTTTAAATTATGCAAAGCAGATTGCTAAAGATAACAATTGCTGTAAGATGATGCTGCTTACTGGCTCTAAGTTGGAAAGTACATTAAATTTTTATCGAAATGCAGGGTATAACAGCTCGGATAAGACGGCGTTTATACAGTGGATTGATATGTAAAATATGGAGAAAAATTATGATATATGAATTAGCAAAACCAGAAGATTTACAGGCTGTATACAATGTAGTGCAGTATACAATAAAAACAACATACCCGAAGTATTATCCAATGGAAGTAGTCGATTTTTTCTGCAAGCATCACAGCGAGGCTGCTATAGAAAAGGATATTAAAAATGGTTATGTAAGTGTGCTAAAAATAGATGGAGACATCGTAGCGACAGGTTGTTTTGTAGATAATCATATTACAAGAGTTTATGTGTTGCCGGAACATCAGAAAAGGGGATATGGCACATTTATTATTAAAAATATCGAAGCTAAGATTGGCGAAAAATCCGATAAGGCATATCTGGATGCGTCACTTCCGGCGGCAGCGCTTTATGAAAAGTTGGGATTTGCGACTGTAAAGCATGAGCGTTATCCGGTAGAAAATGAAGTGATACTTGCGTATGAAGTTATGGAAAAGGAACTTCATAAAATCTTGACAACTATTAATTATGATGGAAGAAAATTCATTCCCAAAATAAATTCTGAAAATGGTGAGGTTAGTGAATATACCACCTTTGCATATCATCAGAATGGAAATCTATTGTGGGCTGAATATAGCGGTGGAGATATATTGAAGGGTTCTTTGATAGGTACAGTATCAACTAACGGAGAAATTGATTTTGTATATCATCATATGAATCAGGATATGCAGGTAAAAACTGGCAAGTGTCATAGTGTACCAATTTTATTAGAGAATGGAAAAATAGAACTTTCGGAGCAATGGGAATGGACAAGCGGAGATTATTCTAAGGGAGAGTCTTTGCTGGTTGAGGTGTAGTGTATAATGGCGAAGAATTTTGAATATAAAAAAGCAACCATAGAAGATATTGATGAACTGGTAAGAACAAGAATTATAGTTCTACGTGCTGCTAATAAGTTGTTTGATGACGTGGATATGTCTCTGGTGGAGAGGAAATCTTATGCATATTACAAGCGTGCATTGGAAACTGGAGAGCATATCGCATATTTGGTGTATGATAACAGAACCTTTGTCGGTGCAGGTGGAATCAGTTTTTATCAGGTTATGCCGACCTACCATAATCCAACAGGTAAAAAGGCTTACATTATGAATATGTATACTGCGCCGGAATATCGAAGACAGGGAATTGCATTACATACATTGGATTTACTGGTAAAGGATGCGAAAGAACAGGGCGTGTTACAGATTGCGTTAGAGGCAACGAATATGGGACGACCTTTGTATGAGAGATACGGATTTGTAAAAATGGAAGATGAAATGGAGCTAAAGTGATGAACTGGAAGAAATTATTTGCAATACATATTCTTGAAAGAGGATATGATTATTACCTCGAAAATGCCGTTGAAAATTTAGGGAAACACTGATTAAAAATCAGCGTAGCACGCTTAATTGCTATTATCTGCATTTTTTTCGGTTTAATGGTATCAATGGCCCTTCGATACCTTCCTTGCATGCTTGATTCCTTGTATGCCCTCCCCAAAGGGCA
>DCKD01000062.1 GCA_002320245.1 Lachnospiraceae bacterium UBA1683
AAGCTCGTCACGGGGGCGGCTATTTAAATTGTCAACATTTTTTTATTTTGTTTATAATTAATTTATTTTATGTATTTTTTTCTTTATTTTCATAGTTTTTAAACAACTTCCATTTTCTATTGTCAATTTTTATTGTATTTTTGAATATTTAATCTATATAAATAAGTTAATTTTACTGTCATTTGTAAATTAAGCCTCTTTTTATTATCACATTTTAATTGTTACACGGGTAAATTTGTGATATAATATTTCAAATATTTATAGAGATGAGCAAAACACACTAATTTAAAAATAAGTTTTGGCAGCTAGTTTCTTCTCTTTGATAGAAAGGTGTTTTTTTTATAGCATAGCGAAGCTAGCGTAAGTCCAAATCCTACGATAATCATAAAAAGGAGTTGAACTTTTATCCTATGTCAACATTAAAAGATGTTGCAGAAAAGGCGGGTGTATCGACTGCAACAGTTTCCAACGTGCTTACCGGCGCAAAACCAGTACGTCCGGAATTGAAGCAGAAAGTGCTGGATACCATTAATGAACTGAACTATTCTCCTAGACGCAGCCCCAAAAAAGCGCATAGTATCTCTTCTAAAACATTAGGGGTTATCATGACACAGTTGGACTGCATTTTTTTTCCATTGGTAATCTCTGGTATTCAAAAAATTGCAATGGGAAACAACTTTGATATCACTTTCTACCCTACCAATTATGATAGAAGCCTAGAAAAGAAATATATTAAGAATCTGGTAAACAACAATGTTTCGGGAATCATCTTAGATACTGTCGTGCCCCTAACAGATATTAACTATTTTAAAGAAATGGGAAGTCTAAAGCATAATAATTCCCGAATTCCAGTAATCAGTATTCAAGAAGATTTGACAGCCTTTGGAATCACATCCATTGTTTTGGATAGTATTCACGGCGGCTACATGGCTACAGAACACCTTATTCAAAAAGGCTGCAAGAAGATTGCCTGTATCACCGGTCCCACAGCTGCCGGATGGGCCGCCGACCGCCTAAAAGGATATCAGAACTGTTTAAAACAGCACGGACTTCCAACGAACAGCAGCTACTTTTCAGTCAGTGACTGTACCCTGGCGGGTGGTTATCAAGCAGCAAACTTATTATTAATGAATGCCATTGATTTTGATGGAATGGTTGTACAGAATGATTTAATGGCGATAGGTGCCCTAAAAGCCTTAAGAGAAAGGGGTTATAAAATTCCGGATGAGGTAAAGGTAATCGGATATGATAATGTTTTCATAACCACATTAGTTTCCCCTTCTATCACATCCATCCATATACCAAAACAACGTTTAGGAGAGGAAGCTGCGCGCTATTTAATCCAGGAAATCGAAGGCGTTTCTGAACACGTAGGGCATAAATTGGAATTGCCTCTTTCACTCATTGAAAGACAAACCACAAATGCAAAAATCCCAGAAAACTGGGACTTATTTCTTGCATAGAGCCATTATCCCTTTACCTCAGGTTGAAGAAAATCGAGAACGTTATTGTCGGCTCCGATGGCTGATGGTATCATTTTGGAGGGCATTGCTTCCACAATGCCCGTTACTGATTGGCTACGGGGATACGGGAGTCGCCAATTCCAGCATCCGCTCCAACGGCTTTGCCGCTTTTGCCCTCAGCGATTCTTCCAAAACCACTTCCGGCCATAATGTCTCAAGTGCATCCTTCACATCTTTTAAACGAACCATTTTCATATTTGGACAAAACTGTCTGTGCCCCACCGAGTAAAATCTCTTTTTCTTATTTTTAAGCTGTAGTTCATAGAATACTCCCATCTCCGTACAGATGAGAAACTCCTTCTTATCTGACTGTGTCGCATAATCAATAATCTGGGATGTACTTCCGATAAAATCGGACAGCTTCAGCACATCTTCTGAACATTCCGGGTGCGTCAGCACAAGCGCCTCCGGATGTACCTCCTTTGCTTTTATCAGCTCATCCTTGTGTATGCTCTTATGTACATGGCAAAATCCGTCGTTGAAAATAAAATGTTTTTCCGGTATCAGCTTTGCCACATACCGTCCAAGATTTTCATCCGGAATAAAGAAAATATCTTGACTCGGAAGGTTCTTAACAATCCGAAGTGCGTTAGAAGATGTCACACATACATCGGACTCTGCTTTTATCTCCGCCGTCGAGTTCACATAACATACCACAGATACATCCGGATACTCTGTGCGTACCTGACGGATGCGTTCCACGTTAGCCATATGCGCCATCGGACAGTCTGCATGTCCATTTGCCATAACAACCCGTTTCTTCGGATTCAGGATTTTCGCACTCTCGCCCATGAAAGACACCCCACAGAATATAATTGTACTCTCAGGCACTTTCGTTGCAAGTTCTGCCAAATAATAGGAATCTCCTACATAATCCGCAATTTCCTGTACTGCTCCGTCCATATAATAATGCGCCAATATTACCGCATCCCTTTCTTTTTTCAATTTCTGAATCTGTTCTTTTATCTCTTCACTCATATCTGCTTCCCCACTTTATTTTCCTATTTGTTTAGTATGTTTTTCTGATATTATATATCTGTCCAGGGGCTTTGTCAACTTCCGCTTTGTAAGCCGTCCGGTCGATAAATTGCTGAATTGAAAAAGTAAATTCCAAGATTCAAAGTTAAGTTCACATCCCATTGAGTCAAGCATTCAAAACTCGTCCCTTTTGGGAGAACCATGCGACGCAGTGTATGAGCACTTTCCGCACTACTGGTGGGGGATTTATTATAAATGTCTTTGGTTACACATTCAAAGCATGAGATTCTTCCGTTCCATCATGACTGTCGGTTATCGCAATGCCAGGGGAGCCCGAGACATGAAACACAAAATCAACAAAATGTCCCGAAAAATCCCATTACTTTTTTACTATAACGGGATGATATCGGGTTGTCTTTGTCTAAATACACTAAAAATAGGTGTTGTGTTTTGGATATTTTAAACTTATCTAATAGTTCAACACGGAAGAAGAGACTGTGTTGAACTATTAGGGTATCTCTTTTCATGCCGCCGTCATCAGACCGCATTCGGGCATAATCTAATCTTATGTTTCACTATAATGATGCGCTTCTTCCAACATCATGTCTTTTACTTTCATCAAACGAATCTGTGTACTGCGCTCATTCTCATCGAGTTTCATAGTGATATATTTGATATTTTTCTCGGTTTCTGGAATGATGACATGCTCCAGTGCATTGACACGCCGTCTTGTCTTTTCTATCTCTGCCGCCATCAACTGACATGCTTTTTCGCATTCCGCAAGGCGTATCATATCCGGGAGAATGTCTCCAAGTGATTTGACCGCACCGTCCAAGTCGCTGGAGGTAAATGCAAATCCATAGGAATAGATATCATTCTCATCTGCGGTTCTTGTTTTATAGTCAAATTTCGGGATTTCCACGCTCATGACATTTTCTTCATCGAGGACCAAATTGATTTCCTGCTTCGGCGCCATCAGTGCGGTGTGAAGTTCCGCCTCTGACATTCCTGCCTTCGCAATTACAAAGTTTTTATTGGCGGATAAAATACCTGCCTCCACCCGTTTGCGCACCTCCATATTTTCCCGTACCAAATCCAGATAACGGCGCATCAGCTCATCACGCTTGTCTTTCAGGAGCTTATGCCCCCGAACTGCCGTAATCCGTTTCTTTTTCAGACGCGTTAATTCCATTCGGGTTGGATTTACCTGTGCAGATGCCATGCGGAATCACCTCTCTTTCTTGTTTCCTTATTTTCTGATTTCCATGGGGACAGTCATCCTTGCTTGCTTTCATGGGGACAGTCACCTTCACTCCGCTCAGGAGGGCTGTCCCCATTACAGTCGTCTCCGCTCAGGAGGGCTGTCCCCATTACGGCGCTTTTACTTTCCGTAATACATATCCAGGTATTTATCATCGATTCGTTTCAGCTCGGTACGTGGCAGCATGGATAATAATTTCCAGCCGATATCGAGGGTTTCTTCTATACTTCGGTCAGTGCCGTATCCCTGAGAAACGTATTCTTTTTCAAATGCGTCGGCAAACCGGGCATAAACCAAATCAATCTCGGTCAGCGCCGCCTCACCCAGAATGACCATCAGTTCTTTTGCATCTTTCCCCCGTGCATATGCAGCAAACAACTGGTTCATGGTGTTTGCATGGTCCGCACGCGTCTTACCTTCGCCGATTCCTTTATCTTTCAGACGGGATAGGGATGGAAGGACGTCGATTGGCGGCGTTACACCTTTGCGGTACAGGTCACGGCTCAGGATAATCTGTCCCTCGGTGATGTAACCGGTCAGGTCCGGAATCGGATGTGTCTTGTCATCTTCCGGCATGGTCAGAATCGGAATCATTGTGATACTTCCTTTCTTTCCGTTCTGCCGTCCGGCTCTCTCATACAGTGACGCAAGGTCTGTGTACATATATCCCGGATATCCACGCCGTCCGGGCACTTCTTTCCGTGCAGCGGACACCTCACGGAGCGCATCTGCGTAGTTGGTGATATCGGTCAGGATAACCAATACGTGCATATCTTTTTCAAATGCAAGGTATTCTGCCGCCGTCAGTGCCACACGCGGTGTCGAAATACGCTCGATTGCCGGGTCATTTGCCAGATTGACAAACAATACTGTACGGTCAATTGCTCCGGTTTCTTTAAAGCTTTCCACAAAGAAGTTTGATTCTTCGAAGGTTATTCCCATTGCAGCAAATACAACGGCGAATTTTTCACCCGTTCCAAGTACTTTTGCCTGTCTTGCAATCTGTGCTGCAAGATTGGCGTGCGGCAAACCGGATGCGGAGAAGATCGGCAGTTTCTGTCCGCGGACCAGTGTGTTCAGACCGTCAATCGCAGACACTCCTGTCTGGATAAATTCTTCCGGGTAGCTTCTGGCTGCCGGATTCATCGGCAGACCATTGATGTCCATACGCGCCTCCGGCAGAATCTCCGGTCCGTCATCGATCGGCCGCCCCATTCCGTCAAAGACACGTCCCAGCATGTCCTCGGATACGCCAAGCTCCATGCTCCGCCCTAGGAAACGCACCTTACTGTTGGAGAGGTTGATTCCTGTGGAACTTTCAAACAACTGTACAAGTGCATCACTGCCATTGATTTCCAACACTTTACAGCGGCGGACCTCTCCGCCTGCAAGCTCAATCTCTCCAAGTTCATCATAGGTCACATGCTCCACGCCCCGCACCAGCATCAGCGGTCCGGCTACTTCCTGTATCGTTCTGTACTCTTTCGGCATTTAGAAGTCCCCCTTTCCCAATGTGTTGGCAATCTCAACATGAAGTTCCTCGTTGACTTTTCTGTATTCTTCCTCCACCTTATCTTCCGGCACATATTTGAACCTGCCAATCTGCTCCCGCACCGGCATCTGAATCAGTTTCTGCAGCGGCGCACCTTTTTCCAACGCTGCAACTGACTCCTCATAAAACGCGAGTACAAGATGCATCATCATATACTGTTTTTTCAGCGAAGTGTACGTGTCAATCTCATGGAAGGAGTTCTGGTGCAGAAAATCTTCCCGAATCGAACGCGCTGCCTCCATTTTCAGACGGTCGCCTGCAGACAGCGCATCCATGCCGACCATCTTCACAATTTCTTCCAGCTCTGCCTCCTCCTGCAAAATTGTCATCATCTTCTGGCGGTTTTCCATCCAGTCTGCCTCAACATGCTCATTGAACCATAACTCCATATTATCAAGATACAGTGAGTAACTGTTCAGCCAGTTAATTGCCGGGAAATGTCTCTTATATGCCAATGCGGAATCCAGCCCCCAGAACACCTTGACAATACGCAGGGTTGCCTGAGACACCGGCTCGGAAATATCACCGCCCGGAGGGGATACTGCCCCGATTACCGACAGTGCGCCTTCCCTTCCTTCTTTTCCCAGTGAAATAACATGTCCTGCCCGTTCATAAAACTGCGCCAGACGGCTGCCCAGATATGCCGGATAGCCTTCCTCACCGGGCATCTCTTCCAGGCGTCCTGACATCTCACGGAGCGCCTCCGCCCAGCGGGAGGTCGAGTCCGCCATCAATGCTACCGAATATCCCATATCCCGAAAATATTCCGCAATCGTAATTCCGGTATAAATGGATGCCTCACGCGCCGCAACCGGCATATCCGACGTATTTGCAATCAGAACAGTTCTCTGCATCAGAGACTGTCCCGTTTTCGGGTCTTTCAGTTCCGGAAACTCATTCAACACATCGGTCATCTCATTTCCACGTTCCCCGCATCCGATATAGACAACGATATCCGCCTCCGCCCACTTCGCAAGCTGATGCTGAATCACAGTTTTTCCACTCCCGAACGGTCCCGGTACTGCTGCCACACCACCTTTCGCCAACGGGAAAAAGGTATCGATAACACGCTGCCCTGTAACAAGCGGCATATCCGGAGATAGTTTTTTCTGATACGGACGCCCTCTCCGGACAGGCCATCTCTGCATAAGCGTCAGATCCTTCTCTCCTTTTTCCGTCTCAATTACCGCGACTGTCTCTTCCACCGTAAATTCTCCGGATTTGATTTCTTTTACGGTTCCCTTCACACCATACGGAACCATAATCTTCTGCTGAACGACAATCGTCTCCTGTACCGTACCGATGATATCTCCCGTTTCAACTTCGTCCCCTATGGAAACCGTCGGAACAAACTCCCATTTGAGGTCACGTTTCAGGGAAGGGACTTCCACCCCGCGTTTCAGATTGTTTCCTGATACTTTCATAATATCATCCAACGGTCGCTGGATCCCGTCATAAATACTTGTAATCAGACCCGGTCCCAGTTCCACGGACATCGGAACCCCCATGGATTCCACCGGTTCCCCCGGTCCCAGTCCGGATGTCTCCTCATATACCTGAATGGATGCCTCATCACCGTGCATCTCAATAATTTCGCCAATCAGCCTTTGTCTGCTGACACGAACAACGTCAAACATGTTCGCATCGCGCATGCCCGATGCAATGACAAGCGGACCTGCGACTTTTTTAATTACGCCTGTACTCATCTGACGAACTCCTTTCTGCCAATAATCTCATGTCTCCTGAACCGCTAATGTTCAGGAATATCGTGCGGCTCCTTCCCATCTGTCCGATACATCCCGCCGGTCATACCGTGCTCTTTCAGGCCCGGCGGCGCGGATGTTGCCTGAATGATTATTCCGAAAACAGAATATCACTGCCGACCGCCTGCTCAACCGTCTTTTTGACACCCCCGACTCCTGCCCCGGTATTCCCGGATACGCCGGGAATCTGAATAATCGCCGGGAATGTCTGCTCCCGATACTCTTCTATCACCTCTGTCACCTCTGCCGCGAATCTCTCTGTAATATAGATAATCCCATACTTCCCTGCTGCAAGCTGGTGCAGCTTATCTACTGTCTCCTCCCGGTTTCTGACTGGACAGATGCTAAGACCGAGCGTCGCAAATCCATAGATACTGTCATAATCGCCGATTACTGCAATCTTATACATACATCTTCCTTATCCTTTCCCGAATCATCTCATCCGGAAATTCATTCTGTTTTCCGGTCAGGATCATCCGCACCGTCTTAATTTCATTCTCCCTTGCAAGCAGGTATGCCACCAAAGGTCCCGCGGAAAAGGAGTTATATTTCTGTGGTTTCACCGCCTCAATCATGCGGTTATCACACCACCGCTCAAATACCGACGGCGATTCCTCCAGCGCCTGCGCGCCCTCTGCATAGACTGTACCCGCCAGATATTCCCGCAGTGCCTCCGCACCGGAAAGAGCTGCCGCCGCAAGCCGGTCCACATTTACGCTGTCACATTCTGCCATCGCACGTTTCATGAAGTCCAGTGATTTCCCCGTCTTCTGCGCACGCACCGCAATCTTAATGTCCGCAAGCGCTACCGTGGATTCGGCATAGGTTTGGATGATTTTCTCCGTAGACTCCTTCCCTGCACGGTAAATTGCCTCCAGTGCCGCACGGTCCACAATCACATCACAAAGCTGCCCGTCTCTTGTCTGGAGCAATGTCTCATAGGCTTCCTTTGCGACGGTCCCCATCTGCCCCGGCAGCCGTTCAAATGCCTTGTTCTCCACAATTGAGAGCATCTCCTGCCCCGGAACCAAACAGTCATCGTAGAAAATATTTTCATTCTTTACTTCCGTACAGACTTCCTTAATCGCCGCTTTCAGATTGTGATACAGTTTCGGATATGACATCACATCAAACACAGACAAATCCGGGGCTGCATCGTGAATCACTTCCCACGTCTTTTCCTCTTCCCGCTTCAGGATTGCCTCTATGTCATTTCCGCACTCCGCATCTCCCCATCCTTTCTCGCTCAAAAGCTGAAGACACTGCTCCTCGTCTTTGCATGCAAGGAGCTGGTCCATCACAGAATCCGAAAGAAGCGCCGCCTCCAGCACACGGATGCGCGCAACCGCGTAAGTATACTCTAATTCATTCACTTTCAACCCTCCTGGCTGCTTACTCATGTTTTTGTCGGGTCTAAAATAATACACTTTGCACGAAATCCGACAACTCGTCATGCTTTGCGTCAAACATCGCCCGAATGGTACAGTTCTCCTCGATTCCGCCATACACCAGAACGAAGCCGCCATCTATCTCTCTCGCCTCCCCGGCAATTGCCAGCGTGCCGCCCTTTTTCTTTGCAATTTCCTGAATCCCGGCCGCAAATGTATTTGGCAGCCGCGCACCATCTGTTTCAGAAAAATATATCACTCCGTCCCCCGGCTGTACATACTGTTCCAGCATCTCTTTCAACATGGAAAAATACGCCTCCTCAGGCAAATGAACTACCCGTTCATACGCTTTGTCAAGCACCTCAGCAATTAGTTCCTGCTTTGCCTTCAGAAGCGCTGTCTTCCGCTGCATTTCACAGGAAGAAACAATCCGCTCCTCATAATTTTTGACCGCGGTTCTGCTCTTTTCCTGCATCTTCTCATATTCGGCATCTATCTCCGCTTTTGCCTTTGCTTTGATATCTGCGGCATCCTCGGCCGCCTTCGCAAGACATTCATCCGCTCTGTGCCTGGCATCCTCAAGGATCTGACTTTTCATTTTGTCCAATCCACTCATTTTTCTACCTCGCTCTATTACAACTCTCGCATTCACCGATTATATCTGAATATTGCTGACTGCAAGGAACGAAATCAGCAGTGCCAGAATCGCATATGTCTCAACCATTGCCGGAAACAGCATTGCCTTACCAAACTGCTCTGGTTTCTTTGCCACGATTCCGATTGCCGCCGCCGCTGTTTTTCCCTGGGCTCTCGCAGAAATCAGTCCGACAATCCCAATCGGCAGACAGGCTCCCAGAATCATCAGTCCGGTCTGCACCGGCACATCCTGTACACCGCCGCCAAGCAGTCCGACCTTAGACAGCGTAACAAATCCGATAATCAATCCGTAAAGTCCCTGTGTACCGGGAAGAAGCTGCATAATCAACACCTTTGCAAATTTACCCGGGTCCTCCGATACTACTCCTGACGCCGCCTGTCCGGCAATTCCGACGCCGATTGCAGAACCGGCCCCTGCAAGCAATACAGCCAATGCTGCTCCCAGAAGTGCATAAACAATACCTAACTTATCCATAAATCTTATTCCTCCTTAATATCTGCATATTTTGTATTCTCTCTGAACGGATGAAATGCCCTCCCGCCGCCTTCATAGAATTTTCCAAAGAACTCCACATATTGCAGACGGTTGGTGTGCACATAGGCACCCAGTAAATTAATCGCGATATTAAATGTATGCCCGACAATAAAGGCAAATATAAATAAAATCACACCAAACACGCTCTTTCCGCCCATACTTCCCATCTGGTTGACAACCGATGCGATAACCCCGGTCGCAAGCCCAAGTGCAAGAAGTCTGGAATAGGAGAGCACATCACTTAGCCATCCTGTCACGTTATACAGGTCATAGGCTCCCAACGCAATCCGAAGCCCGAAGTTCCTGTTCGCCCTTCCCGACATCAGTACGATTCCCAATGCCCCGAAAATTGCAAGCCATTTTGCGAGACTGTTCAGAACCGGCGGGAACACAATTTCCGTCTGCGCAATCGATGCAAAAATATCACTCGGTATGAGCATTAATACCAGACCAGTCAGCAATAAATACCAAAGCACGACATCACAGAAAAAGTCCATATATTTTTTATCCCGCAGGCACATATATCCTTTGATTCCAAGCCCCGTAAACAAATGAATCAGCCCAAACAGCATGGAATAAACCAATAGTTTCATCGGATTGTTCAGCGGGACGAACCACAACGCCGGGATTCCCACTTCGTGTCCGAAAAATGTTCTGGATACAACATTAATCACATCCCCGAAATACCCTCCAAACATCACTCCCCAGAATAATGTGGACAGCCCGCACCAGAAAAATAGCTGAATTGATTTCTTCATACTGCTTTCCATCCTTGGGAACTTCATTATCAGAACGCCACATACAATGGATACGATTGCTCCATATGCCGCATCTGACAGCATCAATCCGAAGAACAGCACATAAAAAACTGCCATAATGGAAGTCGGGTCCACCTCCCCCTTTTGCGGAAGGCCAAATGAACTCAGGATTCCTTCCGTGCTGGATGCGAACGTATTATTCTCAAGCAGCACCGGAGGTTCCTCATCCTCCTTCACGTCTTCTATGTCAATCACACAGTCATATGCATGTTCCAACACACGCTGCACCTTCGCGACACATTTCTTCGGGATATACCCACTGATAAGAAATGTATTCTCCGACTGCGGAATCTCTCCCAACACTTCGTATTTATCTGCACGCACCCGGTAATAATCTGCCAGCAGGCGAATCTTCTCCCGCTTTCCGGCAAGTGCCGCCACAGCCTGTTCAATCTCCGTTATTCTGCTTTCCGTCTCCTGAATCTTCCTATCCAGCGCTTCGGTCTCCTGTGCCGGAGTCTTCGCAGTTTCCTGCTGGATTCTGGAAAATCCTTTGCTGCGGAGCGCTGTCTCCACCATCTGCTCATCTGTCTTCAGGCAAACCACCGCCACACAGGTCATGTCCTGTCCGGAAGAGATGATGTGGACATCCACACCCTCGACATCCGGTGCATGTTCCACCAGAATCTCATATACATCCTGCATATCCGCCATCCCCGGCAGGCTCCCCAGTATCACTGATGTATATTTTGTTGCGGATATATTCATCGGAATATCCAGCGGAAGCCACGGCACCAGACTTTCAATCCGGTTCTCCAGCTTCAGGATATCTGCCTTACACTCCGCCTTTTCCTTATCCAGTGCCTGTATCTGCCTGACCACGCGCAGCAGCTCCTCCCGATGTGCAACCACCTCGTTATGAATAGTGGTCTCCACAAGCTCCTTCCCCGCAAGAGATGACAGCATGGATCTCTTCTCCGGCGCATATTCGTCCAGAAGTTCCAAAGCCCTGTCCGCTGCCGCAGCGGCTTTTTCAAAACTGCTTCTGGCATTCGCCGTATCCATCCGCCGGAAGTCTTCGTCATCCTCCAGCACATGGTTGATTTCCATGACCCCCATGCTCTGGAGCTTTTCCAAAATGGCTTTTCGGTCTTTCTTCAACGCGCAGATACTGATTCGCTGCATCTGCAATACCGCCATAATACAATCCCTCCTTTGCTGCATCTTCCCATCACAAGAATCTGCAAAATACTCCTGTATCCGGTTGATACATTACACAAACCGGGATAGGACAAGGCTGACTGCCTGTTCTTCCTTCCCAGCCGCCAGTTCCTTCAGAGCCCTGACTTCCAATTCGATATCAGTCGCGTTCTGCCGCTGTATCTGTTCTCCTTTTTCCTTTGCCTCCGACATCGCTTTGTCTGCATACTGTCTCATGGCACTTCGCTGTTGTGCCCTGAATTCATCCGCCTCGCGGGATGCCTCCTCCACAAGCCGGCCGCACCGCTTTTGAGCGTCTTCTACCATAGCGTCCGCCTCTGCCTCGGTATCCCGGATTACCTGAATGGTTTCTTCTACCATACTATAATCACCGCCTTTCCTAAGGTACATGATGTTAGTGTCAAAAAGTCATGTCTTTTCATGCAAGCATGAAACACATGACCCTTCGACCTTGGCATTGGTACATATGTTTAGAGTAGCACAATCACTAGTGAAAGTCTACAATCGTTTTGCAATTTTAAGGAACATATTTGTGCAAATGTTTCCATTTTTTAACATTTTTACATATGTTGTTTGTTCTGCCATATATAAATGTTTCTCCGATTCTCCTCTATCTCCTCTTAGTATGGCAAAAGAGGCGGTTGTTTATTCGTAAAACAACCACCTCCTTCTACCATTCCAAATAGTGCAAATGCCCTTCCAGGTTCATCCCTGCAAACCGCTGCTGCCGCAGTGCCTCGTAAAGTACAACGGCAACGGAATTCCCAAGATTGAGTGAACGGATATCACCCACCATCGGAATCCGTATACAGTCTTCTTTGTGTTCCACCAGAATCTCTTCCGGGATACCGGCGCTTTCTTTTCCGAACATGATATAACAGTCCGGCTCGTAATTCACCTCGGTATACACCTTCTCCGCCTTCGTCGTCGCCATATATACCTTTGCCCCGGGGTTGCGCTCCAGAAAATCCTTGTAATCCACATACGTTGTTACATCCAAATCCTTCCAATAATCCATGCCCGCACGGCGCAGGGACTTTTCATCCAGACGGAATCCAAGCGGCTCAATGAGATGCAGGCGTGTGTTTGTCGCCACACAGGTCCTTCCGATGTTTCCTGTATTTGCCGGAATCTCCGGCTCTAATAATACGATATTCAGCATATCAGCCTCCGTTTTTGATATCTTTTTACAGCAGGTAACAGGGCGGGGACGCCACACCGAGGAAATGTACGGCATTTTCGAGGTTGGCTCTGCATCGTTACCATTATTTTTCGTTTCTTAGTTTCTGGATAAAGCGTCCGAGCCGTCCTAATGCCTCTTTCAGATCCTCCAGAGAATATGCGTAGGAGATTCGGAGGAATCCTTCGCCGCAATCACCGAATGCAGTGCCTGGAACGACTGCAACTTTTTCCTCATACAGCAGTCTTGTTGCAAATTCCTCAGAAGTCATACCGAACTCCTGAATACTCGGGAATACATAAAATGCACCAAATGGCTCGAAGCATTCGAGTCCCATGCGGGCAAACTCATGCAGCAGGAAACGTCTTCTCTGGTTGTATGCCTTGCGCATCTCTTCCACCTCATCCTCACAATGCCTAAGCCCCTCCACGGCAGCATACTGACTGTTGGTTGGCGCGCACATAATCGCAAACTGGTGCAGTTTAATCATCTGCTCCAGAATCAGATGCGGTCCGCAACAATACCCCAGACGCCATCCGGTCATGGCAAAGCCCTTGGAAAACCCGTTGATGACAATGGTTCTGTCCCGCATTCCCTGCAGGCTTGCAATGGAAACATGTTTCCCCTTATAACTGAGCTCAGAATAGATTTCGTCCGAAAGCACATATAAATCATGCGCTTTTACAAACTCTGCAATCGGCTCGAGGTCTTCCTGTGTCATAATCGAGCCGGTCGGATTATTGGGAAACGGCATAACGAGTACTTTCGTCTTCTCACTGACCAGCGGCTCCAAATCCTCCACCGTCAGTTTGAATTCATTTTCATGTTTCAATTCAACAATCACCGGAACTCCGTCCGCCATTACCGTACATGGCAGATAGGACACATAGCTTGGCTGTGGAATCAGCACTTCATCCCCTGCATCCAGCATACAACGCAGTGCCAAATCAATTGCCTCACTTCCCCCGACCGTGATAAGTGTCTCTGTCTTCGGATTGTAGCTGACATGAATCTTGCGTTCCAGATATTTACAGATTTCCTTTCTTAACTCCATCAAACCTGCATTGGAAGTGTAAAATGTCCTTCCACGCTCCAGAGAGAAGATTCCTTCTTCCCGGATTCTCCATGGAGTATCAAAATCAGGCTCGCCGACACCGAGCGAAATAACATCTTCCATCTCATTTGCCACATCAAAAAACCTGCGGATACCCGATGGCTCTACCTGTACGATTTTCTTTGATAATGGATTTCTCATTACGGTGTCACCGCCATTCTGTCAGACCCCTTCTTCGGCAGCATAATCGTGCCGTGGTCTTTGTATTTCTTCAGTATAAAATGTGTTGCCGTACTGATGACGGAGTCTATCGGAGAAAGTTTCTCGGACACGAAAAGTGATACCTCCTTCAATGTCTTTCCTTCCAGTGTTACGAGCAAGTCATATCCGCCGGAAATTAAGTATACGGCGTTGACTTCCGGATAGTTGTAGATTCGCTCTGCAATCCGGTCAAATCCCTGATTGCGCTGCGGCGTCACACGCACCTCAATCAATGCCGTTACCTGTTCTGCGCCGGTCTTATCCCAGTTAATCATTGTGTGGTAGCCACAGATAATCTTTTCCTGCTCCATCTCTGTGACTTCATTTGCAACTTCCGCCTCTTCCACTCCAAGAAGAACTGCCAGTTCTCCCAAATCAATCCGGCTGTTCTTCTCAAGATTTTTTAATATTTCATTTCTCAGTTCCTGTTTTTTATCCATGATAATCCCTCTTTCTGCTGAATTTCCCAACTCTTTATTCCCGCTGGCAACGAGCCAGACATCCATGCCTGCATGGATATTTGGCGACTGCCGCGAGGGGTGCTGAGTGCCTGTGGCACTCGTTTAGCACGACCGAAGCGGAGCGCAGACCAAATTTCCCGCCCTTCGGGGCGTGTCAGATTTGATACTCCGTTGCCTACAGCGGGGCTTTTGATTCCAATTCTCTTTTCCACCAGAGCATCAGTTCATCCGGCGCCGGACGGTCCAGATACCTCTGTTCACTTCCGCTTGTGATTACCCGCGCATTCTCTGCGGTGGCACTCCCAAGCCTCACGGCTCGTGCCCCGCCCGTCTCCAGAATTTCTATCAGTTCCTCTCCTTTTTCCGTAAAAATCAGAAAACTGCCTGCGGAAGTCATCTGATACGGATTCAAGTGATAATATTCGCAGATTTCAACAGTCTCCTGACGAACCGACATTTTCCGCATATCCACATTCAGACCGACTCCCGCCGCTTCCGCCGTTTCCCAAAGTGCCGCGAAGATTCCGCCGCTGCCAATCTGTTGGACTACAGATATCTGTATGCTGCCGGACTGCTCCTTTTCTCTCACTGCCCGCAAAGTTTCCAGCGCTGTCATTTCCGAACGAAGTTCCTTCGTCTGGCACAAAAATGCCGGAACAAACCGCTGCTGTAACTGTGCCTCACGCTCGTCGAGTATCCGAAGCGTCCCTTCCAGACCGATATAACCGCACAGGACAATGTCCTGCCCCGGCCGGATATGTTTCGCCTGATACAGCCCAGTCCCTTTCGCCGCGCCAAATGCCTCCGCCTGTATACAAATCTGCCGCACTGCCGGATTTACTTCCGCCCGGATTCCTGCAAGTTCAATCTGCATCCCCGCGCAGCATTCCTCCATCTTTCCGGCCAGTGCCTTCACCTCTTTCTCTTCCGTTGATTCCGGAAACAAAATCCCCACCCGGATACCAATCGGCTCTGCGCCGCGGGACGCCAGGTGATTGACCGCCCCCACCACAGCATAAATACCGAGATTTGCAGAACCTCCCGAAACAGAATAGGATGCTGTCACAGAGATGCCCTCCTCACCGGCAAGGAACGCACTGCATGGCTCCGCCGCAGAGATTTTCAGCAGACTCTCCCCCCGCTCCGTATGCAATTGTTTCAAGACAGACCGTTTCCAGACTGTCTGTGACAAATTTCCTACTTTCATATCCTCTCCCGTTTCTATATTATTACAGCGAAGACCCATAGAGAATCTCCTGAATCACAGAGTTAATTTTTGTTTCGTCCTGCGTCGTAATTGCCTCGTTCATCTTTTTCGTATCCTCCGGATTGTCAGAACGGGTTCCAACTCCATATGTCTCCGGCGCTGCCGCATACTGACTGTAATTCACTACCTCACGGCTGGCTTCCTCCCCGTTTTCATAAATCACCTTCCAAAGCTGCGCCGATATCTCCGAGTGCGCCGCGCTTTGCAGTCCGATATAGCCGATGTAATCTTCCGTTGCAACATAGCGTTTTCCCTCCGGCTCTTTACTCTCTGTCGTCTCACTGACAAACTGCAGGCTGCGCGCGGCATCGCGTGTTTCTTTTCCATAGATATTAAATGTAAGGGAACCCCCTGACAATACAGCCTCGATATACACCGGGTACTTCTGGTTGTTCTTAAACACCAGATCCAGCAAATCATCTGCAATCGCCGCATCCATGGACGGCTCTACATAACTGACAATCATAGAATGCGGATACCGCTCCACAATCTCCAGTTCCGCATACAGCAGTGCGTCATACAGCGTTGTTGATACCTGGCAGATACCGCCGCCCATCGTCTGTACAACCTTATCGCTTTCAAAAGATGCTGCCTCTGCGTATCCATTCTCCGCAGTATACGGGCGCATCGCTTCATCCGCAGACATCTTATCTCCGGGCTGCAGCAACGTCCCGTTGATATGAGCCGCGCCCGTCTCTACGTTCTGAGAGCGTCCACTGCCGTCGCTTCCATAATAGGTTGTAAAACTTCCCAGCAAATCCGTTACATCCACTAATTTATCCGCAGTCAGTTCCGGCGCTTTCAAATCCACCACTGCCTGAACGGTTCCGCCCTTGCCCTTCCATTTGTCTGCAAGAAACTGATTCAAGTTTTCTACGGTCTTCTTTACATTCAGCGTCTCGCCCTGTTTTTCCTCCACAATCTGCACTGCCCCGGATGCATCCTGTGTCACCGCCGCATTGACCGGCTGCTGTAGAACCGCCGCGGCATTCCCTGCCAGCACATCCGCAGCCGTCTTGCTGTTCACTGTGCAGGTCAGCGGGAAATCCTGTTCCAGTTTTCCCTCCCGTGCCTGCTTCATTATCTTATAGGCGGCAATTGCATTTCCATTTTTTCCGTAACCTGCCGCCTGACTTACTGCTTTTTCCAGATTGGATGCAGTCAGCCCCAAATCGCCCAGACTTGCAGAAAATGTATTTCCATTTTTCAGGCTGAACTCTATATTTGCCGCACCTTTATCGGCAATAACCTGTTTCACCGCCGCCAGCGCCTCTTCCTGTGTCATACCGGACACGTCTGTACCGCCCACGCGGACTCCGCTTAGAATCCTCCCGTCATCATGGCTCCTCACATAACGGTGAAATCCAAACTGTAAGATTCCCATTACTGTCAGCCCGCAAACCATTACAAAAGCCAGCACACGCAGATTTCTCTGCAGCTCCCGCTGTCTCCGGCTTTTTCCTCTCTTCCGTTTCTTCTGCATATTCTTCCTCTCCAATTAACCTAGTGTACGGACCGTTTGAAAATAGTTATGCAGCAATCACGCCCTGCTAAATATTTCCAGACAGTACACTATATCAGATAAGGGATGACCATTGTCGCCACCATAGCAACAATCAATACTAAAATTACCATCGAAACAATCTTCCGAAATTTTTTATCATAAAAATTCATTGCATCTGCTCCCCTTTACATGAATTGGTTCTATTCTATACTCTTTGTGTTGTTTTTGCAAGAACTGTCCGCTCGCTTTTTACCGTAATCATTGCCCTTAGGCAAAACTACTTCTTACTTAATTTTGTATACGGCTGCCTGGTTCGTCAGAATATTGCGGTTTCTGTAATCAAACAGCAATAACTCACCGTCTACCCGCTCAAGGTGTGTCATCTTGCGGAGCTGCCGTTTATCATATGATTCATATCCTCGCAGATAATGATGCTCCTGCGCCTCGCTGTCATAAAACGCCGCCTCCTCTTCCTTTGTCACCGCAGATTGTCCCGCGAATTCCGGCCGGTTCTTCATATTCTCCCGCAAATATAAATCAAGCGTCAGCACTTGGCGAAACCGTTCCCTCTGCTCATGTACAGCCTGATTGTCTATAATTTCCGTCTTTTTAACACAATCAGCCATTGTCCCGCCCAAATTCAGCTCTTCCAGAATGAAGGAAAATAAAAGCTGATATCTTGCCACTCTTGTATGGTTGATACCAAACAATCCGTTCACCTCATAATATCTGCTCAGCCTCTCAAACATAACAAACGCATCCGGGAACTGTTTCACAAGCAGTTCCATCGTATATTCAAACTGTCTGCTGTTATAGTAGACTTCCACCATCTCTTCCACACCTTTCAGCCGGATGATGTCTGAATATGAAAGCCATTTTGTAGACAATACCTCATACGGCGGACGGCTCTGGAACACCAACTCATAATCCGCTGCCTTTTCTTCCATATAAGAGCCTTTTAGCACTTTCAGGAATCCCAGTTGCAGTTGTTCCGGCCGCAGCGCATACACATCACAAAAGGAACGGTGAAAACTATCATAATCTTCATACGGCAAACCCGCAATCAAGTCCAGATGCTGGTGAATATTTCCCGCCGCATGAATCTGCCTGACCACACCGCTTACCTGAGAAAACTTCATTGTCCTGCGGATTTCCGTGATTGTCTGCTCATTCGTAGACTGCACCCCGATTTCCAACTGAATCAGTCCCGGCCTCATGGACCGAATCAGTGCAACCTCCTCTTCATTCAATAAATCTGCTGCCACTTCAAAATGGAAGTTCGTCTTTCCTTTGTCATGCTCTTTCAGATAAGTCCAGACTGCCATCGCATGGTCATGTTTACAGTTAAATGTCCTGTCTACGAATTTCACCTGTGGAATCTCGCAGTCGATGAAAAACTGCAGTTCCTGTTTCACCAAATCCAGATTCCTGAAACGCAGGCATTTATCAATGGAAGACAGACAATAGCTACAGGAAAACGGACAGCCCCTGCTCGACTCATAGTAAATGATTTTATTTCTAAATACATCCATATCTTTATACACAAACGGGACTTTGCTCAAATCCATCACAGGACGGTCTTTTGTGACAATGATAGAAGCGTCATCTCCACGAAAAGTTACCCCCGCAATCCCGGTCAGTGAATCCTGCGATTCTTTCCCGATTTCTGGGATATCGGCTATCCTGTCAGGAGAATACTCTTCATCGGCTCTTACTGCATGTCCTGCCACTCTATGATAAAAATCCACAAGCTCCAGCAATGTCTCTTCCCCTTCTCCCCGCATGATTCCGCGCACCTGTGGGAACTGCTCCAGCATCTGCTCCGCATGATAAGACACTTCCGGTCCCCCAAGCCAGATTTCCGTCTGCGGAAGTATCTTGTGTGTCTCCATAATCAGCGATTCTACATATAGGATATTCCAGAGATAGCAGGAAAAGCAGAGGACATCTGGTTTTCTTCTATATATATCCATCAGAATCTGTTCCACCGGCTGGTTAATCGTATATTCCGCAATTGAAATATCATCTGCATATTCGTTCCGCTCACCGACTGCGTATGCCCGCAGACTGTAAACCGCAAGGTTGGAGTGGATATATTTTGCATTGATTGCTGTTAATAAGATTTTCATATAGACCTCTTTACAATTATTTTCTTAATCCGTAAATTTCTCGATTTATTTCTTTGATAATTATATACGTTCCGGCTTTTCTTTGCAATATGCCTCTGTGGCTGACATTTTGCTTAATTTCTTTTTTAACACCAAAACACCTCCACTGAAAACATTTTTCAATGGAGGCATTCTGATAATTACAATTCTTTTAATATTGATGTTCCGATTAATTCACGCGGAAGTTCTATTCCAAAATTATCCGCTATGGTTGCACCGATTACCGCAAAAGACTCTTGATCAGACATAGTTTTTTTCTGCTTCATAGATGGCGAATACGTTAAAAGCGGCACCATTTCCCTTGTATGATCTGTACCGCTATGCGTTGGATCGTTTCCATGGTCAGCCGTAATAAGCAGCAGATCATCATTTTTTAATAATGGAAGTAGCTTTCCTAGCCCCACATCAAATTTCTCAATTTCTTTGGCATACCCCTGCGGATCTCTCCTGTGCCCCCAAAGTGCATCAAAATCAACCAAGTTCGTAAAGCACAAACCAGTAAAGTCCTTTTCTGCCATTTGAATAGTCTGCTCCATCCCATGAACACTGCTGTCTGAGTGTAATGCCTCCGTAATTCCCTCACCTGAAAAAATATCATCAATTTTGCCAATCCCTATAACATCCTGTCCATTTTCAACCAAGAGATTTAATACTGTTGCATACGATGGTTTTAAAGCATAATCCTTACGATTGCTTGTACGCACAAATTCGCCTCTATGCATACCGGTATATGGGCGGGCAATGACACGACCGACTTTCCACTTATCCCGAAGTGTAACCTCTCTCGCAATCTGACAATAACGATAGAGTGTTTCCAATCCCATTGTCTCTTCATTACCTGGAATCTGAAGTACCGAATCGGCAGAAGTATAGACAATCACCTTATCGTGATAAATTTCCTCCTCCGCAAGCTGATCCAATATTTCCGTACCACTTGAAGATATATTTCCTACTATTTTATGCCCAAACTGTTTTTCTAGTTCCCTTATTAATTCCTCCGGAAACCCAGATTCTGTAAATGTCTGAAACGGTTTTTCTGTTTGTATTCCCATCATTTCCCAATGTCCTGTCATGGTATCTTTGCCATTGCTTGCCTCCTTCAAACGCATATAACATCCATTTTTATGACACTCCAACGACTTCCCGATAGCATTTCCCATCCCCAATGACAGCAAATGGGGTATGTTTAGTCCTTTTTGTGACTTCCATATATGCCCTAACGTGTTTGTTCCCTCATCCCCATATTTTTCTGCATCCGGCATTGCTCCAATACCAAGGGAATCCAGTACAATCAGAAATATTCTTTTATAGTTATTCATGCATAAGCTCCTTCTTAATATATGAATTTAATTCGAGTAATTCCATTCATCTTTTTCAAATAATCTTTAATCTGACTGTCACTTTTTTCTTCTGTATTCTTTAGTGATATGATTGCATTATAATTCCCCTGATTTCCGGGATTATTTAACATAACATCCCCTATTTCCAATCCAAAGGCCGGAACCATCTCGCATACATTTTGTAAATCCACAATTGATTCGAACTCCATATAAATCCTCATCCACATATCATTATGAGTAAATTTATTTGAAATCGTTCTAAATTTCGTAATCACAACATAAACGGCAATGGTCGCTATTAACCCGCCAAAGTAAAAACCGATGCCGATTGCAAGCCCAATACACGCCGAAGTCCAAAGTCCCGCTGCTGTTGTCAGCCCTCTGATTTTTGTATGCCCTTCCACAATGATACTTCCCGCTCCCAAAAATCCTATACCACTGACCACCTGCGCTCCCAATCTTGCCGGATCTCCTGTCGCAAATTCATAATACATATATTGTCCGGTCAGCATGACCAATGTTGCCCCCAAACATACCAACACATAAGTCCGCATTCCTGCCGATTGATTTGCCTTTCCTCTTTCTATTCCCAGCACTCCTCCGCATACGATGGAAAGCCCTACTCTCAATACAACTGAAAATGGGGTGAGTTCCTCAGCCATCCGTATCAAATTACTTATCCATTCCATAATTCAGCCCCACCTTCCCCCCTTAAGTTTTGTATTCTACTTTTCTTTATCTTTCTTAATTAGCTTTCTCATTGCTTCCACTGCAACTTTCACTGCATTTTCCGTATCATATACTTGCGAATCTTCCAGCCCCATCTCTCTTCTTGTCTGGTTTGCAATAACCAATAACACAGTTCCAACTCTGACTCTTCTGACTCCACCGACAATAAACAACGCTGCCGATTCCATTTCGGATGCCAGCGCTCCACATTCGATCCAAGCATTCCATTTGTTATTTAACTCATAAGAAACAGGCATTGTTTCAAATGTGAAGTCACTTTCAATTCGTCTGCAGCCTTATGAAGTGCTTCTACCACTTCAAAACTCGCTACAGCCGGATATTCAATAGGTGCATATTCCTTTGTAGTTCCTTCAAATCTAACCGCTCCTGTAGCGATTACCGCATCCCCGCCTTTCACTTCCGGCTGCATTCCTCCGGAAGTTCCTACACGGATAAATGTATCCGCTCCACAATGAACAAGTTCTTCCATCGCAATCGATGCGGATGGACCACCGATCCCCGTAGATGTTACACTGACTTTCACTCCTTCCAGTTCCCCTGTATATGTTACATATTCTCTGTTCTCAGCAACTTTCACCGGATTATTTAAATAGGCTGCAATTTTTTTACACCTTCCCGGATCTCCCGGCAGTATCACATATTTTCCAACATCTCCTGTTTTTACATGAATATGAAATTCTTCTCCCTTTGAATATACCAATGACATTCCTATATCCTCCTAATTCCTGTTATAAATAGCAAAAACTGTTGCCGTTCATTCTTGTTCATGCAACAGTCTTTGCAAACATCGTAACTGTTTGTTATTATTACAGTTAGCTGATTTTTAATATTTATCTCCTCTTAGCTTCAAGTCCTTTTCATAACTCATCATGTCATTAAAAATTACAAAATCTGGTTTTGTTAATAAGAACGGCTTTATCGTTTTCCGCAATCTTTCTGTAAACTCACGGCACGCCTTTTCCTTCTCCTTCTCCTGCGATTCATTTAGACTTTTCACCAGATAATCTAAGGATAAGTGGTATCGGAACCCATCATGCCAAACATGTTTTACTCCTGTAGCCTCTGCTACCAGATCTCTATATTCTGATAATCTTCTTGCACTTTCTGCATCAGAAGGCTTTAAAATAATTCTGTTAATTTCGCACTCTTCTACTTCCATCCACACATTAACCGGCGTCGGCACTTTATCCACAATATTCTTCAATATTCGATCAACCTCTGAAAACCTTGCATCAGAAGGTACTTTCGGCGACCAATACTGAGTGTTTCTATCAATCTCGCGACTCAATGTCAGCACCGTCATATGAAATGAACTTGGCGGAAGAAATGCCAGGTGATCTGCAAAACTAAGTTTTTTTATCTCTTTCTGCACTTCCACTGCTGCTCGAGATATATCCTGATTCTCTTCATTCAAATAACTGACAATTGTGTTTCCGTAATATGGAAGCGGCTGACAACGGTCATCAAATTTATATACTGTATCATTTACCATCTTGTTACCCTCTACTGTCTTTTATTTAATGTTGCATTTTTTCTGCCATATACAAATCCAATAATCAGAACAGAAACAATCATAATGATCACAGAATATACAAAGGATAGCATCTGTGCTTCCGGAGTAGAATCCGGACTTGTAGCTACATTCAACACAACGCCCAACGGCTGGAACATTGGATGAAACAAAAATACTGACACATTATATTCTGATAACTGCTGTATGAAATTCAAAAGGAATACTGACAATACTGCCGGCCACACAACCGGAAGAATAACTTTAAAGTATGTCTTCATTGTTGACGCTCCAAGGTTCTTTGCAGCTTCCTCTAATGAATCATCGATTCCCGCATATGCTGCTTTAATCATTCTCAGTGTATATGGAAGCTTAATAATAATGTATCCAATCAACATAATATACACAGTTCCTGTCATTGTTGCGCCAAACGTCAATGCATTTGGCTTGTCAAATGTCATGATCAAGCCTAGCGCAATTAATGTTACCGGCAGAAACCACGGTATCTGGAAAGCAAGCTCCAATGCTCCTGTCAGCTTATTATTGTATTTCGTGATAATTCTTGCAATTATGAGCATTAGCGCCACTACAAACACTGCTGACAAACCTGCATATACCATACTCGTAAGCACCGGTTTCAAACCAGTCGTCGAATTGAACACTGTAAGGTAATTATTCACTGTAAAATTCTTAAGTACCATTTTTCCCGCGTACAAATCTCCCGCTGTCATAAACGAGAAAATAAATACAAACAGCAACGGTATTGTCTGTACCAGAGCAAAAATATGTGCCAGCGCGGTAACAATTGCACGAAATACCGGGTTCTGAATCTTTTGTTTTTTCAAAGGAGTTTTTACCTTTGATACTGAAATATAATTACCCTTTTTCTCAATATAATTTGTTATCAATAGAACTAGAATCGTAATAATTCCAAGAAATAGTGCCAAAACTGCCGCATAATTTCTGGTAGTCAAAGTTCTGGAAAATGACATAACGAGTGGATTAATCGTCTCAAACTCTTCGCCACCCAATACCTGTGGTGTTGCAAACGCGGAAACACCTACGATAAAGGTAAGGATAGATGCCGCAAAAATCGATGGCTTCAAAGTAGGAAGTACAATTTTCGTCAAAATCCGCCATCCCTTCACGCCCATATTCTGTGCAGCTTCAATTGTCTGATAATCAATATTTTTGAGTGCATCTCTCACAAACATTATATGGTTTGATGTTCCTGCAAATGTCATTTCAATCAATACTGCGCCAAATCCACGAAACCAATATGGATTCATATTCGGAAATAATTCCATCATGTTGGCTGTTAAAAATCCTTGACTTCCAAAAATAAAATTGTACGCTGTAACCAATACCATTCCGTTACAGATAAGAGGCGAATGGTAAGCAATATTAAGCCATTTTTTCCCTTTAATTTCGTAGTAGTCTAACATAAATATTTCAAATATCCCCAAAACATTTACAGTTATCGTTAAACATACAGCTAAAACAAAAGAATTTTTCAATGCTTTTACAACTCTCTCCGAGCCCAGAATCTGCATAACCGGGGCAACATCGAATTTTCCATCCGGAAACAATGTGATTTTCAGGAGAGATAAATTAGGATAAATCAAAAAAGTGGAAATTCCCCATATTAAAACTATGGCAAGGAGAATGAAACCGATATTTCTTCTCAACTTATAATTTTTTGTTAAATTTTCCATGGTTACTGCTCCTTAAATATTATGAAATCTGATGGACTAATGAATAAATCCACGCTTGCCCCTTTTTCCATTTTTTCATCATTTCTGGTGCTCATACTTTTAATTTCCGAAGTCTTTGTTTTAAATGTTTTTCTGGTTGTAATGCCATAGAATTCCTCTGTTTCAAATTCGGCAGACAACTTATAATATTTACTTGCATCTTGAATCTGCATTTTCTCTTTCACATTTTCTACACGAACATACATATGATCTTTCAAATTAAACCGTGCTTCCGGATTCATCTGGTTAATTTGCCCAATCACTTCTTCACTAAGCCTGTTCGTATCACCAATAAAAGTGGTTACAAATTCAGACTGTGGCCGATAATAAATTTCTCTCGGAGTTCCCACCTGTTCAATACATCCATTATTGAAAACCGCAATTCTATCTGATAGTGTCAGAGCTTCCTCCTGATCATGTGTAACGTAAATCATTGTCGTATTTGAAGCTTTTTGAATTTTTTTCAATTCAATTCTCAAAGATTTCCGAAGTTTTGCATCTAGGTTAGACAATGGCTCATCCAAAACGATAATTGATGGGTTCAGTGCAAGTGCACGTGCAATCGCCACCCTCTGTTGCTGTCCCCCTGATAAAGCAGAAACATTCTTTTTCAACTGTTCATCAGTCAGATTAACCATCGCAGCACTTTTTTTACTCTTTCTGTGATTTTATTTTTTTCCCACTTGTTTTCTTTCAAACCAAAGCAGATATTCTCTTCTACTGTCATTGTTGGAAACAATGCATAACTCTGGAATACCATACCGATGCCTCTTTTTTCAATCGGCTTATAAGTAATATCTTCTCCATTTACTTCTATCGCGCCTTCGGTAGGAGTAATAAATCCTGCCAAAGAACGAAGAGTTGTTGTTTTGCCACATCCTGACGGTCCAAGGAAAGTAAAGAACTCTCCTTTTTCCACTTCTAAATTTAAATTACTAATCGCAGTAAAGTCACCGTACTTTATTTCAATATCATTAAATTTTATCATCGTCTATTCTCCCATTTCGGAATTCCACCACTTACTATTAGTAGATTTCCAACTGAATCTTTGCAACCCACTCATCCATCATTGAATTAATATAAGCCCAATCTACATCCTGTGCTTTGTAATTTTCTTTTACTTCCTTGATTACTGGAGCCATCTGATCCTCTGCCGCTTTGTTTGCTACCATGTTTCCATTTTCTTTCGCATAGGAGCCGATTACATCCGCACTACCAAGCCAGTTAGCAAATCTCATAGATTCTTCAACAACTTCCTGATTTTTATTTGCAACTACACCAATCTGGTTTGTATTCGTAGGTTCTCCCTCTTCCGTATAAACAATAATCGGATCAACACCAAAACTCTCACATTTTCCTTTTAATCCAGAAGCAAACGTGAACGTAACCGGCACTTTTCCAGAAGCCATATTCCCGAAATCATCTTCACCTTTTGGTGTTTTGTATCCATTTTCAAAATAAGCTTTGATTGCATCCCAGCCTTCGTCGGACACGCCCAAATCGCCCTCCTCATCCAGATACTGTCCTAAAATACCACCGATAATTGCTCTGTTTGTATTTCCATCAAAACTTGTAGGCACTGCATATTTCCCATGAAATTCTTCGTTCTCCCACAAATCCTTGTAGCTTTTTGGTGCAGTTTCCTCTGTATATACATCCGGATTGCAGACAAGAAGTTTTGGCTGGATTTCATACGGCCAGGAATATCCATTTTCTGTTGACACTTCCGCTACTTCTTCTGCCCATTCTGGTGTAAATTTAACAAGTGCCCCAGCTTCAATCATAGAATTAAACTGGTCTTCTGAAGGCCCCCACACAACATTCGTTGTCGGGTTGTTCACCTCGGATATTACTCTTGCCGTTACATCTCCACCACCAAGCTGTACGATTTCAATATTAAATCCTGCTGCTTCAGCCTGCCCTAACAACCAGACATCTCTTCCATTCGCCGCATTATTTGTAGCAACAACAATTTTTTCTCCCGTCGGATCTTGGGAAAGAACATCTTCCATACTTAACTCTTTTGTTTCTTCTGCAGATGACTCTGCATTGCCCCCACAACCAACTAAACTTGTCACTGCTAAAACAAATGCAAATCCCATCGCTAATAATTTTTTGCTTTTCATTTTTCTTTTCTCCTTCGCTTTTTGCACTCTCTATTTTTTGTCATGTCAAGAACTCTATATAAGTTCTATCATCAAAACTCTTCTGTCCACCTTTTATTCCTTTTGTGGACAAATACATTTCACAACATGCTGCATCCTTTTCCAGCACTGTTTTCAAGTATCCTTCTGTCGATGTCAAATCCTCTTTGATATCTGGATATCCATCACTCGTGAAAATAATCTTATGAACTTTTTCATCCAATTTTATTGTTTTAATAAGAGACGCTGGTATTTCTTCTCCATTCAATACCGCATATCCATATTGCGAATCTTCTTTATTTGCAAATACATTTGCCTTTAAAATCCAAAGTTCTATCTGACTTCTACCTTCTTTTTGTGCGTATTCCCAATCCACATTTTCCGCTTTTAACGTATGAAGAATCAAACTTCTCATATCCGACAATACTTCATCACTTTTTTTCGGATTAAAATATACCTCTCCGTCCACATATGCCTGACAATCTCCTATCATCCAAATTTCTCTATAATAATTCGAATAAATAACACATGCTGCTTGCAGACCTTTTTCCTTTTTATCGTATGGGAATTCTACTGTTCTATAAAATGCCTGCATTTTTTCATTGATACTTCTAATAATTCCTTGTATCTTTGCATCCTTATTTAAAGAGCCAAGCACATCATAGATGATTTCTGCTGCAATTTTCCCTGTAGTTTTTCCTTCATACAAGAAATCTGATTTGGATGTCACACCATCAATTACTGCTACAAAATCATCTGAAATAAAAAATGCATCTTCACATTTTTGTTCTGATATTTTCCCTTTAATAAATTTATCTACTATTTTGATTGTCTTTACCTCCCTTCCTTATGAGCCAATCATATCATCTGTCTTTATGCTTTACTAGTTCATTTCGTCCGAAATACATTGCATTTTGTATTTGTTTCTTTTAATTTTTTATAGAATTTTACCAATGTAAATTTCTTTTAATATTCCTTTTACAAAATCTGTATAATCATTTTACACAATTCAAACTCTATGTTTTATGTTTCTTTATCCTTTTTCATATATTTTTGTTCATTATGCCATTATACAAATTGCAATATCCATGCTATCATACAGTATATTGATATTATGAGTTGCCCGACAAATGAAC
>DCKD01000063.1 GCA_002320245.1 Lachnospiraceae bacterium UBA1683
ATACCATTGTATAACGCTCTGAAAGACCTGTTTTAATCTGACGGAAGAGGCAGCGTTTAATTTGCCGAATAACACCACTATTTCTAATGATACGCTTATGATTACTTGTAACTGTTCAGGGCAAAGCAAATTCACACAAAAGCTATTACACCAGATAACCCTTATACTCGTGACAGGTATTCTCCCGTACGTGTATCGATCTTCAGGACATCTCCCTGCTCTACGAACAGAGGAACCATAACAACAGCACCCGTCTCAACAGTTGCAGGCTTTGTAGCCCCCTGCGCTGTATCACCCTTGAATCCCGGCTCTGTCTCTGTAATTGCCAACTCCACAAACAGAGGCGGCTCTACGGAAAATACATCCCCATTGTGAGAACATACTTTTACAGTCTCATTCTCCTTTACAAACTTCAATGCATCGCCGACTACATCAGCATTCAATGCAATCTGGTCATATGTCTCAACATCCATGAAGTTGTAAAGGTCGCCATCCTGATACAGATACTGCATATCTTTTCTGTCGATATGTGCCTTCGGGAACTTCTCTGTCGGTCTAAATGTTTTCTCAACAACACCACCACTGATGATGTTTTTCAATTTTGTTCTAACGAATGCTGCACCTTTTCCAGGTTTTACATGCTGGAATTCCAAAATCTGATAAATATTACCGTCAATTTCTACGGTTACACCATTCTTAAAATCTCCTGCTGAAATCATTTGTAATCCTCCTTAAATTGCGCACTGATGCGCCTAACTTCTCAACTGTTTATAATTCTATAATAATTTACTGCTTTTTTCAACCTTTTTTTATTCTGCATCCGTTCTTTTCTGCGCCTTTTTGTAAAAATACAGGACAATTTTCTCCAGATACCGCTTCAGGACAATCTGAATCTCTTCCTTTGGGTAAATAGGTCTGACAAGGATATTGTGTATCCCTGTCCGTTTTGCGCCCCAGACATCTGTAAAAAGCTGGTCTCCGATAAATACTGTATTCGTGCGGTCTGTCCCCATGATTTCCATTGCGCGGATATAATTCTTCCGGGAAGGCTTGTGTGCATTGAAAATGTAATGGGTTCCGATTTCTTCATTGAACATTTTTACCCTCGGTTCCTGATTGTTTGAAATCAGACAGGATTGTATCCCTATCTCCTCCAGACGGCGGAATAATTTTTTTGCCCGCTCATCTGCCGGAGCGCCATGCGGGACCAATGTGTTATCAATATCAAATATGACACCGCGGTATCCTTTTTCATATAGTTTTTCAAATGGGATGACATATGTGGATGCCACATATTCATCCGGGAAAAATTTATCAAACATCTTCTTCATCCAACTCCACTAATTTCGTAACTAATTCCTCGCATATCTGTAACACGGTCTTACCATCCGTCTGAATCACGATATCCGCTGCCGCCTCGTATTTTTCACGGCGTTTTTCCATCAGCCCTGCGATATACTCTACACTTTTATTGCCGCTGAGCAGCGGACGCTCCCCGCTGTCCTTCACACGCTCATACACGGTCTGCGGACTTGCTGTCAGCAGAACCACTCTGCCGTTTTTCTTCATCTCCGCTACATTCTCATCCCGCATGGCAACACCGCCCCCACAGGAAATAATAACATTTTGCCGGAACTGCATCTCCACCAGAAGATTCGTCTCCAGATTTCGGAAATATTCTTCTCCGTATGTCTCGAAAATGTCCGCAATGCTCATCTCTTGCTGCTCTGCAATGACCTGATCCATCTCTATGACATCCATCGCAAATATCATGCTCAGATAATCGGATACGGTTGACTTTCCGGAACCCATAAATCCAATCAGCACAATATTATAATGAAACAGCTTACGTGCCTGAATCTTACGGCTGTTACGCACAATTCTGCCAAAGACATCTTCAATCTCTTCCCGGTAACAATTGTCCTGCAGCCGTTCCTGCCGCCGCTGCTCCTGCTTTTTCTCCTGTGCAGGCTGCAAAACCGGCATCCCATACATTTCCTTATATTCCATAATCTTCTCTACAATTGCATTTCGCTCAACCAGTGCGTCAATAATCTTATCGTCACACATCGCAAGCTGCTCACGGTACATTTCTAAATCATTCATCCCATTCTCCCCCCACCGGTAATATTTCACATATTCTAGGAACATCTCAGCAATCCTGCCGGCAAAACACATACCACGCTTCACATGGCTGCTATATCTGCGGGCCGCTTCCATCTGCCGGATGCCTTTATTTTTGATGTAAAACCAAACTTCCACCCAGATAAATAACTGGCGTTTATTATATCAAGTTTCCCCTGTAACTGCAAGCAGGATTTATAGAAATAGCCGCCTGCTTTTTGCAGGAATAACAATCTATTTTTCATCTGCACTCCTTTCAAGCGCAGCTCCGACATCAGCTCTGAATATTTCCCATGCATCCTCATGCTCCACAAAATATTTCGGACATATTTTCCCGGTCACATCGTAATGGCGGATGACGCTTTCCTGTGTCAGACCATATTTATTACAAAGAAACGCCGTAAGGCGGACAAGGGATTCATAGGTCTCATCCGTGAACTTTCCGGTTTTATCCGGGTGACAGCATTCTATGGAAATTGTATCGTGATTACGCTCATTCGACGCATACGCAATCTCCCAAGTCGGCACGCACTGGACAATCTCGCCCTTAAGCCCAACAACAAAATGGCTGCTTACTGAGGTCTCATGGCTGTCCTTTAATCCGTTGAAATAATCCCGGTTTTCCTGCGCAGTACTTCCCGGATTCGCCGTATAATGAATGACGATTCCTGTAATTGCATCCGACTCAATCCCCGGACGGGAATACTCGTTCACATCAAGCAACTGTACGTTAATGTCCGGCTGCGATGCATCCACATCCAGATTTCCCGGTTTCTCCCGGCTGGCAGAACATTTGTAAAGTCCAAGTACAATTCCCAATACCAGTAAAATTCCCGCTCCAAGTCCGACCAACATACTGCGCCTGTCCAAATACCGCGTCCCTCTCGCCCTGCCGTTCCGCCTCTTCCTTCTTCTGTTTGCGTAAGTTCGTTTCGTTGTTTTCCTCATTCGTATGTCCCCGATGTACAAATATTTTCCGTATATGTCTATATTACCACAACTTTATTAAAGTTCCTTAAATCATTTATGATTTTTTTATGACCATTTATAAAAAGGGACGGAGCATTTTATAAAGGGGACTGGTCCTTATCAGAGGGGACAGTCCCCTGTCAGAAGGGACAGTCCCCTTTGAAAGAAAAAACAGTGCCGCCGCAACGACACTGTCTCATTTTGTTTTCTCTACTCGTCCACACTGTAATTCGGAGCTTCTTTTGTGATATGAATATCATGTGGATGGCTTTCTTTTAAGGATGCTGCAGAAATCTTCACGAACTGTCCGTTTTCCTTCAGTTCTTCGATTGTAGCTGTTCCGCAATACCCCATACCGGAGCGAAGTCCGCCCATGAGCTGGAATACGGTATCTTCTACTGTTCCTTTATATGCGACACGTCCTTCTACGCCTTCCGGAACCAGTTTCTTTGCGTTCTCTTGGAAATAACGGTCTTTACTTCCGTTTTCCATAGCAGAAATTGAGCCCATACCACGGTATACTTTGTATTTTCTTCCCTGATACAGTTCGAATGTTCCCGGACTTTCGTCACATCCCGCAAAGATACTTCCCATCATACATACGTTTGCACCTGCTGCGATTGCTTTTGTCATATCTCCGGAATACTTGATACCGCCGTCAGCGATAACCGGGATTCCGTACTCTTTTGCTACGGCATAGCAGTCCATCACTGCGGATACCTGTGGTACACCGATGCCTGCAACAACACGGGTTGTACAGATAGAACCCGGTCCGATACCAACTTTCACTGCATCAACACCAGCTTCAATCAGTGCCTTTGTCGCTACACCTGTCGCCACATTACCTGCGATAATCTGCAAATCCGGATATTTTTCTTTTACCATGCGGACTGTACGGAGAACATTTGCGGAATGTCCGTGAGCGGAATCCATAACTATAACGTCAACTTTTGCTTTTACAAGAGCCTCTACACGCTCCAGACAGTTTGCTGTGATGCCGATTGCAGCGCCGCAGAGCAGGCGTCCCTGTGCATCTTTTGCAGACAACGGATACTTAATCTGCTTCTCAATATCCTTAATTGTAATCAGACCTTTAAGGTTGCCTTCCGCATCAACAATCGGGAGTTTTTCTTTTCTTGCCTTCGCCAGAATTTTCTTCGCATCCTCAAGAGTAATTCCCTCCGGTGCTGTAATCAGACCTTCCGATGTCATAGATTCTTTTATCTTTTTAGAGAAATCTTCCTCGAATTTCAAATCGCGGTTTGTGATAATTCCGACAAGTTTCCTGCCTTCTGTAATCGGCACCCCGGAAATACGGAACTTTGCCATCAGATTGTTGGCGTCTTCAAGAGTGTGCTCCGGTGACAGGAAGAATGGATCTGTAATAACACCGTTCTCAGACCTCTTAACCTTGTCCACTTCTTCTGCCTGCTGCTCAATTGTCATGTTCTTATGAATGATACCAATACCTCCCTGACGAGCCATTGCGATTGCCATACGGTGTTCTGTAACCGTATCCATGCCGGCACTCATCATTGGTATGTTCAGCTTAATTTTTTTTGTCAGGTGTGTTGATAAATCAACCTGGTTTGGAATCACTTCCGAATATGCAGGAACCAAGAGCACATCATCAAACGTAATCCCTTCTCCAATAATCTTACCCATGATTTTCTATTCCTCTCTTTCTCTAAAATGTACGTGATGTTTATCTGTTATGGTACAAAAAATCAAAAACATTGTCAAGAGAAAACCCGCAACATTTTTCGAGATATTTCCACTTTATTTTTATTTATTAAGTCTTCTTATAACTATTCTTTCTCCAATTAATAATTCGCCTTATATTCCAAAAGAAGTCCCTGACACCATATCAGGAACTTCTTGTTTATCACTTGACTTTATGACACTGAATCAGGTATTACATCATACCCATTCCGCCTGCGCCGCCAGCCGGCACTGCAGGTGTGTCTTCTTTAATTGTAGAAACAACAGATTCTGTTGTCAGTAATGTAGATGCTACACTCGTTGCATTCTGCAATGCACTTCTTGTAACCTTAGCCGGATCCAGAATTCCTTCTTTTACCATATCTACATATTCTTCTTTATAAGCATCAAAGCCAAATCCAGGCTCAGACTCTTTTACTTTATTGATGATAACAGAACCTTCCAGTCCTGCATTATGAGCGATGTGGAACAGCGGAGCTTCCAGCGCTTTCAGAATAATCTGTGCACCTGTCTTCTCGTCTCCCTCCAAAGTATCTGCAAGTTTCGCAACTTCTTTGGATGCATGGATATAAGCAGAACCGCCTCCTGCGATAATTCCTTCCTCAACAGCAGCTCTCGTTGCGTTCAGAGCATCTTCCATGCGAAGTTTTGCTTCTTTCATCTCTGTCTCTGTTGCTGCACCGACACGGATAACAGCTACGCCGCCTGCAAGCTTTGCAAGTCTCTCCTGCAGTTTCTCTCTGTCGAAATCAGAAGTAGTCTCTTCGATTCCTTTCTTAATCTGAGCAACCCTGTCAGAGATTGCCTGTTTATCTCCGCATCCGTCAACGATGACTGTAGTTTCTTTCTGAACTTTGATTGATTTTGCACGTCCAAGCTGCTCCATTGTTGTCTCTTTCAAATCCATTCCCAGTTCTTCAGAAATAACCTGTCCGCCTGTCAGGATTGCAATATCCTGCAGCATCTCTTTTCTTCTGTCACCATATCCAGGCGCTTTTACTGCTACTACGTTAAATGTTCCGCGCAGTTTGTTGACAATCAGTGTTGTAAGCGCCTCTCCTTCGATATCTTCTGCGATAATGAGCAGTCTTGCGCCAGACTGTACAATCTGCTCCAAAACAGGAAGGATATCCTGAATATTAGAAATTTTCTTATCTGTAATCAAAATATATGGATCATCAAGAACGGCTTCCATCTTCTCCATATCCGTTGCCATATATGCGGAAATATATCCACGGTCAAACTGCATACCTTCTACGAGGTCAAGTTCTGTCTGCATTGTCTTGGACTCTTCGATTGTGATAACACCATCATTGGATACTTTCTCCATTGCATCTGCCACCATCTGTCCGACGGACTCATCTCCTGAAGATACGGCTGCAACTCTTGCAATCTGGTCCTTTCCGGTCACTTTGCTGCTCATGTCGGCAATTGCCTCAACCGCTTTGTCTGTTGCTTTCTTCATACCTTTACGAAGAACGATTGGGTTTGCCCCTGCTGCCAGATTCTTCATTCCTGCATTCACCATCGCCTGAGCAAGAACTGTTGCTGTTGTTGTTCCGTCTCCGGCCACATCATTTGTCTTTGCAGCAACTTCGCGGATAAGCTGTGCTCCCATATTCTCAAATCCATCTTCCAGCTCAATCTCTTTCGCGATTGTTACACCATCGTTTGTAATCAGCGGAGCTCCAAAAGACTTATCCAATACTACGTTTCTTCCTTTTGGTCCCAATGTTACCCTTACTGTATCTGCAAGCTGATTTACACCTTTTTCCAGTGCTGCTCTGGCTTCTGCGCCATATTTAATTTCCTTTGCCATGATAATCACTCCTACTTTTTATTTCCAATTATTTTCTTCTGTCTCACCCGATACCCGCTGGAAGCCCGGTTCGTCAAATACGGTATAATCCCGATATCCTCCGGACAGCAGAAGGCATCAGTCCCGAAACTGCCTTGTCAAATGTTTTATGCCTCTACAATTGCTAAGATATCACCCTGTTTTACAATGATGTATTCTTCTCCGTCAAGCTCTACTTCTGTTCCCGCATACTTGGAATAAATTACTTTGTCCCCGGTCTTTACCTGCATTGTTACTTCTTTTCCATCTATATTGCCGCCAGGTCCGACAGCGATAACTTCTGCTTCCTGCGGTTTCTCTTTTGCCTGCCCCGGTAGAACGATACCTGACTTTGTTGTCTCTTCTGCTTCTAACTGTTTTAATACAATCTTGTCACCCAATGGTACTAACTTCATTGTAATTCCTCCTTAAATATTTTATTTGTTAGCACTCAATTATCACGAGTGCTAACCCATGAATATAAAATAACACTCTGCCAACCATTTGTCAACAGAGTTTCCAAATTTTTATAATTAGTTTATATCCCTTTTTATTCCGCCTTTTTTCTTTCCATCGTGTAAAAACCGTTCTCAATCCGGAACACAAGCATATTTCCATTCTCCGACTGATAGCGTTCCTTTACTACACCGCTGCAAAAGAGCAGTTCTGTTTTTGTAGAAATATAACACTGGTATTTCGCATCCAGCGAAATTGCCTTCAAATCATCTTCCCTCAGTTTTAAATATATGTAATCTTCTTCCATATCATACCGGAAAACCTGACACCTGTGCGTCGCATCATCAAATACTGCATCCGCAGAAATTGTCTTTGCCATCTGTAAAGCTACCGCATTTCCTTCGTACATCCTTATTGCCTCCTTTGTATTTCTGTTTTATCAGATAAGGGGCATCAGAATTCTGACACCCCTGCTGATTGAACGTTTTATAATTGTAATCCTGCCAATTCCTCACAGTCTTTCTTTTTTTATTTTTTCCAGCTCCGTAAATACATAATCGTTCAGCACTTTAATGTATGTACCCTTCATACCGGAGGAACGGGATTCAATCACACCCGCACTTTCGAACTTGCGCAGTGCATTAACAATCACAGAACGGGTAATGCCAACACGGTCTGCAATCTTACTTGCAACAAGAATCCCTTCATTACCATTCAATTCTTCAAAAATATGAATGATAGCTTCCAGTTCGGAGAATGACAGTGTACTGATTGCAGACTGTACAATATGTTCTTTCCTTGACTCTTCAGCGCTTTCCTCATTGACGGAACGAAGCATCTCCAGTCCGACTACTGCTGTTCCATACTCACTCAGAATAATATCATCTATCTCATATGCCTCATTTTGCTTATAAATAAACAATGTTCCCAGACGTTCTCCCGCGATATCGATTGGTGTGATGATTGCCTGATATCCTTTTACAACATCAGAAGAAAAACCAAGTGTCTCTAAATTGACATTCTCTTTTGTTGACAAAATACTTAAGAGACGCTCATTGAGCATCTTATCAATGTGTGTTCCGACACGCTCTTCCAAAAGTTCGGCAATCGGGTTCACCCTGCTGCATCTGCTTGTTCCAAGAACCTTTCCCTTCTTGCTCACAACAAGTACATTGGAATTCAGGATTTCCGTCAAAACAGCACAGATATCGTTGAACACAACCTTGCTGGAGTTATTATTATGCAATAATTTGTTTATCTTTCTTGTCTTATCTAATAACTGTACACTCATAATTTCCTCCACATTAGAATTGTATACACAACTCGTTTTAATTCGCTAGACAAAACTATGTTATCATACAATTTTACAAATAGCAATCGAATTTACGGATTGTTTTTTATTTTTCCACATTTTTCGGAAGAGATGTCACATATCCACATTTTTCATCCGCACAGACAAGCTTATTTCCCTTTTCTACCATGTAACCACCGCACTTCGGGCACTTCTCTTTCGATGGTTTCTGCCACGACATAAATTCACATTCCGGATTATTTTCACAGCCATAATAGCGTCTGCCCTTCTTCGTCTTGCGGATTACAACATCTTTTCCGCAGACCGGGCACGGCACGCCGATTTTTTCCAGATATGGCTTTGTATTTCTGCATTCCGGAAATCCAGGACATGCAAGGAATTTTCCATGCGGGCCATACTTGATTACCATGTTGCGCCCGCATTCCTCACAAATAACATCAGTCACCTCGTCCTCGATTTTGACACTCTCCAGTTCCTTTTCAGCAACCTTGACCGCCTCATCCAAATCCGGATAGAAGTTCCGGATTACTTCTTTCCACGGAATCTTTCCTTCCTCAACCATATCCAGGAGTCCTTCCATATTGGCTGTGAAACTGACATCCACAATACTCGGGAATGACTGTTTCATCATATTGTTGACAACCTCGCCAATCTCAGTCATATAAAGGTTTCTTCCCTCTTTTGTCACATAACGCCGCGCAATAATCGTTGAAATTGTCGGAGCATACGTGCTTGGACGTCCGATTCCCTGCTCCTCCAGGGTCTTTACAAGCGATGCCTCCGTATAATGTGCCGGCGGCTGTGTAAAATGCTGTTTCGTTTCAAACTCTTTTTTTGTCAGGACAGAATCCATGCCCAATCCATTTACAAGAACATTGCTCTCTTCTTTTTCTTCATCCGCCTCTGTATATACAGTGCGGAATCCTTCAAACACGCATCGGGAAGTGGACACTGCAAATATATACTCGCCTGCACCGATTTTTACCGATGTTGTCTCAAAAACAGCCGGTTTCATACGGCTGGCGGTAAACCGTTTCCAAATCAACTGGTACAGACGGAACTGGTCACGTGTCAGAGAATCTTTAATCGATGCCGGGGTCCTTGTAATATCGGACGGACGAATTGCCTCATGGGCGTCCTGAATCTTTTTGCCGGACTTTCTCTCTGCGCTGCCCGCTGCCGCATATTCATTTCCATATGTCTCGGAAATATAACTTCTTGCCGCTGCATCTGCCTCTTCGGAGATTCTTGTAGAATCCGTACGCAGGTAAGTAATGACACCGACCGTACCGTTTCCCTTAATATCAATTCCTTCATAGAGCTGCTGTGCAATGCGCATTGTCTTCTGTGTACCAAAATTCAATGCCTTCGCCGCCTCCTGCTGCAATGTGCTTGTGGTAAACGGCAGCGGCGCCTTTCTCGTTCTCTCGCCGGTCCTGATGTCAGTTACTTTATAATCCGCATGCTCCAGTTTTTTCAGAATCTCATTCAGTTCCTGCTCAGAGTGAATGGTCACTTTATTTTTCTCTGTCCCGTAAAATTTTGCTTTCAGCGGACGTTTTTCTCCCTCTACCTGAAGTAATGCATCAAGCGTCCAGTATTCTTCCGGAATAAATGCATTGATTTCTTCCTCCCGGTCCGCAATAATACGCAGCGTCACAGACTGTACACGTCCCGCGCTCAAGCCACGTTTTACCTTTGCCCACAGCAGCGGGCTGATGCGGTATCCCACCATACGGTCCAGCGCGCGGCGCGCCTGCTGCGCATCAACCAAATCCATATCAATCTCACGCGGTTCTTTTAATGATGTCTTTACCGCATTTTTCGTAATCTCGTTAAATGTAATCCGGCGCATCTTCTTGTCGTCCAGTTTCAATGCCGCTGCCAGATGCCATGATATTGCCTCTCCTTCACGGTCAGGGTCAGTTGCCAGAAATACTTTATCTGCTTTTTTCGCTTCTTTTCTTAAATTGGCAAGAATGTCACCTTTTCCCCGAATCGTAATGTATTTCGGTTCGTAATCGTGCTCCACGTCTATCCCAAGCTGGCTTTTGGGGAGATCCCGCACATGTCCGTTGGATGCTGCAACAGTGTAACTGCTGCCCAGGAATTTTTTTATTGTCTTTACTTTCGCAGGCGACTCCACGATAACAAGATAATGTGCCATAAATATATTTTCCTCCATCTGAACGGTGTTCCGTTCTCATTTCAAGCATATTTTTCCAGATATCGCCATGCCCTCATCTCATTTCCCGATATCTTTATGCTTTGACATAATAATTCTTTGAAACTTCTTTAATCATCCCCTGTATCTCCAGTGCACTCAGAAGTTGGAATACCACCTGTGCAGGCAGCCCTGTCTCACTGACAATCTGGTTGGCACTTTTTGGATGAAAACCAACTGAACTATACACCAAATTTTCTTTTGTTTCAAGCACTTTTTTCTTTTCCACGCATTTCTCATCAGATTTTCCGGAAAATTTCATATAATCTTCATGATTCACAACCCCCAGTTCTTCCAGAAGATGTCCCGGGGAAAGCAAAATTCCGGCGCCCTGCCAGATTAACCGGTTGCACCCGAGGCTCAGTGCGCTGTCTACCGATCCCGGCAGCGCATAGACATCCTTTCCCTGTTCCAGCGCCATATCCGCGGTAATCAGAGAGCCGCTCTTTTCCCGTGCCTCCATTACAAGCACAGTATCGGACAATCCGCTGATAATTCTGTTCCTCCTCGGAAACTGATATGGCATCGGCGGAGTCCCCGGCGGAAGTTCCGACAGGATTCCGCCGCCTGCTGCCAGAATATCGCCGTACAGCCCGCTGTTCTCCCGTGGATAACAGATATCCACGCCATTTCCCATGACGGCGAAGGTTTTACCTCCCCCGACCAGCGCTCCGCGCTGACTGACTCCGTCAATTCCTCTCGCCAGTCCGCTGATAATCTGAATGTGGAATTCGGACAATATTTTTGCATATTCATACGCATACGTTTCCCCATATGCAGTACATCTACGCGCCCCCACCATTCCGACACTGTATTGTTTCTCATCCGGAAGATTTCCCTTGAAATAAATTGCATACGGATTATCTGCAATCATTTTCAAACGGCTTGGATATGTTTCTTCAAAATATATTGCCACCTGAATCTGTTTCGTTTCCAATTCTTCACAGATTTCTTCCGGATTGTACTTCTTTTTCGCCTGACGGAGGATTTCCCTGTCTTTTTCTGTCAGAAAGTCTAACTTCTGCAACGCTGTTTCTTCTATATAATAGGCACGTTCTGCGGATTTCATGTGTTCCCGCAACATTTGTTTACTTCCATTTGCCAGCCCCGGAATCGCCGCCAGCCAGTATTCATACTTTTTATGCATCACCCGTCCTACGCACCCCTTCCCCAATATTTTTTGTTTATAGTGCGGTATCCGATTGCCTCCTGCAAATGTTCCGTGTTGATTTTCTCCTGTCCATCCAAATCCGCAATTGTGCGTGCAACTTTCAGTACCTTGTGATAGGTGCGTGCTGTCAGCCTCAATCTTGAAAATGCCTGCTGCATCAACTGTTCTTCTGTTTTTCCCAGTTCACAGTACCGCTCCAGATTCCGTCCTTCCAACGCTGCATTGGACCGGATTCCGGTTCCTTTGTACCGTTCATTCTGTACCTCTCTGGCGCGGCCCACCCTCTCTTGGATATCCGCGGAACGCTCTTCCTGTCTCTGTCCCTTCAGGGCCTCATACTTCACCTGCGGGGCTTCTACACAAATATCCATCCGGTCCAGAAACGGCTGGCTCAGTCTGCCCATATACCGTTGTATTTCTTTGTCCGTACAACTGCATCGGTTCAAATCCGGGTAACAGCCGCACGGACAGGGATTCATTGCTCCGACTAGGATAAAATTTGCCGGAAACTGACAAGTCCCGCTGCTTCTTGTAATCCGAATCTGCCGTTCTTCCAGCGGCTGCCGGAGAACTTCCAGTACCTCTCTGCGAAATTCCGGCAGTTCATCCAAAAATAGGACCCCGCCGTGTGCAAGACTGATTTCCCCCGGCGTTGGAATCACTCCTCCGCCAACCATCGCCGTTTTCGTTGCCGTGTGATGCACACTTCGAAACGGGCGCCTGCGAATCAAGGGATTTTGTTCATCCAGCATACTCAAAATACTGTATATTTTCGTTGTTTCCATGCATTCTTCCATCGTCATCGGAGGAAATATGGTCGGAATCCTTTTTGCTATCATTGATTTTCCACTCCCCGGAGGACCGATGAGCAGCAGATTGTGACAGCCCGCCACCGCGACCTCCGCCGCGCGTTTTACAACTTCCTGCCCATATACATCGCTGTAATCCAACCTTTCTGTCCCTGCATGGGAATACATCCTCTGCACCGGATACGGTTCCGGCGGAATTTCTAACGTGCCCTGAATATGGGCAACCGCCTCCTGCAGACTCCGCACTCCGATAATCTCCATTCCTTCGGCAAGCGCCCCTTCCAACGCATTTTCCTTCGGTATCATGCAACTGGTAACCCCGGCGTCCTGAGCCTCGAGGACAATCGGAAGAATCCCCGGCACCCGCTGCACCGTCCCATCCAGCCCCAATTCTCCCAAGATGAGCAGTTTGCCGATACGCTCCTGTTTTAATTGTCCGAGAGACACAAGAATTGCCAACGCAATCGGCAGATCAAACATTGCCCCTCTCTTCTTAATGGTTGCCGGAGCCAGATTAATCACAACTTTCTTTGCCGGGAACTCCAGCCCGGAATTGCGAATCGCAGTCCTGACCCGCTCCACTGCCTCTTTCACTTCCGACGAAAGATATCCCACCATATGGAACGCCGGAAGTCCATTGCTTACATCTGCCTCAACATTGACAAACTCTGCCTTCAGTCCGAAAACAGCGGCAGATAACACTGTGCTGACACTCATCTACGCACTCCCTTTCTTTTTTAACATAACTCTTCATTGAATCTTGGTCGAAACGACTGGATTACTAAAATTGTGGTTTGCCGGCGAAAGAATCCGCCAGCGGATATGTGTATCTTATCCCAATTGTCGGATAATGTCAATTACATTTTCCAAATTTATATTGACATCGCCTGAAAACTGCTATATTATAAACACGATAAAAGAATACATTTACTGTTATTTCGGTAGGTGAGGTTACCACAGGGATTTGGAGATTTCCTAAGATTGCTGCCGCGAGATTGTGGAGACACAACGAGTTGGTTAGCAGGCTATGTCGTGAAGGCATAACTTAATGCAATTGATATATGCCCTGTGATGCTAAAGCTTGAACGATGGTATTGGATTTTCTGTGAGTATATGGATTTCTTCATTGTTTAGGCAATGGGGAAATCCTTTTATATTGTCACAATTTTCTGACAATTGAGCGCAAATGGGACAGTCCCCTGTCAGAAGGGACAGTCCCATTTAAAAACTACAACAAAAGGTGATGAGGTTATGGACTCGGGAGCCAGTTATCACTCGCAAGACGAAACAAACATACAACAATTAGAACACTGGGGGTATCATTATGATGAACAAAGATATTTTTGTAAAACTTCTTCAGCAGCGCCAGTTCAAAGCTGTAAGAAGTATTTTGGATGTCATGAATGCGGTGGACATAGCCTCACTGCTTTCTGAACTCAATGATAAAGAACTGGCATTGGTTTTCCGCCTGATTCCAAAAGACAAGGCAGCAGAAGTATTTTCCAATATGAATAATTCTATGCAGTCTTACCTTGTCGAAATATTTTCCGAAAAGGAGCTTCGTGAACTGCTCGATGATTTGTATATGGACGATACTGTCGATATGCTGGAGGAACTCCCGGCAAATCTGGTTACCCGGATTCTGGACACAATCAGCCATGAAGACCGCGATACTATTAACCGGCTGCTGAATTACCCGGAGGACAGCGCCGGCAGCATTATGACTACTGAATATGTAGATTTGAAATCGGACTGGACTGTTTCCCGAGCGATGGCTCACATCAAGGAAACCGGCATACACAAAGAGACCATTTATACGTGTTATGTAACCGACCACCGCAAACTGGTGGGTATAGTCTCCGCTAAAGATTTGATGACGACAGATGACGAAGTCCTGATTCAAAATCTCATGGAGACAGAAATCATCTCGGTTTTCACCCACATGGATCAGGAAAATGTTGCACAGATTTTCCGAAAATATGATTTGCTTGCACTTCCGGTTCTGGACGCTGAAGGACTGCTTGTCGGTATCGTCACATTTGACGATGCAATGGATGTCATGGTCGATGAGGCAACCGAAGATATCACAAAGATGGCCGCAGTGGCGCCAAGTGAAAAAACTTATTTCGAGACTTCTGCGTTTTCCCATGCAAAACGAAGAATTCCATGGCTGCTTATTTTGATGTTTTCTTCTATCATCACCGGAACGATTATCACAAAATATGAAAATGCATTTGCAGCCATTCCACTGCTCGTCTCCTTCATCCCGATGCTGATGGACACCGGAGGAAACTGCGGTTCCCAGAGTTCCACACTGGTCATCCGCGGAATTGCACTGGATGAAATCCGGTTCCATGACTTTTTCCGGGTTGTATGGAAAGAATTTGAAGTCTCCTTACTTGTTGGCATTGTACTTGCCACCGCAAATGGAGCCCGCATCTTTTTGATGTACCATAATCTGGGGCTGGCCCTCGTAATTTCATTTTCACTCATTGCCACGGTAATCATTTCCAAATTAATCGGCTGCATATTACCGCTGCTTGCAAAACAAATCGGTCTTGACCCGGCAATTATGGCATCTCCACTGATTACAACCCTTGTGGATACATGCTCAATTATCATATATTTCAGTATCGCAACAAGAGTTTTTGCATTATAGTTCAAAGGGGACAGTCCCCTGTCAGAAGGGACTGTCCCCTTTGAATTCCGTTTTCTCTATTGTTCATACAATTCCTGTATACGCTGGCGTTCTCTTCTTGCATGTTCCAGCTTTCTCTGCCGTTCCCGCTTGATTGTAACAAGCCGCATATAGAATACAAAACTTACGATTCCGGCAACCACAACAATTAACCCTGTTTTTAATATTGCTTTTCTCGAAAATACTTTTGTTTTGTCTGGCATCCCGACAATCTGTTGCTCTTCATTCGCTTTTTCTTTCTCTGCCTGTTTAATCTCCGCTGCACTGAAGTTATAAGGCACCATCGTTTTATACACACAGAACTTCCGGCTCCCGTCTGTACGCTCTTCATTCACTACTGCAGCAAACACACCGGGTTCCAGTTCACAAATTCCTTCCGGCTCGTCTATTGTCACATTTTCAAATGGAAAACCTAACTTCGCATCCGATACAAGTGCCCGTTTTGAAATGGAATACATATTGATATAATCTCCGATTCCCATAGACAGAGTCAGCGGAAAATTGATGATATAATCTCCACTGACACAAAGATCCTGGAAATTACTTCCTTTTTCAGTTCCGTCATACTGCCCTAAGTCTTCCGTAACCTGAAACTGATTGTTAAGAATCTTAAAACTGTATCCGCCTTCCACGTTTGTCTGCATCACATATCGGTCATTTTCTTTGTCATATCCGATTCCCAAAATGTTATATTCATCTGAAATCTGAATCTTATTCTTATACTCTAAAGTTTCAGAATCCATAATATAAAGACATCCCCTGTTTTCTGCGTTATAGCTTGTATACAATGCAACTGCAATCTCTTTTGTATTGGGGTTATATGCCATTCCGTTACAGTGCTCATAACCGGTATCCGCCACGCGCTTCGCCAATGAATACTGCTCAACTTTTTTGCCATCTTCATCTGTCTTATTTCGATAATACGCCTTGACAATATCCGGAGTTCCTGCATCCTCTACATAATTTTCCAGACAAATAATATAATCCTCTGTCGCACAGATGGATTGCACGACTCCCTGTCCGCCCTCCAAATCATCTTCTATTATTTTTTCCCACACAGCCCCCTCAAATGCATTATCAGATGCAATTTCCGCCTGCACTGTCAATGGCTGGATACCAAAACATATGCCGGCAACGATAAGGAAGGCTGTGATAATCAGTCCCCGTTTCATACTTTATACTTCCCGTTTTAATTTTCCCATGTTGTCTATCATAACATTCCGTAAAATTCTTGTAAAGAAAAAGCAGAAAAAAAGACCCCTATACCATTTCTGATATAGAGATCTTGATTTGCCATCTTAACTTAATGACATGATACCAGGGTCAAAAGGTCATGCGTTTCATGTTTGCATGGATATTCGGCGACTGCCGCGAGGGGCGCTGGATGCCTGTGACACTTGTTTAGCACCGACCGAAGCGAAGCTCAGACCAACTCCCCCGCCCCTTGGGGGGCGTATCAAGCTTGATTCCCAGTTGCCTGCTGCGGGATCTTTGACTTCGCTTTCCCCCAGCTTTTTGCTGATTATTCGATTACTTTAATCCACCCTTCCGGAGCTTCAATGTGTCCCATCTGAATCCCCGTCAATGTATCGTACAATTTCTGTGTGATTGGTCCCATCTTCTCCATTCCACTTGGGAAACAGATTTCTCTGCCGTGGTCAACAACCTTTCCTACCGGAGAAATAACCGCTGCCGTCCCGCAAAGTCCGCACTCGGCAAAATCTTTCACTTCATCGAAATATACATCTCTTTCTTCTACTTCCAGTCCGAGATAGTGCTCTGCAACATACATCAGAGAACGTCTTGTTACAGACGGCAGGATTGTGCTTGAGTGAGGTGTTACAACCTTGTTGTCTTTTGTCACAAACAGGAAGTTTGCCCCGCCTGTCTCTTCGACTTTTGTTCTTGTCGCAGAATCAAGATACATATTCTCATCGAATCCATTTGCATGCGCTGTAACAATTGCATGTAAACTCATTGCATAGTTCAGTCCCGCTTTGATGTGGCCTGTTCCGCGCGGCGCCGCGCGGTCAAAATCAGAAACACAGATTGTCAGCGGTTTAACACCGCCCTTGAAATATGGACCTACAGGAGTGGTAAATATACGGAACTGATACTCATCTGCCGGTTTTACACCAATAACAGGATTGATACCAAACATATAAGGTCTGATATAAAGTGTGGCCCCTGAGCCAAATGGCGGTACATATGCCGCATTTGCCTTTACAACCTGCTCAACAGCATCCAGAAAACGTTCTGCCGGGAAAGGAGGCATTTCCAGTCTCTTTGCAGAGTCTGTCATACGCTCTGCATTCAGATTAGGACGGAAAACAACGATATGCCCGTCTTCTGTCGTATAAGCCTTCATTCCTTCAAAAACGGTCTGGGCATACTGCAGTACACCGGCGCACTCATTCATAACGATATTGGCATCCTCTGTCAGACATCCGTCATCCCATTTGCCGTCCTTAAAATTGGAAACATAACGTTTCTCAGTCTGTAAATAGGCAAACCCCAGATTCTCCCAATCAATGTTTTTCTTCTCCATTTGTATTTCCTCCATTCCAATAAAAAAATAAACTAACATTCATTCGATGTAGATGATTATAAACCTATCAAATTAAAAAATCAAGAGTGCGCTCGGTTTTTCAGACGCCTGGGTTTAGAACCGTTCTGTTTTTATTCCTACCGCTCCATCATACTAATCGACTCGATTCCCACACTTCCTCCGCGCACCACTTCGATATTTTTAAACTCTTCCTTCATCAGCTTAATCACCGCATCATTTTTTGTCGCGGTCTGCACAAACTCCAGCAACAGGCTGTCTCTTCCGTAATCAATGACCCTCGCTTTAAATGTCTCCGCAATCTGGAACAGCTCCACTTTATCCTCCTGCGTACATTTTCTTACTTTCACATATAGAATTTCCTTCATCCGTACAAATATATCAGTAAAATCAATAACCTTAATTACCTCCACCAGGCGGTTGAGCTGTTTCTTAATCTGTTCAAATGTCTCGTCATCGCTGACTGTTGCAATTGTCATACGTGAGACTGTCGGGTCTTCCGTCGTACCTACCGTCAGACTGTCCAGATTGTAGGATTTTCCGGAAAAAAGCCCGGAAATCTTGGAAAGTACGCCTACCTGGTTTTCTACATATAATGAAATCCATCTCTTCTTTACATTGCTATCCATCTTCTCATCCTCCTAACAATCCATAATCATATCTTCCAGAGTCCCTCCCGGCTGAATCATCGGATATACCATTTCTTCCGGATCAATGATAAATTCAATCAATGTCGGAACCTTGGTATTTTTCTTCGCTTCTTCAAATGCCGCTGCAATCTCCTCTTTCTTTGTCACACGGATTCCCTTCGCACCATAACTTTCCGCCAGCTTAATGAAATCAGGCGTATATTCCGGCTTTTCCTCTCCGTTCGTCCTGCGTGACAGCGCACCTGAGCGGAGGTCAGTCATTCCATAACGTTTTCCGTAAAATAATTTCTGCCACTGGCGTACCATTCCGAGATAGGTATTATTGAACACGCAGAGAATCAGCGGAAGTTCTTCCAGCACCGCTGTTGCAAATTCCTGAATATTCATCTGCATGCCGCCATCTCCGGAAATCATAATGACCGGGGTATCCGGATTGCCGAGCTTTGCCCCGATGGCTCCGGGAAAACCATATCCCATGGTGCCGAGCCCGCCTGACATAATGATTTTCTTCTTCTCGGTAATCTCCGTATACTGTGCTGCAAACATCTGATGCTGGCCTACATCTGTAACCACAATCGCCTCCTCAAACTGGCGGTTGATTTCCCGGATAATGTCCATCGGTCCCATCTCTGCGTGTTTCTTCATTGTCAGCGGGTGCTCCTGCTGCCATCCTCCGATTTCATCCAGCCATTTTTTTGTATTACAGACATTCACATACTCATTCATTTTCGTAATTGCCTCTTTTGCATCGGCTACGATTGGTACATCTACATGGATATTTCTGGAAATGGATGCGGTATCAATGTCAATATGTACAATCTGGGCATGTGGCGCAAATTCATGCAGTTTTCCGGTAATCCGGTCATTGAACCGGGTTCCGATAGAAAACAGCAAATCACACTCACCGACTGCCATATTTGCGGCATACGCACCGTGCATTCCCAAATTCCCGACAAATAACGGATGGTTGGTCGGAACCGCCCCGCGCCCCATGACGGTTGTTACAACCGGAACATTCGTCTTTTCAACAACCTCTTTAAACACGGCATTCGCTCCGGAAATATTTACCCCGCCTCCGGCAAGAAACAGCGGACGTTCCGCCTTATTGAGCATTTTTATCGCACGTTTTAACTGGCCGATATGCACCCCCGTACTCGGTTTGTAACCACGGATATTGACCGTCTTCGGATATTCTGCACTGCCGGGCTCTGCCATCACATCTTTCGGCAAATCAATCAGAACCGGTCCCGGTTTTCCTGTCTGCGCAATGTAAAATGCTTCTTTTATAATGCGTCCCAAATCCTCGCGATTACGGACTGTCACCCCATATTTTGTAATGCTTCTCGTAATGCCGACAATATCAACCTCCTGAAATGCATCGTTGCCAATCAGATGTCTCGCCACCTGACCGGTAAAACATACAAGCGGTACGCTGTCATAATTCGCCGTTGCAAGTCCTGTCACAAGATTTGTTGCTCCCGGTCCGCTTGTCACCAGACAGACACCGACCTTTCCTGTCGTTCTCGCATATGCATCTGCCGCATGGACAAGTGCCTGCTCATGACGCGGAAGAATCACCCGGATGTCATTCTGTTTATACAATTCATCGCTGATATCAATCGTACACGCTCCCGGATAACCAAACAGTGTGTCAACACCCTCTTCTTTCAATGCCTTTACTAATAATTTGTTACCTGAAATCTGTTTCATGTCTGAATCTGCCTCCTTCTTTATTCCCGCGAGCAACGAGCCAAGCAGACATACTTGCCGCGGGGTCTTTGACTTCTTAAACGCTGTACCGGTAACATTACTCCCGCCAGACAAAAACGTGCATGTTCCTGTCAGCGGAGAAATAGGTTCTCTTTCTGTTTTCCGAAAGGAAAATAAGAAAAAGAAAACCCTAAGCTGCCAATCAGCTTAGGGCGAATAGTCAAGTCCGCGGTACCACCTAAATTCAGAGAATCCTCTCTGCACTCTGCCAGTACAGGAATCACTTCCGATACTGTTTCCCTGTAACGTGGGAATTACGTTGGAGTCTACTAAAGCTTCTGCCGCGCTCGTTCGATCCACTGCTCAAAGGCTACTTCCATCACTCCTTCATGAAGATTCACACCGCCCATCTTCTCTCTTTGTTTTAGGAAAGGATGTACTCCTCCTTGTCACTGCATTTTCAATACCATATTGCTAAATTTATTGTTAATTATAATAGTTGAAAATGCGTTTGTCAACGGCAGATTTTTCGTTTTTCTTTTATCAGCCCAATTATGGTGTACACCGCAAGCATTGCCAGATTTACCACTACCACACTTGCGCCCGCAGGAGTTGCGAAGAAATAGGATACCGAAATTCCAATGCAGAAACAAACTACCGACAAAATCGCAGAATTCAAAATCACGCTGCGAAATGTTTTACAAATCCGCATGGATGTCAACGCGGGGAAGATAATCAGACTGGAAATTAGCAGCGTACCCATCATCCGCATACCAAGTACGATTGTCACGGCAGTCAGAACCGCGATTAATGTATTATACAGATTCGCTCTCACCCCCGTTGCCTGAGCAAATGTCTCATCAAATGTGATAGCAAATATCTTATTATAGAAGAAAATGTAAAGCGCCAGCACGATTACTGACAACATCACACTCATTTCCACATCTTCACTGCTCATCGCCAGAATACTTCCGAACATATAATTGTAGACGTCCGTATTCATTCCGGTTGTCATGGAAATCACCATCACCCCGACTGCCAGCGCACTTGTAGAAATAAGTGCAATCGCTGCATCGCCTTTCATTTTGCTGCTGTCACTTACCCGCAACAGCAAAACTGCCGCCACAACCACAACCGGGATTGCCACTGCAAGCGGTGCCGCATTCAATGCCGCCGCAACCGCCAATGCGCCAAACCCCACATGGGAAAGCCCGTCTCCAATCATGGAGTAACGTTTCAGTACAAGGCTGACTCCGAGAAGGGCGGAGCACAGTGACACAAGAATTCCCACGGTAAATGCCCGCACCATGAACGGATAGGAAAGCATTTCTACAATTGTATGAATCATGACCGCTCACCTCCCGCTGTTTTTTCTGCCTCCGGCTGTATCTGACCGCTTTTAATAAACTGACGCCCAACCGGACTTTTCCTATAATCCTCTGTGGTTCCGAAGAACAATGCTGTTTCCTGCAAATGCAAAATATGGGATGCATCCCGCACCGCACTTTCAATGTCATGTGACACCATCACGACCGCAATTTTTGATTTCTCGTTTACTTCTTTAATTAATTGATAAAACTCTGCTGTCACAATCGGATCCAGTCCGGTCACCGGTTCATCCAGCAGAAGCAACTTTTTTGTCGCACAAAGTGCCCGTGCCAGCAGCACACGCTGTTTCTGTCCGCCGGACAAATCCCGGAAACAGTTTTTCCCAAGCCTTTCAATCCCAAGCAACTGCATATTTTCTTTCGCAGCTTTTTTATCTCCTGCTGTGTAAAATGGACGGAATCCCCGGCTGTTCAGCCGTCCGGACAACACCACTTCATACACGCTTGCCGGAAAATCTTTCTGCACATCATTCTGCTGCGGCAGATAACCAATTTCATTCTGTCTGAGTCCATCATTAAGAATAATTTTCCCTTTCGACGGGCTTTTCAGTCCGATCAGACTCTTCACAAGCGTACTTTTTCCCGAACCATTTTCCCCGACAATACAAAGATAATCACCCTGATGAATCTCAAAAGATAAGTCATACACCACAGTCTGTCCTTCATATGCAATTGAAATATTGTCACACTGAACCAATGCCATTTATCGCAGTGCCTCCTTCAAAGTCTCTACATTTTTCTTCATCAAATCAAGATACGTCACACCCGCTTCGAACTGTTCCGCGCTGATATTGTGACCGCTGTAAAACACACGCACCTCAGCTCCGGTTGCCTCTGCAATTGCTTTCGCAATATTATCATTGCTAAGTTCCATTTTTAGTACAACCGGTATCTGTTCTTCTCTTACCTTATTTATCAAAAACGCCATTGTTGCCGCACTCGGCTCCGTATCCGATGCACAACCGGAAAATGCTGCATAATAGTCCAGCCCATACTCCGCAACAAAATACCGGAACGGAAAACGGTCGCCAAACAGCAGCGTATGGCGGTTTGCCTGCGCCACAGCCCGGCGGAACTCCCCATCCAGTTCCTCAAGCCGGCTGTCATAGGCTTTCTGATTGGTCCGATACTCCACCGCATGTTCACTGTCCAACCTGCACAGTGTTTCCGTAATCTTATCCACAATCTCGACTGCATTTTCCGGAGATGTCCACACATGTTCATCCATCGTGTGGACATGTTCGTTATGTTCCTCCTCTGTCTCACCTGCCGTATGCATTGAAACATGCCTGTCGGCGGACTCGTTTGTGTCCTGTGCCGAAGTATACTCATCGTCCGGGTGGGCATCCCCGCTCTCTTGCTTCAAGCCTTCCTTATACTCTTCATCCGGGTGCTTATGCCCGCGCTCTTCCTGCATACCTTCCTTATGTTCTTCTTCCAGTGTCGTATCTACACAATCTACCAGACGAATCCTCCGCACATGCTCCATCTCCGGGGAATCCAGAATATCCTCCACCCACTCATCGTTTTCACCGCCCACATAGATAAACAAATCTGCCTTCTGAATTGCGATTATGTCCTGAGGGGTCGGCTCATACGAATGTGTCTCTTCCCCCGGTTTCAGCAACATTTTCAGGGAAACATTTCCCCCGGCAATCTGACGCACAAAATCATACTGTGGGAAAATAGTCGTCACCACATTCAGTCTGTCCCTGTCTGTGGGTTCTGTTTTCACCGTGCCGCCCGCACAGCCCGTCAGCAAGGCTACAGCGAGAACCGCTGCAAGCACTGCCCTTCCGGTTCTTTTCCTCATATTACTTTTTCCGTTCATATTTTGAGAAAACATATTCCAAATCAAAACAAGTCTGCTCCTCGCTCTCCTCCGTCATTTCCCAATCCGGTTTCTCATCTAGATTGGGAAAAAATGTATCCGCCTCGTAGGCGTGGTCTATCTTCGTAATATAAGCCGTCTCACAATATGGAAGCAGCATTTCATAAATGCTCCCCCCGCCAATCACATACAACTCTTCCGGCGCATAGTTTTTCAACTCTTCCAGAAGATCTTCCTTCGTATGCACAATCACGGCATCCTTAACCTGATAATTCCGGTTTCCTGTCAATACAATATTAATCCGGTTTTTCAGCGGCAGACCGTTCGGGAAACTCTCCAAAGTCTTCCGCCCCATCACAACCACATGACCACTCGTCTTCTCACGGAAAAACTTCATATCCGCCGGGATACTCGTCAAAAGCCGGTTCTTGTTTCCAATTGCCCAATTCTTATCTACTGCTGCGATAACATTCATCTGTTTGTCCTCCTTTTCGCTAAATCGTCAGAATATTCTGAATTCCGTCTGCAAAGGGGACAGTCCCTTCTCAGAAGGGACTGTCCCCTTTGCATTCATTATACCGCAATCGGTATGTTTTTAATCTGTGGATGTGTCTCGTAATTCTCCAACCGTATATCATCCGTGGTAAAATCATAAAAATCTTTTACCTCCGGATTCAGCCAGAATGTCGGTGCCGGGAGTGGTTCTCTTGATATCAGTTCTTCAATCAACGGTACATGTCTGTCGTAAATATGTGCATCTGCAATGACATGCACAAACTCTCCGGCTTTCATATCGCACACCTGCGCCAGCATATGCAAAAGTACGGCATACTGGCAGACATTCCAATTATTTGCGGCAAGCACATCCTGCGAGCGCTGATTCAGAATTCCATTCAATGTCAGTTTATCACTATTTTTTTCTTTTGTCACATTGAACGTCATACTGTAAGCGCAAGGGTAAAGATTCATCTCATGCAAATCCTGATGTACATAGATATTCGTCATAATCCGCCGGCTGTATGGATTATTTTTCAAATCGTAAATGACACGGTCTACCTGATCCATCATCCCTTCCTTATATTGATGCTTTACCTGCATCTGATACCCGTACGCTTTTCCAATAGAGCCGTTCTCATCTGCCCAGCTGTCCCAGATGTGGCTGTTCAATTCATGAATGTTGTTGGATTTTTTCTGCCATATCCACAGAAGCTCATCCGCACAGCTTTTGATTGCGGTCCGGCGCAGTGTCAGCGCAGGAAATTCTTTTGATAAATCATACCGATTCACTACCCCAAAGCGCTTTATTGTATAAGCAGGCGTCCCGTCCTCCCATACCGGACGCACTTTTTCTCCCTCGGTGTTCGTACCGTTCTCAATAATGTCCCGGCACATATTTATAAAAACATGATCTGCATAACTCATTTATCCGTTCCTCCTTCCAGTTGTAAAGCAGACGTTCTTAGTCTGCTTTGCTGCTTGCTCTTCTTTTCATTTTCCATATTCATACATGGATTTGCCTGTTATGGCTCTGCAATATTATTCAACACCTTGTCCAGACCTCTCCGGAGTGCCTCCACTTCCTTTTTTGTCATTCCCCGCGTAAGCTGTCTGTCAAGTTTCTTCCGGTCAGCTTCCATGCGCCGCTGAACGTCATATGCTTTCTCTGTCAGATAAATATTTTTCTTCCGTTTATCTGCCGTGTTCGGCACGCAAAGAATAAATCCTTTTTCATCCAACCGTTTCAGAATCCCCGTAACCGTCGGATTCTTCAGACTCAGATGCCGCTCCACATCCCGTTGATTCACTTCATCTTTGTTCGTATGAAACAGATAGTCCAGAACCGCACACTGGGAAGATGTAATCCCAATCTTCTTCATTTTTTCATTCAAATCTTTTTCATAAATATTATTGATTTGCTTTACCGTAAATCCTATGGGCTCCCCTCGATTTTCCATAAAACCGGCTCCTTTCTCTTCTGTAACAAAGCAGCGGAAATATTCGCCTTTCCCATGCATTGGCAAATAGATAGCTTGCTATGCTAAGTTATACCATATATTTTATATTTTGTAAAATACTATTCCGTAATTTTCCATCGTTTGTACCGTCCCGCATTGTTTCCGGATAACCTGAATGGTATAATACAATCAGTCAGGAAACTATAGCACGGGTATTTCCAACCCCCGTAACACATGGAAAGGAAGTATATTACATATCATGAAAGTTGTTGTTGCGATTGATTCATTCAAAGGGAGCTTATCTCACAGCACCTATGGTGTCGGTGAAATGATAACTGACGCCATTCAAAAAGGCTGCCGCAACTTTATCATCGGAATCGGAGGGAGCGCCACAAATGACGGCGGCATCGGAATGCTAAAAGCACTTGGTTTTCGTTTTCTTAACAAATACGGAAATGATGCCGGCGAAGGCGGACAGGCTCTGGGAAAAATATTTTCTATTAAAACGGACAATAAGAATCCCCTGTTGGAAACATGCCATTTTCAGGTTGTATGTGATGTCCAGAATCCGCTTTGCGGGAAAAACGGAGCAACCTATATCTACGGTCCGCAGAAAGGGGACACCGACGGCATCAAAGACTTCCTTGACTCCGGAATGAAAAACTATGCCGAGCGGACTGCTGACGCCCTCGGAACTGATTTTACAGAAGCCAAAGGAGCCGGTGCCGCGGGCGGACTTGGTTTCGCTTTCCTAAGCTACCTCAACGCCACACTCTCGCCGGGAATTCATCTGGTCATGGAGGCCGTACGAAGCTATGTCACCTGCAACCGCGAAAGCAAATATGACCGCTGCTGTGGAACAAGTATTCCGACTGCTGTAAGTTCAAAGGGGACATACCATTTCCCAAAGGGGACAGTCCCTAATGCAAAGGGGACAGTCCCCTTTGAACTAATATTCCCTGATTACACTGCTTACTTCGTAAATGCTATCCATTTCCTGCAATTTCTGCAGCGCGCTTCTCAGGTAATGTTCTTTGACTTTTTCTGTTACTATCACTAATTCTGCCCGCTCACCTTTGACATGTTTCTGTATAACCCTTGCGATACTTACCTGATAATCTCCAAATACGGTTGCAATACATGCGAGTACTCCGGGGCGGTTCTTTACCTGCATACGGAGGAAAAACTTATTCTCTACTTCGTCAAATTTCTTTATTGGCGTCTGCCTGTAACAGGTACAACTGATTCTTCCATTGCAGTTATATGCAAGGTTTCTTGCCACATCAATGATATCTCCCATCACGGCGCTGGCTGTCGGCAGTTCTCCGGCTCCTCTCCCATAAAACATCGCATCATCTACCGCATCACCATGTACAAATACCGCATTAAAGGAATCACGGACAGATGCAAGTGGATGTTCCTTTTTCAAAAGCATCGGGTATACCCCGACTTCGATACCGTCTTCTGTATTGTGTGCCACACCAAGAAGCTTAATCACGCTGTCAAATTCTTTTGCATAAGCAATATCATCCGATGTGATTTTTGTAATTCCCTCTGTATAAACATCGCCAAATACTACTCTGGAGCGGAATGCGATGGATGCCATAATTGCAACCTTACGCCCCGCATCCAGTCCTTCTACGTCAGCCGTCGGATCAGCCTCCGCATATCCCAACTCTGTTGCTTTTGCCAGTGCCTCTTCAAAACTCATATTCTTTTCAAACATCTTTGTCAAAATGTAGTTGGTCGTACCATTCACAATTCCAACAACTTCACTGATTTCATTTCCTGCCAGACACTGTTTCAAAGGACGGATGATTGGAATTCCACCTGCGACAGCAGCTTCAAAGAGCAAATCGCATTGTTTTTCTTCCGCGGAATCCAGAAGTTCTCTCCCGTACTCTGCAATCAAGTCTTTGTTCGCCGTAACTATATGTTTCCCGGCGTGCAGTGCCTCCAGAATCATTGTCTTAGCCGGTTCAATGCCACCCATCACTTCAACGACAATCTGAATCCCATCATCGTTCAGGATTTCCTGCCAGTTATCTGTCAAAAGTGAAGCATCGATTCCTTCTCTTCTTTTATTTATATTATGAACCAGAATCTTCGTCACTTCCAGCTCTGCCCCGATTGTCTGTACCATCACACCCGCACGGCGCTGAATTAATTTATACACACCTGTTCCTACAGTTCCGACTCCAAGTAATGCAACTTTTATTTTTTTTGTACTCATGTCCTTATTTCTCCTGCTTTTCGCTTTTCATGCATCTCATGAAATTCATTATAAAATGTAACGCTCCGATAGGCTTATACCTCTCCAACCAACGCTTTATTGCAATAGAATATTGCACTTTGGAATGTATTCTATCACAACTTTTCAGGAAACACTAGCGTTACTTATTTCACAAACATTATATAACTTCATTCTTTTTCAAAAAACTGCGAATATCAAAAAAGGAGCAATGCTTTCGCATTACTCCTCACCGAGAGCGACAGACGGGGTTCGAACCCGCGACCCCGACCTTGGCAAGGTCGTACTCTACCAACTGAGCCACTGTCGCATTTCTTATTTCTGTTCCCCTCGGAACAATATTTACTATACACCAGGTATATCCGAAAGTCAAATACTTTTTTTAATTTTTGCGTCTGAAATTTTACATATTTATCTGATAATTTACACAATTATGTTTTTTCAGATGATACCATTATATAATTTTAATATTTCTTTTGTAATTTTTTTCATCTTATGACTGTATCCAGTGAGTTCTGATAATTTTATTCAAAATATTATTGGACCTCCATAGCTTTGTTTCAAAAAAGCATTTATTACCTGAATCCCATGAAATAAAAAAGAGGATGCCGTTTCCTTTGAATTTAGAAATTCATAGTTTGCGACATCCTCATTCAGCTCTACCACTTCGTCGCCGCAATTTGCAGCAACACTCTATCTACTCTTCCGGACTCTCCTCTGACTTTTCTTCTTTTCTCAGCTCAAGTCCCAGCTCAGCCAATTGCTTGTCATCTGCCAGGCTCGGTGCATTTGTCATCAGACAAGATGCATCTTTTACTTTCGGGAATGCCATCACATCACGGATGCTGTCTACCTTTGCCATGAGCATAACCAGACGGTCCAGCCCATATGCCAGTCCTGCATGCGGCGGTACCCCATACTTAAATGCATCCAGCAGGAAAGAGAATTGCCGGTATGCCTCCTCTTTGGTAAACCCAAGAACTTCAAACATTTTCTCCTGAATATCGTTCTGGTGAATACGAATACTTCCGCCGCCGATTTCATTTCCGTTCAGTGTGATATCATATGCTTTCGCACGGACTCTTCCCGGATCCGTATCGATATATTTCCAATCCTCTTCCATCGGCATCGTAAACGGATGATGCATTGCAGTGTAGCGATTCTGTTCTTCGCTCCATTCAAGCAGCGGGAACTCTGTAATCCAGAGGAACTTATACTCATTCTTATCAAGCAGATCCATCTGACGCGCCAGCTCCAGACGCAGATTTCCAAGGACATCCCATACAACCTTATTCTTATCTGCTGCAAAGAGAAGCAAATCCCCAACCTCTCCGCCCATTGCCTGAACAAGACCGTTCGTCTCCTCTTCTGTCATAAATTTTGCAAAGGAAGACTTCACCGCGCCATCTTCATGAATTGCAATATATGCAAGTCCTTTTGCCCCAAAATCTTTTGCAAAACTTACCAGTTTATCAATCTTTTTACGCGGCATACCGCCCTGCCCCTTTGCATTAATGCCACGGACAGTTCCACCGTTTTCGATGGCATCTTTAAAGACAACAAATTCACTGTCTCTGACAACCTCTGTCACATTGACCAGTTCCATTCCAAAACGGATATCCGGCTTATCAGAGCCAAAACGATCCATCGCCTCCTGCCATGTCATTCTCTGAATCGGCAGTTGTACATCAATGTCCAGCACCTCTTTAAATAATCTTGCAAGAAGTCTTTCATTGACATCCATAACATCTTCTTCATCTACAAAAGACAGCTCCATGTCAATCTGGGTAAATTCCGGCTGTCTGTCGGCACGAAGATCCTCATCGCGGAAACATTTTGCAATCTGGAAATAACGGTCATAACCAGAACACATCAAAAGCTGTTTATACAACTGGGGCGACTGAGGCAATCCGTAAAAGCTGCCTTGGTGTATACGGCTGGGTACAAGATAGTCACGCGCACCCTCTGGTGTGGTTTTTCCAAGAACCGGCGTCTCAATCTCCAGAAAGCCCTCTTCAGCAAGAAACTGACGAGTCAATGTTGCAATCTTACTTCTCATCATCAGGTTGCGCTGCAGATCCGGTCTTCTCAAATCCAGATAGCGATATTTCAGACGCAGCTCTTCCTTCGTTTTAGAATTCTCTTCAATCGGAAACGGCGGTGTCTCAGATTCGGACAGAATTCTCATCTGCTCCGGAATTACTTCAATCTCGCCTGTCGCAATATTCTGATTCACTGCACCGGAACGTTTTTCAACCTTTCCGACAATTGCAACTACATATTCACTGCGGAGACTTGCCGCTCTTGCAATCAAGTCAGCGTCACACGAACCATCCTCAAATACTACCTGAATAATACCTGAGCGGTCACGGACATCAACAAATACAAGTCCCCCTTTATTCCGATTCTTCTGAACCCATCCCATAATTGTAACAGTCTCTCCCACATTTACAGTGGAAAGCTCAGCACAACGATGTGTACGGTGTAATCCTCTCATTGATTCTGCCATTGTTCTGTTCCTCTTTTCTTTTATTTAGGGGACAGTCCCTTTTGCAAAGGGGACTGTCCCTTTTGTTCTTCTTTTTCAGAATATTCTGACTTTCGTCAGCAAAGGGGACATTCCCCTTTGCACTACCGATTGAATACTTCTACAATATCTTCGTATCCTTGCTGTGCAAGTTGCTCTTTCTGGAACTTTTTATTTTTCTTCATATTAAGCAGCATGATTTGTTTTCCTTCGGCACGTTCTCTTTTTGCTGTTTCCAGCACTTCAAGGATTTTCTCCTGTGGCAGTTTTTTCTCTAACAGATATGCTTTTTTTGTTTTGCTTGTCGGAATCTTATAGCCGCGCTCTAAGAGCAGCATGACGATTCGTTCAAATCCGATAGAGAATCCGACTGCCGGAGTGTTTTGCCCTGTGAACTTTCCAATCATCTCGTCGTAGCGTCCGCCGCCTCCGACAGAGCCTCCGAATTCATCCATCGAAATCTCAAAAATAGTTCCGGTGTAGTAGGACATTCCACGCACGAGCGTCGGATCAAAACTGATTCTGAAATCTGCTTCTTTTGCACTTTCCACACTTGTGATAATCATCTCAAGTGAATCTGCCGCCTCTTGCGGGAGAAAGCCCGCCAGCTTCTCTTTACACCAACGTACGCCCTCCACATCATTCGTAATCTCTTTAAATATCTGAAGATACTTTTCGACTGATTCCTTCTCATAGCCATTTTCCTCTAATTCTTTTTCTACCCCGTCAAGACCGATTTTGTCCATCTTATCCAGAGTAATAAACACGCTGTCATAATCTTCCTCGGAAAATCCGCTGTAAGCTGCCATTGCTTTCAAGAACCGGCGGTCATTAATTCGGATTGTAAAATTATGAAAATCCAGCTTACCAAGCAATGTAGAAGTTGCCAGAATGAGTTCAATTTCCGCCAGATTGGATGGCTCACCCAAAATGTCAATGTCGCACTGCATGAACTGACGGAAACGCCCTCTCTGTGGACGGTCCGCTCTCCATACATTTCCCATCTGCAATGCCTTAAACGGAGCAGGAAGCTCGTTGGCATTATTGGAATAATATCTGGAAAGAGGCACTGTCAGGTCATAACGAAGCCCGCCGTCTACCAAATCCGCCTCTTCTTTTGCCTGATTGATTTTTAACTTTTCCCCACGTTTTAAAATCTTAAAAATCAGTTTCTCATTGTCTCCCCCCTGTTTGCTGCACAGGTTCTCAATATGTTCCACACATGGAGTCTCGATGGAGGAAAATCCAAATGATTTGTACGTTTCTTTAATCAATCCAATCACATAATCCCGGATTTCCATTTCCTCCGGCATCATGTCCTTCATACCGGTTACCGGTTTTTTCTTCAATGCCATGTAATTACTCTCCTTCTCTTTCCTGTTTCATCCACTACTTATTTCTCTGCGTTTCCATCAATCCGGAGACTTCAGATACTTCTCGTTCTTTCCTGACAATCATCTCATCAATACGGCTCATATATTCATGAATGTCTTTCACATTCTCTGTGCGAATCAGATTCGTCTCTTTTCCATTATCTAGACAAATCTTATGCGGCAGCACGAGTTTCGTTGTCGCTCCCGCACCCGCTGCAAAAATTGTTTGTTTTTCTTCCATAATAAGTATATTGTATATTCCCGCTTTGTCAACCTTTGCATAGCCAACATTTTCAAAATTTCCGGCAATATTTTTCTGTCTGTACAGATAATATGGAACAAGGCCAAGTTTTTCCGCAGTCTGTGCAGCATCCTCCACCATCTGGGTGATTTCTGTATAAAGGCTGCGATGCATCTTGTCCTGTCCCATCCGGGCAGCACGCTTAATCGCAAGTGAATGGACCGTCAAACTGTCTGGCGCAAGTTCCTTAATCTGCTCCAGCGTATCCCGCATATCTTCCGCAGTCTCCTCCGGAAGTCCTGCAATCAAATCCATATTAATATTGTCAAATCCCAGTTCTCTCGCCATCCGGAAAATGTCTTTGACCGCCTGCACCGTATGTTCCCTGCCGACAAGATTCAACGTCTTCTGCTGCATTGTCTGGGGATTCACAGAAATTCTCGTTACCGGATGCCGGCGGATAACCTCCAGCTTTTCTTTCGTAATACTGTCCGGTCTTCCCGCCTCTACTGTATATTCCAGTAAATGTTCCTGCGAAAATGTTTCGTCAATCAAATGCAATAACCGTTCCAGTTGTGCCGCGCTTAGCGTAGTTGGTGTCCCTCCCCCGATATAAACCGTATTTAACTTCTTTCCTCCTGTCATGCTGCCGATTGCCGTAATCTCTTTGCAAAGTGCATCTAAATATGCATCTATTTCCTCTTTCCACACGGCAATTGGCGAGGAACTAAATGAACAGTAGGAACAGATGCTCGGACAAAATGGAATGCCCACATACAGGCTGAACCCATCCCTGTAATCCAGTCTGCTAAGCAGTTCCCGCTCCCGCAGTGCAATCTCCACCGCTAAACTCGCCTTTTGTCCAGATACATAATATTCTCCCATAAGAAACTTTTTTATTTCTTCTGTCTGCATTCCATTTTCCATTTTTTGCATTGCCAACTTAGTTGGACGCACTCCGGTCAACATCCCCCACACCATCCGACGCCCTGTTATCTCCGAAAGATACTCATATACAAGCCGTGTGACAATGCGTTTTTTCTCTTGCCCAACAGCATACGGCACATCAGCCTGTGCAACACAAAAGCAAGAGCCCCCGTCCAATTTAAGCTGTACCAGTGGTTCTTGCCCTGCATCTACACGCTGCTCAATCTTTGTATCCGGAAAAAAAGCCTTTACGATATGATATAAATTATAAGTATATAATGTTTCTTTACACTGAATCTGAATCATAATGTTCCTTCCAATATCATGATGTTGGGGTCAAAAGGTATTTTGACAACGAAACGCAAAGGGGACAGTCCCCTTTACAAAAACGGATTATACCTCCGCTCATATCCGATGGATGTCTCATCCATATGTCCCGGATATACTTTCGTTTCATCCGGCAGTTCCATCAGTTTTTCCCGTACAGAGCGAATCAGTTGCAAACTGCTCCCTGTCGGAAAATCCGTTCTTCCGACGGACGTATGAAACAACGTGTCCCCACTGAACAGTATGTGCTCTTCTTCCATATAATAACAGCATCCGCCAATCGTATGTCCCGGTGTGTAGATTACCTGAATTTTAGCGCCGGCAATCTCCAGCATTTGCCCGTCGCTCACATATTCAGCACCGGAAAATGTATACCCTTCTCCATAGGAAACCGACATATTTTTGCCCGTATCATTGAGCACCGTTTCCTCCTGCTCATGTGCATATACAGGAACCGGAAATTTCTTCAAAAATTCAGCGATTCCCATGATGTGGTCGAAATGGCCGTGCGTCAGAAGAATCGCTTTCACATTCAGCCCCTCATCTTTGATATGGGACACCATCTCATCCGTACATACCGCCAAATCTACGATAAAACATTCTCTGGTCTTTTCGTTGCTGACGATATAACAATTCGTCCCGACCATTCCAATAACAAACTTCTCAATCCGCATCATAACCCTCTCTTTTATTACCTTAGCAGACCGCTCCCAATATCCGTCCGCTGCTTTTTCTATACCGACCCACACAAGCACTGCAAATGCACTGTTTTCGTAACAGTTCTGCCGGAGGGCTGTACTGTTACCTGTTTTCCGCATATCATCCGACAGTTCTTTCGATATCAAGAACACCATCTATCTGACGGAGTTTTTCAATAACCCGGTTCAACTCGTCTCTTCCATGCACAACAAATCCCATGTCCAGCGTCGCTGTCCCTTTTTTGCTTGTACGGACATTCATTGACTTTACATCGAGCTTTGCCTCGGTAAATACTTTGGAAATCTCCATCAGCATTCCACGGCGGTCATTCGCATACATTTTCAGTTCTGCAAGATACTGCCCGCCATTTTCACTTTCGACATTGCTCTCCCACTCCGCGTCAATCAGCCGTTCCCGCTCTGCCGCAGACAAATGAATCATATTCACACAGTCTGTCCGGTGAATGGACATTCCGCGCCCTCTTGTCACAAATCCGACAATCTCATCCCCCGGCACCGGATTGCAGCACTTGGAAAAACGTACCGCCATATCATCAATTCCTTTGACAATGATTCCGCTCTTGGACTTCGCAATGTGTACTTTCTGCGCATTTGCCCCGGAAATCGTCTCCAGAATTGTCTCATCCGTAATCTCTTTTTTATAGTCCTTCTGATACTCTTCGTAAAGACGGTTTACAACCTGCCCTTCTTTGAGTCCGCCATGTCCAATCGCCGCAAGCACAGAATCCCAGTCACGGAATCCATATTTATGCTGTACAATCTGAAGATATTTCGGTTTTGCAACACTTGCCAGATTAATCGACTTTGTCTTGCAGTATGCCGCAACAAGTTCACGTCCCCGGACGATGTTTTCCTCTTTGAATTCCTTTTTAAACCACTGGTTAATCTTACTCTTCGCCTGTGTGCTCTTTACAATATTCAGCCAGTCACGGCTCGGTCCTTTCGAATTCTGGGAAGTCAGAATCTCAATACGGTCTCCATTCTGAATCTTATAATCGATATTCACCAGTTTGCCGTTGACACGGGCGCCGACCATCTTATTGCCGACCGCACTGTGGATTGCATATGCAAAATCTACCGGCGTAGAACCATTCGGCAGATTCTTGACATCGCCATTCGGAGTGAAACAATAAACATCTTCTGCGAACAAATCCAAGTCACCCTTTAAGAGACTCAGGAATTCCCGGTTATCCGACATGTCGCGCTGCCATTCCAGAATCTGGCGCAGCCAGCTTAGTTTCTCCTCTTCCTGCGCCTTGACGCTCTTGGTCGCATCCCCGCCCTCTTTATATTTCCAGTGGGCTGCGATACCATATTCCGCCGTCTTATGCATCTCTTCCGTACGAATCTGAATCTCAAACGGCTGACCGGATGGTCCCATCAATGTTGTATGAAGAGACTGATACATGTTCGCCTTCGGCATCGCAATATAATCTTTAAAACGTCCCGGAATCGGCGTATACATCTCGTGGATGACCCCCAGCGCAGCATAGCAGTCCTTTACCGAATCCACGATAATCCGAACCGCAAACAAATCATAGACTTGGTCCAGCGTCTTGTTTTGATTCACCATCTTTTTATAAATACTGAAGAAATGCTTCACCCTGCCGTAAACCTTCGCCTTGATATGCGCATTTTCCATGTGTTTAGACACTTCTTCCACAATTTGCTGCACAAACTCTTCCCGTTTTGTCTTACGCTCATTCAAATCCTTCACAAGCTGGTAGTAAACTTCCGGATTGGAATATTTCAACGCCAAATCATCCAGCTCAATTTTAATCTTGGAAATACCAAGACGCTGTGCAATGGGTGCGTAAATATCCATCGTCTCTCTTGCCTTTTCCTGCTGCTTTGCAGGAGTCATAAATTCCAGCGTCCGCATATTGTGAAGCCGGTCTGCCAGTTTGATGATAATGACACGGATATCCTTTGCCATTGCAAGAAACATCTTACGCAGATTCTCCGCCTGCACTTCCAACTTATCCTGTGCGTAAGACAACTGTCCCAACTTCGTAACACCATCTACAAGAAGCGCTACCTCAGAGCCAAATTCTCTCGTGATGTCATCCAGCGTCATCTCCGTATCTTCCACGACATCATGCAGCATCCCCGCCACGATTGTCTCTTTATCCATCTCCAGGTCTGCCAGGATAATGCCCACCCAAAGCGGATGGATAATATACGGTTCGCCTGATTTACGCACCTGATTTTTGTGAGCCCCGCCCGCGATGCGGTACGCTTTCTCAATCATGGAAATGTCTGCGGATGGATGATACTTTTTTACCCTTGCAGTCAATGCCTGATACAATTGTTCCGGGTCCTGATAATCGACAGGATTCTTAACTGCATGGCCATCAACAATCCCCAGATTCTTATTCAGTAATTCATATTCTAATGTTCCAGCCATCAGACATCCTCCTTCTGTTTCTGCCGAAATATTACTATTCAGGCACATCTATGTATAGATATTGTATGTTTTTTCATGCAAGCATGAAACACATGACCTTTTGCCCCTGGTATCATGTAATTAGTATAGCATTTTTTTCCCAATTGTAAAGAAATCAATTTTGATTCCCCTGATAGTTGACTACAACAATCTGCAACGTTTTATCCCCACGGAACTCATTTACAGACGGATAATAGGTAAATGACATCGTCTCATTTCGCTCCATTGTCTGAAAGCAGTCCTGCACATCGCCAAAATAAATCGCCTCCATCCGGTTTCCCTGTACATCCTCTGCCTGAAATCTGAGGACATTCCGGTTCTTACCAATAATCCGCGGCCGAATAACACGCAGATTCCTCTCCGCAAAAAGCGGTTTCGCATTTCCTTTTCCAAACGGCTCCAGAAGCTCCAATTCATTGACAAGCTGCTCGTTTATATAAGGAAACGGAAGCCGTATGTCAATCGATATCTTTTCCATCAAATCCTCTTCTGTCAGATTTGAAAGTTCATTGATTGTCTCACGGAAACGATTGATATTTTTCTCCTCCAAAGACAGCCCCGCCGCCAGTTTATGTCCGCCGAACTTCGTAAATAACGCCCGGCACTTGCACATTTCTTCAAACATATTATAGCTTTCAATCGAACGCCCCGAACCCTTAACACCTTCCTCCCCCTGTGTCAGTACAAACACGGGACGGTAGTATTTTTCCCGGATACGCCCTGCAATAATTCCGGCTATGCTCTCATGGCAATCCGGCAAATAAACAACCAGTACTTTGTCGTCAATCAGCGACGTGTTCTCAATCATCTCAACCGCCTGACTGACGCCCTTTTCCGTCATCTCTTTCCGACTGTCATTGAGTGCCTTCAAATCCTCCGCCAGCATCACCGCCTCACGCCGCGTTTTGGCATTTAATAGCTCCAGCGCCCGTTTCGCCGTATCCAGACGCCCGCCGGCGTTGATACACGGTCCGATGACAAAACCAATGTGATACGCATTCAGGCGCTCAACCGGCACCTGTGTGCACTCCATCAACGCTTTCAATCCTTCGTTTTTGGTACATTTCAACATCTCCAGCCCCTGCTTGACAAACACACGGTTTTCCCCGGTCAAATCCATCACATCACCGACCGTGGCAATGGCTACATTTTCCATAAGATAATCGACGTCTTCCACGTCTGCCTGCATCACCTCACACAATGCCTCCACAAGTTTGTATGCGACAGCCGCACCACAGAGCCCTTTAAATGGATATTCACAGTCCGCACGGTGCGGATCCACAACCGCGTCCGCCTGCGGGATAAGATACTCCTTGTCCTCTCCTACTTCCAGATAAGGCACTTCATGGTGATCCGTCACAATAACAGTCAGTCCCTGCGATTTTCCATAAGCAATTTCCTCTGATGCCGCAATCCCATTATCACAGGTAACAATCGTATCAATCCCATCCTCAATTGCCCGGTCAATCAACGACTTATTCAGCCCATATCCGTCCTTAATCCTGTCCGGAATATCCGTGTCAACATCCGCGCCAAGCCGGGACAGTCCTTCCTGCAAAATATATGTTGCATTCACTCCATCGATATCATAATCGCCAATTACACGGATTGCCTCATGCCCGCGGATTTTCTCCGCCAGTATTTCCACCGCCTTATCCATATCCTTCATCAGCATACCGTCGTATAAATCCGCAATGGTTCCATTCAGATAAAAATCAATCGCTTTCTCCCCAACGATATCCCTGTTTCGGATTAGACGCGCCAGAATCGGCGAAATATGATACTTCGCCGCAATCCCCTGAAAATCTGCCTTTTTCATCGTCATAAACCATTTTTCCATGTATATTCCTCTCTCTTACACCTGCAACCTGTCCAAAATTGCTGTAAATTTCTTTCGTTTTATTATACATGGAAATCCTAGCTCCTGCAACTGTAGTGTATCCGCTTCGTGCCTGTATATCCGCAGTTTCGCTACACAAAACCTGCAGGCTTATAAAAAGAACCATAAAATATGAGGACATATTTTATGGTTCTTCGTTTATTTACAATCATATTATCATTGTGATTCCTACTTTTTAACGATTTTTGTTTTCATCACATACCACAACGCTCCCGTAATACATACAGACGAGTAAGCGCCGCACACAATACCTACCATCAACGGCAGTGCGAATTCCTTGATGGAACTTACACCCATTACATAAAGAACGGCGACCATGACAAATGTTGTCAGTGATGTGTAAATACTACGTGTCAATGTACGTGTGATACATCTATTTACAAGCGCATCCAGACCTTCTCCGCGTTTCTTTGTCTTGAGCTCCTCACGGATGCGGTCGAAAATTACAATGGTTGCATTGATAGAGTATCCAACGATGGTCAGCATACACGCAATAAATGTATTGCCGACAGATACCCTTGCAATGACATAGAATCCAAGTACAACAAGCACGTCATGCAGCAATGCAAGGACGGCACTTGTTGCAAACCTTACATCTTTAAAACGGAACCAGATGTAGAGCAGCATACATACGGTTGCAATAATGACCGCAATCACTGCATCCCGTCTCATCTCAGAACTTACCGTTGAGCTGATATTTTCTGTTGTAATCTGGTCCGCCTGTACTCCATAGTTATCGGACATGACTTTTGCGAATGCCTCACGTTTCTCCAAATCAAGTGTCTGTGTCTTGAAGATTACCTGATTGCTGTCCGCAACCTTCTGTACCTGTACATTCTTATCCCCTGTAACATCTTCAATCAGCGGAACGATGTCCCGGTCAATTTTTTCCAGTGTATAATCCTGAGCAAATGTTACATTTGTTGAAGTACCGCCCTTGAATTCCAAACTGTAATTCAGAGCGCCCTTCCCCTGTGCCGAATTGATTCCCATGAATACAAAGCCAATAAGAATGAGCGCTGCAGAAATTGCAAAGAAAACTTTTTTCTTTCCAAGAAAATTAATTGGTTTTCTTTCTTTCAGCATACGTCCATAAACCTTTTCACTTCTGATTCCGACCGCATAGAATGCATACACAATCATTTTGGTAATGACAAGCGCCGTGAACATGGACAGAACGATACCAAGCGCCAGCGTCTGTGCAAATCCCTTTACCGTACCGCTGCCCCGCAGCCACAGCACCGCTGCCGCAATCAAGGTTGTAATGTTACCGTCCAGAATCGCCGACATTGCCTTGTGGAAACCGGCATTGAGAGCGGCTTTTACAGATTTTCCATCCGTAAACTCCTCTTTCACACGGGCAAATATAATAACATTCGCATCCACCGCCATACCAATTCCAAGTATAATACCTGCGATACCCGGAAGTGTCAGCGTGATGTCAAATGCATTCAAAGCAACAAGCATGAGTCCCGTATAAATCAAAAGTGCAAGCCCTGCCGCAAATCCCGGAAGAAGATATACCCAGCACATAAATACGAATACGATTGCAAGACCAATTGCTCCCGCCTTCAGGCTTGTACTGATTGCCTCTTCGCCAAGCTGTGCACCGACTACATTGGAGCGCAGCTCCTCCAGTTCCAGATTCAGACCTCCGATACGGATTGTAGATGCCAGTCTGTCAGCTTCCTCATATGTCATATTTCCGGAAATCTGTGCCTGTCCGTCAGAAATCTCTGCATTTACATTTGGAACACTGACAAAAGCTCCATCGTAGTAAATACCAATGCTCTGCCCATTCGCGTAAGCCGCCTTTGTAGCTGCCGCAAATTTTTCTGTTCCGTCTTTATTCAGTTCCAATGATACAACATATTGCTTTGCACCAGTTGTGCCGTTATTTGTACTTCCCGCGGATGCTGTTTTTACATCCGTACCTGTCAATACAACAGAACCGTCATCCAAAAGCTCATCAATTGTCTTATTCAGTTGGAAATCTGCAGCAGCATCACCTGTACTGGAAACCTGTTTGTAATTCGCATTTCCATCACTGTCTTTTTCTGCAATAAAATACAGCGAACCCGGCTGTCCAAGCTCGTCCAGAATTTCATTTGCATCGGTAACTCCGGGGATTTCAATACTGATTCTGTCGTCCCCTTCCTGATAAACAGTTGCCTCTGTACTGTACTGCTCCACACGTCTCTGCAATTTGTAGATGGTATCCGCCATATCTTCATCAGACGGTTTGTCACCCTTAACCTGATATGTAATGCTGACACCACCTTCCAAATCCAGCCCGAGATTGATATTCTTCATCGCACCGGAATGGCCTCTGCCAAGCCCGACCGTCGTAGTTACTCCTAGCAGTACCATGAGTGCCACAACAAGAATCAGACTCAGAATGCCTTTACTTTTCTTCATTACTTTCATTCCTTTCTTCATCTGCCAACGCAGCTTTAATCATAATTGCACACTCTACCCTCTTGCGCTCCATCTCACAGCTCACATCATATGTATTATGGATGGTGTGGTGGAACTTATATGAATTTGCCATGCATCCGCCGCTGCAATAGAATCTTGCGAAACAATTTTTGCACTTTTCTTTGGAATACACACTGCAGCCCCGGAACTCGTCCGCAATTTCAGGTTTTGTAATGCCATCGTCAACATTTCCCATCAGGAACTCTTCCTGCCCGACGAACTGGTGGCATGGATACAAGTCTCCCCACGGAGTCACTGCCAGATATTCCGTGCCTGAACCACATCCGGAAAGACGTTTTGCCACACACGGACCGCCTTCCAAATCCAGCATAAAATGAAAGAACGTAAATCCTTTTCCTGCCCGCTCACGTTCAACCATCGTCTTCGCCAGAATATCATACTGCTCAAAAATCTGCGGCAAATCGCTTTCGCGGATTGCATATGGATCTGTTTCCTCCCCGACAACCGGTTCAATAGAAATCTGCTCAAAACCAAGCTCCGCAAAATGCATAACATCTTTGGAAAAGTCCAGATTCTCCCTCGTGAATGTTCCGCGGATATAATATTTTTCCTGATTCCGGCTCTCTGCCAGCTTCTGGAACTTCGGAACAATCAAATCATAACTTCCCTTGCCATTTCTGAACGGACGCATCCTGTCGTTGACTTCTTTTCTTCCGTCCAGGCTCAGCACTACATTATCCATCTCCCTGTTGACAAATTCCTGTACTTCATCATTCAGAAGGACGCCGTTTGTCGTCAATGTGAAACGAAAATGTTTATCATACAACTTTTCCTGTTCTCTTCCGTATGCTACCAAATCCTTGACAACCTGCCAGTTCATCAACGGCTCTCCGCCGAAAAAGTCAACTTCCAGATTCCGTCTGCTGCCCGAATTGGCAATCAGGAAATCCAGCGCTTTCTTTCCGACTTCATAAGACATCAATGCCCTGCGTCCATGATACTCTCCCTCTTCCGCAAAGCAATATCGGCAAGCCAGGTTACAGTCATGGGCAATGTGCAGGCAAAGCGCCTTTACCACAGTCTTGCGCTGTTTTACCTCGTCAATATAGTCTTCGTAAATATCCCTCGTAAACAACTGTCCTGCATCGGTCAGTTCAATTACCGCCTCCAGAATATCTTTCAAATCCTCTTCCGGATATGTACTCCCCAGTTTCTTTTTAAGATTTGCAAATGTTTCCTCACTGCGCAGCGTCTCCGGTGTGTGGAATGTATTCCCCTTCTCGAGACAGGCAATGATATCATATGCCTCCTTGTCCACTACATGAACAGAACCACTGTTCACATCTAAGACAATGTTATACCCATTATTCTGGTACTGATGTATCACAACAGATACCTCTCTTTCTATTATCTTTCCATACCCTTATACACTGAGGGTAATAACGACACAAGGCAGCGACCGAGGCCGCTGCCTTTCCATTTTATTTTGTGAATTATTTCTTATGCTCACATGTCTGATTTCCTACTGTACAGGAAGTCTTGCATGCTGACTGGCAGGATGTCTGGCATTCTCCGCATCCGCCTTTTTTCACTGTATTATTCAATGTCTGTGTATTCAGTGTTTTGATATGTTTCATCGTTATCTCCTCCTACTGTTTCATACTCGTAAGCGTTCATGCTTTTACTTCCTAGAATTATAACACACCGATGTATGATTTTAAAGTACTTTTTTGTAAATTTCCATCCAGCCATGCCACCCTTTCCGGTCAAAACAGCATGAACTAGTGCACTGGCACATTCATAACTGAATTAATTGTGTAGAATGAATATTCATCCCGCAAGGCGAAGGAATGAGGCGCAGCGGTGGCTACGTCGATTGACGCCAACACAACATATGGATATTCAGGCAAGCAATTAGTCTGTTAATGAATGTGTCAGTACACCAGAACGGTTTCACGCCAACATCCCGCCAAGCATTCCACCGCCCGCGCACATCAGGAGGGTTGTCAATACATTTGCTCCATTGTCCTGCAGCGAATGGTAAATGCCAAGTGAAATCAACAGTAAAAGTGCAAAATAACAGACTCCTACTGTCAGTCCCCAGAGAAATTTTTTCGTCTGATTCAGTTTCCCGATAATAAATCCGCCTACAAATGTAGAAATCACGTAAATTGCCAGAATCCCGGCAGATACCTTTTTCTCATCCAGATTCAGTTTATACAGCAAAGCTGCCAGAATCAGCAGCAACACACCGGTTACCACATAGGAACACAGTAACGATTTCAAAAGGCAGACCGCCTGTGTCTGTCGATTTGTTCCATGATTTGATTTCTTTTCCATTCCGCATCCGCTCCATTCATTTTTCCCAGAGCGCCGGCACGCTCACTTTTAACAAGGAATTCTGCTAATCGTGAATGTGTCAGTGCACTAATATTGATACATTATATGAATATGAATGACATGCTATGCCTGTAAAGTATTTAAGTGTTCCATTTCTTAATTGTTTTATTTCTTAGGTGTTTCATTTCTTAATTGTTTTATTTTTTAGGTGTTTCATTTCTTAACTGTCTTATTTCTTAGGTGTTTTATTTTCTAATTGTTCTGTTCCTTTACTGTTCCATTTGCTTTCCAAGGAATCCGGCTGCGCTCATCGCAATTTTCTGCTCAACCTCCCCAAATTTTCTTTTTTCTTCTTTATTCAGAAGAATGACGCCGCCAATTACATCCCCCTCGCTGATAATGGGACAGATGATTTCCTCCCGATACAGATTTTCCCCATCCACAATTTGCACAAACTTTTTGCTGTCTGAAATTCCGGACAACAACTCTCTAGTCTGTAGGATTTCTCCCAATTCTTTACTGATATATTTATCCTGCAAATCCTTTTTTCCAGCTCCTGCGACAGCGATAATCTGGTCTGAATCCGTAATGCATACCGTGCAATTCAGTGTTTGAGCCAGACTTTCTGAATAGAACTTTGCCATTGTCCCAAGCTCCCCAATCGGAGAGTATTTTTTCAAAATCACCTTTCCTTCCCGGTCCGTAAAGATTTCCAGCGGATCTCCTTCCCGAATCCGGAGTGTCCTGCGTATCTCCTTTGGAATAACAACCCGTCCCAAGTCGTCAATACGACGCACGATTCCTGTTGCCTTCATACAACAATTCCTCCATTTTACGTATTTAGTGTTTTCTGTAAGTGCTGTTAGTATCTGTAATCTGAGGAATTCCTATACAATTTGTCAAAACGAAATACAAATTTACAAATCTCCTGTCTTCTGCTAAAATTAAAGGAATAAATGACTCCGTCAGCAAAGAGGTGAATTTCTATGAGGTTAAAAATTCCTATTGAAACTTCTGCCAGACATATCCATGTCTCTCAGAAAGATTTTGAAATATTATTTGGTTCCGAAGCGAAGCTTACATATACGAAGGAATTAAGCCAGCCCGGTCAGTATGCGTGTCAGCAGCGGCTGACAGTTGCAGGACCAAAAGGCAGGTTCGAACACGTAGTTATCCTCGGCCCGTTCCGCCCTGATACACAGGTGGAAGTTTCCGTTACCGACGCCAGAAAACTCGGTATCCCAAGCGTCATCCGTCAATCCGGAGATATCGAGGGAACGCCCGGCTGTACACTCATTGGCTCCTGTGGAAAGATAGAGTTGAAACAAGGTGTGATTGTCGCGAAACGGCATATCCATATGGCGCCGATTGACGCACTGCGCGCCCATGTGAAAGACGGGGACATCGTATTTGTTATCACGACAAGCTACGAGCGTTCCCTGATTTTTTCGGATGTCGTTGTGCGCGTCAGCCCATCTTTCCGGCTTGCAATGCATGTAGATACCGACGAGGCAAACGCATTTGCCAATGAAAACAATCCAACCGGAGTTATCCTGAAGTTATTTGACGGACATACCTACAGTCTCCAGACATGGGCGGAGGAGCTGCAATCCGGGATTAACCGGTAAACTTAAGCTTTGCGGATTAGCCGGTAAGCTTTGCAGGATTAACCGTGACCTTTTGCCCCCTATGATACCGGATTGCTCCGCACTTCGTTCCCCCGCAATCCTCAAAACATTCGTAATCCGCACATTTTCCTCCGAAAAATGGCTACTTACTCATGTTTTTGACGGGGCCCAAGAGCAAAAATCCTCCTGCAAACAAGCTTGCGTCAGATTTTGGACCTTTTGCCCCTGGTATCATTTCATTTTATAATATACAACACAAGGAGATGCAATAATGAAACTGCCCGGCTACTACTCTTCCGGCGAATTTGCCCGAATGGCAAATGTTTCTGTCCGGACAATACGCTTTTATGACAAACAAAACATTCTGAAACCGTCCTATGTCACCCCTGCCGGCGCCCGTTTTTACACCGACCGGGACTTTGCAAGGCTGCAGCAGATCCTGCTGTTAAAATATCTAGGATTTTCACTGGAGGATATCCGTGAAATGACAATCAATGACACCGACTACCACTTCATGCTGAACGCGCTCAGCATGCAAAAACGGCTTATTCAGGACCGTATCGAGCAAATGCAGCTTGTAGAAAGCGCGCTGAATGACACCGTAGACGCGATTCAGAAAGACCGCCAGATTGACTGGAGTCAGATGCTGGATTTGATTCATCTGACCAATATGGAAAAAAGCCTGAAGTCCCAATACCAGAATGCGACAAATATTTCTGCAAGAATCCGCCTGCATCGGGACTATTCCGCAAACCCTCAGGGATGGTTTCCGTGGATTTTTGAACAATGCGAACTCGGATTGGGCTCCAACACCGACGCTGCAAATGACTCCATCAACCGCTCTGTGTTAGAAGTAGGCTGCGGAAACGGTGCACTGTGGCATGAAAACATATCCCATATTCCAGAATATGTGCATATCGTCTTATCTGATATATCCGAGGGGATGTTAAGGGATGCCCGCAGAAACCTCCCTCCAAACGATACAAGATTCACATTCCGTGCATTTGACTGCCAGAGAATCCCATACCCGGACGGATCCTTTGACCTGATTATCGCAAACCATGTTCTGTTCTACTGTGATGACATCAACCGGGCATGTCTCGAAATCCGCCGTGTACTGAAACCAGATGGAACGTTTATCTGTAGTACATACGGCTCCGAGCACATGAAGGAAATCAGTGAACTTGTTCAGAAATTCGACAGCCGGATTGTACTCTCCGCCGATAAACTCTATGAACTCTTCGGTCTGGAAAACGGAGAACAAATACTGCGGCCATGTTTTTCTAAAATCGAATGCCGCAAATACATAGACTCAATCGAATTAAGCCGGGCAGAGCCATTGATTGAATATATTCTTTCCTGTCATGGAAATCAAAACCAGATGCTGTTGGACCATTATAAAGATTTTCGTAACTTCGTTGAGAAGAAAATGAAAGATGGATTCCATATTACCAAAGATGCAGGCATATTCATATGCCGGAAATGAATAGGGGACTGTCCCTTTTGCAAAGGGGACTGTCCCCTATCAGAAGGGACATTCCCCTTTGCACATAAATTATCTGTTTGCGTACATTTTCTCATAGTAGTTCTGGTATTCGCCGGAAATGATTGTCTCCCACCATTCCTTATTCTCCAGATACCATTTGATTGTCTTCTTAATACCGTCCTCAAATTTTGTCTCCGGCAGCCAGCCAAGTTCGTTGTGAATCTTTGTCGGATCAATTGCATAACGCATGTCGTGTCCCTTTCTGTCAGCGACATGTGTAATCAGGCTTTCCGGTTTTCCTAATTCTTTGCAGATGATTTTTACGATTTCAATATTTGTCTTCTCATTGTGCCCGCCCACATTGTAAACTTCACCGACGCGGCCATTATGGATAATCAAGTCGATTGCTTTACAGTGGTCTTCTACATACAGCCAGTCACGGACGTTGAGTCCCTCACCGTATACCGGCAGAGGCTTGTCGTTGAGCGCATTTGCAATCATCAGCGGAATCAGTTTCTCCGGGAAATGATATGGACCGTAGTTGTTGGAGCATCTGCTGATGGAAACCGGGAGTCCATATGTCCTGTGGTATGCCAATACTAACAAGTCTGCCCCCGCCTTAGATGAGCTGTACGGGCTGCTTGTGTGAATCGGTGTCTCTTCTGTAAAGAACAGGTCCGGTCTGTCAAGCGGCAAATCTCCATAAACTTCATCTGTAGATACCTGATGATATCTCTTGATACCATACTTACGGCATGCGTCCATCAATACAGCCGTTCCTTTGATGTTAGTGTCCAGGAACACTTCCGGGTTCTCAATAGAACGGTCTACGTGGCTTTCCGCTGCAAAATTCACCACCATATCCGGATGCTCCTCTTCAAACAATTTATAAACGGCCTCACGGTCTGTGATGCTTTCTTTTACAAATCGGAAATTCGGGTTGTCCATCACGGGTGCAAGTGTAGAAAGATTTCCTGCATATGTCAGGCAATCCAGACACACAATCCGATAATCCGGATACTTATTCAGCATGTGAAATACAAAGTTACTTCCGATGAACCCAGCTCCGCCGGTTACGATAATTGTCATAATCTTAATCTCCTTTACCTATTTCGGTTCTAAAATATACGTTACATGAACTTACAGATATAGTATAAAAGATGACGTAACGTAAGTTGCAAGCACTTTTTGTAAATCATATCCATACTATATTCTTTCTTCTGACAAAAAAGCTCAAAATATTCAAAAAATTTGCCAATGACATTTGCTTATTCTCTACCATCTTAATCTCCATTCCGCCGCCTTCG
>DCKD01000017.1 GCA_002320245.1 Lachnospiraceae bacterium UBA1683
AGCGAAAGCCAGTGTAACTGTTTCATGACGCATTGGTGTCTTACGCAGAATGACGGGTTATATAAATGGAATGGGAGACACTGTTGTCCACTAAGCGCGCCAGGGGCAGTTATGGCAGTGTAAAGAAGACGGCTGACTTGCGGAGTGAATTCGAAAAAGATTATCACCGGATTATCGGGAGCGCTTCCTTTCGGCGGCTGCAGGATAAGACACAGGTATTTCCATTGGACCAGAGTGATTTCATCCGGACGAGACTCACACATTCGCTGGAGGTTTCCTCACTTGGAAAGTCATTGGGGCAGAATATTGGGGAAAACATTCTGAAATACCGTCCGAACTGTGGATTTACTCTACAGATGAAGGAGGATATCAGCCATATTCTTCAATGTGCCGGGTTGATCCATGATATCGGAAACCCACCCTTCGGGCATTTTGGAGAGACTGCAATCCGCGAATGGTTTGAGCGGAATCTTCATCAATTAGAATTTCGCGGAAAGCCGGTCGATGAGATTCTGGCACCGCAGATGCGGGAGGATTTTTATCATTTTGAAGGAAATGCACAGGCGCTTCGCCTTGTAACGAGGCTGCATTATCTGGTCGATGAGAATGGAATGAATCTGACGTATGCGTTGCTGAATACAATCATTAAGTATCCGGTGCCGTCTACCGGTATTGATAAGTCAACGGGAAATATCAAAGATAAAAAGATGGGATATTATTATGCGGACCGTCAGATTTTTGAGGATATTGTCCGGGAAACGGGCGCCGGAAACTGTCGGCATCCGCTGACATACATTTTGGAGGCGGCAGATGATTTGGCATATAAGACGGCGGATATTGAGGATGCGTTTGTAAAGGGGTATGTCTCTTTCCATACTCTGCTGGAGGAACTGGAAAAGTTGTGTTCACAGTGCCCGGACTCCACCTTTAATGTATTGGAAAAGTTGAAGGAGCTGTATGTCCGCGGAAAAAAACAGGGCGTGAAAAATCCGGAAAGCTACGCGGTAAAAAACTGGATTGTACGTGTACAGGGATTCCTGATGGGGTGCGTCACTTTTGGGTTTACATCGCATTATGATGAAATTATGGGCGGTACATATAAACATGATTTGTTTTATGGTACATTTGGTGAGAAACTAATGGATTTACTGGGGGATATTGCATATCGGTATGTATTTTCGTCCAGTGACATATACAGGATGGAGATGATGGAGGCTGTAATTCTGGACTATCTGTTGGAGCGTACTGTCAGGGCGGTTCTGTATTATGATACCGATAAGAAACTGGATTATATTGATACACGGACGGTTTCTTTCATCTCTGACAATTACCGGAATGCATATAAGCTGCAGGCGAAAGGAAAAAGTGACGCGGAAAAATTATATTTACGATTACTGCTTGTGACTGATTATATTTGTGGAATGACGGATAGTTATGCAAAACGGTTATATCAGGAATTAAAGGGAATCATATAATCTATCGGAAAATGCCTGCACTTCACCGTAGCCCCCTCCGCTTTAACTGTGGGAGTCAGGGAATATAATGGCACCAGTAGCCAAACCTGCCCTGTGGATTCTGTTCATCCGAGGTGAGCGACAGTTCTGCATTGTACGAATCCGTGAATTGCGGGAATCCCAATAGTTCAGCGGCGCGTGCTTCGCGGATATCATAAATTCCGGGAACACCAACCCAGTAATGGCCGTCTTCTTCAATGAGAAGAAGATGTTTATAATTGTGATATCCATGCAGCAGGAAACTGTTGTTCGCAAGATTCCAGCATTTCCGCGGGAGGATGGATAAATCCGACCGCCGGATTTTTCGGACCGTTCTTTTGGGCATAGCATTTGCTGATGTTTCGTCCGCTGGCGCAGAAGATTCATGGACGGTATATTCTGTAGAATCCGCTTTTGCAGAATCGTTTCCTGTAGAATCAATTTCCGGGGAGTCAACTCCCGGAGAATCCGTTTCGGAAGGGGTACTTTCCGAAGAGATAACTTCCGGGGAGCCATCCTCAGAAGGGATACTTTCCGAAGAGATAACTTCCGGGGAGTCATCCTCAGAAGGGGTACTTTCCGCAGAGATAACTTCCGGAGAGTCATCCTCAGAAGGGATACTTTCCGCAGAAATGTTTACCGGGGAATCAACTTCTGTAGGAGCAGTTTCCGGAATCAGTTCTTCGGAAGTCGTCCTGCCGGAATGGGAAATAGATTCTTCCGTAGTTGTTTCATTGAAATGGGGGTTAGATTCTTCCGCAGTTGTTTCATTGGAATCGGGAGTAGGTTCTTCCGCAGTTGTTTTATAGGAATTGGAGCTGGATTCCTTCGCAGCGTTTTCCTGATAATCCCGTACATATCTTGTATCAAAGGAAACGTTGGAGGCAAGGGCTGCGAGCCGGGTGCCGTCGGGCAGCAGAATCAGGAAGCCGTGAAGCTGCTGAATATCGCAAAAGCCGGAGAATGTGTCATCGGGAACGGAAAGCTGTGCAGAGATTGCATGTGTACCACATGGAAGAGTGGCAATATTTTTGGAAACAGCCGTGCCGTTTTTGATAAAAAATGCAGACAGTGTAGTGGTATTTTGTGCTGTGACCGGGATTCGGCGAGCCTGAAGCTGCAAGACGGAAGCCGTTGGTTTGCAGGAGAGCTTTAAGAAACCAACGGTGCGGAGCCGTTGGTCATTCTTATATTCATAAAGATAATAGATACCGGAATTCATAGTGTGTCCTCCAATTGGATTTAAGGTGTTACAATAATGTATTCACAAAAAAGAGATAAAAGAACCAGAGGGAGTAAAAAGTAACGGCGCGATGGAGACGGGTGAAAGGTTATTTGGTAAGTTATGCAAGAATGGGATATAAAAGTAGACGAAAAATATATGCGTGAGGCAATCAGGCAGGCAAAAAAGGCATATGCGCTGGAGGAAGTCCCGATAGGATGCGTCATTGTCCATGAAGGGAAAATTATCGGACGTGGATATAACCGACGGACAACGGATAAGAACCCACTGGCTCATGCGGAACTGATTGCAATAAAAAAGGCAAGTAAGAAGATGAATGACTGGCGCCTGGAGGATTGTACATTGTATGTCACGCTGGAACCGTGCCAGATGTGTTCCGGGGCAATTGTACAGACAAGGACAACAAGGGTTGTTGTTGGATGTATGAATCCGAAAGCAGGATGTGCCGGCTCGGTTTTGAATTTGCTTGATGTGCAGGAGTTCAATCATCAGGTGGAGCTGACGACGGGCGTGCTGGAAGAAGAGTGCAGTTCGATGATGAAACAGTTCTTCCGGGAATTGCGGGATAAGCAGAAGAAGATAAAGAAAAAGATACAAAATCAGAAATAGACTGGCTGATATAAGGGCTCTCTGATATAATGATAGCAAGAAAAGAGAAAGGGTGCAGCTTTTTGGAAAGAGTAGAACAATTACCATATACAAAAGAAACAAAACAGAAACTAAGTTTTTTTGTGTCCAAGCTGAAGGACATAGAAGGTATGGAACTTGTAGTGCTTTTTGGAAGTTATTCCAGAATGGAACAAAAAGCAGGGAGCGATATTGATATTTTGGCGGTAACAGAAACAGAAGTCCCGCGCCAGATACGCGGAGAGCTTTGTTCTTTGTTTGAGGAAAACCAATCGGATTTGATTTTTTATACAAAACAGCAGTTTGAAGAATCAGATTGCAGATTAGTAAGGGAAATTCGAAAGGACGGGATTCTATTATGGAAAAAATAAATTCATATCTGGGGTTAGCTGACAATGATTACTTGTACGCAAAAAATGGAATGGATTTTTGCCGCAATATTGGAAATTTTAATCCTGTAACCGCTGGATGTGCGCAATCTGCAGAAAAATATCTGAAGGCTGTAGTGGAGCTTGGATTCCCAGAAGATGAAGATTCTATCCGTATTTTGCGAAGCCACAATTTACGTGCGATTCTGCACAAGATACAGGAAAAGATAGAAATCAATCTTGATGAAAAGGCGTGTAAGTGGTTAGGAGATTTTTATTTTGATGCGAGATATCCGGGAGACAATTTCGTGTTATCCACAGAAAAAGATGCAGAAGAGGCATTGCGTATTTTGGAGGAGATTCGGACAGAAACAATCAGGGTTGTAACGCAAGAGCGCAAGAAGAGAAAAAGGAAAAAAGATAAATTAAAAGAGTGGAAGGCATTTGAATAAAAGATAAAAGGCATCGGAGGAATTCAATCCCCGATGCCTTAAAAATTTCTTTTTTTACGTGCATTACGCTTCGAATGCATTTCCGCAAACGTTACCTCGGTAGTTGACTCAACTCCGGCGCCCTCACAACACCCGGAAGGTTCTGCTTAGTGCTGCTTCGTTCCCGACCTGACACGGTTCACAGATTCCCGTCGTGTGAGACCAAAGTTTTCAACGCCACTTTCCGAGGGCAGCTTTGCAAATCAACACCCTCTGCGTAATATCACCCCTGCTATAGCGGATTGCAGGTACAAGGTACCGCTAACACCCCGGCTGCACGAGTCTATATTTTACACGGTTTTTATAAAAAAGTCAATGGAGTTGAGTGTATCAAATAAAAGTTTTTTGTATTTTATTCCCGCGGAAGCCTTGACCCAATATCCAGTTCAGGAGGTTCGTCCAGATGCTCTGGCACATATTTGCCGTTTTTCTTTCGCTGGCGGACACATTCTGTCAGCAGATATTCAATCTGGCCGTTTACGGAGCGGAAATCGTCTTCTGCCCATGCCGCAATGGCGTTGTATAGCTTTTCTGAAAGCCGTAGAGGTACTTGCTTTTTCTTATTATCTGCCATCAGATTCTCAGTTCCTTTCTACAATGTTTCGTAACGGTTCAGAACAGCAGCGAATAGCCTGCAAAGCAGGCGGGTCTGTGGTCTGCGTTCTGAATAGCAACAATGTTTCTTAATAAAGACTTCCGGAATTCACAATCGGCTGTGCGTCATGATTGCCGCAGAGCACAACCAGAAGGTTAGATACCATTGCCGCCTTGCGCTCCTCATCCAGCTCTACCACCTGATTCTCATTCAGACGATCCAGAGCCATCTCAACCATGCCGACTGCACCGTCTACAATCATCTTGCGTGCATCGACAATTGCTGAAGCCTGTTGGCGCTGCAGCATGACGGCTGCGATTTCAGGGGCGTAAGCCAGACAGAGTCATAATCTTTAATGAAATTTTCTTATTAGCTGTTTCCGCAGAAACATTTTCATTGCCAAAAGCGGCTGCCAAGGTGTTCTTTTTGTGTTCCGGCGCTACGTCCCCGCTCTGGTTAAGCCGGGTTTGCGCAGCAGGATTTACGCCGGTACAAAATGGATTAACGGCATAGAATCCTTCATTTTTCAGTGTACCGATGTATTTTCCGAACAGTGTCAGCACCAATGCTTCCTGCGGTTTTAATACTTTCAGTCCGCAAAGCGGAATCCAGCCGATGCACAGCCACACAATGCAGATAATGAGCAGCACAGGTCCTTTTCCATGGCTTAACAGGAAACCTCCGGCGAAAGTTCCGGCACAGGCTGCGAGATACAATAAAATTGTCAATATCAGTACCAGCATACCGTGCTTTTTGTTTTCTAATACGTTTTCTTTCATAGTTACAAAACCCCCTTCTCAGGAAATGAATTTATTTGATATCATTATGATATCACCAAGATAGACAGAGGTCAAGAGAGTTTGGAAAAATATATATCAGCAAATTCACATCGGTTATCAATATTTACATTGTCAGTACATTAAGCCGATGCTATACTCAACTTACATCAACATTCAAGGACGTAATTTTTTCTAACATTCAACGCGTCTGAGAGGGTATCTGTAGGATATTCATAGCCAAAAAACTACTCCAAAAGGGCATGTCTGTTGAGGACATACTGATATAACAGAGATTCTGATCCGGAAAGAGGTGGAGAATCTGAGAAAATGAATACAAAGAAAAGTTCTCCTTTGCGCATGTAAGGAGAACTTTTTCGTATTTATTTTGAGTCAAGGCTACTGATGTGACATCAGCTATCGGATCCATCAGAGTTTTTAGAATATGATGAAAGTTTTTTGGTTGGTTTGTAATTTTTGGGAGACTGACCAAATTCTGCTTTAAACACCCGAAAGAAAGAAGAATAGTTCCCAAAACTGTATTTATCTACAACAAGAGAAATAGGTATTCCGGAGACTAAGTCTTGTCTTGCTAGAAAAAGTTTCTTCTTTATAATGTATTGATGCATTGTGATTCCAATTTCTTCTCGGAATATTTTAGATAAATGCGAACGACTTACAAAAAAATGGGTGCAAATATCTTGAATACATATGGATTCGTAAATGTATTCGTTAATATAATTAAGAACATTTGTCATCAGAACGTTTCCGCTTTGAGAAGATGAGAGCAGATTATAGTTCGGGCTTGAGTTCGGATTAAATAGTTTAAATTGTGCAAGATTTACCAAAAGCTCTATAACATTTGCATTTGTAAGTAAATCCGAACCGTATCTTTGCGATTTAGAATGAATAAAAATAGATTCTAATAATTTATGAATCTTTATGGTGGATTCGGAATTTAAACGAATTTGAGCACTGCTTAAATATGTCTTTTTAAAGATTGCGGATAAATTCGTGTTGTTAGATGAAAGAGAGTCTAAATAGGATGGTTTTAACCACAATACGAAACGCTCGTAAGGTTGGTTATCAAGGGTGTTAATATATGCATAATGTTTTTGATTCGGTGAGATTAGAATAATATCACCGGAAAGAAGATGATATTCTTTGGTTTCTACATAATATGTTACATCTCCCGAGATAATAAAATAAAACTCGTAGTAATTGTGCGTGTTTGGCACAATGTGAGATAAAGAGTAATCCAGGTTATAGTGAATTTCAAAATCTTTGTATTGCATCGGAACTTTGTGGAAGTAAGGCGTAGGTTCTAATCTGTTCTCTGACATGTAATCCCTTCTCTCTTAATAATATGAGTTAAACGACAAATGAGACATAGTTTTGTCTCTGTACTATATTGAACCTTGAAAATTTAATACATTATC
>DCKD01000051.1 GCA_002320245.1 Lachnospiraceae bacterium UBA1683
TTTTCAACTGTCAAACTCCCGTGTATGTTCTGCCAGAGCAGGAAAGGGTATGACTATTTAATAAGGAAGAGGTATCAGTAACGGAGGAATAAGAAACAGTAGAAAAATTTTTGCACATATTGATTTTGTAGCATGAAAAGGATATAATAATATTAAAATAATACTATCAAAAGGAGGCTTTGATATGAATATTCGTCCATCCGCAGCAATCCGTCAGAATTATAATGAGATCGCAGATATGTGCAGAAAAACAGCAGAACCAGTTTTTCTTACCAAAAACGGAGAGGGAGATTTAGTTGTTATGGATATTGAAACTTTTAATCGTAGAGAAAAGATGTTGAAACTTAGAGAAGAACTTTTAGCAGTTGAAGAAGACCGGATTGCAGGAAGAGAAGGCTGTACACTGGATGAACTGGATTCGTATCTTGATGATGTGATTGCAGAGGTATAATATATGGGAAATAAAGAATATAAAGTTATTGTTTCTGAACGGGCAAAAAGAATGATGGGAACCCACATTCGCTTTCTGGCAGAAGTCAATAAAGAGGCTGCAAAAGCAAAAAAGAAAGAAATTATGACTGCTATGCGTTCACTTAGGAAAATGCCACAGCGTTTTCCATATTTTGAAGAAAACTATATTACACCGAATAAATATCACAAAATGTTTATCGAAAAATGGTATCTTGTATTATATCAAATACAGGATGATGTTGTATATGTGGACTATATTCTTGATTGCCGAAAAGATTATAGTTGGCTGGTTTGATAATAAAGATAGAAATCATCGCTTTTTCATAGGTGGCGATTTTTATTTTTTTAAGGAAAGAAATATTGTCAAAAAATAAACTCATTGTCAAGTGTGCGATTGAAAAATTCGCACATTAGACGTTTAAGGGACTGTGCGTTAAGGTAGATGCGTACAGTCCTTTTGACGTCGGAAGGAAGAAAAGGAGGATTATTATGTGTGGATCTGTTGATATGCCCAAAAAGGTTTATAATGCGGATGAAATTCAGAAGCTGCTTGGCATAGGAAGAACAAAAACCTATGAATTTTTGGATGAGGTTTATCAGAAACAGGAGCCGTTTCGCGTAATCCGGATAGGAAAAATTTACAGAATCCCATGCTTAATGTTTGACAGATGGTTAAGTGGGGAGGACTAAAAGCGAAGTGAGGAATAGATGGAGCAGAAAGAAATAGAAAAGAAAGATATGGAAGTAAAAGAAACAAAAAATGATAAACGGGTAGTTTTCTTTAATGGAACTTCGTGGTATCACCGGACAAAAAAGAACACGGATGTGATGTTTGGTGAATTCCTGCGATACTGGCTTGAACATATTTATTCATTGCGGATTGAAACGACAACGAAAATGATCGGTGCGTACACTCTGTATAACTTGTTGCTGCCGAACATGGAAGCAGACATCAAATTAAAATATGTGACAGTAGAATATCTGGATGCATTGCTGGAGCGAACATCAAAAATTTGTGTTTCGGCTGGAAATAAAGGAAGAGAACTTTTAAGTCTGGCAATGAAAGATGCAGTTTTTGATGGATTTATCAAGTATAATCCGGTACCAGAGACAAAACCATATCCGAGACCAAAGATAAAGGTGCTGTTACATGCTGCGTATATGAATCCGTGGTATTTGGAAATGCTTTTGGTGCCGTTTTGTGGATTACGAAAAGGTGAAATCATGGGGCTGAAAATTTCAGACTTTGATTTTGAAAAGAGGACAGTTAGAATCAGCAGGCAGCTTGTGGCAAATCCTAAACTGAAGAACGGATATCATATTGAAGAATATGGTGTGACGGAACGTGATCCAAAGACAGAAAATAGCTTTCGTATTTTACGGGTTCCAAAGGCGGTTATGGAGGAAGTGGAGCGCAGAGGACAGAAGATAGAGACTGAGAAAACGTGGAGAAAAGATTTCTATGAGGATCATGACTATGTGTGCTGCAGACCAGATGGAAAACCACGCTCTACATCGGCATTCAATTTGGCTTTGACAAAATTATGTGAGAGAAACGGATTGTCTAAGATTACCGTTCATGGACTGCGCCATATGTTTGCTACAATTTTGATTGAGCGCGGCGTTCCTCTTGTGAAAATATCTGGTCTGTTGGGGCATAGTTCTATTCATACTACTTATGAATATTATTGTGAAGTGATGGATGAGAAAGACAAGATTATTGCATTTATGAATGACACGTTTGTGCCAGAGAGAACGGGAACGGAGGGGTGAGAGGCGAATGCGGCAAGGGATGATGTTATCGGACAACTCCATGACTTGTATATGGGAAGATTAAAGTGGCTGATTTTCTGGAGTTCTGGCTGGAAGATGTGAAGAGGCTGGAGATGACAGATGATTCTTATGGAAGTTATAAGAATGTTGTTTACAATTATGCAAATCCACAAATAGGAAAGATGTATATGAAAACATTGAATCAGGGCTATATTCGTAAATTTTATAATACGGTGGCAGAACAGTCGGAGTCTGTTGCCCGATTAACGAAAACAGTAATGCAGACAGCTTTAGAGTATGCGAAATCAAAAAATGTTGTTAGTGAAAATGCAGCGAAAGGTGTGATGCTTCCGAAAAAGATTAAAAAGAAAGCATATCGCACATTAAAAATTGATGTGAAAAAGACACTCACGTTGCCACAGGTCTTTCAGTTGATCGAGGCGAGTAAAGAGACACCCATTCATATGCAGATTTTATTTGCTGTATTGATGGGACTGCGGAGGGGCGAGATTAACGGTTTGAAATACAGTGATGTAGATTATATCGATCAGACATTAAAAGTACAGAGGCAGTTAGGAAAGAAACCGAATTCTAAGGCAGAGGATTTCGCACCAAAGATGTTGACTAAGCAGGACATTAAAACAAAAACCCCGTCCAGTGTAAGAGAGTTACCAATACCAGATTATGTGTTTGAGGCAATTTTGGAACAACGGAAGATCTATGAGAAGAATCGAAGAAGACGGAAACGGGAGTTTCGTGACTGGGATTATATCTGTTGTTCCGCTTATGGAAATCCAAGAAGTAAAAGTTATCATCACAAATATTATAAAGAACTGCTTGCATCTTTGGAATTGCCGGACATTCATTTTCATCAGTTGAGAAATACATACACGACAATCCTTTTAAAGAATGACTTCAATATCAAGGGAATTGCAAGTATGTTGGGACATTCCAAAGAAATTATCACAGCAGATGTGTATGGAGATACAACAGAGATTATTGAGGATTGTCTGGATGTAATCGAGCCATTTATGGAAGAAGTCATGCCGAAACGGCGGAAAGATAAATATTATGATTATTCTGATATGGAAGAAATAGATGGAATTGTAGAAGAATATCTGTTGGCAGCTTGATTAAAAAGAAAACAGAAAACGAATACTAAAAAGAAAAAGTGCAAATGGAACAGTCGAACATTTGTACTTTTTCTTTTTTCAACCTATATACTTTTAAAAATTGTTTTGTTATAATGTGGTAAGGGCAGAGCCGGGCGAATGAAAGTGTGGCTGTCGTGTTTACATGAATAGCCACACTTTCATCCATCCGGCGAGCGAAGCCAACTCGGAAGTCCGAAGGAATTTCGAGTTGTTCTGCCCGTTTGTATCATCAAGTGATGTTTTGTCCGCAAAATCCTGTTTTGTGACTTTTACTCGACACGACTTGCAAAAGACGTGTATGGGGCATAGATTTTGCGGTTTCGTGACGAATTCTGTTACGAATATATTTAAAAATGTGGCTGATAGTAAACGTACTAAAAGTCACAAACGGAGGAATTGACTATGGATAAATTCATTTTAAAAGCTCCATATAAGCCAACAGGAGACCAGCCACAAGCCATCGAACAACTTGTAAAAGGCTTCAAGGAAGGCAACCAATGCCAGACTTTACTAGGGGTTACGGGTTCCGGCAAGACTTTTACAATGGCGAATGTGATTCAGGAACTGCAAAAGCCGACGCTGGTAATTGCCCATAATAAGACGTTGGCAGCGCAGCTATACGGAGAATTCAAAGAGATGTTCCCGGAGAACGCAGTAGAGTATTTTGTGAGTTACTACGACTATTACCAGCCAGAGGCTTACGTCCCATCTTCCGATACTTATATTGCCAAGGATTCGGCAATCAATGACGAGATTGATAAATTGCGATTGTCTGCCACGATGGCATTGACGGAACGCCGGGATGTGATTATTGTGGCAAGTGTATCATGCATTTATGGTCTGGGAAGTCCGACAGACTATCAGAACATGGTGATTTCCCTGCGGCCGGGCATGGAGAAGGACAGAGATGAACTGATGGCGAAGCTGATTGAGATACAGTATGACCGCAATGATATGGATTTTCACCGTGGTACATTCCGGGTGCGCGGGGATGTAGTGGAAGTGATTCCGGCAAATGCGGAGGATATGGCGATTCGAATAGAATTTTTTGGAGATGAGATAGACCGGATTACAGAAATTGATATCCTGACAGGAGAGATAAAAGATGAATTAAAGCATGCAGCCATTTTCCCGGCTTCTCACTATGTTGTGGACCGCGAGAATATAAACCGCGCGATAAAAGCAATCGGAGAAGAGTTGGATGACAGAGTGAAAGAGTTCAAGAGGCAGGACAAGCTGCTGGAAGCACAGAGGATTGCGGAGCGGACAAATTTTGATATTGAGATGCTGAAGGAAACCGGGTTTTGTTCCGGAATTGAGAATTATTCCCGGCATTTGGCGGGATTGGCGCCGGGGCAGCCGCCATATACATTGATTGACTATTTCCCGGATGATTTTATTATAATGATTGATGAGTCCCACAAAACAGTTCCGCAGATTGGCGGTATGTACAATGGAGACCAGTCGCGGAAGTCAACGCTGGTGGACTATGGATTCAGGCTGCCCTCCGCAAAGGATAACCGTCCTCTGAACTTTGAAGAGTTTGAAAGCAAGATGAATCAGGTTCTGTTTGTGTCCGCAACACCGGGGATATATGAAGAAGAGCATGAATTGTTACGTGCAGAGCAGGTAATCCGTCCGACAGGTCTGCTTGATCCGGAGGTGGAAGTGCGTCCGGTGGAAGGTCAGATTGATGACTTAATCGGCGAGGTGAACAAAGAAGTTGCCAAAAAGAATAAAGTGCTGGTAACGACACTGACGAAGAGAATGGCAGAAGATTTGACGGATTATATGCGGGAAGTCGGGATTCGCGTGAAGTATCTGCATTCTGATATTGACACATTGGAGCGGACGGAGATTATCCGTGATATGCGTCTGGATGTATTTGATGTGCTGGTTGGAATCAATCTTTTGCGGGAGGGACTGGATATCCCGGAGATTACGCTTGTGGCGATTCTGGATGCGGATAAAGAGGGATTCCTGCGTTCAGAGACATCCTTGATTCAGACAATCGGACGTGCCGCGAGAAATGCGGAAGGCCATGTAATCATGTACGCTGATATGGTGACAGATTCGATGCGGATGGCAATTGACGAGACGGGACGGCGCCGTGAGATTCAGATGAAATACAATAAGGAACATGGCATTACGCCACGGACGATTAAAAAAGCAGTCCGGGATTTGATTAGCATTTCACAGAAGGCAGATGCTTCTGAGATGAGAATGGACAAGGAACCGGAGTCGATGAGCAGGGAGGAACTGGAGAAAACAGTTGCCGATGTGACAAAGAAGATGAAGAAGGCTGCGGCAGAACTGAATTTCGAGCTTGCTGCAGAGCTGCGTGACCGGTTGATAGAATTGAAAAAGACGCTGAATGATTTGGGCGATTAAGAACAGGAGATTAAAGATGGGCAAAAAAATGGACGCCAGACAGTATATCAAGATACGCGGCGCAAATGAGAATAATTTGAAAAATATTGACGTGGACATTCCGAGAAATGAATTAGTTGTGCTGACCGGACTGAGTGGTTCCGGAAAATCTTCGTTGGCATTTGATACGATTTATGCTGAAGGCCAGCGAAGATATATGGAATCTCTGTCCTCTTATGCGCGGCAGTTCCTCGGACAGATGGAAAAGCCGGACGTGGAGAGTATCGAGGGGCTTTCCCCGGCAATTTCCATTGACCAGAAGTCCACGAACCATAACCCGCGGTCCACCGTGGGTACGGTGACGGAGATTTATGATTATTTTCGTCTTCTGTATGCGAGGGTGGGAATTCCGCATTGTCCAAAATGTGGAAAGGAGATAAAAAAACAGACGGTAGATGAGATGGCAGATCAGATTATGTCACTCCCGGAGGGCAGCCGAATCCAATTGCTGGCACCGGTCGTGCGCGGAAGAAAGGGAACCCATGCAAAGTTGTTTGAACGCGCTAAAAAGAGTGGTTATGTCCGTGTGCGTGTGGATGGCAATATGTACGAGCTGTCGGAGGATATTTCATTAGACAAGAATATCAAGCATAATATCGAAATTATTGTTGACCGTTTGATTGTAAAACCCGGAATCGAAAAACGTCTGACAGATTCTGTCGAGAGTGTGCTCAACCTTGCGGAAGGACTGCTTATTGTTGATGTTATTGGAGGTGAGCCAATGAATTTCAGCCAGAGCTTTTCCTGCCCGGATTGTGGAATCAGCATTGATGAGATTGAGCCGAGGAGTTTTTCGTTCAACAATCCGTTTGGCGCATGTCCGTCTTGCTTTGGACTGGGGTATAAGATGGAGTTTTCGGAGGAATTGATGATTCCGGATGCTTCCCTGAGTATCAATCAAGGTGCAATTGCTGTTATGGGATGGCAGTCCTGTGCGGACAAAGGCAGTTTTACCAATGCGATTCTTGTTGCGCTTTGCGAGGAATATGGGTTTGATTTGGATACTCCGTTTGAACAGTATCCGAAGAAGATTCATGATGTCCTGATTTATGGTACAAACGGGAAATCTGTCAAGGTGCACTATAAAGGTCAGCGGGGGGAAGGCGTATACGATGTTGAGTTTGAGGGATTAATCCGGAATGTCGAGAGGCGGTATCGGGAGACACATTCGGAAGCGAGCAAGGCGGAGTACGAGACATTTATGAATATCACGCCATGTTCTGAGTGTAAAGGACAACGTCTGAAACGAAGTTCGCTGGCTGTTACTGTCGGTGAAAAAAATATTTCAGAGGTTACGTCTATGTCAATCGAACGGATTCAGCAATTTCTGAGCGCTTTGGAACTGACAGAGACACAGCATTTGATTGGTGACCAGATTCTAAAGGAAATCAGAGCACGAATCCAGTTCCTGATGGATGTGGGACTGGATTATTTGACACTTGCCAGAGCTACAGGGACATTGTCCGGCGGCGAGGCACAGCGAATCCGACTGGCAACCCAGATTGGATCCGGTCTGGTCGGTGTGGCATATATTCTGGATGAACCAAGTATTGGTTTGCATCAGAGGGATAATGATAAACTGCTTGCTACATTGAAACGGCTGCGAGATTTGGGAAACTCACTTATTGTTGTCGAGCATGATGAAGACACAATGCTGGCAGCAGACTGCATTGTAGATATCGGTCCCGGTGCGGGCGAGCACGGTGGAAATGTTGTTGCTGTCGGAACCGCAGAAGAGCTGATGAAGTGTAAGGATTCTATTACAGGAGATTATCTGAGCGGAAGAAAGAAGATTCCGGTGCCGGAAGAGCGCAGAAAGCCAAAAGGCGTTTTAAAAGTAGTCGGTGCGCAGGAGAATAATCTGAAAAATATTGATGTTGAATTTCCGTTAGGCGTTATGACTTGTGTTACAGGGGTGTCTGGTTCCGGTAAAAGCTCTCTTGTGAATGAAATTTTGTATAAAAAGCTGGCAAAGGAACTAAACCGTGCCCGCACGATACCTGGAAAGCATAAGCGGATTGAAGGCTTGGAGCAGATAGATAAGGTGATTGACATCGACCAGTCCCCAATCGGGCGGACGCCACGCTCCAACCCGGCGACTTATACAGGTGTTTTTGATTTAATCCGTGATTTGTTTGCCTCAACGCCGGATGCGAAGGCACGGGGATATAAGAAGGGCAGGTTCAGTTTCAATGTGAAAGGAGGACGCTGCGAGGCATGTTCGGGAGATGGAATCATTAAAATCGAGATGCATTTCCTGCCGGATGTTTATGTGCCATGCGAGGTCTGCGGTGGAAAACGCTATAACAGAGAGACGCTTGATGTCAAGTACAAAGGGAAAAGCATTTATGATGTGCTGAACATGACGGTGGAGGAGGCAGTTGAATTTTTTGAAAATGTTCCGGGCATCCGCAGAAAGATGGAAACATTGAATGATGTCGGTCTGTCTTATATCCGTCTCGGACAGCCATCCACGGAATTATCCGGAGGAGAGGCGCAGAGAATCAAACTGGCTACCGAATTGAGCAAGCGCAGTACAGGGAAGACTGTATATATCTTGGATGAACCGACAACCGGGCTGCATTTTGCAGATGTGCACAAGCTGACAGAGATTCTGCGCAGACTGACTGATGACGGAAACACAGTCATTGTCATTGAACATAACCTCGATGTGATAAAGACCGCAGATTACATCATTGATATTGGCCCGGAGGGCGGCGACAAAGGAGGAACCGTGGTTGCCTGTGGTACACCGGAAGAAATTGCGAAATGTGAAAAATCGTACACCGGAAAATACATTGATGCGATTTTGGATAAGGGTAATCATATGTAATAATCGATATAAAAAACAGATATAAAAAAACGATAAAAAGGGTTTTCATTTTGGGGAAAGTCGATTATACTAAGGAATGCAACTTTGAATGATAAAGTTATCTGAAGCAGCAGATAAAAACAGACAAAGGAAAAACGTACGCGGATTCGCGGCAGGACAAGCAGGACAGAAAATAAGGGATAGAAAAAAGAAGGGAGCGTTTATATGTCTGTGGATATCGGAATAGATTTAGGAACCGCAAGTGTTCTGGTCTATGTGAAAGGGAAGGGTGTCGTTTTAAAAGAACCCTCGGTAGTTGCATTTGACAGAGATACAAATGAGATAAAAGCAATTGGGGAGGAGGCCCGGCTGATGCTGGGACGTACTCCTGGAAATATAATAGCAGTCCGGCCGCTGCGTCAGGGGGTAATCTCTGATTATACGGTAACGGAGAAGATGATTAAATATTTTGTGCAGAAGGCGTTGGGGAGACGGACATTCAAGAAACCAAGAATCAGTATCTGCGTTCCGAGCGGGGTGACCGAAGTTGAGAGAAAAGCGGTGGAAGAGGCGACGTTTGCAGCGGGAGCGCGGGAAGTAAACCTTATCGAAGAGCCGGTTGCGGCGGCAATCGGAGCAGGAATTGATATTTCCAAAGCATGTGGAAATATGATTGTAGATGTAGGAGGCGGAACATCTGACATCGCGGTGATTTCGCTTGGAGGAACTGTTGTCAATACTTCCATCAAGATTGCGGGGGATGATTTTGACGAAGCAATTGTGCGGTATATGCGGAAAAAGCATAACCTGCTCATCGGGGAGCGTACTGCAGAGGATATTAAGATTCAGATTGGAACAACCTATCCTCTCGTTGAGGAAGAAAAGCTGGAGGTGCGGGGGCGGAACCTGGTAACCGGGCTTCCGAAGACAGTAACCGTGACATCTTCAGAGACGGAAGAGGCACTGAAAGAAACAACCAGCCAGATTGTGGAAGCAGTGATATCCGTACTGGAACAGACACCGCCGGAGTTGTCTGCCGACGTACTGGACAGAGGAATCCTGCTGACAGGCGGCGGTGCGATGCTGCGCGGGCTGGAGGAGCTGATTGAAGAGCGGACCGGAATCCATACGATTACGGCAGAAGATCCACTGAAAGTAGTTGCAATCGGAACCGGACAGTACGCGGAGTTTATGAGTGGAAGTTTTATGAATTAAAACCGTTGCAGATGCGCATGGCTCTGAACAGTTACAACAAATGATAGAAAATAGAAAGCAGCAGATATTATGGAAACAGTGACCGGATATGTGGAACATATCGTTTTTCGGAATAATGAAAATGGATACACCGTATTTAACATGGAGTGTGATGACGGTGAATTGACCTGCGTGGGCAGTTTTAACTTTATCAATGAGGGAGAATTGTTGGAACTGGAAGGCGAGTATGTCAATCACAGTGTATATGGTTTACAGTTGAAGGTCAGCTCCTGTAAGCTGAAGGAGCCGGAAGATTTGCGGTCAATCGAACGTTATCTTGGTTCCGGCGCAGTCAAAGGAGTAGGTGCGGCGCTTGCAGCCAGAATTGTGCGCAGGTTCAGGGAAGATACTTTTCGTATAATTGAGGAAGAGCCGGAGAGGCTGGCAGAGATTAAGGGAATCAGTGAGCGCAAGGCGAGAGAGATTGCCGTGCAGGTAGAAGAAAAGAAAGATATGCGGAAAGCAATGATTTATCTGCAGAAATATGGCATTCCGACGGCACTTGCCGTGAAAATCTTCCGGTATTATGGCTCCAGGCTGTATCAGGTGTTAGAAGAAAATCCATATCAGCTCGCGGATAATATTGAAGGTGTAGGCTTTAAGACGGCGGATGAGATTGCGTCCAGAATTGGAATCCTGTCGGATTCTGATTTCAGAATCCGGAGCGGACTCTTTTATGTATTGCAGCAGGCTGTAGGAGAAGGGCATATCTATCTGCCGCAGGATATACTTGTCCGGAGAGCATCACAGATTCTAGGGGTGGAGATTCAGGATGCAGAAAAATATGTCATGGATCTTTGTATTGACCGTAAAACGGTGATGAAGGAAAAAGACGGAGAACGGCGGGTTTATCCGGCACATTATTATTATCTGGAATTAAATGTTGCCCGGATGCTGCATGATTTGGATATTGACTGCCCGATGCCGGAAGATATGATGGAAAAGCGTCTGAAGAGGGTGGAAGAACGTGAAAATCTTACACTGGATGTGATGCAGCACCGTGCGGTAATTGAATCGATTAAGCATGGACTGCTCGTACTGACGGGAGGTCCGGGAACCGGGAAGACAACAACCATCAATACGATGATTCAGTTCTTCGAAAGTGAAGGAATGCAGATTCTGCTTGCGGCGCCGACTGGAAGAGCGGCAAAACGGATGACGGAAGCGACGGGATATGAGGCGCAGACGATACACCGATTGCTGGAGGTCAGCGGCAATCCGGAGGAAGAGGGCAATGTCAATGGATTCATGCGGAACAGGGAGAACCCGCTGGAGGCGGATGTCATAATTATTGATGAGATGTCGATGGTAGATTTACCGCTGATGAATGCGTTACTGTCTGCCATTGTGGAGGGAACACGCCTTGTCTTGGTAGGAGATGTGAATCAGTTGCCGTCTGTCGGGGCGGGAAGTGTTTTAAAAGATATTATTTCCTCCGGGCGGTTTCATGTAGTAACTCTGACACGGATTTTCCGGCAGGCAGGGGAAAGTGACATTATCGTAAATGCACATAAGATTAACGCAGGAGAACCGGTGACGCTGGACAATAGGAGCCGCGATTTCTTTTTCCTGAAACGGCAGGACGCAGATACGATTATCCGTGTGGTTCTGACGCTCATTCAGAAAAAACTGCCGAAATATGTGGATGCGCCGCAGAATGAAATTCAGGTCATGACGCCGACGAGAAAGGGAATTCTCGGAGTGGAACGGCTGAATTCCATCCTGCAGAGATATCTGAATCCCCCGGAGGACGGAAAACCGGAGGAAGAGATTCGCGGACGCATTTTCCGGCTGGGTGACAAAGTCATGCAGATAAAGAATAATTACCAGCTTGAGTGGGAAGTCCGTACAAAATACGGACTGACGGTAGACAAGGGGCTTGGAATCTTCAACGGGGATATGGGGATTGTAACGGATATCAATCCCTTTGACCAGACAGTAGAGGTCGAGTATGACGAACACAGAAAAGTGACATACCCGTTTGAACTGACGGAGGAGCTGGAACTTGCATATGCAATCACTGTACATAAATCCCAGGGAAGCGAGTATCCGGCAGTTATTATCCCGCTGTTGCAGGGACCACGGCTTTTATACAACAGGAACCTGCTTTATACCGCGGTCACAAGAGCAAAAAAATGTCTGACAATTGTAGGGAGTGAGCATGTATTTCAGGAAATGATACAAAACAAAAGCGAACAGAATCGCTATACAAGTCTTGCAGAGCGCATTCAGGAATTTTGAAATTTCTGGATATTCTATATCCTCCGGTCTGCCCTTTTTGCGGGAACATCACGAATCAAGGGATTTGTGATTCCTGCAGAAAACAAATCCAATATATTCGGGAACCGCGCTGTATGAGATGCGGCAAACCTGTGCAGACTGTGGAGCAGGAGTACTGTGCGGACTGCCGCAGGCAGCAGTATGCGTTCAATCAGGGGAGAAGCGTCTGGATTCACCGGAAACCTGTCACCCATGGGATCTATCAATTCAAATTTCACAACAAAAGATACTATGCAAAGATATTTGCCGGAGAAATGGCAGAACAATATGGAGGCTGGCTCAGACGCAGCGGGATAGACATAATCCTGCCGGTTCCCCTTCATTCGTCCAAAAGGAGGAGGCGGGGGTTTAATCAGGCAGAGCTGCTTGCAGAAGAATTGGGGCAATTGACAGGGATTCCTGTCAACAATCAGGTTGTTTACAGAATCCGGAAGACAAGACCGCAAAAAAAACTGAATCATATGGAACGGCAGAATAATTTAAAGGGAGCCTTTGGTGTATCGTCTGCATGGAAACCATGTAAAAATGTGTTGATTGTCGATGATATTTACACAACGGGAAATACCATTCACCGCATTGCAAAGGTTTTGAAAAAAGCAGGGGTTCAAAAAGTGTATTTTTTGACTATAAGCATTGGACAAGGTCTTTGAGTATATGCTATACTAAAAATGATGTTTTAGAGCGATGTTTATACCGGGAGGGTGAAAATGTTAGATAAGAGAAAAATCAGGCTGATGGTCCGGATGGCATCTTATGAGAAAACCAATGCCAGGCAGGACATGAAAATCAGCAGTTATTATAAAAAAGATTATGCAAGTCTGAACACTCTGATTACAATATTATGGATTACCATTGGGTATGCAATAGCAGGAGGATTGTTTGTTCTCTGCAATATGGATGCCATATTAAAAAATCTGACGATTATGAAGATGGTGGTTCTTCTCGCACTGACAGTGTTGGGGTATATCATACTGATTGTAATTTACGGGGTATGTGCCAGCAGTTATTACAAAGCGAAGCATAACCGGTCAAAGCAGCGCGTGAAGAAGTATTATAGAGATATGTCCCGTTTGGGAAAATATGAAGAGAAGGAGAAGTAGGGGATTATGGGTACAATTCTTGTATGGAGAGAACAGCTACAGAAGGTATATGCGAAATATTCTGTTTATATTATCAGAGTGTTGCAGTTTGTACTTGGATTATTTGTTTTCGGACTGATTAATTCCAACATCGGATTCATGAAAGCTGCATCTACAACAATCTGCACATTGGGATTGTCTGTTGTATGTGCATTTTTGCCGCTGATTATCATGGTATTTGCTGCAACTGCACTTGTCTTATTACAATTGTATACATTATCAGTGGGAGTTGCGGTTATCGCCGCCCTGCTTTTTCTTTTGATGTACATATTCTATTTCCGTTTCTCAGCAGGAAAATCATGGCTGGTTTTGCTGGTAGCAGTCGCTTTCACATTGAAATTGCCATTGGTTGTTCCGGTGGCAGTCGGTCTGCTTGCAGGACCAATCTATCTGGTCCCTACAGTATTCGGGGTATTCAGCTATTATATGCTCCACATTGTGAAAACTTCTTCCAGTTCGTTTAAGACAGGAAGCGCAGGTAAGATTATTGAAGTCATGACAGCGTTTACGAAACAGGTACTGACCAATAAAGAAATGCTGTTGATGATGGCAGTCGTTATCCTGTGTGTGCTGCTTGTCTATGGAGTCCGGACACGTTCTGCGGACCATTCATGGAAGATTGCATCGGTTTCAGGCACGGTTCTTGCTGTTGTGATGTGTATTGTGGGAAATGTTGTGATGAACATGCACATCGCCTATGTCAGCCTGATTCTCAGCGCGGTTGCAGCAATTGCAGTGGGGCTGTTACTGGAGGTCATGTTCTTATCTGTAGATTATAACAGGACCGAATATCTGGAGTTTGAAGATGATGAATATCATTATTATGTAAAGGCAGTTCCCAAATTGGCAGTAACTGCACCGGAGAAAAGTGTAAAACAGATTACCGGACAGCCGGAAGGTAACTCAGAAAAGAATACGGAAATATTAAAAAAACATGACGATGTGGCGGCTGCGGGAAATAGAAATTACTCGAAAAATGAGCATGCGGAAGATATTCTTCTCACAAGAAGCCTGAATAAAGAACTTGGAATTGATGACTCTAACAATAAATAAAACTATGATATCACAGGGGAGGTGATGATGTGCAGCAGGCGATAAAATTGTTCTTTGAAAAATATGTTCATGAATTCTATTTTCCGAATGTTGGCATCACAGATATCGTAGAGATTTTGATTGTAGCAGCAATCGTATATGAGATTATGCTCTGGATTAAAAACACAAAGGCATGGATGCTTCTGCGTGGTATGATTATGCTTGGCCTGTTTATTCTGGGAGCTGCGGTTTTGCAGATGCATACCATTCTTTTTCTGGCGAAAGAGTCTATCAATGTGCTTGCTATTGCGGCGGTAGTCGTATTCCAGCCGGAACTCCGGCGGGCATTGGAAAAGCTGGGGGAAAAGAATCTGCTGAGCAATTTCACTTTGTTTGACAGGAACCGGGAAAACCAGCGGTTTTCGGATGATACTGTCGAAGGTATCGTGAAAGCCTGTTTTGATATGGGACGCGTAAAGACAGGGGCATTGATTGTTGTGGAACAGGCGATTCATCTGACTGAATACGAGATGACCGGAATCGAACTGGACTGCAAGGTGTCCCTGCAGGTGTTATTAAATATTTTCGAGCACAATACTCCGCTCCATGATGGCGCAGTGATTATCCGCGGGGACAGGATTACCTCCGCAACCTGCTATCTTCCACTTTCCGACAATATGCAAATCAGTAAAGAACTTGGAACACGGCATCGGGCGGCACTCGGCATGAGCGAAGTTTGCGACGCAATGATTATTGTTGTCTCAGAGGAAACCGGACAGGTTTCTGTTGCGATGGGCGGACAGCTTGTCCGTGGCGTCACACCGGATTATCTTGAGACAAGGCTCGGACAAATCCAGTATAGAAATTCAGAGGGCAAGAAATTTGCTATACGGAAAGGACGGCGCAAAGATGAAGAAGTATAAATTTACCCAGAATATCGGGCTTAAAATTATGGCACTTTTGTTTGCCGCTGTACTGTGGGTGATTGTCGTAAATGCGGATGATCCGGTCGTAAGCGCCGTATACAGAGATGTTCCGGTTACGATAACGAATGAAGATGTTGTGACAAATAAAGGCAAGGTTTATCAGATTGTTGACGATACACATACGGTAAATGTTACGGTGTATGCAACACGTTCCGTTATTTCTAAAATATCGAAAGACAATATTTCAGCAACTGCAGATCTGAGCCAGATGGATGTCAACACGTATCTGGTTCCGATTCAGGCAACGGTACAGGGATATGAGGGTGGTATCCAGTCTGCCGAGACGAATCCAACGAACCTTCAGGTGGACCTGCAGGATGTGACACAGAGGAAGTTCCCGATTTCTGTCAGCACGACAGGAACGCCGAGAGATGGATATGTTGTCGGGGAGATGACATCAAATCCGAAGGAAATTACAATCAGTGGTCCGGAATCACTGATAAACAGCATTGCAAAAGTAACGGCAAAAATCAGTATTTCCGGTATGTCTGACAGCGGTGTGCTGGATGCTGAACTGATTTGCTATGATGCAAACGGCAACGTGGTAGACCAGACGAAACTGAGCAACAACCTTGGAGACAAGGGTATCAGTGTGAATGTGCAGATGCTGAATAAGAAGAATGTGGGGCTGGATTTCCATGTTTCCGGAACTCCGGCAGACGGATATGCATATACAGGGTACTACAGCGAACCGGAGAGTGTGCAGGTCTGCGGTACAGCAGATGTACTTGAGAATCTGGAAAGCATTGAGATTCCGGAGGACGAAGTCAATATAGACGGAGAAAGCGAAAAGAGGGAATTTACGGTAGATATTCTGCCGTATCTGCCGGAAGGCGTCACGCTGGTAGATGAGACTGCAAACAACGTAGTCGTAACGGTTCAGATTGAGCAGAAGGGTGCGAAGACAATTGAACTTCTTGTCAATTCGATACAGGTGAAAAATCTTTCAGATAAACTAAAAGTAGCGTTTGCATCTGATAAGAATCTGACGCTGACATTTACCGGACTGGAAGAAGAGCTGGATACGCTGGATATAAAAAATGCGGCATCCATTGATTTGAAAAATTATACAACAGCCGGACAATACGATGTTCCGGTATCAATAGAAACCGCCTCTGGAGTAACATTAACGAAACAACCGACGGTTACGGTTATTCTGACTGAAAAAAAAGATGGGACTGAAGATACAAAAGATACGACGGATACGACGGACGAATAGGGGGCATACAGATGGTAAGCGGTAAAGTAATCATAAAAAATCCGACAGGGCTGCACTTGCGGCCGGCAGGGCTGTTCTGCAAGACGGCGATGCAGTTTGAAAGTAAAATTACAGTTAAAAAAGTAACAAGAACAGGGGAATTGACTGCGAATGCAAAAAGTGTGCTAAGTGTATTGGGCGCATGTATCAAAAGTGGAGATGAGATTACGATTGTCTGCGAAGGTGAGGACGAAGAACGGGCTCTGGAAGAGATGATAGGTATAGTAGAGGCCGGGCTCGGGGAGTAGCCGGCCGGTTACACATTGCAGAGGTGCACGGCAAAGAATGCAGCGTGTTTCCCAAAAAGAAAACAGGAGGATATACAAATGAGCAAAGCAACATTGGTTATCATGGCGGCGGGAATCGGAAGCCGTTTCGGCGGAGGAATCAAACAGTTGGAGCCGGTTGGACCAAACGGGGAGATTATCATGGATTACTCGATTCATGATGCAATGGAAGCAGGATTTGACAAGGTTGTATTCGTCATCCGCAGGAATCTGGAGAAAGATTTCAAAGAAGTCATTGGAAACCGGATTGAAAAAGTAGTGGATGTCGCATACGCATATCAGGAGTTGGACGATATTCCTACAGCATATAAGGTGCGTTTCAGCGAACGTACGAAGCCGTGGGGAACCGGTCAGGCAATTCTCTGCTGTAAAGATATCGTGGATACGCCGTTTCTTGTTATTAATGCGGATGATTATTATGGAAAGCAGGCATTCGCGGAAGCCTATGATTATCTGACAAAAGATAATCCGAATGCGGACAGAGAAATCTGCATGGTAGGCTTTGTACTTAAGAACACATTGAGTGAAAATGGCTCTGTGACAAGAGGTGTCTGCAAAGTTGATGGAGACGGAATGCTTGTAGAGATTAACGAGACACAGAATATTGAAAAAACAGAAGATGGAGCTGTCGTAAGAGGGGAGGACGGCGACAAAAGGATTGACGCAGATTCGCCGGTTTCTATGAATATGTGGGGACTGCACCCAAATTTCTTCAGGATTCTGGATGAAGGATTCCAAGAATTCCTTGCAAATGTGGAGGAAGGCAATTTGAAGGCAGAATATCTGCTCCCAACTATCATCGGGGGACTTCTTAAAGAAGGAAAACTCTCTGTAAAAGTATTGGAATCAAAAGATAAGTGGTTCGGAGTTACATACAAGGAAGATAAGCCGGATGTTGTTGCGGCTGTAAGAGCATTGGTTGATACGGGAGTATATCCGGAGAAGTTGTTTGGATAAGAAAGAACTGAAACAGTAGGAGGAGTTCAATACGATGTTAAAAAAGGGGTTAAAATTGGTACTGCTGATTGCATTATCGGCGGCATTGATTGGATGTGGAAGCAATAAGGACAGGCAGTCAGATACAGATGGCAGTCCGAAACAGGAGAATGCGGACACAAAAAGTAATTCCGGCACAGATACAAAGGAGGAGGGCACCGCTGATGGCAATACAAGCGGTACCGTGGAGGGCAAGACTGATTCGGCGGCAGAAAACGAAGGGCAAAGCCAGACAGCAGATATGGTTGAGGCAGGAACGGTAATCAAAGTGTATTTCAGCAATGGGGACGCGACCGGGTTTTCGGAAGAGAATATAAAACTGGAATCTTTGTCGCCGGATGAAGTCCTGAAGGCTCTGATTGGAAAAGGCGCGGTATCTGCCGATGTGAAATTACTGACTTTTACACAATCCGAGAAAGACGGGGCGAAAGTTCTGGACTTGAATTTCTCTTCAGAATTGGAGACGTATATGAGTTCGCTGGGAACAACCGGAGAATATCTTTCTATAGGTAGTATTTGTAACACGTATCTTGACGCATATGGATGCCAGAAAGTCCGGATTACAGTGAATGGGGAATCTTTTGCGACGGGACACGCGGAATATCCCGGATACATGGAGAAATTCAATTAGACTCTTTTATCCGGAGAAGAGAGTTCCATATATTGAACGTGTGTTTCTTTATCAACAGAAGCTATAAACGTAAAAAGAAGTCAGGCAACAATCAAAAACAGTTGCCTGACTTTTTTTACTATCCGGCGGCATCCGGTATCTGCACGAAGAGCGAACCCTTTTATTCAATGAAATTATTTCCGAAAAAGTTTTCTTTGGAACCAATCAGATGCGTATGAGAACGTATTTTTCATTAACTCCCACTCAATTTTCATATAATTCGGCAAATGGGAGAATCGGAACGGCACCTTGTTGCAGGATTTCCGTTTTTTCCATCCTTCTGAAATCCCGTCTTTGTAGTCTTTTCCAAAACCAATTTTGCAGAAAAACAGATACTTGACCAAATATCCGAGTGCAAGCGGGATAAAGTTGATAACAAGCTGCAATAACGGCATATTCTTATAATTCAGCCAGATACTATTTCTTGCGGAAAGTTTTACTTTAAATGAATTATACTTGGAACCGCTTGTACCACTTCCGACATGATATACAAGTGCAGCAGGGCAGTACATGTTCTTATAGCCAAAAATCTTGGCGCGGTAGCCGACATCAATATCCTCTAAATATGCGAAATGAGATTCGTCAAAGTATCCGATGCGATGAAATGCACTTTTCCGGTAAATCGCAGCACCGGCGCAGGCTGAGAAAATCTCATCCGGAACCGTGTAGTTCGCAACAGGACGCCCGGTTCCGCGGCAGATGCCCCAGCCGACAAGCGTATACAAATCCCCGGCGCTGTCAATCAGCTCCGGGTGATACATCTGGAGCATTTTACTGCTTACAGAAAAAATGTCAGGGGACTGTTCGATTGCGCGCAGCATTTCTTCTATATAATGGGAATCAACGGTAGTGTCGTTATTCAGAAGAATAACATATGGCGTGGATGCATGACGGATACCGGTGTTCACCGCTGCACTGAATCCATAATTCTCCTTCAGGGCGAGTACTTCAATCTCAGGATAAGTTTCCTTCATATATTCAATGCTGCCATCAGTGGAGTGATTATCAACAACAAGAATTTTAAAATCTTTACAGGTCTGGTTCTCCAATGATTTCAGACAGGGTTTCATAAAATGTTTCCCGTTATAATTAGGAATGATTACTGTTATCTTCATAGTTTCCTCGTTTCTCAAAATTATCTCTCTGTATTATAGCAAATTCAGAGGTAAGATTCCATAAAAAGCTTCATTCTTCTGGAAAAATTACGAAAATGTTACAAAAAAATGAATAAAAATGTGTAAAAACCGTGTTTTAACTTGTTCTTTTTATGAAAATATTGTATGATATTACAGATAATGTAAAGATGCCAGGGGCAAAAATACCTTTTCCCCAACATCATGTAATTAAAAAAGAGGAAGAGCGGTAATGATTAAGGAAAATCAAAGGCTTTTAAATCAGATTCAGGTCGTGTTAGATGGAATTGTAATTATATGTGCGTATGTACTTGCATGGTACATTCGTTTTTCAAGTGGAATCTTCGAATTGGATCCATGGTACTTGTCTTTACAGGAATATATGAAACTTCTGCTTTATATTGTGCCGGGATTTTTAGTGTTGTACTATATCTTTCATTTGTATGTGCCCAAAAGGGTGCTGGGAAGAAGATTGGAAGCCTGGAGAATTTTTCAGGCAAATATAATTGGTATTATGGCACTGGTTATGATGCTGTATGTAACGAAGCAGTCCAATATTTCCCGTACGATGCTTTTTGTGTTTGCGGTTGTAAATGTATTTGGGGAAACGTTAGAGCGAAATATCCTCCGCATCATTCTTCGGAAACTCAGAAAAAAAGGTTACAATCTTAAACATATCATCCTTGTGGGATATAGTAACGCAGCGGAAGAGTACATCGACCGAATCAAATCAAATCCGGAATGGGGATATGACGTCAGAGGAATTTTGGATGACAGTATTGAGATAGGTTCCGAGTATAAGGGAATCAAAGTAATCGGATGCACTGACGATTTGAAAGTGATTTTGCCGGAAAATAAACTGGACGAGATTGCAATTACACTCGGACTGGAAGAATATAACAAACTTGGAAAAATTGTCAATATGTGTGAAAAGTCAGGGGTGCATACAAAATTTATCCCAGATTACAACAACATCATCCCGACAAAACCGTATACAGAGGATATACAGGGATTGCCGGTAATCAATATCCGTCATGTACCGTTAAACGGGATGTTAAACCGTGTGATGAAGAGAACGATGGATATTTTCGGCGCGGTTGTTGCGATTATTTTGTTTTCACCGGTTATGGCAGTGGTTTCCGTGATTATTAAAATTACAGATCCGGGGCCGCTGATTTTTAAGCAGGAACGAATTGGGTTAAAGAACAAGCCTTTTTATATGTATAAGTTCCGCTCTATGGTGGTACAGAAAGAAAATGATGAGAAAAAGGGCTGGACAGTCAAAAATGACCCAAGGGTTACTCCGATTGGAAAGTTTATCAGAAAGACAAGCATAGATGAGTTACCGCAATTGTTTAATATCTTAAAGGGTGATATGAGCCTCGTGGGACCTAGGCCGGAGCGTCCGTTATTCGTGGAAAAATTTAAGGAGGAGATTCCGAGATATATGATAAAGCATCAGGTACGTCCCGGGCTGACAGGATGGGCGCAGGTAAATGGATACCGCGGAGACACTTCCATCCGCAAAAGAATTGAGTATGACTTGTATTATATTGAAAACTGGACGATTGGGTTTGATATTAAGATTATACTTATGACGTTTTTGAAAGGATTCATTAATAAGAATGCATATTAGGGAGAATCAAAAAAAGAACCGGATAGTCGATATCATCATACCGACCTACAATCCGGATGAAAATACCGTTTTTCTTGTGAAAAAACTATTGCGGCAAACGTATCCGATACATCAGATTCACATCATTGATACAGATACAGGCAGGTTTCCGCAGGAATTGAATCAGTTGGATGAAAAGATACAGGTGACGCATATCCCGCCGGAAGAGTTTGACCACGGCGGAACCAGACACCGTGGGGCAATGGAGTCACACGCTGAAATACTTGTTTATATGACGCAAGACGCACTCCCGGCAAATGAACGGGTGATAGAAGAACTTGTGAAGCCGTTTGGGCAGGAGAATATTGCTGCCACGTATGCAAGGCAGCTTCCAAATGCCGACTGCAAGATTATAGAGCGGTATACCCGTTCCTTTAACTACCCCGACAAAAGTTATGTGAAATCATTAAAAGACTTGGAGACGATGGGAATTAAGACCTTCTTCTGTTCGGATGTATGTGCGGCATATCGGAAATCGGTTTATGAATCTTTAGGCGGTTTTGAGGAAAAGGTAATATTTAATGAAGATATGATTATGGCGGCAAAAATGATACAGTCTGGAGACAGTGTGGCATATGTTGCAGAGGCAAAGGTGATACATTCCCATAATTATAATTGTATACAGCAGTTTAAAAGAAACTTTGATTTAGCGGTATCGCAGGCAGAACATCCGGAGGTGTTTGAGCAGGTGAAATCAGAGTCAGAGGGAATTCGATTAGTAAAAGATACCGTAAAGTACTTGATAAAAATAAGAAAACCATGGTTAATAGGTTCTCTTGTAGTCAAAAGCGGATTTAAATATCTTGGATACCGAATGGGAAAGAATTACAGAAATCTACCGGGCTGGCTGATTCAGAAATGTACAATGAGTCCAAGATATTGGGAAAAATACGATACTTATGAAAGATATTGATGTTCCGGGAAAAATCGTGTATGATAACAGACAGTAGACAAGATATGAACAAGAGAAAGGATAGGCTATGGCAAAAAAGAAACGTCGTTTGGAAAGTGGATCAGAGAGGACGGCAAGAGGGAGCAGAAATAAAAAAAATACGCAGCAGGGAAGAAAGGCGGCGGGGCGAACCGGCCGTCAGAATATGAAATCTTCCAGAAGGAGGAAAAAAGGCAGCTTGACAACCGGAAAGAAAGTACTGGTTGGATTTTGCGTTTTGCTCCTTATTTTCGTATTGGCAGCAATTGTCGGAGTTGCTTATATAGGAAACAAGATGGGTAAACTCAATACGGGAACATTAGATTTAGACAAATTGAGTATTTCGGATGAGCTGGAATACGATGAAACGGGATATCTGAATGTTGCCTTATTTGGTCTGGATTCAAGGGCAACGGACGAGTCCATGGGTTCACGCAGCGATACCATTATTATTGGAAGCCTGAACCGGAAAACAAAAGAGGTTAAGATGACATCTGTGTACCGGGATACATTGATGAAACTGGATGATGGCGAGTACTATAAGGCAAACGCTGCATATGCATACGGAGAGGAAGAAGAGGCTGTCGCGATGCTGAACCGGAATCTGGATATGAGTATTACGCATTATGTAACGGTTGATTTTTCGGCGCTGGTTGACGTAATTGATGCAGTCGGTGGAATTGATATTGATGTAACACAGGAAGAAATAGACGGTGTAAATGGCTATAGTATCAACGGATATATTATGGAAGTGATGGAAAATACGGGAAAGGAATCTCCTGGCGTCACTGAACCGGGACTACAGACGTTGAATGGCGTTCAGGCAACTGCATACGCGAGAATCCGTTTTACAGACGGCTCCGACTATAAACGTACAGAGAGACAGCGGCTTGTTTTGGAAAAAATTGCTCAAAAACTACAGAAATCAAATCTTGCTACACTAGATAAAATTATTGACAAGGTTTTTTCAAAAGTAAAGACGAACTTTACATTAACTGAAATTTTAGCATATGCAAAAGATGTGAGTAAGTATAAGATTGGGGAGAGCAAGGGATTCCCGTTTAACGTAGATTCTCTGGATTATAAAGACCAGGGAAGCGTAGTCATCAGTACTTCTGCCTTGTCAGATGTGCAGGAATTGCACAAATTTTTCTTTGGAGAGGATGGATATACGCCGACTTCTACATTGACATCTATTTGTAATGAGTTGAGCAGTATTTATAATGCCGGAGGAACAGATTATAGTAATTCGGGAACTTATGATGACAGCGGCACTGATTACAGCGGAACAGACTACAGTGATACAGGGGAATCATACGGTTCAGATTATAATTATGATAATAGTGGTTTTGACTATGGGAACGGTGATGGGGCATATGGCGATACCGGCGACACAGCAGCAGATACCGGTGACGATACACAGGAATCCGGTGGGAATGATGATTATGGAGCAGAGTATTAGGAGAGGAAAACTGGAAAATAGAACCAGGGAAGGTGCATTGAGATGAATAAAGTAAAAAACAAATTGAGCCTTGCATTTATTTGTGTATGTATGATTATCTTTTCACAGGCTTTTGTATGTTTTGCGGCTGACGGAACGCTGCAGTTTTCAGATCCATCAGGAAAAGTAGGGGAAGAGATTACAGTAACTGTGAAAATGGATGCAGGCGGCGCCGCAATCGGTGACGGCGATGTAACAGTATCCTATGATTCTTCGAAACTGGAATTTGTCAGGGGAACAAATGCATCCGGCGGCGCCGGGACGGTTACATTGTCCGCATCCGGTACAGGGACAGAGACAGAACTGAATTATGATATGGTATTTAAAGCACTTGCGGAAGGAACGTCTACAATAGAAGTGACTTCTTCCACTGCGTACCTTTTTTCGGATGAGACATTAAATCTGCAGAATGGGGCGGCCACGGTTACTGTGGGAGCGGGCGATGGTACGGCAGCGGCAGCCGCACCGGCGGCAGGAGACGGAAGTATTGATATTTCCGGGACATCCTATTCCATTTATAACGATTTTACAGACGCACTGATTCCGGATGGATTTTCAAAAACGGTAGTTTCCTGCAATGGGGCAGATTACAATGGGGTTCAGCAGGATGTTTCCGGCAGGAAATTCCTGTTTGTAATGCAGAACGGCTCAGAAACTCCCCTTATGGCATTGGACGATGAGAAAGGCGGGTTTATTCTTGCAGATCAGGTTGCGTTGTCAGAAAACCAATATATTTATATATTGGGGAATGGGAATGACAGCAAGCTGCCAAAGGGATTTGGTGAAACAACATTAAATCTGAACGGGACAACATTTCCAATCTGGCAGGACAGCAAGAACAAAGAGTTTTATCTTGTAAATGCACTTGGGCCATCCGGAGAGATTGGATTTTATCAGTATGACTCTGTAGATGGAACCTATCAGCGGTATGTGGCGCGGGACACAACTACGGCGGAAGATGAATCTCAGACAGGTAATAAAATGTTCAATAACGTCAAATCTGTTATTGATAAAAATCTGCTGGTTGTTATTGCAGTAACTGCAGTCGTATTTTTCATTCTGGTGTTGATTGTCATTATTCTGGCTGTTGTGATTGGCAAAAAAAACAGAGAGCTGGATGAATTGTATGAAGAATACGATGAGGGGGACATGATTCCAAAGAATAAGAAAAATTCGAGGGAACAATTCATCGGAAGTGATAATTCGGATTATGAGGACGAGTCGGATGACTATATGGAAGAGGATGTAGAATATCAGGATAATTTTGATGAAGACGGGTTCGATGATTATGATGATTATGAGGATGAGGAGCCGGATGAAGTACCGGTAAAGAAACAAAACCTCAAAGCACGTAAAGTTTCAAAAGCAGGAAGAAAAACAAACAATAAGGATGATTATGATATAGATTTTATTGATTTATAGAAACCGAGGGCGGTTATTCAGTGTTATGCTGCTTAACCGCCTTCTTTTTTAATAATCATAGTCAAAGACCCCGCTGCAACCAACGGGGCATCAAATTTGACATGCCCCAAGGGGCGGAGTATTTGACCCCCGCGGCAGTTGCCAAATATCCATGTAAGCATGGCTGCTTGGCTCGTTGCTCGCGGGAATAAATGAAAGGATGGAAAAGATTATGTGTGGAATTGTAGGTTATGTAGGAGAACAGCAGGCTGCGCCGATTTTGCTAGATGGATTGGGAAAACTGGAATACAGGGGATATGACTCGGCAGGGATTGCGGTATATGACGGGGAAAACATAGAAATGAAGAAATCCAAAGGGAGGCTGAAGGTGCTGAACGAGTTGACGCACGACGGAGAGACCCTTCCGGGGACAATCGGAATCGGGCACACCAGATGGGCAACTCACGGAGAGCCTTCGGATGTGAATGCACATCCTCATTTTAACGAGGACAGGAGTATTGTTGTTGTTCATAATGGAATTATTGAAAATTATTTAAAATTAAAGAATAAACTGATACGGAAAGGGTACCAGTTTATTTCCGATACGGATACAGAGGTGGTAGCGCACCTACTGGATTATTATTATGATGGAAACCCATTGCGCACTATCACGAAAATAATGCATCGTATGGAAGGCTCGTATGCATTGGGAATTATGTTTAAAGAGCACCCGGATGAATTATATGCCGTTCGAAAAGACAGTCCTCTTATTGTGGGGCATACGAAAGGGGGATGTGTCATCGCGTCAGATGTCCCTGCAGTTTTGAGATATACAAGAGATGTATATTTTATTGAAAATGAAGAAATCGTCAGAATGACAAAGGAATCTATGGAATTTTTCAGTGTAGATGAAGAACCGATTGAAAAACAGTCCACCCATATCGAATGGGATGTGGATGCGGCTGAAAAAGGCGGATATGAACATTTTATGCTAAAGGAGATGTATGAACAGCCAAAAGCAATTACGGATACGTTCTCTCCCAGAATCAAGAAAAATGATGTGGTCATTGAAGAACTGGGAATGACGGATGAAGATATCAAAGGAATCGGAAAGATTATGATAGTTGCATGTGGTTCCGCTTATCATGCAGGTGTGACGGGCAAGTATGTGCTGGAAGGAATGGCACGTATCCCTGTCGAGGTGGATGTGGCATCGGAATATCGTTACCGTAATCCGTTGATTGAAGATGGAACTTTAGTTGTAATTATCAGTCAGTCCGGGGAGACCGCAGATTCGCTTGCCGCACTTCGTATGTCAAAGGAGAAGGGAGCAGGAGTACTTGGCATTGTCAATGTAGTCGGCAGCTCCATCGCAAGGGAGGCTGATAATGTCATGTATACATGGGCGGGACCTGAAATCGCAGTAGCAACGACAAAAGCATATTCCTGTCAGTTGATTGCCATGTATTTGCTGGCAATGAAATTTGCAAAAGTAAGAGGGACTATCACAGACGGGGAATTAAAAGAATATATTGAGGATTTAAAACGGATTCCGGATCAAGTTGAGCTGCTGCTGAATAATAAACTGCGTGTACAAAAATTCGCGAACCGTTATCTTGCGGCAAGGGACGTATTCTTTATCGGAAGAGGCGTGGATTACGCAATTTCGATGGAGGGCTCTCTGAAATTAAAGGAAATTTCCTATATCCATTCAGAGGCATATGCTGCCGGAGAACTTAAGCACGGAACCATTTCGCTCGTAGAAGACGGAACGCTTGTGTTGGCTGTTTTGACACAGGAAGATTTATATAAGAAAATGATTAGTAACATGGTAGAAGTGCGCACAAGGGGCGCGTTTGTCATGGCAGTCACAAATGAAGGGAATGACGAAGTAGAACGTGCGGCAGATTATGTGATCTACATTCCGGAGACGAACAGGTATTTTACAAACTCACTGGCAATTATCCCATTACAATTATTCGGATACTATATTGCAGTCGGCAAAGGGTGTGATGTGGATAAGCCGAGAAATCTGGCAAAATCCGTAACGGTGGAATAAAAAACAAAGATTCTTTATAGATTGAACACAGATTCATCACAAAGAATGGCTATTATATCAATATAAAGATAAGGTGATTGTTCAGAACAGCATATACAGCGGTTTATGTGATTGCCAAATACAAGAGAAAGAGGGAACTGGTATGGAGAACCAATACAATTACTATAATCCGGAAAACAACCAGGATCAGAATAATAGCCAGCCTGGTCATTCAAATTATGATAACAAAAGGAAGAGAGGAGTGCCAAAGGCACTGATGGTAATCGGGCTTGCGATTATTTTTGGTGTAGTTTCCAGCGGTGTATTTCTTGCAACGAATTTTGTTGGGAGTAAGCTGCTCGGACTGAATAATAAGTCGGCGGCAAGCACAACGGCGTCATCTGGCAATGCAACGACGTTAAGCAAGTCTTCCAGTGTTGTCACATCAGATGTGTCTGCAATTGTAGACGATGTTATGCCTTCTGTCGTATCTATCACCAATATGGGGGTACAGGAAGTGCAGAACATCTGGGGACAGACGGCACAGTACCAGAGTGAGAGCTGTGGAACCGGAATCATTATCTCAAAAACTGATTCCGAATTATTGATTGTAACAAATAATCATGTAATCGCAGACAGCGAGGCATTGACAGTTACATTTGATAACGATAAAAGTGTGGAGGCGGATGTCAAAGGAACGGACTCCGAACATGATTTAGCTGTCATTGCGATACCGTTGGATAAGATTCCGGAGGATACAATGGATACAATTTCTGTTGCGACATTGGGAGATTCCACAAAACTTCAGGTCGGAGAACCGGCGATTGCCATTGGCAACGCGATGGGGTATGGACAGTCTGTTACAACAGGCGTCATCAGCGCCGTCAACAGAGACAGCACAACAACCAATGAAAGTACCGGCGAGACACAAAGTACCGGGGTAAAACTGATTCAAACAGATGCTGCAATCAATCCCGGTAACAGCGGCGGACCACTTGTAAATGCAAACGGCGACGTCATTGGAATCAATTCTTCCAAACTGGCAAGCACAACAGTGGAAGGTATGGGATATGCAATCCCAATCAGCGATGTATCGGATATTATTGATAATCTGATGAACCAGGAGACAAAGCACAAAGTTGCCGATAATGAAAAGGGGTATCTTGGAATCAAAGGATATGATGTAACGGCAGAAGGTTCTGAGCGTTACAATATGCCGGCTGGCGTATATGTAGCGGAACTGGTAAAAGGCGGCGGAGCTGAAAAAGCCGGACTTACAAAAGGCAACGTGATTACGGCCCTAAACGGGACAACTGTTAACAGCATGGAAAGCCTGCAGAAAGAACTCAGCTACTATGAGGTCGGAAAAACAGTATCCGTAACCATTCAGATTCCGGAAAACAATGGAGAATGGACAGAGAAGACAGTGGATGTAACACTGGGTAAAGCGTCTGAGTAAAGTGCGGACAGAATAAGGAGACAGTTTTACGTGGATTATTGCACGTAAAACTGTCTTTTTTTCTATGAGTCTATACAAGTCTTCAAATAAATGATAGAATAAACCCATCTGTAGATTTTTAGTGAGAAAGGAAATGTAAGCATGAATTACGATTATCTGGTAGTTGGAGCCGGATTGTATGGAGCAGTTATGGCACATGAATTGCATAAAAGAGGAAAACGTTGTCTCGTGATAGACAAACGTCCTCATATTGCCGGAAATATATATTGTGAAGACATTGAGGGAATCCATGTGCACAAATATGGCGCTCATATCTTCCATACGTCCGATAAGAACATCTGGGATTATATGAACCAGTTCGCTGAGTTTAACAATTATATCAATTCACCAATTGCAGTCTATAAGGATGAACTGTACAACCTGCCGTTTAATATGAACACGTTCAGTAGGATGTGGGGGATACGGACACCGCAGGAAGCAAAGGAAATGATTGAAAGTCAGGTAAAAGAAACGGGGATTACCGAGCCGAAGAATCTGGAAGAACAGGGGCTGTCCCTCGTAGGAAAAGACGTATTCGAAAAGCTGGTGAAAGGATATACGGAAAAGCAGTGGGGAAGAGACTGCAAAGATTTACCGGCATTTATTATCAAACGTTTGCCGGTGCGGTTTACCTATGACAACAATTACTTCAATGACCGTTATCAAGGAATCCCGATAGGTGGTTATACTTCAATCGTGGAAAAAATGCTGGATGGCATAGAGGTGCGGACGAATACAGATTTCTTCGAATTCAGGAAAGAAAATCCGGATATAGCAGAAAAGATTATTTTTACAGGCATGATTGATGAATATTTTGGATATCAGCTTGGCACATTAGAGTACCGCTCCGTCAGATTTGAAACTGAAGTTCTGGACTGTGATAATTACCAGGGAAATGCGGTTGTAAATTATACGGAAAAAGAAGTGCCCTATACGAGGGTCATTGAGCACAAGCACTTCGAGTTCGGAAAGCAGGAAAAGACGGTGATTTCAAGAGAATATCCTTCCGAGTGGGAAGTAGGAATGGAGCCGTATTATCCGGTGAACGATGAGAAAAATACCAGATTATTTGAGAAATATAAGGAACTGGCAAAAAAGGAGAAGAATGTGACTTTTGGCGGCAGGCTTGGCAATTATCAATACTATGATATGGATAAGGTTGTGGCGGCTGCGTTGGGAAAATTCGAAGAAGTGTAAAATATATACAAAATTTTTATAGAAGAATGAAAAAACTGAAAAAACTAGAAAAGTCAGAAGAAACATGTTACAATTTTATTAACTTTGTAAATTTAGGCACATTTAAGAGGAGATAAGGGAGTATGAAAAGAGCGAAAAAAGCACTTGCATTGCTGTTGGCGGTCATAATGTGTATTACATCAGGCTTGACGGTCTTAGCAGCAGAAGAATCAGCCGTGGCAGAGACAACGGGTAATTCATCAATAAACGGGCAAAATACGGTGGAATCTCAAACTCTGGAGACCGAGACGGATGAATCAGTGGAGCAGAATATAGAAGGTAATGATAATACAAGCGTTCAATCTGATCAGCAAGTTGTCCAATCAGAAGAACAGTCTATAAATCAGGAAACAGTCACTGATACAGAGAAACAACGGGCGTTTGAATACGTGTATATGGACGAGCAGACTGTAAATATTCCGGATGAGCAGAATATTGTGATTGCATTCGCTGATACTTCCATTGTATTAGAATCAGCGGTTTTACATTATAGTATGCCGGAGAGTGGAACACTGTATGATTTGTCTGCATCCAATATTGTAGCAAATACAGTTCTTTTTAAGACAGCATATACAGATGTATCTCAAGTTGGAAATTATAAGTTGGATAGTATTACATACCGGATTTCCGGTCATGCCGAGGATATAAATGTCAGCTTTTCGGAGCAAGATGTACTGGCAGAATATACAGTTACAACAGAACCGGAAACGAAAGAGCAGAGTGAACCACCAGCAGAAAATCAGGAAGAAGTTCCGGAAGTGACGGTGTATTCATTGGATGATTCTGGAAATGTGGTAGAACAAGGCGGAGAGACAGAGAATATCGAATCAACAGTGGAATCTGTACTGTCAGTGGCGGATGCAGAAGGAACATCAGAAGGCGCAGAGAATGATGCAAGACTGGCGGATGTTCCTGCTATGGTATCGGCGGAAGCAGCAACGTCTGAGAGCAGAGCGGCAAATAAAGTAGTAGTAATCTGTGCCGGGCATGATGCAACACATACAGGTGCAAGAGGAAACGGTCTTAAAGAAGAAGAACTTACATGGAAAGTAGCACAGTATTGCAAAGCTGAATTGGAACAGTACTATGGAGTGACAGTATACTTAGACAGAAGTTCTGTTAACTGTGCTTACCCTGGCAGAGATATGTCCTATTGTTTGAATCAAAGAGTATATGATGCCCATGCAAAAGGAGCCAGCGTTTTTGTTGATATTCATTTCAATTCAGTGAATGGTGTGAGTACGGCTGCAAATGGATCCGAAGTATATTACCCAAATAATAGCTATAGCACAGCAATCCATCAGGACGGAGCAAATCTAGCAAATAACATTTTGGCTCAGCTAGAGGCACTGGGGCTTACAAATCGTGGTGCACAAGTGAAAAATGCTACAACCGAAGGCGGGTATAGACCAGAGTATGATGACCAAGGCAGAATAGAAGATTATTATACAACCAATAATCTCAGTAAATCACTGGGGATGACAGGAATTATTGTCGAGCATGCATTTCTTGACAATGCAGGTGATGCTGCAAAACTGAAGAATGAGTCATTTTTAAAACAACTTGGTGTTGCAGATGCGAAAGGAATTGCGAATACATATGGTTTGAGTAAAATGGACTATTCTCCTGTATATGATTATGATTATTATATCAATCATTACGCCGATTTGAAAACAGCGTTTGGTAATGATAAAACGGCAGCATTTAATCATTTTATTACAAATGGAATGCAAGAGGGGCGTCAAGCGAGTGCAGAATTTAATGTATGGGTATATAAAGATAACTATGCGGACCTGAGAAAAGCATTTGGAAATGATTTAAAAGCATATTATGAGCATTATCTTACAATTGGAAAAGCGGAGGGACGTACAGCAGTAAAAAAAGATGATTCCGATAATGGTGCAGACACGAAGCCCACTCAGACAAAAGGGACAACGGTATATAAAGGCGTGGATTACGCGGCGGTATATGATTTTCAGTATTATATAACGAAATATGCAGACTTGAAAAAAGTATTTCAATATGATGATGCGGGAGCACTTGAACATTTCGTAGAGACTGGAATGAGAGAAGGCCGACAGGCAAAAGATTCTTTCGATGTAAATTCATACAGGAATCAATATGCGGATTTAAGAAAAGCGTTTGGAAGTAATTTGAAATTATATTATGAGCATTATATAAATACAGGTAAAAAGGAAGGAAGAAAAGCAACCGGCGTAACCGAATTACAAAATGCAACTACTGTATATAAAGGAGTAGATTACGCGGTAGTATATGATTTTAATTATTATATTGCAAAATACGATGACTTGAAAAAAGTATTTCGGTATGACGAAGAGGGAGCGCTAGCTCATTTTGTGGAAAATGGAATGGGAGAAGGCCGACAGGCAAAAGATTCTTTTGATGTAAAATCATACAGAAACCAATACGCAGATTTAAGAAAAGCGTTTGGAAGTAATTTGAAATTATATTATGAACATTATATAAATACAGGCAAAAAAGAAGGAAGAAAGGCAACCGGCGTAACCGAATTGCAAAATGCAACTACTATATATAAAGGAGTAGATTACGCAGCGGTTTATGATTTTAATTATTATATTGCAAAATATGATGACTTAAAAAAAGTATTTCGGTATGACGAAGAGGGAGCACTAGCTCATTTTGTGGAAAACGGAATGGGAGAAGGCCGACAGGCGAAAGACTCTTTTAATGTTAGAATATATAAAAATAACTACAGGGATTTGCAAAATGCATTTGGAAATAATAACAAGTTGTATTATTTACATTATATTAATATCGGAAAAAGCGAGGGAAGAACTGCAGTAGAGGAGATAGCAGAACCGCTAAATTCTATTATGGGGACAACTTCAACAACAGTAGAGCAGATGGTACGATATTTTAATTCAAAAGCTACATATCCGACGGCGGAATTGGAAAAAGGAGGAGCAAGTGATATCCGTACATTCTGCCAGATTTATGTTGAAGAGGCGAAAAAGGAAGGAGTGCGTGCTGAAGTAGCATTTGCTCAGGCAATGAAAGAAACCAGGTTTCTGAAGTTTGGCGGAATTGTAAAAATTGAACAGTTTAATTTCGCCGGTTTGGGAGCGGTAGATGACAATGAAACCGGAAAATGTGCATCATTTGTAGACGTCAGAACCGGAATCCGTGCTCAGGTTCAGCACTTAAAGGCATATGCTACAACAGAAGCACTGAATCAGATATGTGTTGATCCAAGATTCAAATATGTGAAACGAGGTACCGCTGCTTATGTGGAGTGGCTTGGAATCAATGAAAATCCGAATAACGTTGGTTGGGCTACAGAAAAGGATTATGGATATAGTATTATAAACAGTTATATGAAAGTATTGTTAGAATCATGAGCTTAAAAAATCACAGGGAGTATTATTACTTTCTGTGATTTTTCGTGGCAGAATAAAGATGAAAATGTTACAAATTATTACAGGAAAAGCACAAAAGGTTGATTCATAAGATAAGAAATGATATAATTAAACATAATTTATTTGTGGAGGTTACAATATGGCAGTTTGTATTGTGGCGTATTGAATGATGTTACAAAAAGAGTAAATAAAATAAATAAGTTAATTCAGGCAACAGTATCGAATGATACTGTTGGTTTATGGTAGGAGGAGAAGAGATGAAAGGTATTATATTGGCGGGCGGTTCAGGAACAAGATTATATCCATTGACACAGGTGACAAGCAAACAGTTGCTTCCGATTTATGACAAACCGATGATTTATTACCCATTGAGTATTTTGATGGAAGCGGGAATCCGGGAAATATTGATTATTTCCACACCAGATGATACGCCTAGGTTTGAGGAATTGCTTGGAGATGGAAGTCAGTTCGGTATCAGCTTAAGTTATAAGGTGCAACCGTCGCCGGATGGACTTGCGCAGGCATTTCTGCTTGGGGAAAATTTTATTGCAGGTGAAAGCTGTGCAATGATTTTGGGTGACAACATTTTCCATGGGCATGGATTGCGTAAGAGGCTTAAAGCGGCTGCCACAAAAGAAATGGGTGCAACTGTATTTGGCTATTATGTGGACGACCCGGAGCGGTTTGGTGTTGTTGAATTTGACAATGAAGGAAAAGCGGTATCTTTGGAAGAAAAGCCGCAGCATCCAAAATCAAACTATGCTGTTACAGGACTGTATTTTTATGATAATCATGTTGTAGAGTATGCAAAACAGATTAAGCCGAGTGAGCGGGGTGAGTTGGAAATTACAGATTTAAACAGAATTTATCTGGAAAAGGGAAATCTGGATGTAACCTTACTTGGACAGGGATTCACATGGCTGGATACCGGTACACATGAATCCCTCGTTGATGCCACTAATTTTGTGAAGACGGTAGAAACACATCAGAACAGAAAGATTGCGTGCCTGGAAGAGATTGCGTTTAATAATGGATGGATTGATAAGGAAAAGCTTGGTGAGGCATGTGACCTTTATCAGAAAAATCAATATGGACGTTATCTGAAAGATGTATTGGATGATAAATATATTGAGTAGTGAGAGTGAAAATTATTAATCGGTTATGATGATATATAACTAGTAAGTAGAAAGAGGCAGAAAAAATGGGGAAAATAACAGTAGAAACATGTGAGATAGAAGGATTGAAGGTAATTACACCGACAGTTTTCGGCGATGAACGTGGTTACTTTATGGAAACATATAATTATAATGACTACAAAGAAGCTGGAATTGATATGGAATTTGTGCAGGATAATCAATCAAGTTCCAAGAAAGGTGTACTGAGAGGTTTGCATTTTCAGATCAATTATCCTCAGGACAAGTTAGTGCGTGTTGTAAGCGGAGAAGTGTTTGATGTTGCAGTTGATTTGAGAGAAGGTTCTGAGACATATGGAAAATGGTACGGTGTTCTTCTTTCAGCAGAGAATAAAAAGCAGTTTTTTATTCCAAAGAATTTTGCACATGGCTTTATTGTTTTATCTGATACAGCAGAATTTGCATATAAGTGTACAGATTTTTATCATCCAAATGATGAGGGCGGTCTTGCATGGAATGATCCTGATATAGGAGTTGAATGGCCGATTCCAGAAGGAATGGAACTTACTATTTCTGAAAAAGACCAGAAATGGAGCGGGATTAAGGAACTGAAAAAGTAGATTCTGGAGGAAGAAAGTGTCGAAATATATACAAAATTTTTTGAAATTCAAACCACTTTTGTCTGAACTGGTGGCAAGAGATATAAAAATAAAATATCGACGATCGGTTTTAGGAGTGTTATGGACACTCCTAAATCCATTGTTTATGATGATAATTCTATCAGTTGTGTTTTCAAACCTTTTCAAATTTGATATTGAAAATTTTCCGCTGTATGTATTAAGCGGGCAGGTTGTTTTTAATTTCTTTAATGATGCAACAACAAGTTCGATGTCTTCGATTATTGGTAGTGCTTCATTAATTAAAAAAGTATATGTACCTAAGTATCTGTTTGTGTTGTCAAGAGTATTTTCAAGTTTTATTAACTTGATGGCTTCTTTTACAGCACTTATTTTGGTGATGATTGCAACGAGAGTTGAATTACGGTGGACGGTTGTATTATCAGTGTTTCCGTTGTTTTTATTGGTTGTTTTTTCATTAGGCGTTGGGTTGTTATTGGCTGCACTTACTGTGAAGTTCCGGGATATTATGCATTTATATTCCGTATTTACAACAGGATTGATGTACTTGACACCGGTGATATATCCAATGTCGATGCTTCCACAGAAGATTAAGACGATTGTCCTCCTTAATCCGCTGACAAATATGCTGGAGATGTTTCGGGATACAATGTTTAATGCGAAATGTTTCTCGGCAGGCTCTCTGGCGATAGGAATGGTCGAAGCTGTTATAATGCTGGCAATAGGACTGTTTGTTTTCTATAAAAATCAAGATGAATTTATCTTGAATATTTAGGAGTAATTAGATGGAAAAAGATGTAATAATCAGTGTTGAGCATGTGTCTATCAAGTTTAATCTGTCCTCAGAAAAATTCGATAGTTTCAAAGAATATATCATCAAAAGTTTGAAAAAGCAAGTTTCATATGATGAATTTTGGGCACTAAAAGATGTTTCTTTCGAGGTGAAAAAAGGGGATTCGTTAGGACTTATTGGTTTGAACGGCAGTGGAAAAAGTACAATGTTAAAGACAATTGCCGGAGTATTAAAGCCGACAAAAGGAGAAGTTACTGTCCATGGTAATATTGCTCCTTTGATTGAATTAGGGGCAGGGTTCGATATGGATTTAACAGCAAGGGAAAACGTGTTCTTGAATGGTGCGCTTTTGGGGTATAATCGTTCACAGATGGAAAAGCAGTATGAAGATATTGTAGAGTTTTCCGAGCTGAGGGACTTTATGGATGTACCGGTTAAAAACTTTTCTTCCGGAATGGTCTCAAGACTTGCGTTTGCGATTGCGACAATTGGAATCCCCGATATTTTGATTGTAGATGAGGTTCTTTCAGTTGGCGATTTCCGGTTTCAAGAAAAGTGTGAAGCCAGAATTCAAAATATGAGGGATAACGGAACTACGATTTTGTTTGTGTCACATAGTTTGCAGCAGGTTGAAAAAATATGTAACAAAATTGTATGGCTGGAGAAAGGGAATGTAAGAATGTTTGGTGATACAATGGAAGTCTGTAGCAAATACAAAGAAATATAAATGAGGAAACGAATATGAAGAAAATAATTAAAAGAGGAATCGTCTTAATTATAATTCTGTTTTGTGCCTTTTTATATGCACATATTGACAAATTAACATATTTGTATGACAGAAATATTGACACCGAAAATTTTGTGAATACAGGTGTTATTGTAGATTCCGTGATAAGTCAGACTTTTACGAATCAAGAGAATAGTTTAGATGGAATACAGGCAAAATGTTCAATTACGGGGGATGTAACAGATGTCCGGATTGTGTATACCTTAGTGGATTTGGAAACGGATGAAGTAATTGCAAAGGGAACAAAGCAAGGTTTGGATATTAAAAATAACAGGTTTAATAAATTTGAATTTGAGCAAGTGACAAAGTGTAGAGGAAAGAACTATAAGATTACTTTTGAAGAGCAGGGCGCTGATGAAACAAATGGAATTTCATTTTACATTGTGCCGGAAATACAAAAAAATATGCAGCTAAATGTGAAAGGAAACAGTACACAGGGAATAATGGTTGCCAGAATGATTACTCATAGATTTGATGTAGAAACATTCGGGGTTATTCTTATATTTGTGGCTTATATTGCTGCATTTATGAAATTATTATACAAGTTATTTAAGTAGGAGAATTTGAAGGATGAGTAATAAATTTGAAGTGCTAAACATGAGATATAAGCTCGATGATTTCCACATGCTGTTAGTTGAAGGATGGTTTCATAAAAACCAAATCGGCGATACTGGAATAGAGTTTTATATAGATGATATAAAAATTCCGTCAGAAATGGAAAGGCACTCGAGTACTTATGTTGTCGGAAAGAATCTAAGCAAAAAGAGTATAATCGATACATTATATTTTTTCTGGCTGGAATTGCCTGCAGATTATAATAAAGGGAAAAAACTTATCATCGAAAGAATTGAAAAAGGGAAAAAACACAAGGTAGCTGAATTCAATATATCAGATATTGTAAAAATGAAGAAAGGAATTGCGGGAAGTATAGATTTTTCGGGGTTTGAAAAAGAAAAAGCAATTCTTCGGGGATGGATAGCAAGTCCTGAATCAGCGAAACTGTCTGTTTCAACACTTGGGGGAAATGAACTGGAAATTAGTTTAAGACAGAAAAACAGAGGAGATGTACAGTTTGAATTTCCGGAGATTTCTAAAGAAAATGTATTGGGGTTTGAAATAGAAATTGAAGAGTGCAAAGAAAAAAAAGTTCGATTCATTGTCTCTTATGGTGAAAAGAAATATAAGAGAGTATGCAGTTTGTCTTATAGTAAGCTTGGAAAAGTTGCTGTAAAGGCAAAAAAATGGACGGTAAAGGGACTCGCTTATTATCGGAGCAGGGGATTAAAGGATACTTTTATCAGAATATATGAGAAAATAACAAAACAGAGTGATATTGATTATGGACATTGGAAACGGATGCATGATATTACTGAGGATGAATTGAAAGAACAGAAAGGAACGTGTTTCGAATACTCACCAAAAATAAGTATTGTTGTTCCATTGTTTAAGACGCCGGAGAAATATTTAAAAGAGCTGATAGATAGTGTTAAAAATCAAACATATGAAAATTGGGAATTGTGCTTTTCTGATGGAACTGGAGAGAATACAAATTTAAGACAAGTGGTAGAAAATTACCAGAAGAATGATTCGCGAATAAAAATGGTTTGCTCAGATGTACCGTTACAAATTTCTGAAAATACAAATTTGGCGTTGGGGATTGCTGAGGGAGAATTTTTGGCATTTGCAGATCATGATGATTTATTATGTCCGAATGCTCTATTTGAAAATGTAAGTATTTTGAATAAAAATCCAGAGATAGATTTAATCTATAGCGATGAAGATAAAATAAGCATGGACGGAAAACAATACTTTGGACCACATTTTAAACCGGATTTTAATATAGATTTATTGAGAACAGTAAATTATATTTGTCATTTTGTCATAGTCCGCAAAGCGATTCTTGAAAAGGCAGGTAAATTTAATCCGGCATTAGACGGAGCTCAGGATTATGATTTTATATTGCGTTGTATAGAACAGACAGATAAAATCTATCATATTCCTATGGTATTATATCACTGGAGAGCACATCCCGATTCGACAGCAGAGAATCCGGAAAGCAAAATGTATGCATTTGAGGCAGGGGCAAAGGCAATAAAAGCACATTACGAACGAACTGGCATTGATGCAAATGTACTTTTGCAAAAAAGTATGCTTGGAATATATAGAAGTAAATATCATATTAATACAAAACCTCTGGTATCAATAATTATTCCTAATAAAGACCATACAGAAGATTTGAATAAGTGCATAAGTTCAATAGAAGAAAAGTCATCATACAAAAACATTGAATATATAATTATTGAGAATAACAGTATCCTTGAAAAGACGTTCGATTATTATGAAAAACTGCAAAGAGAGAATAAGAAAGTTAAGGTTGTAAAATGGGAGAAAGAATTTAATTATTCTGCAATTAATAATTTTGGCGTAAAATTTGCCAAAGGTCAATATTTCCTTTTCTTAAATAATGATACGGAAATTATAAATGAGAGTTGTATTGAAGAAATGCTTGGATACTGTATGAGGGACGATGTAGGAATTGTCGGCTCAAGATTATATTATCCAGATAATACGATTCAGCACGCAGGTGTTATTATTGGAATCGGCGGGGTAGCAGGGCATTGCTTTATTAATTTGCCAAAGGATCAGTTAGGATACTTTGCAAGAGCGTACTGCGCACAGGATTATAGTGCTGTTACTGCAGCCTGTATGATGGTGAAGAAAAGTGTGTTTGAAGATGTGAATGGATTTGATGAAAAGCTGAAAGTTGCTTTTAATGATATTGATTTTTGCCTTCGCGTTAGAGAAACTGGAAAATTAGTTGTTTATAATCCCTACGCAGAACTGTATCACTATGAATCCAAATCGCGAGGGTTAGAAGACACAGAAGAAAAACAAAGAAGGTTTAGAGGAGAAGTTGAATTTATGCAAAGAAGGTGGCATGAAGTATTAGAGGCAGGTGATCCATACTATAATCCGAATTTAACTTTGATGAAAAGTGATTTTAGTTTGAGATAGAATTTTATTTGGAAAGGCAGAGACGAGACTGTGGAGCAGGAGAAAGATTTAATTACAGTAATTGTACCGTGTTACAATGAACAGGAGACGGTCGAATTATTTTATCATGAAATGAAATGTGTAATGGACAAGATGGGTGAACAGGAATTTGAACTAGTTTTTGTGAATGATGGTTCGAAGGATGAAACACTGTCTATTATTAAGCAATTGTGTATGAGAGATAATCGGGTTAAGTATATTAGCTTTTCCAGAAATTTCGGTAAAGAAGCAGCAATCTATGCGGGGCTGGAGGCTGCTCATGGAGATTATGCAGTTCTGATGGATGCAGACCTACAAGACCCCCCGAAACTTCTGCCTGAAATGTACAATGCGGTAAAAAATGAAAATTATGACAGTGTGGCAACAAGACGTGTTACAAGAAAGGGAGAACCGGTCATCCGCTCTTTTTTTGCAAGAAAGTTCTACAAAATTATGAATCATATTTCATCTACAGATATTGTAGATGGCGCGAGGGATTACCGTTTGATGAATCGGAAATTCGTAGATGCGTTACTTGAACTGAAAGAATATAACAGGTTTTCAAAGGGACTTTTTGGATGGGTTGGTTTCAAGACGAAATGGCTGGAGTACGAGAATATCAATCGGGTTGCCGGAGAGACAAAATGGTCGTTCTGGAAATTATTTTTATATAGTATTGAGGGAATCGTTGCATTTTCAACAGTACCACTTTTGATTGCAGCGGTAACGGGAGTTGCATTTTGTGTTCTTGCATTACTTGTCATGTTGGTCATTTTTATAAAAACATTGTGTTTTGGAGATCCTGTATCTGGATGGCCATCCATGGTATGCATTATTTTGTTTCTGGGGGGAATACAGCTTCTGTGTATTGGAATTTTGGGAGAATACTTAGCTAAAATATATATGGAAATAAAGGACAGACCTAAATATTTAATTGATGAGAGTAATTTATAATGAATAAAGAAAAATTAGAAAAAAAACTATTATATTATTTACCATTTGTAGTTCTACTGATTCTTGAATTGTGTATTCATAGCAGGATAGATACAAATTGGGGTGATGATTTATGGTTTACAAATGTGGCACAGAAAAACGATTTCAATTTATTAAGCTGGCTGTATGAGAGATATCAGGTTTGGTCATCACGAACCCTGATTGAGGCTGTGCTGATGATTATTGTTCAGTTGCCAAGGATAATATGGGTAATTGTGGATTCGTGTATGATTACGCTGTCTGCAATATTTTTAGTTAAGAATATTGGAGAACAGGGAAAGAACAGGCAGTTGGGATGTGTGATTCCGATGCTTATCTTTCTGATGCCGTATACACAGGTAAATTCTGCCGGCTGGATTGCAACGACGGTGAATTATATGTGGCCATTGGCATGTGGAATCGTGGCAATATATCCGATTAGAAAATATATTGAGAATAAAAAACTAAACGGGTTTGAATATATTTTTTATACGGTATGTTTGTTATTTAGTGCAAATTCGGAACAAATGTGCTTTATATTGATTATGGTGTACGTGACGTGCTGTATCTATTATATCATTGATAATAAGAAATTGTTTTTAGCCGGTGGAAAATATATAATATTTCAAACAGCATTGTCTGTTGGTATGTTGGTATATATCATGATTTGTCCCGGAAATCAATTGAGAAGTGTTCAGGAAACAAGGACGTGGTTTCCTGAATTTGCTGATTTTTCATTATTGAAAAAAATAGAACTTGGAATTTCAACAACGATAAAAGCAGACTTTATGCAACAGAACATATGTTTTATAATATTATTACTCTTAGTGGCTACCTATATCTGGAGGAGCAATTGTAAATGGATGTACAAAATAATGGGTATTATTCCTGCATTTATTGCTTTATGTTTTCAGCAAGCCCAGATGATTTTGGGAGACATGGGTATTGTTACCAGATATGGAATCCTTTTTGGTGAACGTTTTCATAACTGGAGGTATTTAGCATTCTATGCCCTTATGGTACTGCTCTACATCTTTATATTACTTTCTTTTTATATGATTTTCGAGGATAAATCAAAGTGGGTTGTAATTGGTATCTTTTTGATGGGACTGGCTACAAAGGCTGTCATGGGATTCTCACCGACTGTGTGGGATTCGGGAGATCGGACAGGCTGGGTTATGAATTTTGCTTTTCTTACATGTATTGGTTTTGTTGTTTTAAAATTCGGTCAGAAGAATAAGGAAAGTATATCTGATGAAGAATAAGGGGAAAAAGAATGTTGTTAAAAATATATAAATTTTTCCGAGAGGGGATTGTTTGGCTTAGTCTTTTAATTATTGCTTTTTTAACGGTAAATAGTTTGTTATGGACAAGCTACTTTAAGTGGGATGAATCAGGACAATATTTGGGTGAAAAAATATTTTACAAATCTGATAATTTTGTCTTGACAATTATATGTTTTGCAATATTATTTTGGATTCTTTATCAAACAAAATGTTTTGCCAAGATTAAATTGAGTACATTAACTTGCATATTTTTTATATATGTAGTTTTAGTTTCAGGCATTTGGGTTTATTTGGCAAATCCTATACCGGTTGCAGATGATATGATGGTAACCAGTGCGGCAAAAGATTTTATGAGTGGGAATTATGTTCAATTACAAGAGGGAGGGTACTTAAACAACTTTACCCATCAGTTGGGAGTTACTCTTTTTATTGAAATCCTTTTCCGAATTTTCGGAAAAGGAGGTATTGTTGTTTTCCGGGTTATAAATGTTATTGCGCTGATTGGAATATATGTGATTTTGCTAAAAATTTCAAAATTACTTTTTAAAAAAGAAATTGTACAAAGATGTTGTATCATTTTATTAGGCGGGTTTTGGGTACCATTATTTTATGTTACGTTTGTATATGGAAATACTATCGGCTTAGCGCTGGCATTGGCTGCTGTTTGGCTAGAGATTGTATACATCAGAACAAGGAGAATTAAGACAATAGTGGTATCCGTATTATTGGCGGTGCTTTCAACGCTGATTAAATCAAATTATTTGATTTTCATTATTGCGATGATACTCATTTTGGTTATTGATGGTCTAAAAGAAAGACGTAAGATTAATGTTTTAATATGCGTTGCTTTTTTATCTGCAAATACGCTGCTGTCAAATATTGTTTTGTATCAATATGAGTATCGTGCGGGGTGTGAATTAAAGGGGACATCAAAATTATTGTGGATTGCGATGGGCATGAGCGATGAAACATTGTACGCTGAGGGATGGTATAACCTTTCGTTGGGAAATATGCTAAATGAAATTGCTAAGTCGGAAGACAGCGGTGCAGAAATTGCGATAAAAAGTATTAAACAATCTATGAATAAATTTGAAAACGATAAATTAAAGGCATGTAAATTTTATTATAACAAGATAGTGTCTCAATGGAACGAACCTAGTTTTGAAGCACTGTGGGTTAATTATCATCAACCGGAACAGCACGATGGAGACCAATCAGCGATCCTGAATTCAATTTATAGAGGAGCTCTTAACAAAATCATAAATTGGGAATTTAATTTTTGGCATTTCTTGATTTTGAGTTTGGCATTGGTTTATGTAATAAGCCAGACAATATGCAGCAAATTAAAAAACATGTCAATTGAGCACCTGTTCCTGCTGGTAATAGTTATAGGAGGTTTCTTTTTCCACATTTTGTGGGAAGCAAAATCGCAATATATATGGACATACTTTATTTTGTTGATTCCGTACAGCGCGGCAGGGTTTGATTTATTGTTAGTGAAAGTAGAAAAATTAAAGCAGAAAATAGTGAGGAGATGAAGAAAATGAAAATATTGGTAACAGGTGTGAAAGGTCAGCTAGGATATGATGTCGTAAATGAGTTAGAAAAACGTGGACATACAGCGATTGGAGTCGATGTAGAGGAAATGGATATTACCGATGCTGCTATGGTGGAAAAAGTGATTACAGATGCCGGTGTTGAGGCGGTTATTCATTGCGCTGCATATACAGCAGTTGACGCGGCAGAGGAGAATCGTGATGTTTGCATGAGGGTGAATGCAGAAGGAACAGAAAATATCGCGAAAGTATGCAAGAATCTGGATATCAAAATGATTTATATCAGCACAGATTATGTGTTTGATGGCGAGGGGAATCGCCCATGGGAACCGGATGATGAACGTCATCCATTGAATGTTTATGGTGAGAGTAAGTATCAGGGAGAATTGGCAGTAGAAAAATATCTTGAGAAATATTATATTGTGCGTATTGCATGGGTATTTGGTGTGAACGGCAAGAATTTTATTAAGACAATGTTGAATCTTGCAAAAAATCACACGGAGATTAATGTAGTAAATGATCAGATTGGCTCACCGACATATACATTTGATTTGGCGAGACTGCTTGTAGATATGGTTGAAACAGATAAGTATGGACATTATCATGCGACAAATGAAGGACTGTGTACATGGTATGAGTTTGCAAAAGAAATTTTTGCGCAGGCCGGAAAGAAAATTACAGTATATCCGGTAACAAGTGATGAATTTCCTGCAAAAGCGAAAAGACCACATAACAGTAGAATGGATAAAACTAAGTTGGCAAAAAATGGGTTTTCATTGCTTCCTACATGGCAGGATGCATTGAAACGATATTTGATGGAAACTGAAATCTAAGAATTATAAATGATGATGGCAATTGTTATGCCCTCATCATTTTCATAGTTAAAAATAATTAGATTTTATAAAGTGAAAAAATGGAGGACCTATGAAAAACGTACTGATTACCAATTTATATTTTGCAAAGTATACTGGCTCGGAATTACATGCGCTAGAAATTGCAAAACAATTTGAAAAGAGGGGATATGACGTTACAATTGCAGTTTTTCAGAAGGCATATCCATTGTTAAATGAAAAAGGTCGGTATCGAATAATAAATTGCTTAGTGGAGAAGTTAGATGTCGAAAGATTTGATGTGATTTTTGTGCAGCACTATCCCGTGTTTGATTACCTGTGCAGTCAATATAATCTGAGTTATAAAAAACTAATTGTTTCAAAGTTAAGTGTAATAAGTGAATATGAGTATCTTCCTGTTTGTACTTCTGATGCTGATTTGATTTTATGTGTGAGTGATGAATGCGCGAATAAAGTTTATGACCAGATTGGTACTGATATTAGAGTCCGAGTTTTTAAAAATAGTGTAGGTGAAGAATATTTTGAGAGATTTTCTTTAAAAAATGACAATGCATATATAAAGGATATTGCTGTGATTTCGAATCATATTCCAGAGGAATTATTAGAATTAGGAAGTGTAACTAATGATGAATATCATATTGATTATATAGGAGCTGAGTATTCTCCACGGTTAGTCAATGTTGAATTACTGAAAGAATATGACTTAGTTATTACAATAGGTAGAACTGTTCAACAATGTTTTGCGGTGGGAATCCCTGTATATGTATATGATTATTTCGGTGGTCCGGGGTATATTACAGATGATAATTTTAAAGTTGCGGAAGAAAATAATTTTTCGGGAAGAGGATTTAAAAAAAAGAGTCTGTCGGAATTAAAAAGTGAGATAGAGAGTAATTATAGAAATAATCTGCAAAATCTAAAAAAGCTTCATGATATATCAAAAATGAAATACAGTTATGATATAAATTTTGAACAGATATATAATGAACTAAGGATAGAGAAAAATACAGATTGGAAAGTTGCGGATTATTATGACGATGTTTCGAAGTTAAGAATAAATACGTATAGCAAAAGGATACCTATGTTTGCATTCCCAAAAGATTTCGTTTCTCAATTATTTATTGATTATGGAGAAGGATTTAAAGAAGAGCATAGTATAAAATGGAATTCATCGGAAAATTATATTATAGAAAGGGAGTTTGTATTTCATAGAAAAATCAAACAGTTTAGATTGGATCCGTGTGATGTTCCGTCAAATTTTTGTATATATCAAATTTGTATAAACGGTGAAGAATCTTATAAAGACGTACATAGTGTTTGTCTAAATGACGATCCCTCATTTTTGATTCAACTAACAGAAAAGGAAAAGGAATGCAATTTAGTTAGATTAAAAATAAGGTATAAGTTCGTGGAAGTGAGTGCTGCTGAGATCATACAGCTTATGGAAACCGAACTAAATAAGGAAAAGAAACAGAATGATGAGATGAAACAGCTTCTTGAAATGGATAGAAAAAACAAGAAAATTAGTGTCAAGAAAATACTTCATAAATTTACAGCTAGAAAATTTGAATAAAATTAAAATGTGGGAACAAGAGCATTTATTAGTTTCTGAGTCGGGAACTCCCGGAAATTCTGTTCCCAAACTCCTGGAAATTTCAAAGTGTGAGAAAAAGACATGGAACGGATGAAATAAATAGTGGTCAATTGTGGGTGAGTTAGAAGATGAATTTGATGTCAGTGTGGCACCTGGGGATATTGTACCGAAAAATTTTAATTCAGCGGAGGCATTGTGGAGGATGGTGCAGAGACTCCAGAATGCATAACTCCAATTGTATAAACTTCAACTTTGAAAAGCTAACCTTGATTTTACATCTTGCAACATTTGGTTTAACATTCTATAATAAATAATGCTGTTGCAAAAGAAAAAGATTGGGGATAGGTTATGAAAAAAATACTTTTAAAGGTGTTAAGAGGGTTTGGAACGTTTTTCGCTGTTGTATTGAGTACAATAGGAACGTTGCTTTGTTTTAGCATTGTCTGGATGTTTGATACATGGAGTAATCTTTCCATGGATGAATTGATGTATCATTTAACGACTCCATTAGAAGGAACAAATTCCGGAATGATAAAGGAATATTTGAATACGTGTGCAGTTCCGGCTATTTTTATTCTGATTATAATAATTATATTTTTCACAGCATTTCGAGAGAAAAAACGAATCTATTATATGGTTATGGGAATTGGAATTATTGTGCCGTTGTTTGTTTCCTGCGGATATGTAAAATATGCATGGGACAAGCTTGGTGCTGACAATTATGTAAAGGGACAAAGTACGTATTCTACGTTTATAGATGATAATTATGTAGATCCGAGGGATGTTACAGTTACATTTCCTGAGCAAAAAAGAAATTTAATCTATATTTTTTTGGAATCAATGGAAACTACATATGCTGATACAAAAAACGGAGGTGGATTTCAGAAAAATGTGATACCGGAGCTGACTTGGCTTGCTCAGGAAAACGAAGATTTTTCAGGACAAGATTACGCACTGAACGGCGGCTATGCGATGCCCGGGGCAACATGGACGATTGCAGCGATGTTTTCACAGACATCTGGTATCCCGTTAAATATATCCATTGAAGACAATTCCATGGATACCCAGGATACCTTTTTTGCAAATACTGTCACATTAGGAGATATTTTGCAGCAGGAAGGTTATTCACAGACATTAATGATTGGTTCAGATGCTACTTTCGGAGGGCGCAGGCTGTATTTTACGGAACATGGAAATTACGATATTCTTGATTACAATTATGCGCATGATAATGGCTGGATTCCGGAGGATTACCGCGTATGGTGGGGATATGAGGATGAAAAGCTGTTTGGATTTGCAAAGGAACAGTTGCTGCAACTTGCAGAAGAGGGGAATCCGTTTAATTTTACAATGCTGACTGTGGATACACATTTCGAGGATGGTTATCCATGTAACTTATGTCCGGATACATATGGGGATGATCAGTATTCAAATGTAATGGCCTGTTCAAGCAGACAAGTTGCGGAGTTTGTGTCATGGATACAGCAGCAGAGTTTTTATGGAAATACGACAATTGTGATTTCGGGAGATCATCCGACGATGGACAGTGATTTCTGCGAAGATGTGGACAGTGGCTACACGAGAAAAGTGTATACAGCATATATCAATCCTGCAGCAGAAGTTTCGGCTGAAGATACAAGGAATTATACGACGTTTGATAATTTCCCGACAACAGTTGCCAGTTTAGGTGCTGATATTGACGGTGACCGACTTGGTCTTGGAACAAATTTATTTTCGGCAACACCAACGTTGACAGAACGGTTTGGAATTGATAAAGTCAAATCGGAAATGAGCCGTAAATCTAAGCTGATGGAAACGCTGGCAGATATTAATGAAAATGCAGAGGCATTAATGATTCGCGAGGGAAAAAGTCCTGCGGCGGATTTGACGGTTGGAGCATATGATTATGAGACTGGTTTATTCTCATTGTCTGCAAACAATTTCGTGAATGTGGATATCGGAAGTATTCAGTCTATGTCAGCCGCAGTGTGGACAACGGAGGATCAAAGCGATATGCAGTGGATTCCGATGGATGCGCAGGAAGATGGTTCCTACGCCGGTTCTGTGAAAGTACCGAATTTTGATTATAAGACAGGGACTTATTATATTCATCTCTATATGACGGACAGCAATGGCAATCCGATATTTTTAGGAGCAGCAGAATCGGTTGTACAGTAATTTTATGGCTAGGAAACCCATTGGCGCAGAAGGTGAGGAATCACAGAGATAACAGAGGGGGATTATTATGGTAAAACAACATCAGTCGAAAGCGGTATCTATACTGAATATTGTGATATCAATATTTATATTGACATTTATCCTTCCGGTAGGTGATGTTGGAAGGATATCATTGCAGAATTTTTTCCTGCTGCTGTTTCTGTCGCTGAGCATTATTGTTTTGTTTGATTCACATTTGATTTTTGATGCGGTAAAGAATTATACTTTTGAACTCATGCTGTTTGTAATAGGACTGATATGGTGTCTGGTCAGTGTCTGTCAGGGACATTCCTTTGCGTTAAGATTTTATATTCTTCTTTATATTACTGCGGCTGTTTTTTTGATGTTCTGTCTGTTAAGAAAATATAACTTTTTAAATATGGAATACATTATAAAAAGTCTTTTCTGGATGATGTTTATCAAAATGACAGGAAAATTCCTCATTGAATTTTTGTTTGTGACAAAGATGATTGAATATGAGGAAATACTTCATTTGTATACCGGGGTATTCAATACGAATGTCACGACAATGACAATGAGTATCGGAAATCTGACTTTAGCCCGGATTCAAAGTTCCTCAGATTTGATTGTAATTTCGCTGATGCCGTTTTTCTGGGTGTTGCCAAAATTGAATAAGAAAATTAGATTTGTACTCTTTGTCATGACGGGAGCCTATACGGTTATTGTATTTTCCAGAATTGCTATTGCACAATTCTGCTGTTATGCACTGGTGTATTTGATTTATAACTGGAGAGCCATTTCAAAAAGATGGAAATGGATTAGCAGCATTGCCGTGGCATTATCGTCAGTTATATGGGCTCCTCCGGTTATCCGAATGATTCAGTTCAGGTTCTTTTCTTCATTTACTATTGAATCAGATTCAACAAGGGATATTCAGTCAACAGAATTGATACAGGGAATTCTTCAAAAACCATTTTGGGGACATGGAATGGGCAGTTTTATTCCGGATTTGATAAGAAGTGAAGCACTTCCGTTCTCATATGAAAAAGAATATTTATCATTTGTGTTTCAACTGGGAATCGTCGGGTTTTTTATCATCATCGCAGGCATAATTATTGTTTACGCAAAACAAATGGTGATATATCTGAAAAATGTTCCTTGTGTAATTAAAATTTTCAGTATAACTGGGTTCATGTGGTTTTTGATTAGACCTGCCTTTAATCCTTCTTTTTTAGGACTGCAAGGTGGATTCCCTGTTATTGGAATTTGGCTGTTTATGGCGTATTATGCAAATAGAACGAAGCAGTTATAACAGTTTGCGATATGGAACAGAAAGGCTGTAGGAATGAATATAACAGGTAGTGTGAACGGAAAAGAACCCAAAAAATATTATAAATATATTGATATTGCGAAGGGATTTTCTATTATTTTAATTGTTATGGGACATATAGAGTCCGGTTTTATCCCTTATCTTACATGGCAGAAATTCTTTATGTTATTTCATGTCCCTATATTTTTCATGTTATCGGGGTTGACAATAAACGGGGCAAAAGTGAAAAAGACGGGGACATATATTTTGTCTAAAGTAAAATCAATCTACTTGAAGGCTTTGTTGTTTTACCTTCCGGCAGTCTGGCTACACAATTTATTTTGCAAAATTGGATTTTATAATGCAGCACTTTATCCCGGGGATTTGAAACATGAGATATATTCTGCGAAAGAAATATTAAAGCAGACGCTTTTGACATTGGGATGTGCAGGCCGTGAGCCGATACTGGCTGCAATGTGGTTTGTTTTTGTACTTTTCTTTGCACTTTGCGGGTACTCGATTTTGTCCGGAGTATTGGGTGTCTTGATTAAAGATGAGAAAAGATATGAGGGAGTCAGGACTCTTTTGATTTGGATAGCATTTGTAATCTCAGCGTTTCTGACAAATCATTATCAGTTTACAATTAAACGGTTTAGCAATGTGTTTGCTGCAATTGCATTGATTCATACAGCTTATCTGTTGAAAGAATATAAGCGTATTAAATTTGATAATTGGCCGGTGATGGTGATATCTCTAATCGGGTTAGTACAGAATATGGAGTATGGCGCTGTTTTCATGAATGAGAACGTCTATGGGAATCCGGTGTTTTTATTGTCAAATGCGGTTTTCGGAACTTATTTAATCTGTTTTATATCACGGAAAATAGAGCGGTTTCAATGGAGCGGGTTTATCGCTTTTTGCGGAAAAAAATCTTTTTTTATCATGGCGCTGCACGTTGCCGCATTCAAGGTACTTACACTTGTTTTGGCAAAAATTTATCCTTGTACTGTGCTTATCGGACGGGATACTCCTATTGTGTCAGCCTGGTGGGAAATAGTCTTATACATTGCCGCAGGAGTTGTAATTCCAGTCGGGATTTGTAAAATAGGGGAAAGTGTCATTCAGATGATAAATATTTATAATGAAAGGAAACAAAGAAATGAAAGATAAATTAAAAAACCTGTTGGATATTACGTTCTGGAAGTTCATCCTTGTAGGAATAGCCAATACAATTGTCGGAACTACAGTTATGTTTGTTGCTTACAATGTATTCCATCTGAGCTATTGGATTTCTTCTGCATCGAATTATGTAATAGGCAGCATACTCAGTTATTTTTTGAATAAATACTTTACATTCCAGAATAAGAAAAAATCATGGAAACAGATTGGAATGTTTGTAATTAATATTACGATCTGTTATCTTGTAGCATATGGATGTGCAAAACCAATCGTGGCATATCTTTTGAAAGGAAGTACGAAGGTACTGCTGGAAAATATTTCTATGCTGGTCGGTATGGGTGCGTTTGTAGTTTTGAATTATCTGGGGCAGCGGCTGTTCGTATTTAAGGAGAAAGAAGCATAAGAGATACAGCACAGTGAGGTGTCATGCATAAAATCACAGCATTCTCCGTAACCTACCATTGAGGTGATAAGGATGATAGATAACAGTGAACTCCCTATCGGTTTTACCATGGAACTTGCCCAACACTCTGATATCCTGAACAAATTTGCAGGATTGACCAAAGAGAAACAGGAAGAAATTATAGATGGGGCAAGGCAGGTCAAATCCCGTGATGAGATGAGGCATTATGTGGAGAATATGTTCTAGTATATCATAAAATAAATAA
>DCKD01000056.1 GCA_002320245.1 Lachnospiraceae bacterium UBA1683
GTCATGTCCCATATATGTTTCATTTATGGTGGTGCCAAGTATACGAGGCAAGAAAGTTTTATAGGTAAACGCCTGATTTCCGATTATTTTTGCAAAACTTTTACCACTGTTCCCACCAGGAAGATTGCCAGTGCTATCATCCCGGCAATTTCCAGTGTTTGTGCCAGATAGTAACCGCATTTGCTCTGTTCTCCTGCCATCATATAATATACAATCCGGTACATTCCTGCCCCCGGCACGGTTGGCAGAATTCCCGGAATCAGGAATATCGTCACAGGTGCCCGGAAGAGCCGGGCAAATACCTGTGACAGAACGGTAATCGCAAGCGCCGAAAAGAAAGAGGCAATCACAACTCCTGTGCCTGCCTCAACGCAGAATACATAAACACCGCCGCCGACAGCGCCGATGGTTCCGGCAAGCGGAAGATACCGTTTGGGACATTCCATAATAACCGCAAAGCAGGCAATCGCCACGAAACATCCTACAATTCCGCCAACTAAATTCATACCAGACCACCTCCCGGTTTAAATATGCCTGTCGCCGCCATTGCCACGGCGACTCCTAATGCCACCGCTGCCGCCGTCAGAAACGCCTCAAGGATTCTTGCGCCTCCCGACAGGTAATCCCCCTGTAGTGTATCACGGATTGCATTAGTAATCGCAACACCGGGAACAAGCGGCATAATGCTGCTGATAATAACAGTGTCCATATTCATCTGCGGAAGATGCCATTTCAAAAAAATTGCCGTTAATGCAATTCCCATCGAGGAAATCACATCCTGAATAAATCCATGAATCCGAATCTTTTTCCCGATTGTTATAATAAGTGCCAATACTGCTCCAACAATGGCAGCCCCGGCAATCTCCAGCACTCCTCCGTTAAAGAGCGGCGCAAATCCGGCGCAGAGACAAATGGTCGCCAGATTATATACCATCTTCCGGTACTGCTTTCCCTTTATCTGCCTCAGACAACTGTATGCCTCTTCAAGCGTCATCTCACCTGCGCAGAACTTTCTTGAAATTGCATTGACCGATGCAATCCGGTTCAGGTTTGTCCCACGGGACTCGACGCGCCGGATTACCGTAATTGCCTCGATATCCGGATTATCCAGCGTAGCAAAAATTCCGGTAGTCAGCACAAACGTTTCCACCGTCTCCGCATGAGCTGTCCTCAGAATATGATTGATGGTATCCTCCACCCGATATGTCTCCGCACCGCTGCGCAGCATAATCTCACCGGCAAGAATCGCCGTATTCATCAATAATTTATAATCCATTGTACCTAAACCCTGCTTTAAAAACTTTCACTCTCCGGTTCCTTATCTACAGCGACCGCACAGTAAATCACCCATGCAAGGAAAACCAGTGCAAATGCCATCCATCCGATAAATGCTGGAGTTCCCATACTTTTAAACTTATCGTAATACCCTTTCAGATATATAACAATAATAATTGCCGGAATCCCATATGCGACATAAGCACGCAGTGTCTTCGGGAAACGGATACCGGCTCCGGTATTTGCCTCTTTGAGAAATGCATCCCATCCCCATCCGTTCTTTCTCGTGCAAAACAATACATAACCGAGACTTCCAAGCGGGAGCAGATTATTGGACACAATAAAATCTTCTAAATCCATAATCGTGCTTCCCTCGCCAAGTAACTGCACGCCGGACCACACATTAAACCCAAGCACACAAGGGATACTGAGTACAATGACAAGCACCGCGCAGACAAGCACGCTCTTCTTCCGCCTCCACCCAAGCAACTCCATATTAAATACAATCAGATTCTCAAATACCGCAATAACTGTGGTAAATGCCGCAAATGTCAGGAATAAGAAAAACAGGAAACTCCAGATTCTCCCTCCGCTCATTCTGGCAAATATATTAGGCAATGTAATAAAAATCAGGCTTGGACCGGCATCCGGCTCGATTCCATAGGCAAAACATGCCGGAATAATGATAAATCCTGCCGTCAGCGCAACAAACGTATCCAGCACTGTAATGTTCACTGCCTCGCCGGTCAGACTTCTGGACCGATCCAGATAACTTCCGAAAACCAACATCGCCCCGATACCGATTGACAGTGTAAAAAACGCCTGGCTCAGCGCCGCAAAAATGACATTTCCGATGCCGCTTTCCGCCATCTTCTGAAAATTCGGGACAAGGTAAAACTGGACGCCCTCTCCGGCGCCCTTCATCGTCACGGAGTGTACCGCCAATACGACCATAATCAGAATCAAAGCCGCCATCATCACTTTTGTGGCACGCTCAATTCCGTTATTCAGTCCAAACAGACATACCAGAAATCCCAATATGCAAATCAAAATCGTCCAGAACAACATATTTGGTGCATTGGTCAGCATATCGGAAAATGCAGCGGTAATCTTTTCAGAAGATGCACCCACAAAATCACCGCGGATTCCTTTTACACAGTAGTACAGCATCCAGCCGCCGACCGTCGTATAGAACATCATCAGCATATAGCAGCCGATAATCCCAATATAACGCAGCGAATGCCACTTTCCGTTTTTCGGCTCCAGCTCATTAAAACAATGTGCCACACTCTTACGGCTTCCTCTTCCCACGGCGAACTCGCAGACCAGAACCGGAATTCCCAAACTCAATAAAAATAACAAGTAAATTAAAATAAATGCGGCTCCCCCATAAGCGCCACAGATGTACGGAAATTTCCATACATTTCCGATTCCGATTGCACATCCGGCAGACACCAGAATGAATCCGAGCCGGGAACCAAATGACTCTCTCTTCATAACCTTCCTCCTTATACGGCAGTTTTTTCTTATCAGCCGCACTGCCGTTACGGCCGTCATACCAATTGGGAACAAAACTCCCATCAGCAAAAACAAATATATGCTTTTTGATTATACCATGTCCGCTCGCAGACCGCCCCCTGGGGGATGCGCGGCAGCTTTCTGCGGTTCCGCAGAAGCTGCCTGATACACAGGTATAATAACTGACGTCATTATACCATAAGTTTTCACAAACATTCAACCAACAAAAGGAGCTAATATCCCTCATTAAACTTGTACATATTTTACAATTTTCATGTATTAGAATGCCTTAATACTTTTAAAAAGTCACAAAAAAAGAGCAGGGTATATATTTGATGCCCCGTTACTTGCAGCGGGGCTTTGACTAAATGGCATTGGCATAAGTCTCCCCTAACACGCTCATATCTCCTGCGCACAGTCTGCGCATTTTCCCGCCGCACTGCTGCCATTCCTCTTCGGTCAGTTTTCGCGGGTACGAAATCGGATACATCTGAATCACATCTCCGGTTTGAAAATCCGGCATCGTATATGGGAACTCATTCACGTTCACACCCAGCCGCTCATACGCGCGCAGCCGCCGTGCCGCCATCTCCGTTTCCGGCAGCTCCACTTCCCCGATTGTGACAATCCCCTTCTCCCAGTACCAGTCCATCACCTGCTTGAAAAGCGGCGTTCCGATTTTCCGGTTCCGGTATTCTTTTGCGACCGCCAGATACGGTACATATGCATACTGCTCAAAAGGAATCGCAATCAATGCCGCAATTGGCTTCACTTCTCCATTCCCGGATACCGTCATGCCAAAAATCTCCGTCCGTCCATCTTCCGCCATCGCCTGAAAATTATCCCATGGCTGTAATTCGGAAGGCGGAAATGCCTCCTGATATAATACATAAATATCCTTTACCGCTACTTTTCCTTTTAATTTCTCAATGTCTTCCATACTGTTTCATCCAGATACTCACTCACATACCCGTTCCAGCGTTGTGCTTCCTGATATCCGGACTCCTCCTTCCTTCCAAAGTCAAAGCCCCCACTGCAAGCAACGAGGCATCAAGCTTAACTTTTCTTTTCTATTTCTCCTCTTGTATTTCCGCATTTTCCTCAAGCACGGAAAATATTCTTCTGAGCAGTATACAGTTCAGCCATGCGCCCGACTCCCGATATCCACAAATCCAGTGCCAGAATAAATCCAATCCCCAGAATAATCAGCCAAATCACCGTATTTCCTGCATCCATCACCGCTTTCATCAGTCTCTGCTGCCCTTCAGGAAGCTGAAGGGCCTTCTTATCTCCGGAAGCATATGCATTTCCCGTATCGCCTTCTTCTCCTTCAGCGACTCATCCAGTCCGAGACAGTGCCTCCGGTCCGGAATGCACTGCAAAATGTTTCGCACACGCTGCGATTTTTAAATATTCCCCATCTCCCTGCATCCCTTTAATCTCCGACACTGCAAGCCTCGAAGTCAGCACTGGGTTCTCCCCCAGTGTTTCATGTCCGCGTCCCCAGCGCGGGTCACGGAAAATATTTACGTTTGGCGACCAGAAAGTCAGCCCTTTGTAAATATCCCTGTCTCTGTGGCGCACCGATGCATTGTATTTTGCACGGGCTTCATCTGCAACAGTCTCCCCGACTTCAAACATCAGGTCCTCGTTCCACGCCGCCGCCAGTGCAATTGCCTGTGAAAACACCGCTGCAGTCCCTGCCCTCGCAACACCATGAAGGCTTTCATTCCACCAATTATACGCCGCAATCCCCAAACGGTCAATCCCCGGAGCATCAAATTTAAGCTGCCCTGCTATCTCATCTACTATCATCTGGTCAACAAGCATTTCTGCCTGTTGTCTTGCCTTTGCTCTATCTCTTATACGAACCCTCCTTCGCCATACCCGGTTAGGAATTCCCTCCGGTCCGGCTTGTTTTTAACTTGTAATCGCTGAACCGGAAAATAATCGTTCATAAAATATGCCGGAAAAAGAAAAACACCCCAAACATTCTTTCGAATGTTTGAGGTATTCTGCCCAGAGGCGCAGACCGGATTTGAACCGGTGAATCAGGGTGTTGCAGACCCACGCCTTACCACTTGGCTACTGCGCCATATGACTCCGACGGGAATCGAACCCGTGTTACCGCCGTGAAAGGGCGATGTCTTAACCGCTTGACCACGGAGCCATTATATTTTCCGACCACCACTTTCGCAGTGACCGTTTTTTATAATACCATACGGACTCTTATTTTGCAAGCTTTTTTTTATTTTTCTTTTGCCTTTTTCTTTTGCCTTTTCTTTTGCCTCCTCCATGCCATGGACAATTTCGGTGTATCCATGCTGTGCGCCACAGCCCATTACCTGTGATACAGTCATTCCATTTACTTCAATACCCTGAAGTGCCTGCTTGACATCTTCAAACTTTTCCTCTCTTACAATTGCATCTATGTAAAATGTAGCTGATATTTACCGTTATTGACATCCCATTATTACAATATTTCTGTATTTTTGCCGGATGCATATTCCGAAATCGGCAAAATCTTGCTATAATACGGATGAGGTGATTATTTTGTTTCAAAAAAATGCAAAAAATTTCGGAATTACATTACTTTGTCTTGGAGTGTCCACTTTACTGGCATATATGTTTTTCCATTTCGGACATAAAAATTCTGCGAATATTGCCCTGATTTACATCCTCGCACTTATTGTCATCGCGCTGAACACAACCGGGTACTTGTATGGGATTGCTGCATCTGTCTTTTGTGTGGCATGTGTCAATACGATTTTTACATATCCATATTTTAAAATGGATTTCACTCTGGACGGATATCCGGTAACGTTTCTCGGTATGCTCGCTATCAGTATCGTGACAAGTACCGTGACTACCCGCATGAAACAGCAGAAGGCAGCACTGGACGAACGGGAGCACAAGCTTGCCGAGGCGGACAAAGAACGGATTCGTGCCAATCTCCTGCGGGCAGTATCACATGATTTGCGCACGCCGCTTACGAGTATTATCGGTTCTTCCGCTTCTTATCTTTCTATGCGTCTTTGCTATTTACCAGCCATCTGTTTTTTACCAGAAACTAACCGAAGAAGAACGGCTGGAACTGGTATCGAATATCAACGAAGATTCCCACTGGCTTTTGAATATGGTGGAAAATCTGCTGACTGTCACCCGGATTCAGAATGATGCCGGAACAGTCCACAAATCCCCGGAAGTAGTCGAAGAAGTCGTCGGCGAGGCAATTGCCAGGGTCCGGAAACGTTTCCCTGGACTGACGCTCCACGTGAATATGCCAAATGAATTCCTTATGATTCCGATGGACGCAACGCTGATTGAACAGGTTCTGATTAATCTGATGGAGAATGCATATATCCACTCCCACAGCAATCAATCCATCGACATGATGTAAATTTATGTATCATGGTATCTCATCTCCAATTATTCCCGCGGGCAGCGAGCCAAGTAGCCATGCTTGCATGGAAATTTTGCGACTGCCGCGAAGGTCAGATAGCCGCACGTTGGGGGATGTCAAATTTGTTACACCGTTGCTTGCAGCGGGGATGACTTTTCACCGAAACGGCGGGATGTTTTGCGTGTTTCATTTTGGAACGGCAGATTCATACCGTTTCGGGTTCCTTTTTCGGAAGGGAAAATGTAAATTCTGCACCGTCTGCGTGATTCAGTGCCTGAATTGTGCCGCTGTGTGCGGTAATGATTGTCTTACAGATAGACAGACCGATTCCGATGCCGCGGTGGCTGTCGGCGGTGTTTCCGTTATATTTTCCGTCAGAGAAAAGGAAGTCTTTTGGTTGGTTCTTAGCACAATTTTAACGGTATGTGTTTGGATATCGGTTTTCTTAAAAGATTATTCAGCATTCATCTTCTTTCATGCGGTACCAGATGCCTACCTCTGTAAAAATATATTGAGGCTGAGCCGGGTCGTGTTCCAGTTTGCGGCGGATATTTGCCAAACCTTTTTTATAAAATAAAACACGTTCAGATGATGATACTTCAACAGATTTATCTTCTGGAACTTTGACATAGTCTTATAAGTTATAAGGAGTGGAGAAAATGGGAAACATTGGATTAATTTTACTTATGATTATTGGAGGTGCAGTCGGTCTTCTCTCTACGCTTTACCTCACAATAAGTTTTCCGGCCGTAATTATATGGAAGATATACAGAAAAGTCCGGTACGGCTATAAATTAACAGATTAGTTTTTATTATTGGATAGTCACAACCTCTTAATGACTCAAAGCGGTAAAAAGACAGAATTGGGGACGTAGTAAAGTGCAACTTTACTACGTCCCCAATTCCGTTTTTTTACTGTTTTTATTCCATATATCCGCCCTTCATCAGGGAGACTGCCTTATCTGCAAACTGTTTCAAAACGCCCTTTGTATAGCGGTTTTCTTTTGGTTTCCATGCGGCTTTTCTCTCTGCAAGAATCTGTGCCACCACTCCTTCGCTCCTGCGCTCGCCGTTGACACCGACAATTCGCAAGATACGGTCCGGGATACTGACTTGTATCAAATCATTTTCTTCTACCAGTGCAATCGGTCCGCCTTCGGCAGCCCGCCGGTTACTACAATAGACGGAATGTTGATTCTTCCTACTGTCAGATGCACCGGCATTCCTTTGTCGCAGCTTGCAATAAATACGCCTGCGTCAAATGGACAATCGCCGCGCACGATTCCGTGAAAGCACAGGATGCAATGTATTTGCATCTTGTATCAACCCCTCGTTTTCTCAGCCATGCTATCCGGTCTTTCCACGCCGCAAGCACGGGACTGCTTACAAATCTAAATTCACTAATATAATGCCAGAAGGCTGATTGTAATTGGCGGTATACTCGGCGCATGTGCACATTTAATCTATTCCAGTGCCACCACCGTCTGGTTTTTCTATATCGGCGGCATTCTGGCAGGAGCTTCCTCAGGATTATTTGGCGCCATTCCCATGAATTTTCTTTTGTCAAATTGGTTTTTTGATAAACGCGGCACTATGACGGGCATCGCTTTTACCGGTTCCAGTTTAAGCTCTGCAATTCTTTCCCCGGTAGTACAAAGCCTGATTGTCAATCATGGATGGAGAACGGCTTATCGGATTCTTGCCGTTTCCATTGTGATTGTTGTTCTGATATCTGTTCTTCTTATCCGTGTTAACCCGTCAGATATCGGGCAAAAACCTCTCGGTACGGAAAACAAAACATCGGAAGAACTTCAGCCAACCGGATTCATGCGGAGTGAAGCAATGAAAAAGCCGTGGTTTTGGACATATGCAATTGGTATATTTCTGATGGGGTTAATCGTATCCGGAACGCAGCAGCAAATCGTAACATATTGGACATCCGAAGGTATTTCCGCCGCCAGAGCCGCTACTTTTTTCTCCTTTGTGATGATTGTCGGATTAATTGCAAAAATCCTTCTCGAAAGTGTGTTTGACCACTTTGGTTCCTCAAAATCAATTATTATCTGCGGAATCATCTGTGCAGCGGCATTTGCAACCCTTGCGGCCTGCATTGGAAATATCAGTACATTTATCCCGGTCATCCTTTTTGGTATTGTAACTGCTGAGCTGGTCATCATTCCTTCCTTTACAACGCAAAGGGTATTTGGATTAATAGACTATGCCTCTAACGTCAGCTTATTTACTACGATCCTGTTTCTTGGCAGTGCTGTCGGAATTCCGTTTTGTGCAATTATCTTTGATGTAACCGGCAGTTACAAAATTGCATGGATGCTGTATACCATTCTGGCAATTGTTTTAACAATCTGCCTTTTCATTTCGAATAAGCTTTCAATCAAAGCGTTTAAAAATGGACTGAACATCGACAGGGAAGATTAAGGCTTACATCTTTGCCACACTTCCCAAAAACGGCGGCTCTGAATTCTTTCAGGGCCGCCGCAACAGAAACTTTTTCGTACATAAAAAACCACCGTCCCCAACGTTCGCAGCCGTCAAAAACAGTGATTCCTGAGTGCGCGATCAGGGGTTCGAACCCTGGACACCCTGATTAAGAGTCAGGTGCTCTGCCAACTGAGCTAATCGCGCATCTTTTATTTTTGCATCCCTTATCGGTGACGCAAGATGTATTATATCGAATCCTCCCGAAAAATGCAAGTACTTTTTTCAAATTTTTTATAAAAATTTTTATTTTTTATAACTTTTTTTCACTTTTTTACATTTCTCCTCCAATTTTTACTTTTTCCCATGGCAGCCACCGGGGTTCAATATTCTATATACCTCATCAAGAGAACATTTGATGCAAATGATTCTCCGGTTCCACTTTGGGTTACAATACAATTTTTCACATATACAGTCTTTCCATGTTCTGCGTCTTTTTTTCACACGAAATCCTTTTTCCGTACAGCGGCGCCGCACTGTACGGCAGTCTTTTCTTATCTCTATTTTATGCAGCGCCCCTAGATCCGGTTCTTCCTTCCCGCAATCAATTTGTTGATTGGCTGACCTTTTGCCGAGAACTTTTGCTCGTATTCTGTCATTACATTTCCCTCATTCATCTCCGGGTTATGATGCAAATCATATGTGTGTGCCAGCAAAACCCATCCGGCCTCCCCGACCTGCTCCAGCGAAAATTTGAATAACTCGGTATTATCTGTCTTGAATTCCACTTCTCCGTCCTCGGACAGAACTCCCTCATAACGTTTCAGGAATTCTTTGGAAGTCAGCCTCCGTTTTGCATGTCTTGCTTTCGGCCACGGGTCTGAAAAGTTGAGATAAATCTTTTCGACCTCTCCCGGCGCAAAGACTTTATCCAGTTCTTTCGCGTCCATGCAAATAAACCTGATGTTTTCCAGTTCACGGAATTCGTCCTGGTCAAACTTTTCAGTTGCACGCAGCAAAACGCTGGAATACCTCTCGATTCCGATAAAATTTGCCTCTGGATGCAGTGCCGCCATCCGCAGCAGGAACTGCCCTTTTCCCATCCCGATTTCAATATATATTGGGTGAGCGTTCCCAAATTCCCGGTTCCATTTTCCCTTTTTCTCCTCCGGGGCATTCATCACCGCATCATGTTCCTGTATTACACTCTCCGCACGCGGAATATTTCTCAATCGCATATATCTGACTCCAACATCTATGTATTATTTGTAACTGTTCGGAGTCATGCACATCTGCAACGGTTTTATGTGCTGGATACCTGCATACATAAGCATAAATCGGCGCAGATGCATATGGCGGATACGCCGCATCTCAAAATCCGCAGGATTTTGAGATGGCTCTGAACAGTTACTATTATTTATCTTCCCTTGCCCAACATAATCACAAATATATCAGAACAATTACCAAAAAGATAGGGCAATCCACTTTTACCCATGTTCATCATAACACAAAACACCACCTTTGGTCAATTTTCATAATTGCAGCACATCCGCTAATTGACAGACCGGAGATAAATAATCGTAACAGTTCAGCCTTCCGGCAGAACTGTTACGCATCCTGCCATTTTGAACCGCCTTTGGCGATGGGCAGGATACATACAACAAAAACGTGCATCCTCGTACCCAATCAGTGTTATGGTTGAGTACGGACTGAACTGTTACAAATAATCCCCAGTGCTGTCAGCTTCATTCCCACGTAATTGGTAAAATTGTCCAACCTCTCTCTTTATTTTACTTCAATTTCATTGCTTTTTTCCGAAAAAGGTGTATGATAGTAGCAATAAGGAAAAAATCACAAGGAGGCTTACTATGGACTCTATTGTAAAAAAGTTGTCAGAAATAGAATCTGCGGCATCCGCGATTGTGAATCACGCGGAAGCACAGAAGAAAACCCTTGATAAGGAGTATCAGGAAAAGCGCCGGATATTTGATGACGAACTGGAGCGCAAGACGATGGCGAGGATTCAGAAAATTCGGGACGGTCTGGAGACAGACACAAAAGCGCTGCTGGATGGTCAGAGCGATGACACCAGCGATGCAATTGCTGCAATCCAGAGGGACTATGAAGCACGCCATACTTGGTACGCAGAAGAGATTTTAAAGCGCGTCACAACCGTGTAAGATACAATATGTACCCAGAACGGGAATTATGCATATGTCCCACATACGAACCCTGAACAGGAACGATATCTGTATCTCACAGACACAACCTGAACAGAAAGGATACAGGTATCTCATAAACAAAACCAGAACAGAAAGACTGAGGTGTAACAATGGGGAATCTACTTACTTATAGTGGAATCGTAACCAAAGTCCGTGCTATGGAAGCAAAGCTTCTGGATGACAAAAATTTTGAGGAGATTTCGGAACTGCACAGTGTCCCCGAAGTTGTTTCTTATTTAAAGGAGAAATCCTCGTACACTTATGTACTGGACGAACTGACTTCGGAACAACTGCACCGCGGAAATATCGAGAAAGTCCTGATACGTCAGTTATATTACGACTATTCAAAAATTTACCGGTTTTGCGGACTTGAACAGCGAAAGTTCCTATCGCTGTACATTTCCCGCTACGAAGTAGACTTGATTAATTACTGTCTCCGAATTGTCATCAACCATTATCAGGAGCCGTTTGATTTGAATTATAAAAAACCGTTCTTTGATAAATATTCCCAGATTTCAATTGACAGGCTCATCACGTCACGCACAACGGATGAACTGATTGAAAATCTGAAGGGCACGGAGTATTACGAGCCGTTAAGCCGGCTGAAGGAAAAAACAAACATTACACTGTTTGATTACGATTTGGCACTGGATCAATATGCATTTGCAAAGGTATGGAAAAAGCGAAAGAAAGTCCTGAAAAAGAAGGAACTTGAGATTCTGACAAGAGACTACGGTTCCAAGATTGATATGCTGAACCTGCAATGGATTTACCGTGCAAAAAAATACTATCATATGCAGCCCGCCAATATTTATGCACTGTTGGTGCCAATTCACTATAAGATGACGACCGGGCTGGTAAAAGAGCTGGTCGAGGCGCCTACCCCGGAGGATTTTGAAGCAGTGTTAAAGAAGACCTCCTACTGGCGGCATTATGATTTTCAACAGAACCTGACGATTGAGCAGATGTACAGCGAATGTCTTTATCGGCTGTACACCGTTGACCGTAGGCGGAATCCTTACTCCATCGCCACGATTAACACCTATCTGTTTCTGAAAGAAGAAGAACTGAGAAAGCTGACGACCGCTATTGAGTGTATCCGTTACAACCTGACACCGGGCGAGACGTTAGCCTATGTTGGAGGTAAGATTCAATGATTGTAAAAATGAAATTCATCAATATCTCCGGTCCGCGGGATGATATCGACCGCGTAACGGATGTTTATCTTTCCAAATATGAAATTCAGTTGGAGTCTGCCCTGTCCGAATTGAAGACTGTAGATAACCTGCGTCCGTTCGTCGAGATGAATCCGTACCGGGACGCACTGAGTACAGCAGAGAAGTTTGCCGGCTATCTGGAAAATCCGGACCAGATTACTCCGGACACATCGCTTGGACTGGATGATATGTTTGAAACAGTCCGCAAAGCGAATGAAGACTATGAACAGCTACAGGATAAAAAAGAAAAGCTCCGGAAAAAGATTGACGAATACCGGAGCCGCCAACAGGTTATTTCACCGTTCCAGCCGCTGGACTGCAATTTACAGGAAGTGCTGAACTATAAGTTCATCGCCTACCGTTTTGGCAAACTGCCAATTGAGTATTACCACAAAATGCAGAAGTATCTGATGGATGATCTGGATGCCATCTACGTGGAAGGTGAAAGGGACGACACCTATGTATATGGCGCATATTTTGTTTCGCCCGGCGAATCACCGAAAGCAGACGCAATGTTCCGCTCCCTGCATTTTGAACGGATTACGATAACCAATGAATATGAGGGAACACCGGCACAGGCTTACCGGCAGTTGGAACGCGAAGTCCAAAAAACATCTGATGAGATTGACGAGTTGGAGCGGCAAACGGCGCAGATGCTTGCAGAGCGTGCTCCGCAGTTGCTTGCTGCGAAAAACCGTCTGGAGGAGCTGTCCAATAACTTCGATGTCCGCAAGATGGCGGCACGCATGGAAGACAATAAAGAAGATTACTATATTTTGTGCGGATGGATGTCCGATGAGGATGTCGCAAAATTTACCGAAGAGATAAAACATGACGATAAAGTATTTGTTGTTGTGGAAGAGGACCGTGAAACTTATTTCGGTGAACCTCCGACGAAACTGGAAAACCCGAAAATATTCAAACCATTCGAGATGTATGTACAGATGTATGGACTTCCGGCACATGATGAGATGGACCCGACCGTATTTGTCGGTCTGACCTATTCCTTCATCTTTGGAGCAATGTTCGGAGATGTCGGACAGGGGCTTCTGCTTTTAATCGGAGGCGGGCTTTTGTACCATTTCAAGAAGATTCCGCTGGCAGGGATTATTTCTTCCGCCGGTATCTTCTCCACCATCTTTGGATTTTTATTCGGAAGTATTTTCGGATTCGAAGATATTATCCAGCCATTATGGCTGCGGCCAATCGACCATATGACGACACTGCCGTTCATCGGCAAGCTGAACACCGTGTTCATCATTGCGGTTGCATTTGGTATGGGCGTCATCATATTTGCCATGATTCTGCATATTATCAATGCGGTGAGAAGCCATGATATCGAAGCCGCCTGGTTTGATGTCAACGGAGCCGCCGGACTGGTCTTCTACGCTGCTGTAGTTGCAGTCATCGTCCTGTTCATGACCGGCCACAAGACGCCGGCCGGATGGGTCATGGCGATTATGTTCGGAATTCCGCTGCTTTTGATTCTGTTTAAAGAGCCATTAATGAAAAAGATTGAAAAGCGGAGCGATAAGATGGAAGAAAGTAAAGCAATGTTTTTTGTACAGGGATTTTTCGAGTTGTTTGAAACATTGCTCAGCTATTTCTCAAACACACTGTCTTTCGTGCGAATCGGAGCTTTCGCAGTCAGCCATGCCGCGATGATGGAGGTTGTGCTGATGCTGGCAGGCGCTGAAAGCGGGCATCCGAACTGGATTGTCGTCGTGCTTGGCAACCTGTTCGTATGCGGTATGGAAGGACTGATTGTCGGTATTCAGGTACTGCGTCTGGAATATTATGAAATGTTCAGCCGATTCTACAAAGGTTCCGGACGGGCATTTGCCCCATATTCCAAAAAGAAAGGGAAAGCGAACAGATAACAATATTGTTTACAAAGAAATAATATAAATTAAGATTTCACAGGAGGGTTTTATTATGACTACTGCAACAAAAATCATCTTTATTGCCGCTCTCATACTGAGCATCATCATTCCATTCGGCTATTACCTGATTGGAGCGAAGAACAAAAAACGCTATAAGAGGACTATCGGAGCCAACGCATTTTTCTTCTTCGGTGCATTTGCTATCGCATCCATCATGCTGCTCGGCGGTCCGGAAGTACAGGCTGCCTCCGGCGATTCTGCGGCAGGACTTGCAACCGGACTCGGCTATCTTGCAGCCGCACTCGTTACCGGATTATCCTGTATCGGCGGCGGTATTGCCGTAGCAAGTGCAGCAAGCGCAGCGCTCGGAGCAATCAGTGAAGATTCCAGCGTACTTGGTAAATCCCTGATTTTTGTAGGACTTGCAGAAGGTGTCTGCCTGTACGGACTGATTATCTCCTTCATGATTCTTGGAAAACTGTAATAGCCCTCTTCTTTGCACCGTTGGGTGGACGCCAAATACAAGCAAGCCTGTGTTTGGCTCGCTGCCCGCGGGAATAAAGTGCCGCATAACACGGCGGAATGGAGATTCTTATGAAAATGTATCTAATCAGCGACAATGTCGATACCTACACCGGCATGCGTCTGGCGGGGGTAGATGGCGTCGTCGTTCACGAGCGCGAGGAACTCCGGCAGGAGCTTGAGAAAGTCCTGCAGGACAAATCCGTCGGCATCGTTCTTCTGACCGAGAAGTTCGGACGGGAATTTCCTGATATCATTGACCAGTTCCGTCTGGAACGGAAGATGCCTCTGTTGATTGAGATTCCCGACCGGCACGGTACCGGACGGAAGAAGGACTTTATCACTTCGTATATCACGGAGGCAATTGGACTCAAATTATAAACTATAGATGCCGGAGCAGGCCGATTTGCAAGCTCGGCAGAACCCTTTTAACGGCATCGGCATACATCACACGTAAGCGCCCGGAAGACAGGCGCCAAGTGCTTATAGCGAGGAGGTAGAACCTTGACCTTAGAAGAAAAGATTGCACATTTGCAGGCAGCCTCCATGGAGGAGGCCCGTTCGGAAGGCAATGCCATCATTGACTCTTACCGGGATGCTCTGGAAAAAGTATTGCAGGATCACAAAGACGAAGCGAGACGGCAGTCACAAACCCGTCTTAAGGCAGAGACTGTCAATGCCAGGCAGCGGCTGAATCAGTCGGCAGCCAAGGCGCAGCTTGAATTAAAGCGCCGCCACAGTGCGATTCAGCAGGAGCTGAAAGATAAAATTTTTGAAGAGACAAATGCACTCTTACAGGATTATATGAAAACGGATGCATATGAAGACTTCCTTGTAAAATGTATTCGCAAGGCGCTGGTATTCGCAGACGGGGAACCGATGACCATCTATATCAACCCGACCGACGAAAGGCACAAATCCGACTTAGAGGATGCAACAAGAACCCATCTTACCATCAGTGCAGAGGATTTTATCGGTGGTGTGCGCTGCGTAATCCGTGGAAGAAACATTTTAATTGACAATTCTTTCAAAACACAGTTGCGAAACGAATATGACAGCTTTATATTTTTAGGAGGTGACGGCATTGCTTAATACCGGAACAATATATGGAATCAACGGTCCCGTCATTTATCTGAAAGGAAACACGGGATTTTGCATGTCCGAGATGGTCTATGTGGGCAAACAAAAACTGGTAGGCGAGGTCATTGCCCTGGATAAGGATATGACCACCGTGCAGGTATATGAAGAAACAACAGGTCTTCGCCCCGGCGAGGAGGTTGTCGCAACCGGAAGTGCCGTTTCTGTCACACTTGCCCCCGGAATCCTGAACAACATTTTTGACGGAATCGAACGCCCTCTGGAAAAAATTGCGGAATCCGGCGGAGCATTTATCACCCGCGGAGTCAGCGTAGATTCCCTTGACCGCCAGAAAAAATGGCAGACGCACATCACGGTAGCCGAGGGACAGTTTCTCCACGGCGGGGATATTATCGCGGAAGTCCCGGAGACACATGCCATTATGCACAAATGTATGGTGCCGCCCGATACTGAAGGTACGGTCGTGAGCGTTGTTTCCGACGGCGAGTATACGATTGATGAGCCATTGGTTACGCTGGAACTGAACAACGGGAACACGAAGGAACTGACGATGACGCAGCACTGGCCGATCCGTGCCGCCCGCCCGACGCACCACCGCTTTCCCGCTTCTGTACCGCTTATTACCGGGCAGCGGATTATTGACACAATGTTCCCGATTGCAAAGGGGGGCACCGCCGCAGTTCCCGGCGGATTCGGAACCGGAAAGACAATGACACAACACCAGATTGCAAAATGGTCTGACGCTGATATTATCATATATATCGGCTGCGGTGAACGCGGCAACGAAATGACGCAGGTTCTGGAAGAATTCAGCCACTTAACCGACCCGCGTAACGGCAAACCGCTGATGGACAGAACAACTCTGATTGCAAATACGTCTAATATGCCGGTGGCTGCCCGTGAGGCATCTATTTACACCGGTCTGACGCTGGCAGAATATTACCGTGATATGGGGTACGATGTTGCAATTATGGCGGACTCTACCTCAAGATGGGCAGAGGCGCTGCGTGAACTGTCCGGACGGCTGGAAGAGATGCCTGCCGAGGAAGGTTTCCCGGCTTATCTTGCATCCCGCCTGTCTGCATTCTACGAGCGTGCAGGCATGATGCACAACCTCAATGGAACTGATGGCTCAGTTACGATTATCGGCGCCGTATCCCCGCAGGGAGGAGATTTTTCTGAGCCGGTTACCCAGAATACCAAGCGTTTTGTACGATGTTTCTGGGGACTGGATAAGAGCCTCGCATATGCAAGACATTTTCCGGCAATCCACTGGCTGACCAGCTACAGTGAATATCTGGGAGATTTGGCACCGTGGTATCAGGACCATGTCTCTCCGAAGTTTGTCGATTACCGCAACCGTCTTATGGCGCTTTTAAACTCTGAAAGCAGTCTTCTGGAAATTGTCAAACTGATTGGCAGTGATGTACTGCCGGACGACCAGAAACTGATTCTGGAGATTGCCCGTGTAATTCGACTCGGATTCCTGCAGCAAAATGCATTCCACAAAGACGATACCTGTGTATCTATGGAAAAGCAGTTTTTAATGATGGACACAATTTTATATCTTTATAAACAATCCCGTGCGCTTGTCACAATGGGACACCCGATGTCTGTATTGAAATCGGAAAACATTTTCGACCGGATTATCTCCATCAAATACGATGTACCGAATGACCGTCTGGAAATGTTCACCCAGTACCGCAGGGATATCGACGCATTCTACCAGCGCGTCCTGGAAAAGAATGCATAAGGAGGAAATGTTGCCATGTCAATTGAATATTTAGGCTTAAGCAGTATCAACGGTCCTCTGATTGCGCTGGAGGGCGTACAGGATGCTTTCTTTGATGAAATTGTAGAATTTGTCATCGATGGCACAGAACGGAAAATCGGACGAATCGTCGAGATTTACGAGGACAAAGCGATTATTCAGGTATTTGAAGGCTCTGAAAATATGTCGCTGAAAAATACCCACACAAGACTAACCGGGCATCCCATGGAGATTGCACTCTCCCCGGATATGCTCGGACGTACCTTTAACGGAATCGGTCAGCCGATTGACGATTTGGGACCAATCCACTCTTCCTTAAAGAGAGATGTGAACGGCCTCCCGCTCAACCCGGTAGAACGAGAGTATCCAAGAAACTATATCCGCACCGGAATCTCTGCTATCGACGGGCTTACCACACTGATCCGCGGACAGAAACTTCCGATTTTCTCCGGAAACGGTCTGCCGCATGACCAGTTGGCGGCTCAGATTGTAAAGCAGGCGTCGCTTGGTGATTCCGATGAAAAATTTGCGATTGTATTTGCCGCAATGGGTGTCAAACATGACGTTGCTGACTTCTTCCGCCGTACTTTCGAAGACAGCGGTGTTGCCGACCACGTAGCCATGTTCCTGAATCTGGCAAACGATCCGGTTGTCGAACGTCTGATTACCCCAAAGGTCGCACTGACTGTTGCTGAATATCTGGCGTTTGAACAGCATATGCATATCCTTGTCATCCTGACCGATATGACTTCCTTTGCCGAAGCCATGCGCGAGGTGTCATCCTCCAAAGGGGAGATTCCAAGCCGAAAAGGATTTCCCGGATATCTTTACAGTGAACTCGCGACCATTTACGAACGTGCCGGCATCGTACAGGGTGTAGATGGTTCTGTAACGCAACTGCCGATTCTGACAATGCCAAACGATGATATCACGCATCCGATACCGGATCTGACCGGCTACATTACAGAAGGGCAGATTGTACTAGACCGTGAATTAAACGGACAGTCCATCTATCCGCCAATCAACATCCTGCCGTCTCTGTCCCGTCTGATGAAGGACGGTATCGGCAAAGGGTACACCCGTGAAGACCATCAGGACTTAGCGAACCAGCTCTTCTCCGCTTACGCAAAAGTAGGCGATGCCAGAAACCTTGCATCCGTTATCGGAGAAGACGAACTGTCAGCAATCGATAAAAAATACCTCGAATTTGGAAAAGAATTCGAAACCCAATACATCGGTCAGGGCATGAACGAAAACCGCAGTATAGAAGAAACACTTGACCTCGGCTGGAAACTGCTCGGCAGACTGCCGAAAGAAGAACTCGACCGGGTAGATACAAAGATACTGGAGAAATATTATAAACCGATGGAGGTTGAAGAATAATTCAACGAATTCAACGGGGACTGTCCCTTCTGAGAAGGGACTGTCCCTTTTGCAAAGGGGACAGTCCCCTTTGCCTTCCGTTTTCAGAATATTCTGATATTATTATGAAAGGGGGCATTCCATGGACCCGCGTACATTCCCCACGAAGGGAAATCTGATGCTTGCCAAGAACTCGCTTGCCCTTGCAAGGCAGGGATATGATTTGATGGATAAAAAGAGAAATATTCTCATCCGTGAACTGATGGATTTGATTGACGAGGCAAGGGATATTCAGGCTGAAATTGATTCTACTTTTACCTACGCGTATCAATGCCTGCAGCGCGCAAATATAGAACACGGAATCAATAAGGTATCACAACTTGCATATACGGTACCCATTGAGAATTCCATCACCATACAGACACGCAGCATTATGGGCACCGAGATTCCTCATGTGAAATATACTCCGGCAAATGAATTGCCAACGTATTCTTTCAGTACAACAAAGGAATCCATTGACATCGCTACCAAGGCATTTCAGAAGGTGAAAGACCTGACAGTGAAGCTGTCCATGGTGGAAAATGCGGCATACCGTCTCGCGACAAATATTAAAAAGACGCAGAAACGTGCAAATGCACTGCAAAATATTACAATTCCAATGTACACGAGCCTTGTATATACTATCAGCAATGCATTGGAAGAAAAAGAGCGTGAAGAATTCACGCGGCTGAAAGTAATCAAGAAAATGAAACAGCACAAGGGATAACTTCCAGAACCCTATTTGGACACAGAAACGGCAGAAACTTAGTCCTATACTAAGTTTCTGCCGTTTACGTTATTATAAAGTTCACAATTCTCTCTGCTCAGCTAAAAATTGTAGCTTCCCTAAAATTCAAACACAGCTACTCCATACCCCGGTAATGGATAGGCAAATGAATAGTCTTGTCCGTCACATCCCTGTTTCTTAGAGCGATAGAAGTTGGAGCGTGCGGCACCTGTACCGCCGTAACGCGCATCATCACTGTTCAGTATCAGTTTATACTGTCCTTTTTTCGGCACGCCGACGCGGTAATCATCCCGCTCTACCGGTGTGAAATTGCATACAAAGAGCAGATTCCGTTTCTTATCTTTTGAGTATCTTACAAAACTGAAAATACTACGGAATACATCGTCTTTATTAATCCATTTAAATCCTTTTTCTTCGGTATCCAGCTCATACAGAGCCTTTTCTTTCTTATATAAATGAAGCAAATCCTGTACCCAGTTCTGCATCTGCTGATGTGGCTGCTCAGCCAGCAGATACCAGTCAAGCTCACGCTCCTCACTCCATTCACGGAGCTGTGCGAACTCCTGTCCCATAAACAGCAGCTTCTTGCCCGGATGTCCCATCATAAACGCATACCCGACTTTCAGATTCGCGAACTTGTCAAATCCGACTCCCGGCATCTTGTTCAGCATAGAGCACTTCAGATGTACCACTTCGTCATGTGACAACACCAGAATATAATTCTCGCTATATGCATATTCCATGGAAAATGTCATCATGTAATGTGCATTTTTACGAAATAACGGGTCCAGTTTCATGTATTCAGTGAAGTCATGCATCCATCCCATATTCCACTTCAGGCTGAAACCAAGTCCGTCATCCTCCGGTTTTCCTGTTACCTTTGGCCATGCCGTGGACTCTTCCGCAATCATCACACTTCCCGGATTCCGTCCAAGTACAACCGAATTCAGATGTTTAAAGAAAGCAATCGCCTCTAGGTTCTCATTTCCGCCATACTTATTGGCAATCCACTGTCCGTCCTGCTTTCCATAATCCAGATACAGCATAGATGCCACTGCATCTACACGCAGTCCGTCCACATGGTAATGCTCCATCCAGAACAGTGCATTTCCAATCAGGAAATTCTGGACTTCTGGTTTTGCATAGTCAAATATCTTCGTCCCCCAGTCCGGATGCTCGCCTTTTTTCGGATCCGCATACTCAAAGGTCGGTGTTCCGTCGAAATCAGCCAGTCCATGTGCGTCCTTCGGGAAATGAGCCGGAACCCAGTCCAGAATGACACCAATCTTATTTCTATGCAGATAATTAATCATATATGCAAAATCCTCCGGCGTACCATACCGGGATGTCGGTGCGTAATACCCGGTCACCTGATATCCCCATGAGCCGTCAAACGGATGCTCCGCGATACCCATAAGCTCGACGTGGGTATATCCCATCTTCTTCACATACTCCGTAATGGACTTTGCAAATTCACGGTATGTATAGAAGCCTTCGTCCTCTCTGCACGGATGGCGCATCCATGAACCCATATGCACTTCATAAATCGACATCGGGTTCTTTTTGTTATCCCAAGCCTTCCGCGCCTTCATCCACTCCGCATCCGTCCATTTCAGATTGGTAATATCTGCAACACGCGAAGCATTTCCCGGTCTTAACTCTGCATAATTGGCAAACGGATCCGCTTTATACAGAAGTTCTCCTTTCATTGTCTCAATACAAAACTTATACATCTGCCCCTTTTTTGCTCCCGGGACAAATGCCGTATATATTCCCATCGGTTCCTGACGCTCCATATAATCCGCATCTTCTTCCCAGTCATTAAACTCGCCGATTACAGATACCTGCTTTGCATGCGGAGCCCATACCGCAAAGTACACACCTTTCGTACCATCAGCCGCTGTCACCAGATGTGCACCCATTTTTTTATACAATTCATAATGTGTACCTTGTCCAAACAGATACTGGTCCAACTCTCCAATTTCATAAGGCTGTACTGTCTTTTTTTCGGTCTTCGTCTTTACCATAAGCCCACCTCACACCTCGTATTTTATATACTAATATTATACTTTAAATCCTTGAAAAATAAAAGAGAAATCCATGCCGAAACACAAAAGAAAGGCTACAATTTTTGCAGAATGTAGCCTTTCTTTTTGTATTCCGTTTTTAAATTATTACATCGTCAGATATGAAAATCTTTTTCTGTCAGAAGTATTCTGTCGGCATCATCCGTACCCTTGCCAAATACTCTCTTCACCAGTTTTCTCGCAGAAGCTTTTTTCGAATGTTCCATTGCTTCATCCATTACTTCCTTGACCTCCGCAACCGTTACGGAATGATCCTCTCTCTGCAGCGTATCAATCCGGCTGTACAATGCCAGCAGTCCCATCTCATCAATACGATATCCATTTTCCTGCGCATACGTCTGTCCGAATGTTACCAGCTCATCATTGATAAAAATCGGTACTTCCAAACGGCTTGTGAACTTTCTGCGGAATTCACGGTTAGAACTCAGCAGTCTGTCCAGCGGCTTTCTCTGGTCCTCCAGAACAATCAATAATTCTCCCGTATCCTGCTCCATCGCTTTATTCAGCTTGGCAATTGTCTTTTCATTCATCTTGCCTGCTTTCTCAATAATCAAAGCACCGCCGTAAAGCTTGCGGAAAATATCACTGATTTTCTTCTTGTTCAGCGATTCTCCTGTCACAATCGCAACCTTACCCTGACGAATCTCACGCTGTCTCTGGATTGCTTTTACAACATCCACAGCCAAAACAGTCTTTCCATTTCCTTTATTACCGATAATCAAAAGATTGCCTGTGTTGGATGTGCCGCGCCTGTTCGTACAGTTCTTATCCTGCTCCAGAACATCGACAAGCTGCTCGCTCATACCACGTACCGGTACGAAATATGAGAACAGTCTCTTCTGTTCATCTGTCAGTTCCACACGTTTCTTGCCCATCTCCGACAGTAATTCATGACGGTTATGCACGAGGAATCCCGTATCGGAAATAGACAACGCATCAGAAATCTCATCCAGCGGAAGTGGCGCCGTCTTTCCTGTTGCAATCAGCTTTGCAGTTTCTTTTCTGCTAAGTGGGGTTGTCTTGGACAGGATATCCAGACCTTCCTCCTCATCAGGAATCTCACGGTCATCGTACTCATCATATGACGTATTCGGACGGAACTCTTCTTCCATATCAGCCTCTACATCTCTGACATTGTAACCACCTTCATAATTTTCCTCGGATTCATAATCTTCCTCATAATCACTGTATCTGTCATACGCCGTATCCGCATACTCATCATCGTATTCGTCCGCATATTCATCTTCGTACTCGTCCGCATACTCATCATCGTATTCATCATCATACTCGTCCGCATACTCGTCCTCGTACTCATCATTGTATTCATCATCGTACTCATCGGCATATCCGTCATCGTATTCCGATTCTACATACTCTTCGCCGTCCGCATCTTCGTATTCTGACTCTACATACTCTTCGACATCCGCATCATCGTATTCTGATTCCTCATACTCTCCGCCGTCCGCATCTTCGTATTCTGATTCCTCATACTCTCCGTCGTCCGCCACATCATCATATCCTGACTCTGTATGCTCTTCATCATCGTCCCCAGCCAAAGACAAGGCTCCTGAATTCATAATTTTCTGGAATTCCTGCGTATATCCCATGTCAGAATCCTCTTCCTCGTCCCAATATCCATCTGCCCCTGAATCAATATCATCTACAACTTCTTCCGGTAAATCATCCTCATACCCGTCGGCATACTCGTCCTCGTATTCTTCCTCATGTTCGTCGGCATACCCGCCAGCGTATTCATTTTCATATTCGCCGTCATACGCACCAGCATATTCATGAACATTCCCGTCTTCTTCCGGCTCATCATCCAGACGCAGTTTTTCTGTCTCATCTGCCATATTATCTTCTGCATCACGCGCCAGCATATCACTGGAAGATGTTCTTTTCTGAGTCTCAGGTTCTTCGTCTGCCCTCGGAACCACACCTTCAATCTCATCTATCAGCCGTTGAATATCTGGCGGTAAGATTGGTTCTCCCATCTTTCTTTTCTCGTTCATTGCTCCCTCTTTCTCAGGCTTTGCCTGTGTAACCCCTGTTTTTTCTGCTTCATCTATCAGGCTTTCTAATGTATCCAATGTGTCTAATGTGTCAATTTCGTCCTCCGAATCCTCAGCGGTTTCTTTTTCGGAAAGTTCCTCTATAATCTTTTTCTCCGTTAAAACTTCTGTGACATCATCCTCTGAAATATCTTCCTCCGACAAAGTCTCTGCAACATCGTCTACCGAAATATCTTCGTCAAAATCTTCTGAAATGTCTTCCGCTGAATCTGCGGTCAGTAACTCATCTTCCAGGATATCCTCCGCATCTTCCTGAAGAATATCCTCAATGTCCACTCCTTCTGTGTCATCACTCTGAGAAACAGTTTCACTCTGAACTGGTTCTTCCTCACCTTGAGAAACTTCCTCTATTTCAACTTCTTCTATTTCATCATCTTCATCATCCAGGAAATCTTCTTTCTCCTGTTCTTCCACATTAGTATCTTGTACCGATTCTTCCGAAGGCACATTCTCATCATCCGCCGTCCATGCAGCCAGCAGATCCTCCAGATTCATCTGCCCCGTAATCTGTTTATCTTCTTCCGGAGTCTCTACAATCTCTTCTTCCGGTTCGAGCTCTTCCTCCGGTTCAGCCGTCTCTTCCGGTTCGAGCTCTTCCTCCGGTTCGGCCGTCTCTCCCTGTTCGATTTCTTCCTCCGGCTCAGCCGTCTCTTCCGGTTTGATTTCTTCTTCCTCCGGCTCCGCAATCAATTCTTCCAAATCCGGATCAACCTTAATCTCCCGCAGCGCTTTCTCACGTTGCTTTTTCTCCGACACCTGATGTGCCAATTCCAAATCGGCTACAGCCTCAATATCCTCAATTGCATCATCCAAATCGGATAAATCTTCCTCTTCTTCCTCCACAATATCTTCCGCTGTTTCCTCCGTCAATTCTTCTGTATCATCCTTTTTACCCAAATGAAGAAGCGCACGGAGCGCCTCATCGAGCCGCATAGTATTACCAAGCTTTTTCTTTTTCGGAACTTTTTCCTCTTCGGGCTCTTCAACCTCAATCGGCTCCAATGGCTCGGTTTCCCCGCTCACATTTCCGTCTTCCTCTGTATTTCCCGCAGCGCCGGTATTCGCCTGCGCATCAACGTCTTCCGTATTTTCACCATTTTGGGTATCAGCAACTGCCGGTGTATCTTCCTCTTTATTTTTAACAGATACCTCTCTCACCTTTGTTGCAAGAGTCTCTTCCAAAATAATTGCGTCATCGGGATGTGGCCCTTCTATCCGAAATCCCCGTGCCGTTTCCTGCCCCGTCTGTTCTTGTCCCGGCTGTACCGGTTCTTCTGCCTGTAATCCTCCCGACAATGCTGTTTCCGTCGATACGTCCTCCGGTCTCCCGGCTTCCTCCTGTTGTGTCTCCATGACAGCCTGTAGTTCTTTCTCCATCTGCTCCTCTGAAATATCATCCGCTTTGCTATACATACTCAAATCCGGAATTTCTTCTGTTTGGGAGCCTGCTTTCTCATAACGGCGGTCATATTTTTCCTGCTGAGACGGGGTCAATGGCTTATACTGCATCTTCAATTCCATCGCCTGATAAACATACTTGCCTTCGCTGAACCATAAAATCAAATCATCGCATTCTTCCAGACATTCTGCAACTTTGCCTGCCTCCTGATACAGTTTTGCCAGCTCGTATGCCCATTCTTCAATATACTCTGCCTTCTTAAACGACTCCAGCGCCTCTATCTGCTGTTCAATCGGCGCTCTCTGGGCACGCAGAATCTGATATTTCAATAAATACCGGTTTGGGTCTTTGGGAGCAATCTGGATAAATTCATCATAATAGTCAATTGCTTCATCCACGTTCCTTGTCTTCAACGCCAGTGTACACAGGCGATATATAATCTTTCTGCTGCCCTCTGCCCGGTGGTAGGCAATCTTCAGGACATCGTAACTCTTCAAATAGTCCCGGCTTTTTTCATATATATCACTGACATTCATCAACATTGTCGTATTGCGCACTCGTTTCCAGTCGATACCGTCCGCAAGCTCTGCCGCTCTGCTGTATGCACCGTCCTCCATAAGTTCAAGCATCTGCTCTGTCTTCAGCTTATACTCATACTTGTCCACTGCGTTCACCTCGTAAACTTCTTATCTCGTTCTCTTTTCTGTGGTTTCACTTCTATAATTCAAATTCTCTTTCCTAGTTTACCATAAGTGGTACGCAATGTCAAAAAAATGCATCCTCAATCAACATTGAAGATGCATTTTAATTTTTATTTAATTTTATCATGTGACTTATTTTATAAATCGGAGAAACCTTTTGATTCAGCTCCTGTAAGACCTTTACCTTGTTAATTTTTTCTTCATAATAAATCCATCGTCCTTACTTCTGGTACCATCTTGCATCTAATATATGTATCCTCAAGTTATTCATCCTATAATCCTTCAATACCTGCAGTATTGTTCACAATATTCCAAATACCTGCTGAACTATTACTTCTATAACTTTTGTACATTATTATGAGATGATATTCAGCTAATGTTTCTTTACACATCTTCTGAAATTCGATTATATGTGGTATCTATATTCAATACGTCCGCAAATGTAATATCTATCAACTTATATCCGACTTCCGAACTTTCCGATTCTTAACCTTTTCATTAAAAAATATGTCGAATTCTTTTATCTGATAACGGTAAAGGCCTCTTTTTCACAGGAACCTTCATTTGCCGTACCACTAACATATTGAATTATTGCTGATGTTATATCGTCCATTGGACCTTTGCCTCCTTATCAAGTTATTGCTTTTTCCAATTGAGATTTCTATGTTTTTAATATCTCTTTTGGGATTGATTTAATAGTACCATAGAAGATATTATTTGTCAATATATTTTTAAATTATTTTTAAATATTTTTAGAATTGTATTATTCTCATTTAATTTTTCTGAATTTATTGCAATTTACCATTTTCTTTTCCAGGAATGGTTGCTGCAGTCAGAATCATTAAAATCTTTGTTTTTCAGATTCGTGCTGCTCATAATTTGCAAAGTGCAAAAGCATGATAGAGCAAAAGGGCAGGGAAATAGAAATATATTCCCCTGCCCTTTTGCTCTATTTCCTTTATCCCCTGTCATGCATAACTTTTCCACGCCCGAATGCACCCTGCACAAGGCATGTCTTTGCAGAAAATTCTGCCGCTTTGTCCAAAGCAATTTCCACTTCACGCTGATACGTCTCTTCATCGCATTCTTTCTTTAACACAGTGTTAGCCATATGCACCAGAAATGCGGCGGCAAAAGAATCTCCCGCTCCAAGCGTATCTACCGGTTTTACAAGATGCGGCTCCTGCACCCGGAAATTTCTGCCGTCATAGAGCACGGGACCTTTGCAGCCCCGTGTTGCAACGACTATCCGGATGTTCCCTTTCCGGATAGTCTTACATATCGATTCTGCTTCCGCCTCGGTAACATCCCCACAAGACAGAAATGCAAATGTAGCGTAAGGCGCCACCGCATCTACAAGCTTTTTGTCCGTCCACTTACCAGAAAAATCGGTCCGTGGAAATATTCCCCTGTATGAAGGCATACTGCATATTTTCACTGCATTTCCATAAAGTGACAGCAGCACATTGAATATGCAACCCCATAGTTCGGACCGGATGCTAATACATAAAATACAGGCTCATCCTTATATTCTTCAGCCCAATGCCGTGCAGCATCCAGGACCTTTTCCTTGCCTTCCTCAATGATTTCATCAATATAGTTATAAGCTTCCATCGCTTTATCATATTTATTCCATCCTTCAAACTGATGAAGCAATTCAAATCCGATTCTCAGGGAATTAGACTGGTTAGAGTCACTGTAAACCTGATCATCACCGTTAACATATGTAACTACATACTGCCCTGCTTTTGCCATGCCTGTTTCCATGGAACCTGTCATTGCAATCGTAACAGCTCCCGCAGCGTTTGCAACCTTTACAGCCTCCGCAAACGTCTTTGCTTCACTCTGCAAAAGGTAAAGTCCCGGGAATATCGCTGCCTTTGAACCGCCGTATGCTACAAAATACACATGGTTAAGTCCACCGTTATCGTCCATTTTTTCTTTAATTTCCGCAATGATGTTTTTTACTTTTAATATTCCATTTTCTTTCTCTCCTGTTTTTTATTTATTTCCAAAGATTTTTTGCATCTTTGGAAACCCTGTCCTTCTGTTTCTCTGTAAAATAACTGTATTCGCTGTTCTTATCTGTTGTTCCCGCGTCCTATACATACACCAACTTTGTATTCTTCTCCGTAATCGCATTGAACCCGCTTTCCTTCGGGACATTATAAATTTTAGCTGTCTCCGTATTCTTCTACTGATGGATATGGTTTTCTCCACATCCTTAAATTAAATTTTTCCGCTCCTTTGCATTCTTTGAACCCTTGTACCAAAGTTTCCCGATAATCGGAAGCAGGAATAGTACAATACCGTAAATCAAAATCGGAATCACACCGATATACCATTTCCCGCTTGCAATCAGCCCCGGCAAAAATGCCAATGCAAAGATTTCAATGATGGACTCAAACGGTGTTACGATTGCAGTTTCATCCAAAGTTGTACTCTCGTTGTTGGGGTCTACAATCCTAAGCAGAGACAGCCCGATTGCTGTAACTCCTGTTGCATATCCATATACATAGATTCCTTTTTCAAACCATTCCTTCTGCATCATGCGGGGACCAAGCACCCAGAAATGAAATGCAGTCCACAGAATCCCAAATAACATCAATAATGCAAATGGAACAATGTACTTGAGGACAACCGTTTCAGTGAAATCTGCCGTTCCATTGGAACTACCCCCGGAGCAAAGGTAATCAAGTGTACAGTCGAGGATGCTGCGGAAGAGGATATTACTGCCTTAAACCTCCCGGAAGGCTCAAGTGTCGTGGTCGTAGAAAGAATCCGTTATAGCGATAAAGTTCCCGTTTCTCTGGAAATTTCAAGATTCCCGGAAACATTTGCTTTTCTTCTTCAGGAGGACTTGAATAATTGCTCCATGTTCGAACTTCTGAAAACGAAATATAACATTGATTTTGAGAATAGTGAAGACAATCGAATTGACTTATGCCTCTCACCAATTGGCGATTTATTTACAGGTGCCTTTCAATCACCCGCTGATTTTAATTTCAAGCATCTCTCGCGACTTGTCAGGAACACCATCCCACCGCTCTTTCCAGTATATCGTTGGAGATAAATTTAAATTAATCGTATAATATAAACAAACTGCTGTATGATCCAGGTTTTATCTGAATCATACAGCAGTTTTCTTACAAGACTATTGTCGGCATTTTTATCCGCAAAAATACACTTTTTGAACAACTGTTTTCAGTTTTTTGAACGCTACCACCAAAGCCACTGTTTCTGCTGCCGGGAATGCAATCCAAATGCCAATCGCGCCCCAAAAGCGAGACAGAAGCCAACCTACAGGAACAATGATGATTAACTGGCGCAGGAGAGAAATAATCAGAGAATCCCGTCCTCTTCCCAATGCCTCAAAAACACCACAGGCCACGATAGCTACAGTCGATACCAAAAAGCTGAGACCGATAATACGGAGTGCAGGCACTCCATACTTCAGCAATTTTGCATCCGCATCAAAAATTTTTAAAATCAAAGCGGGGAAACCTAATGCCGCAATTGTTCCGATTAACATTATCACCGCAATGATACCCATACTGTATCGAATCGCCTGTTTCACCCTCTGATTTTCTCCCGCGCCATAATTATAACTGATAATCGGGCGCATCCCCTGAACTACGCCATTGGAAGGCATATTGATAAAAGTCTGAAGCTTGAAATACAATCCAAAGACCGCGACATATATGCTGCCTAATTCCGCCAGAATTACATTCAGAACTCCCGTTAACACGGAAGGCATTGCAAGCATTAAAGAAGAAGGGATTCCAATACCGTATATTCTTTTAATCAGGTTTACATCTGGCTGAACATGATGTGGATGGATAGTAACTCCTATATCCTGTTTTATGCAAACAATTACATACAACAGCATCGCAATAATCTGACCGGTTACGGTTGCGACAGCAGCACCTTTAACCCCCATTGCAGGGAACCCGAACCATCCAAAAATGAGAACCGGGTCTAAAATAATGTTGATGATACATCCGCTGGCCATAAGAAGCATCGTCGTTTTCATTTTTCCGACTGCCTGAAAGATTTTTTCAAAACACATCTGAATTAATTCACCAAATGACAGGCATAAAACAATATATGTATAATCACATGCCCATTGAAATGTACGGGGGTCATCCGTAAACATATGCAAAAACGGCTTTGTAAGAAATACGCCGCAGAGCAGGAAAACCACACAATGAATAAGCACGAGTGCCATCCCAACAGACGCTGCACGGTTCGCATTTTCCCGGTTTCCCCCACCTAAATCCATAGAAACTATTGAGCCAATTCCAACTCCGATTCCGACGCCGACAGACATGATTGCATTCTGCAAAGGAAAGGCAAGCGACACGGCTGTGAGCGCATCTGTTCCCAATTTCGTTACCCAAATACTATCTATTATGTTATAAAGTGATTGAATCAGCATGGATAGTACCACCGGAACTGACATTGAAATCAGTAATTTGAAAACAGGCTTTTCTCTCATAAATTCCTGGTTTTGTTTCATATAAGCATCCTTTCTAAAATGGATAATGCAGTGCAAGAAAAAAAGCCTCCCCGCCTATTTTGATGCGGGAAGGCTTGCATATCACTATGGTTCCATTTTTATTTGATATACCGAGTGTATCTATCTCAGCAAGATTTATATAATGTATCATATTGATTTTAATTTGTCAATATTTTGCCAGTCTTAAGTTTTCTCTTAAATTTTCCTCTTAAGTTTCCGCAGTTCTATCCGCCTTGCCGTCTGCTTCGTTCTTTTTCTGGACAGCCCGCCCCTCCGCAAGGCAGGAAACGCACGCTGCAGGCGTTGAATCAGGTCATATCGTCCCGTAGTGCATCAATGATATTTTCTTTTCTTATTTTGCTGACGGCATACATCATAGTGACAAATATGACAAGCAGCACACTGACCACGCTAATCCCGATACTCGCCCACGGCAGCGCAAAGTCAATCTCCTCCGTAACCACTCCTTTGTGGATAAGCCATGAAGAAATCACCGCCAGCGGAAGCCCGATAAGCAGCGCCCTCATGCCATAGAATGCGCACTCAAAGCGCATCATCTTGTCGAAATCCCGGTCGGACATCCCCACAGAACGAAGCATGGCAAGCTCCCGCCTCCGCAGCTTGATATTCGTCGAAACCGTGTTGAACACATTGGCGGCAGCAATCAGGGAAATCATAATAATAAACGTATAGGCAAACACGTTGGCAACAAAAATATAACTTCGGTTTTCCTCAAGCACCTCAGACGTATCCGTCAGAAGATATGCGGATGTAATCCCCGCATCTTGAATCATCGTTTTCATATCAGCCGCCGACTGCGGGGAATCCTCTGACCGGAAGGTCATCCCCTTAACCTTGATATCCCCCGAAGAATCGGAAGGGGAAAGTTTCTCTTTAAGCGACCATGGAGCCATCACCTGGAAAAAATATGACGGATGCCCGGAAAGCTCTGTTGTCGGAGGGATATCAGGCGGCACGGTTTCGACAAATGTAACGCTTACACTCTGCTCCTGTCCCGTCTCCGGCTCACCATTTATTTCCGGAGTGACGGCAAAATCCATGGAAGAACCGGTGAACATATTATTCATTGGCTCCTCCTTACGGCTGCTGTTGCCCTGCATTTGGGCGACAGCAATCAGTTTTGCATTTTGTCCGGTATATTCTTCCGCGGGCAGTCCCACGTCTTTGATGATTTTCAGATAGGTTCTGTCATCAAGAAACTGGATTTCCATTGGCAGGCTCACCGTTTCACCCGTTGAATGTTCCTCTGCGGTTTCCCAGTAATCATCTGAGAGTCCGTCTGCAGGTACAGCACAGAAATACTTCATAACAGCCTGATAGGAACTTCCGTTAACACCCCCGGCAGTTTTCATTTTGTCATAAAGCTTAAGCATCTCGCCATCATCCATATCCTGTGTTCCAAAACCGATGTCATAATCGGTAACCACCTTTGCCTGTTCCGACATCTGTTTCAAATCCTTTACCAGGGCACTCGCCGATATAAACAGCACAATGCTCAGAACAAGCGACAGCACAATGCTGCGATACCGCTTCTTGTTCCTTTTGAAATTCTTCAGCGCAAGAGTCCCTTCCAACCCATAAATGCGCCGGGCCAGTTTTGACGTTTTCACGGCTTCCGCTTCCACTTTTATCTCGTTTGTCTGGCGAATACACTCCATCACCGGCGTATTCGCAGCCTTTTTAGCCGGTATATATGCAGATATTAAAATCGTAACCATGCTGACTGCGGCGGCGCCTGCAATTGCGAGAACGGACACATGCAGGGTAAGGGGAACATCGGTGCGGAAAACGTTACCCAAATTTCTGGCGACAACGGAAATCACAACCCCGATACTGCCCAAACCCACGAGAATGCCGATTGGGATGCCAACTGCCCCGATGCAGAGTCCCTCAAAGAGCACCGAATTCCGAAGCTGCTTTGCCGTTGCCCCCACGGAGGAAAGAATCCCTATCTGCTGTGTACGCTCGTTCAATGAGATACTGAAGGAATTGTGAATCAGAAAAACCGAGCCTATCATAATAATGGCAAGCACAACGCCGCCGAACGCGTACAAAAACGCATTGAATATCTTATCGGATGGATTGTCCGACAACCCAATTATACGCAGCACATCGTAATTCAGGATGTAAGCATGGCCAGCCGCTGCAGCGTCCACGTAGGAATGAACCCTGCGCGGGTTTTTTAAGGTGATAAACAAGCTGAGATTATCCGCCGTGTCTGCTCCGTCCGTCCTTGTAATCAGGGTGTATCCCGGTGAAGAATCTTCCTCAAAAACAGGGGTTCCACAGATACCAACCACCGTGTAGGTCCTCGTATCCTGCGGCACAAAGGTTTCCTCTCCGGATGCGTAAGGCTCATTCTGACTGAGTTTCTTATCGCCATTCATGCGCTCTCCTACAACGAGGGGAAGTGTATCGCCCACCGCATAAGAAGCACCGCCGTCTGTCGTAGTCTTCCCCGAAATAAGAACCTCCCTGCTGTTTTCGGGAAGCCTGCCGGAAAGCAGGGTTATAGGCAGGGCATCAAAGGTTTCCTCGTTGAATCCGGCTATAAAAAGATACGGTTTCTCAGGATTTTTCCCACCGTAAAGCTTTGCATATCCGATATTTTCAAATGTTACAGTGTCCGCAACCTGACTGTCTTTGGCTTGTTCGCGTGCAAAAGAGGATGATGCATCTAAAACCGCAACATGCCAGTCACCGTATTTCTGCGCCGCACCTTCTGCCATGAAGTTCAGCAGGGAAACGCCAAAGGTAGCGACTGCCGTAATCATGGCAGAAGACAGAACTACTCCGATAACCGTCACTATTGTCCGTGTACGGCTCTTTTTCAGCCCCTGCAGGGCAATTTTATTGAAAATATTCATTCCCGTGCCACCTGCCTCTCATCCCGCACTACTTTTCCATCTGCAATGGTGATTATCCGGTCTGCCTGCAAGGCAATATTTTCGTCATGGGTGACAAGAACCAGCGTCTGCCCATATTTTTTATTGCTTTCCTTCAGCAGTTTGACAATTTCATGCCCGTTTCGGCTGTCCAGACTGCCAGTCGGTTCGTCGGCAAGCATGACCTGCGGTGCGTTCATCAGGGCACGCCCGATGGCAACACGCTGCTGCTGACCGCCGGAAAGCTGGTTTGGCAAATGCACTCTGCGCTCTTCCAGCCCAAGCAGCTCCAACAAATCATTCAGCCGTTCCCTGTTTACTTTCCGCTTATCCATAAGGATTGGCAGCGTGATGTTTTCCACCACGTTCAGCGTGGGAACGAGGTTATGAAACTGATAAACCAGTCCCACCTGCCTCCTGCGGAACACGGCGAGCCTTTCATTGCTCTGGGCATACACATCCTGCCCGTTCAGATACACTTTTCCGCTTGTCGGCATATCCACACCTGCGATGATGTGAAGCAACGTGGATTTGCCGGAGCCGGAAGAACCGATAATTGCAGTAAATTCCCCCTTTTCGATGGTAAGCGAAACGTGATCCAACGCAGTAACCTGACTTTCGCCCTTACCGTAAACCTTGCACAAATCTTCAACTTTCAAAAACTCCATTCTATGAGCCTCCTTTTTTGACTTACCATTCAGAACATAAGCCACATACCCGTCTGCCCGGTGCATTGTTACGCGAAAGGAAAGAACAGATGTCCGGGAAAAAGCAAAGACCGCAGCTTCGGTCCGCCTTTGCATTTTGCCACTGTCCTGAACCGTTACCCATATCATAGAACTTCCAACTTACATTTCGGTGACTTTTTTGTGAGAGATTCGTCACTTTTAGGCGGGGGATTCATCACTTTCCGGTGAGAGATTCGTCACTTTGAAAAACGAACAGAAAATACTGCTCCTCCCCTCGGGTGATTTCTTGCAGTGATTGTCCCACCTTGCCGGGTTATAATGGTCTTGCAGAGCGCCAGTCCAATCCCATACCCCGCAGCACCCGAATTTTTCCCACGGTAGAACCTGTCAAACAGACGGGGTAAATCTTCTTTTTCAAAGCCCGCGCCGCTGTCATGGAACGTTATCTCGGTAAACAGCAAGGTGTCCTCACAGGCAATTTCAATCTTCCCATTATCACCCACGCTTTCCATACAGTTTTTAAAAATGTTCTGAATTACCTCTGAAAGCCAGCCGGAGTCGCCCTGGATGATGATTCCTTCCGGTATATCTATCTGTAAATCAACATGATGCAATTCCATCGGAATCTGAAACGTGCGGAGCGCAACGCTTATCAGCCTGCCCACATCTATCTGCTCTCTTTGAAAAACAACAATCCCTGCGTCTAAACGGGATAATTTCAATAAGTAAGTCACCAGCCAGTCCATCTGCGCAAACAATCCCTGCATATCCCGCAGCAAGGCCTTCCGCCCTCTTTCGTCAGGGCTATTCTTCAGCAAGGACAAAATCAGGTTTGCAGAAGTGAGCGGTGTGCGGAGCTGGTGGGCAATGTCGGCGAGAGAATCGGCAAGATGCTTTTTCTCTCTTTTCAATGCGTTGTTTTGCTCCCGAATGCGCAGCGTCATTTTCGTAATCTCGCTTTGCAGGATGGAAATCTCCCCCTCATCTGATTCACTGACAAACAATCGTTCATCATTATGAAGCACAAGGTCGATTTGCTCTGAGATATCCGCAATGCTCTTGTATCGGGCTCTGGTAAAAAGAAAAAAAGCCGCTCCGAATGCAGCGGCAGAAACGAGCGCCAGAATTCCCGCCGCCGGATGAATGCCAAATCCCGCAATGACAGACGCTGCCGTTATGATAACAAATAAAACTGTAAACCTCTGAATTTCTCTATTCCGAAACATAGCTGCCTCCCAGTCGATATCCAGTCCCATGAACGGTCAGAATGATTTGTGGGTTCGCGGGGTCATTCTCGATTTTCTCCCGCAGGCGTTTGATATATACAGTCAATGTATTGTTATTGACAAACTCGCCTGCTGCGTCCCACAACTCGTCCAACAGTCTGTCCCTCGTGATGATACTTTTGGGGTTGTTAATAAATACCAACAATAACCGGTATTCTAATGCGGACAGAAAAACTTCTTTTCCATCTTTTTTCACAGTGCCATTGGCTGTATCAACAAGAAGTCCGCAGATTTCAAACGCAGAGGAAGAACGTCCGTATTTCCGAAGGGCAGTTCCAATCCGCGCAATCAATTCCCGCGGTCGAAAAGGTTTGGTGATGTAGTCGTCCGCCCCTATGTTCAGCCCGGTAACCACGCTTGCCTCATCACCGGAAGCCGTAAGAAAGATAACGGGAATATCCTGCATTTGTTTAATCTCTGTGCACACCGCAAAGCCGCTTCCATCCGGGAGGGAAATATCCACCAGCGCCAAATCAAACTTATCCCCGCCGAGCGTTCCTACAGCCTCTTTCTGCGTAGAAGCATGGGTAATGACAAATCCCTCCGAGCGCAGCAAAAGTGAGAGATTCTTCGCAATTTCCCTATCGTCCTCAACTAAAAATATCCGTTTCATTTATCTTTACCATCCTTGCCTTACCAGGTAAACCATGTAGTTCCCATATTTCAAGTTCTATTTTCTCTCATTCAGAGAATTTTTTCAACCGAAAAAAAAATAATGGATAATCCGGATTCCTGTCTGCTAATTTTGCATTTTAATTTGTTCCCCGTGAATAAGCGGATACCGTACCAGATAAATACCGTCCAGATTCTCTTTGTACATATTTACTGCTGTAATCTGATGATTATCATAAGTTGTATAGTAATAAACTCCTTTGTCAGTATTACAGCAGGATGTGTAAATTGTAATTTCATACTTTCCATCGCCGGCCTCGCAGCATCCCCTCTGCTGGTCAACAGCCCCCAGAATATGAAAAAACTGGCTGACGCTTTCAGATTCCGAATCATCGGAAACGGAATTCATTTTTATAAATGCCGCCCTGACAAAACGGGATTGGGAGGATAAATCCCCTGGAAGCCCCAACGCTCCCATGCCGCGGCTATATGCGTGTAACGGCAGCCTATCAGAAAAATGATTCTGCGGAGCCTGCGGGGACAAATTCATATAATTATTCAACTGAAACATTTGCTCATCAAAAGGCGGATTGTTTGTTAAAACACCCACCGGATTGTCATATATCCTAATGCCTTCCCTGACCGATTCCACCGTTATAGCCTCATTACGGTCCGCAATAATCCAATGGAGCTGAGCCAATGGCAGCTCCCTGCTGAAAGGAGTATTGATGAGGTTTATTCTAGCCAACAAAACCCTCGCTTCTTTTACAGAAGCGCACTGGCAGAGAATCCATGGAATAAATTCAAACTGTGCCACATTGTCTTTGTTTGGCGCTTTTCTCTTGTATTCCGCATTTCCCACGAAATTGAGCCCTGCCATTCCAAGCCCTGTTTCATTAACCGCTTCATAATAAAGTGGATATTCCTCCACAACATATGCCATACCAATCATTGCATAGTGTTTTTTCATCATCCCCATATTGCGAAAATAAAATGGATAATTACGCGGCGTTATTGTAACCTCATCTTCATAGGAAAAATCATAGTCCATCGTTCTGCCGAAATAGAAATCCTTTGTTTTATAAGTTGCTGCTGTGCACATAAAAACCTCCGTTCATTTCCGAGTTACCGTTCAATTCCTGACAAGAGAATCATACCATACTACGCCGCCTGCTGCCATACAGAACAACTGCAATATTATCTTCACTATTCGACACAATACTTTCATGCAAAAATAGTGCCCGCCGGAGAACTCAGTCTCCAACGGGCATCGCCTGTCTCCTGAGGAGGAGCCGGACTTCAATAGCCGTTTTTTTATGCTTATAAAAACTGACGGATATCAACGGCAAGCTTTTCCTCAAGATTTATCAGCCGTTTTGTAATGTCCTTGGTCCTCTCATCGGCGGCTTTATATTGGTTTAGGTATTTGTTAAGGGACTTTACACCCATATTGCAGCCGTCTGTCATTAAATCGGCAATGGTTTCATCCGATTCATTCATAACCAGTTTCACATTTGTCTTCATCCACGACATACTTTTCGCCATCGGATTGGGTTCTCTTCCTTCATCATGGTAGTTATCTAAAAGAATCTGTATTTCTTCTTTCAGCTTATTGTGTTCGCTTTTACAATCCGCAAGATAATTCCGAAGTATCTCGTCGTGTACATAATCCAGGACACCATCAATAGACGCGACACCCATTTTAATACCGGCATCACATTCCCGCAGTAGTTTTATCGTATCTGATTCAATCATTGATCGTTGACAACTCCTTTTATTGTTTATGGATTAAGAAAATTATCCCCGTTTTTTCCAACATTATTCTGCCGTTTTGTAGTTGCAGTTTATTCACCCGCCTTCTTAACCGGATGACGGATTACTGTCTTCCATCTTTCCTGCGGTACTCTTCTGGAATCCGACAAATAGATTTCATGATGCAGCCGCCCTCCACCAAAATCATTTTCATATCCATATTCCTGCAAGTACTGATCCATCTGTGCCACAGTCGCAGGTTCCTCATCAAATGTCCCTATATGCATACACTGCACACACAAGCCCTCTGTAATCGTCAGAAATTCTACTTCTGAAAAGTCCTGCTTTTTCTTTTTTGCAGCTTCCGCTGTCGCCCAGTCGAAATCTTCCTTTGTCACAAAATCCGGCAGACGGATAACAGATATCCAGTGAAAGTCTTTTTTCCTCGTATAATCAAATCCATTAATCCCCTCCTGCCACCAGAATCCTTCTAACGGAGGCACCACAAAATCAAAATACCCTTTGATTTTGTGATTGCCTTTTTTGCTCATTTTAATGGCAAACGCAACTCCGTATAACAGTCCGATTGCCTTTTTATATGCACCCTCCTCTTCATTTGGATCCCCGTTTCCTCTTACAGCAGTAAAATTCATCTTTGGAACATCCACAATCTCCGGTTTGTTCTTCGGCATATAAAATTCCCTGTATTCTTTCTTGTAATCAAATGCCATTTCCTGCCTCCTCATAAAATTTTCCTTTATGAAAATTTTCGTTCCCAAGTTTCCTTGCAGTCAACCGGAACAGCACACAACCATCCGGGCACACAATATCCTTCACATATTTGCCGCTTCCACCGATATTCTCCAGATTTCCGCCGCTTCTGACAGCCTCCATAACCGGAAACATAATCATCATTAGTTTCGGGCAGATTCCCTGCCCCTGCGCATTTACCGGACATCCATAGGTACAGGTATATCTGTCATAAACAATATGAAACAAAATATGCATAAAATTGTATTGAAATCTATTCTTTTCACATTTTTTCACTTATATAAAATACAAATCGCAGCCACCAATTATGTGTGACCGCGATTCGTATTTACGCTTTATAATAAAATTCTACTGATTGATCAAATGCATCATCCTCATAACACATCTTTTCTTGTCCTCTTCCTGTAACATCAAATTTTCGTCCATCCATTTTAGGAATTGTGTACTGATTGAACCACTCTTCCATTTCTGTTTTCAAGCCCTGAATTTGCCTTTCATAATCAGGATTTCCAAACAGATTCTGTGTTTCATCCGGATCCTTTGCCAGATCATATACCTCACATGGTCCATCACCATATCGATGAATATATTTCATATTGCATTTTTTTATCATTCTTGTCTTGCTGTATTCATCAAATACTACAATCCTGTCACTCTGTTCCTCCAATGGATGATTAATCTGTTCTTCAAGGCTCTTTCCCGGCTGCAACGGATCCTGCTCAAATTTGCATCCTGCAAGAGAAAGAATTGTGGGGAAAATATCATACTGGCTTGCCATTGCCGAACATATTGTCCCCGGAAATGGAGATTCCGGAACCCGAATAATGAACGGAACCCGAATAGATGACTCATACATATTCGGTGGATACGTACCATTTCCCTTTCCCCATATTCCATGATGTCCCATGTTCATCCCATTGTCTGCTGTGAATATAACAATCGTATCCTGCTCTAATCCTTTTTCCCTGACACGTTCTAAAATCTTGCCTATTCCAGCATCCATAGCAGATATTGCTGCATAATATCCTGTCAGATATTCTTTTCTTTTTTCTGGTGTGTCTCCTATCGGGCAAGTATTTATCTGCCACGGATGAATCGGAAGATTTGGTGTACCATGAAACTGACAGTCTTTATACAAATCACGGAATTCTTTTGGATGCTCACTTTCATCCCACGGACTGTGAGGAGATGTATAATGAACACTCAGATAAAACGGTGCCTCCTCTTCCGAAAGACGTTCTAGATATTCCAACGCATGATTTGTAATTGTATCAGTAATGTACTTTTTAGAAATTGATAAATTTCCTTCTTCAAATACATCTGCCTGATAATAATGACATCCACCTCGTCCTATTGTAAAATAATATTCAAATCCTTTTTTCTTTGTTATGTTATCCCCCAAATGCCACTTACCGCTCAGAGCGCAATGATAACCGTTTTCTGCAAGATATTCTATATATGTTTTATGTTCTTCTAAATAATCAATGGCTTTGTCTTCCATATTAAATTCCGGAAGTTTTGCCATATGAGGATATTTCCATGCATCAAGATTTCCTTTTTTCAACCAATCCTGCACCCCATGACAGGATGGAATTTTTCCAGTAACAATACTTGCCCTTGCTGGTGAACATACCGGTGATGCACAATAAAACTCATTAAAGGTAACTCCGTTTTGCGCTAACCGCTTTAGGTTTGGTGTTTTTATTTCTGTGTTTTTTTCGGATTCTACTGCCCATGCACCTTGATCGTCCGCCATCACAAAAATGATATTTGGTTTTCTTTTCATACGTTCATCATCCTTTCACACTTCCTGCAGTCAGCCCACCTATAAAATATTTCTGAGCAACCAAGAAAATGATAAAAATTGGTAAAATTGAAATTACACTTGCAGCCATAATCAAACTGTATTTCAAACCTGTCTCATCCATAAAATTCACAAGACCTAAATTGATTGTGTACAAATTCTTGTCATTGATAAAAATCAATGCGTTGTCATAATCATTCCAGCTCCACGTAAAGAATAAAATCACAAGAGTTACTAATGCTGGCTTACATAACGGTGCAATAATCTGAAAACATATCCGAAGGTCTCCAGCTCCATCTATTCGTGCAGCCTCTGAAAGTTCCTCCGGTATCTGGAGCATATACTGCCGCACCATGAATACGCCATATATAGAAAAAGCTGCCGGAAGAATAAGTGCCCAATGTGTATTATATATTCCCATTTCCTTAAACATCAGAAATTTAGGAACCATCAGTAACTGTGGTGGAATCATCATCGTTGCAAGATACAATAGAAATATTTTATCTCTACCTGGAAATTTTAATTTTGAAAATCCATATCCAGCAAGAATAGATGTCACTACTGCAAAAACTACAGAAAGTGCGGTTACTTTAATGGAATTCAAAAACATTAGGGCATAATTATATTTTCCAAACCATACCTCCTTAAAGTTGTCTAGATTCAAGTAATCTGGGATTAGACGAAACGGAACCGCAAACACATCAGCCTCACGCTTAAAACTTGCCGAAATCATCCAGACTATCGGAATGATACATAAAATTACGATTCCCCATATGCATACAGTTCCAATGATTTTCCCTATCTTATGATTCTTTTTCATTTTATTGCCCCCTTTAACATGTTGCCTCATTCTTTTTCTGAATCCTGAACTGAATCCATGTGATAAAGAAAATAATAGCCAGTAAAACAATGCCCTGAGCAGAAGCAAATTCCAACTTACCATACTGGAATGCTGTACGATAAATGTTATACACCAACATTGTTGTTGAAGTACCCGGTCCGCCATGGGTCATAAGGTTAATCAATCCAAACACCTTAAATGAATTGATGATAGATGTAATAACAATAAAGAATGTTGTTCCTGACAACATCGGAATTGTCACATACCTGATTTTCTGAAAAGTGTTCGCTCCATCAATTGCAACCGCTTCATACAGATCTCTCGGAATATTAATCATACCTGATAAAAATAAAATCACTGTATATCCCAAATTCTGCCATACACATATTAGTACAATCGTTGGGAGTGCCCAATGGAGATCTGATATAAATACAGGTGGATTCTCCACGCCAAGTTTCCTCAGAAGATTCAAAATCGGTCCATTCGTAGAAAACAGCGCAAGCCATACAGCAGAAATCGCAACGATATTAACGATATATGGAACATACAGCCCAAGTTGTACAAACTTCTTTCCAATTACATGCTCATTAAGCACATAAGCAACAATAAATGATAGTACAATCAAAATAGCAACGAAGCTTACTGTAAAAATAATGTTATTAATAAGTGAAGCCCTAAACCATTCATCTTTCCACATCTCGATGTAATTAGAAAATCCTTTGAAAGCAATTCCCTTGATTCCCTTTGAATAATCCCACTTTGAAATACTGATAACAAAGCTGAAAATCAATGGTATTGTCCAGAAAATCAACACACCAATCAGGTTAATACCTATAAAGGCATATCCCTTTGCAATTGACTTTATGTTTTTATATTTCCTTTTGTTCATGAAGATTCCTTTCCTGCGCTAGTTTTGCAACGCATTACTGTTCTTGCTCAATCTTTTCATCCGCTCGCTTCTGCGCATTTTGTAACGTTTCTTCTACGGATTGTGAACCAGCAAATACTTTGTCAAACTCTTCTGTCAGAATGGTATTGATCTCTGTAGCTGCGGTCAGATTTTTTCTTATTGAAAAATCAGTACCAGCAAGATAAATACTCTTTGCGCTTTCCATATCAAAAAGTTCCTCCTGATCACCAAAAATCAAGGATGCAACCTTCTCATCATCATATTTCTTACACGCCGGAATTCTTGCAAATGGTGCAACATAATCCATACCTTCTTCGATATACCATTTGATAAACTTCATTGCTTCTTCTGGATGTTCAGATTTTGAATTTATACTCATGTCATCTGTATAGGAAGTTGTATAGTTGGATTCCTGATCTTCAGATAATCTTGGCATTGTAGCAAATCCCACCTTAAAATTATGTGGATAATTACTGATATCTTTTACATCTCTTACCACCCAATCACCATATACCATTGCTGCTTTTCCTGTAAGCAACATGTTGGCTGGCTCCATCTTCTGGGTAGTAACATCAACATAGCTTGGCTCGATTCCTTCCTCAACGCGTTCCAGATATTTTTCTGTTACATCCTCCACATCAGCAGTATCGATTTGTGTACTTGCTCCGTCTTCAGAATACATCCAGTCTGCACCAAGTTTTCCAACCAACATGCTTGTTGCCGGCTGTCCTGAATCATACCCTGGAAAGAAATAACCATATACCTTATCGTTTCCTTCTCCCTTTGTCAGTTTTTTTGCAGTATCTAAGAATTCTTCATAAGTCCAATCTGCACTTGGATACGGAATCCCATTTTCATCAAACATATCTTTATTATAAAGTATCATTGAAGTCATTTTTTTTGCTGGAAGGCTGTAGTAATGTCCGTCAATCTTTTTCTCTTCAATAGCTTCATCGTAGTCTTCCTCAATATTGAATCCCACATCATCAAACAGTTCATCAAGAGGATAAGCAAATCCGTTATCAATACGCTTTTTTAAAAGTACATCATTCAGGCTAAGAAATACATCAATCGAACTATCAGACATTAATGAGACATCCAGTTTTGTATTTCCAGCATCATCGTTTACGAATCTTGTGTATTCAACCTGTAGATTTGGGTCTATCTTATTGAATGCTTCGCACACCTGATTCGGCCCCATGTTCTCTGGAAATGACCCCCACCACTGAAGAACTACTGCCTCCGATGATTTTTCCGACTCATCTTCTGAACGCGATGATCCACACCCTGCAACTAAACTTGCAACCATAGCAGCTGCCATTCCTAAAGCAATTATCTTTTTTGTTTTCATAAAAAATCCCTCCTTTTCTCTGATGAACTCATTATAGTTTTCTTATCAATCAAACTAAATGAATAATAAATTGAATAATTGGTAATTTTTCACTATTTTTTTACTCAATGGTATTTTTTTACGCGAGCTGGTAATTTTTAATTCCGTTTACTCACAACACTTTTCAAATCTAACATATTTATGTATACTTATTTTAATATATTGTATCAACTTCGTTTTGGAGTCTATAGGAGGAATAGCGATGAAACACACTTTTTCAAAATTAAACTTACCGTATCGCTTGTTTCTTCTTATAATTATCCTCTTTCTTATCCCCTATCTAGCACTTTTTTCTTGGTCATATAAAAAAGCAGAAAACATAATCAAGGAAAAAGCACAGACATTAGAAATGGAAAATCTCGATCAAGTAAGTAATGAAATCAATAACTTATGTCTGAATATAGCAAAAGCTTCTGACTATCTTGTTGCCATAGATAGTTACACTACATTATATAATGAGTCTTTTACAAAGGGATACCCCACTTAAAATGTTATAAAAGCATAGATACTCTTGTTCAGAATGTAAATAACCACCTACTGGATTCTCGTGGCGACATCAGTGTCTTATCAGAGGATCAACTTTTATATTCAACTTTACCTGTACAAAAATTTCGCTACAAAGAATTTTTCAAGGAACAAATACCAAACCCTTTATACTTTTCAAATGCTCATAACAGTTATTACAACTTTGAAAAAGACGAGACACATATTTCCTACATCCGCGAACTTCCGTCATTTTGCGAAAAATCCTTTTATCTTGTTATTTCTGTTCCTACAAAAAATTTTTCACAGTGTTTAAACACTGCCACTGGTTCCATGCAGTTATTGGACACATCTGGAAAAACAATCTGTAAAACAGCGAACGCAAATATAGACGGCAACTTTCGAACAGAGATTGAAATACCTGTTTCTAATTTGGAAGCTTGTCAACATCCTATCAGCAGATTCGATATACAAAGACATCTATCAGTTACGTTTTTTTACATTCGTCATTTCTTTTTTACTGTTACTAATTTGTATGCTGGTAACTTTTAAGGCGATATACGTTCAACTGAAACCATTATTAAAACTCAAAGAACAGATGGAACTTGTTACACTCGGCAATCTAAATGCTAAAGTTGCAACTTCAGATTCAAAAGATGAAATCAGTAGTCTTTCCAGAGCATTTAATACTATGGTAAACGAGATAAGTAATTTAATTGAAGAAATACAAGTAACCCAAAAAAGAGAAAGTGAACTTCGCTTTGAAATGCTGCTTGCACAAATCAATCCTCATTTTCTCTTCAATACTTTAAATTCCATCAAGTGGATGTCCGTTGTAACCCGTACCGACAATATTACCTCCACTATAACAGCACTCGGAAGACTTCTTGAAATCAGTATGAACAAAGTGAATGATGTGCTGACAATCGAAGAAGAACTAACAAATATCAAGAGCTATATTCAAATACAGACAATGCGTTATCCCGGAAGATTTGAGGTGAACTACCAGATAAATGAAGAAATTCTCTCCAGTTATACTTTAAAGCTCCTACTCCAGCCCCTAGTGGAAAATGCTATCCTTCATAATATCGAACAGCGAGAATATCTGATTATCGAAATCACAGGTCAGACAATTGGTGATAATATTAGTCTCTGCGTAAAAGATAATGGGATAGGAATGACTAAAGAAATGATGCAAGAGATTCTACTGAAAAACACCACAACAGGAAAAGGATATGTCTTCTCCGGCATCGGAGTCTGTAATGTTCAAGAGCGTATCCAATTGGCTTATGGTTCCACTTACGGATTACAATACCATAGCGATGGTTCTAGCTTCACAGAGGTTGCCATAACTTTTCCAAATCGTAAAAGTCCTAATTAACTGCAATGCACACGGAGGTATAATTATGATAAAAATACTTATTGTGGATGATGAACCACTAGTAAGAGCGGGTATCAAAACTGTAGTTCCTTGGAGCGACAACGGATTTGAGGTTGTTGGTGAAGCCTGGAATGGGATAGATGCCTATAATAAAATCCTAGATTTAAAACCAGACATCCTAATTACCGATATTAAAATGCCACAGATGGATGGTATTGAATTACTGAAGAAAATTAAATCTGAGAAATTACCCGTTCAAACCGTTGTCTTAAGCTGCTTCGATGAATTTGAATTAGTACGTGAAGCCATGAAATACGGAGCCAGAGACTATTTTCTAAAATTGTCTATCGATCCGAATAAGATTCTTGAAATTTTCAACGAGATTAAACAAGATATGGTAATGGCTGAAGGATCGCCTGCTCAGATTCCTTTGGATACTAGCGATTTGAAATATCTATTTTTCAAAAAATTAATAAAAAATGGATTTTCTTCTGAAGAACAGATCAGCAATACGGTTCGTAACTTGCACTTATCTGTTGCTTTCAGAAATTATTGTCTAGTTCTCTTTTCATTTGATGCTGAAATATCAGAACCTTTTGATGCCGATCGAGATAAGATGATTTATAATTTATTGGATCAACTATGTCAACGTCATCCTGGGAATGAAATAATTTCCGTTGATGCGAATACCTATTTGCTTATACAAAACACATATGATAATAATTTTTTATACCGGCAGATTTCAGCAACTATGAAGCAATACGCCAACCGTACCGTTTATTATGGGATTAGCAGCATACTTAAAGATTATGTGAGTTTTTGTTCCGGAATCCAACAGGCAAAAGAAGCTCTTAATTCCTGCATATTTTATAAAAAAGCTTCTCCTCTATCATATGAAATGCTGACAACAGAGAATTTTCCTTCCATCACAAATACACAGGAGCAGGAACTGCATGTTTCACTCGCCACTGGAAATAGAAATAAATCCAATGAACTTGTTTCTCAGTTAACAATTCTCCTGAATGACGGAATCTTCTTTACCTCCAAATGTTATTCTTATCTGGTTGAGCTATTAAATATTTATGTACGTGTAGCACGTGAACAAAATTTTTCAATCCAGCAGGTATCTTGGAATAATAATGATATATTTGAAGCCATCAAACAGGCAAAAACGCTCTCCGCATGCTCGCAGGTAATATCCGATTTCACTGACAGTTTTATTTCCTTTATCCAGGAGCAAAAATACGGAGAACGCTCTGAAATCCTTAAAATTAAAGAATATGTTCAAACACACTATATGGAACACATTGATTTAAATACAATTTCAGCCTTGGTAAATATTACACCCTCCCATTTGAGCAATATGTTCAAAAAAGAAACAGGTGTGAACTTTTCCACCTATCTAACTGATGTTCGAATGCACATAGCAAAGAAGCTTCGTAAGTAGGTAATTACCCGTCTCTGTTCCCCGCCAAATCATTCTGATACAATACCATCAAAACATTG
>DCKD01000052.1:0-3059 GCA_002320245.1 Lachnospiraceae bacterium UBA1683
GCGGCGGAATGGAGATTAAAATGAGTAAAGAAAAAGTTGTATTGGCATATTCAGGCGGGCTTGACACTACCGCAATCATTCCATGGCTAAAGGAAAAATTCGATTACGATGTAATCTGCTGCTGTATCGACTGCGGACAGGGTGAAGAGCTGGATGGTCTGGATGAAAGAGCAAAATTATCAGGAGCCTCTAAATTATATATCGAAAATATTATTGACGAATTCTGTGATGATTTCATCATGCCATGCGTAAAAGCCGGCGCTGTATACGAGAACAAATACCTTCTTGGAACATCCATGGCGCGTCCTGTTATCGCAAAGAAACTGGTTGAAATTGCACGTAAGGAAGGTGCGGTTGCTATCTGCCACGGTGCAACAGGAAAAGGAAATGACCAGATTCGTTTCGAACTTGGCATCAAAGCGCTCGCCCCGGACATCAAAATCATCGCCCCATGGCGTATGACCGATGTTTGGACAATGCAGTCACGCGAAGATGAGATTGAATACTGCAAACAACACGGAATCGACCTTCCATTTGACGCAAAGCACAGCTACAGCCGTGACCGCAACTTATGGCACATCAGCCATGAGGGACTGGAACTGGAAGATCCTGCAAATGAACCAAATTACGATGACCTTCTTGTACTCGGTGTATCCCCGGAAAAAGCGCCGGATGAAGGAGAATATGTAACGATGACATTTGAAGCCGGTATTCCGAAGTCTCTGAATGGAAAAGAGATGAAAGTTTCTGAAATCATTACAGAACTGAACAGGCTTGGCGGAAAACACGGAATCGGAATCATTGATATTGTAGAGAATCGTGTTGTTGGTATGAAATCACGTGGTGTTTACGAGACTCCCGGCGGAACAATCCTGATGGCAGCCCACGAGCAGTTGGAAGAGCTTGTTCTTGACCGTGCTACATATGAAGTGAAAAAAGACCTTGGAAATAAATTTGCCCAGATTGTATATGAAGGAAAATGGTACACACCACTCCGCGAAGCGATTCAGGCCTTTGTTGATGTCACACAGCAATCTGTAACCGGTGAAGTAAAATTCAAACTGTACAAAGGAAACATCATCAAGGCCGGTGAGACATCTCCATACTCATTGTACAGCGAGTCTCTGGCAAGCTTTACAACCGGTGAGCTGTATGACCACCACGATGCAGAAGGATTCATCAACCTGTTCGGACTCCCATTGAAAGTCCGCGCAATGAAAAAACTGGAATTAGAGAAAAACACAAAATAATATAACAGAGATGTCTTTTTAGCAGAACATTTTGAAAAAATCCCAACACAAACATCCCAATTTGATTGTGGTGTCTGTATTGGGATTTTCATTTTCCGTATACCAGATATTCCGAAAACCGTTTCACTGCCAATGATGCCGAACGCTGGAAAATGCCACAATTCGGCTAATTGCCGCTTTTTGACCGTTCCAGTTTTTCTTTTGTATCGGCGCCGCACAACTTCATTTTGCTTTCCGGCACAGACAACTTAGACATATCAACACCCTCTTGAGCGAGCAGCCTGATTTTCTTATCAATTCCCCCTGCATAACCGGTCAGACTGCCATTTGATCCGACAACACGGTGACATGGAATCATAATAGAAATCGGATTATGGACGGATGGGGACGTAGTAAAGTGCGACTTTACTACGTCCCCATCCGACTTTTACGGCTTTATATTCATATTGTATGCAATACAAATTCTCCGAATAATTCCCTCATTTCCTGCGACTTCCGGTACATACATTCCGGATGCCACTGCACGCCAATTGCAAATTTATGTTCCGGCATTTCCAATGCTTCTATCGTGTTATCCGATGCTCTTGCACAAACCACAAGTTTCTCTCCCGGCTTGTCTATTGTCTGATGGTGAAAGCTGTTTACATATAGGTTGCTTCCGATATATTTTTTCAACTGGCTTCCGCGCTCCACGGTGATTCGGTGACTGACCTCACTTCGGGTATAGGATTGCTGCATGTGGTCCAGATGTTTTCCCGGCTGTAGGGATATGTCCTGATAAATGGTCCCACCGCACGCCACATTGTATACTTGCATTCCACGGCAGATTGCCAGTACTGGTTTCTCAGTTTTCAGCACATGTTTCATAAATCGAATCTGAAACAGATCCAATGTAATATTTGTCTTGCCATTTCCATTCTTTGGTTCCTGACCAAATAAGAGCGGTGTGATATCATTTCCGCCACAAAACAAAAAACCATCGCAAAAAGTGATATAATTCTCAATCATATGGTCGGAACGAATCAGTGGCAGTATAATCGGAACTCCGCCTGCATATCGAACCGACTGTATATATTCATTTGATACAAACTGTTTATTTCCATCCATAAACCCACAGATTACAATACCTATTTTCGGTTCCATAAAACACGCCACCTCATTTTCCATTTGATATCCTAGCATATGTAATATTCACCCATTCTATACCACACAAAAATACATATTTTCTCTCCTGCTGCGCATACTACATCCTGAAATCAAAATGTAAAGGAGGTCCTTTTTATGTCCGAAATCTCTATTCTTGATTTACAGAATCTTCGTCACCTGATTGGCGGCTACGAGACAACTCACTGCAAAATGACAGACTATGCCTCACAGGCAGAAGATCCGGAAGTAAAAAAACTATTTCAGGACGCTGCGGATTCCGCAATGAAGAACAAACAGGATTTGATGAAATTCCTGTAAAAAGAGTACCCATTTTATCAGGAGGTCAATTTCATGGATGAAAAAACAATGGTAACTGACGCCTTGGTGGGCGTCAACGGAGAATTGAAAATGTTCGGGGATATGATTCCCCAGACCGAAAATAAAGAGCTGAAACAATGTCTGAAACAAATTCGCAACCAGTGCGAAATGTCTCAGGAAAAATTATATCAGGTTGCCCGTGAGAAAAGTTATTACGTTCCGGCTGAAAAAGCAACACAAGAAGAAATCAGCCACGTAAAATCCACTCTGACACAACCAAAAACTTTCTAATTCCACCAAAGGGGACAGTCCCCTTTGCAAAAGGGACAGTCCCCTATCAGAAGG
>DCKD01000052.1:3116-42137 GCA_002320245.1 Lachnospiraceae bacterium UBA1683
CCTGTCAGAAGGGACAGTCCCCTTCGAAAAAACATCCGGTTACATACCTGTTTTTTTCTTTTTTGCTTTCCACACCCCCAACTGTACAATTGCGCCAAACAGAAACGGAAGTATATAAGTTGCGAATCGGTACAGGAGCATTGACGATGCAGCCGTTACTTTTCCGACCACCGGTGTAAACATCAGGACAAATACCGTTTCTACCGCCCCGACTCCTCCCGGTGCCGGTATAACGCCGGCAAGTGCCGTCACCATTGCAATGACTGACAGCAGGAATGCGAAATCCGGGGAGTGAATCATACCGAAAAGCAATGCGGGTATCAAATACCACATGGTCAGCTTTATTGCGTTAAAAAGCAGTACCTCCGCAAGTAGTTTTTTGTCTGTCAAAAGTTGCTCTGCTTCTGCCCGGACGATATTTGCCTTTTCTTCCATCTCGTCTAATTTTCTGCTCCAGGACTTCCCTTTGCCATATTTATCTGCAACTATTTCTTCCGCCCGAAAGGCGGCTCTGTGCAGCGGTTCACAGACGCAGATAACTATCAGCGCCACAGCCACCGCAACTGCCAGAATCACACCTAAAACCATATATTTTGCATAATCCCGATACAGTCCGTTCATTTTCGGAAAATGTGTCAGAAAACTCAGCACAAAATACAGGCAGATTGTAATTCTTTGCATTATATAGTTAATCGTAAAGATTCCAAGACTTTTTGAAACCGGGATGCCCAGTCTGCTTACATAATACATTCCGGCGGCTGCCGTTCCGCTTCCGAACGTAATTACACGATAAAAACTATAATAGAACGAGCACAAGACTCCATGATACCACGGGAACTCCCCATCACAGTTCTTTATGAGTTTTGTAATTGCGATTCCATCAAAGCAATTGTACAGAATACTGCACAGTACAACAGCCAAAATTACCTCTCCGGATGTCCGGCACAACTCCATCCAGATATTGCTCCACGAATCTTTCAATGCAAGATACGCGATAAAAAGAATGACTGCCAGAAACACTATGTTTCTGACAGTTTTCTTTCGTTGTTTCATAATTCATCACTTACTTTCGGGATTTATTTTCCCCATATATCTGCTATTTATTCCAGAGTTCTTCCGCCCTTCCTGCCCACTCTGCCGCATAAGCATCACATTTTGCACACAAATGTTCCACGCTCTCCGGTGACTGCATATCCGTTGACTTTGCACCGGTCCGCTCTACCATTTCACGCAGTTTTTCCGGATTTTCCAACATCGGGCATGGACGCAGATGATTGTGGTTAAACGGCTGCCCGTCACGATAAGCCATAAACAGCGGCTGACGCAATGCATCCAGCAGGCTTACCTCTTTGATATTGGCACTGGAATAGTGGATGAATACACAAGGTTCTACATCCCCGTTCGGATTGATATGGCAGTAGTTCCTTCCTCCTGCAATACATCCTCCAACGTACTCGCCGTCATTCTGGAAGTCAAATGCGAAAATCTGTTTTCCACCCGTCATACCACGGATTTCACGAATTCTGTGGTACATATATTCCCGCTGCTCTTTTGTAGGCATCAGTTCTACCGCCGCATCATTTCCAACAGGCATATAGTGGAAATACCATGCATAACGGCATCCCTTTTCGATAATCATATCGAGGAATTCATCAGATGTGACTGTGTCAATATTTGCTCTTGTATAGCAGATGGATGTTCCGAATATCTGGCCATGAGCTTTCAAAGTATCCATCGCTTTCATAACTTTGTCAAATACGCCATTTCCCCTTCTGCCATCGTTAACTTCCTCATAACCTTCCAGACTGATAGACAACGACAGGTTGCCGACGCGCTCCATTTCCTCACAGAATGCATCATCTACAAGTGTTCCGTTTGTAAATGCGTGGAATGCGCAATCGTTATGTTTCTCACAAAGCCTAATGATATCTGCCTTTCGCACAAGCGGCTCTCCACCGGTATACATATAGAAATAAATTCCCAACTCTTTTCCCTGTGTGATGATGCTATCCAGTTCATCGTAACTTAAAGACAATGTATGCCCGTACTCTGCCGCCCAACATCCGGTACAATGCAGGTTGCAGGCACTTGTCGGATCAATCAGAATCAGCCACGGAATATTACACTGATACTTTTCCCTTGATTCATGCATAATCTTTGTTCCGTTCAGCATCGCCTCAAATCCAAGATTCATTGCTGTTTTCTTGATGACGTTCGGACTGACTTCATCAAAAATACGGTTCACATACTGCATCCATTTTCCGTCTTTGTCCTGAATCATTCTTCTTGCCGCTTCATAAGACTCCGGTTTGAAACGGTCTTTTGCAAATCCTTCTGTCAAATCTACAATCTTCAGCAGACTTTTTTCCCTGTTTTCCGGATCCTTATTGATATACTTCAATACTGTATCTGCTGCTGCCCCAAATGCTGCTCTCGCTGCCTGATGTTTTAAACTACTCATTTCCCTTCACCTTTCTTTTTTTCATTTGTGTTTCTATCTATTCTTTTATTCTTGTATGCATATTAAAAAAATATTCAATTGTATACGTCCGTATCAACATCCATAATATATTGTACGGATAATCAGCTCTACCCCGCCGAACAGCAGGATACATCCGCCGATGGACACGGCTTTCCGCTTAAACTGACATCCCATCCAATAGCCAATTGACACGCCGAGAAGAACAAATGCGCACGTGACAATTCCAATCACAAGTATCATGACAAAAAAATCAATCTGCAAGAATCCAAATCCGATACCTGCCAGAAATGAATCGAGACTTGTAATACATGCCCAGATGATAATCTGCTTTGTATCTACCAGCTCTTCTTTTCGTTCTTCTGTCGGTTTTTCTCTTGTTGCTTTAACAATCATATATATTCCGAGCCCGAGAAATATAACAATCGAAAAACCATTTGACCTTTTTGCCGCATCCTCTGCCAGACTTGCAATTGCCGGAATGCTCGTAAGCATATTTCCAAGCAGCATACTGATTACCTGCCAGGTTGTAAAAATACCGCACAGTTTGATCATATTCTGCTTTTTTATTTCGGGCATAACAGCACCCTTACTTAAAGCATATGCAAAGACATCCATCGACAGTCCCGTCGAAATAATAAGAATTTCAACAAAGCCCAACCTGTTATTCTCCCTTCCGTCTCGTTCTATCTGACCTCCTTATTTTAACAGTATTTTCGGGCTTTTTGAAATATTCATCAAGTTTGAAATGTACTGTATCAGGCACATTTTTATTGTAATGTCTGTTTTAAATTACAATTTCTGAAAATTGTAGCCTGTAAAAATATCGTACACAAAAAATCGCACGGAACATATAGCACGCAAAAATATACCACGTAAAAATATAGCATGTAAAAATATAGCAACCGGAAGAACTGATGTCTGGTAACCAGCGAAGACGCACAAAATGCGAATATGCAGAAATGTAATACACGGAAATATAGCCTGCAAGAAATATTTGAAAAATACAAAAAATGTGGTATACTGAGCCCATGTGAAAAGATTGTTTGCATTTTAACGAAAGGAGAACCGATTTATATGGAGTACAAAAAAGAACTGACGAAGAATCTGTTGACTGCATCTTTCAAAGAACTTGTTCTTCAGGTTCCCTTCGAAAAGATTACGATTAAAATGATTACCGATGGCGCAGGGGTGATACGCCCCACCTTTTACAAACATTTCCAGGATAAATACGAAGTGTTGGAATGGATTCTTCAGACCGAAATCAAATCTAAGATTCAGGTATTAATTGACAATAATATGCAGGAAGACATCTTCCGTCTCCTGTGCAATTGTTTAGAAAAAGACCGGGCATTCTACAGGAAAGCATATGAAATTAAAGGGCAGAATTCCTTTGAAGATATCATGAGTGATTACTTATACACCCTGTTCCTCCAGTTACTGTCCAAATACCCGCTGAAGTCCCCGGACAAACTGGCTTTTCTGACGAAAGAAGCTATTGCACGTTTCTATACATTTGGGCTGGCTGATTCACTGAAATACTGGATTTCGCAGGATGCTCTTATCCCTGCAAAAGATATCAACGCCGCTTACAGCTATATAATCCGCAATTCCATTCTGGATATTCTGGATTATCCACAAAAGAAATGAACCGCACATCTACCATAAAGGATTCATTTTCAAAATTCATTGAAAATGGATCCTGATATTGCAGATTTCACTCTTTGTCCCCACCCGCATGTCCGGCCCGAATACACCGATTCCAGAAGTTACAATATTATGCATCTGATTTTTTTTCAAATACCCGCATGGATTTTCCCAAAATAAATGAATTAACAGATTTCCCGGAAACATCTGACCGTCATGTGTATGCCCACATAAATCCACATCTGCTCCCGCATCCGCAAGCTCCTGAAGTTCTCTCGGCTCATGGTCCAGGACAAGAATCGGTTTCTCCCGATTCAAATCCACTGTGATTTCTTCCGGTGTCTTCCTTGTATCTATGCCTCGCCCCGGCCGTTCATAATCTGCACGTCCACACAGATAAAAAGAATCTTCTATCAGCACTGTCTCATCCCTCAGCAATTGGATTCCCGATTTTTTCACAAATTCATCCATCCGCGGATTGCTCTCTTTTTTCTTCCCCTTTTTGCTGAATGTAAATCCGGCGAGAACCGGTTCTTCAATATCGTGATTTCCATAACAGGCATAGACTCCATACCTCGACCGGATTCCGGAAAGTGTGCACTCCAACTGTTCCGGGTTTCTCAATGCCTCATATTCATTATCAAAAATATCTCCTGCAATCAGTACAATATCCGGGCTCTGTCTGTTGATTTTCTCTACCATCTGTTTCATATGCCAGTTTCCGATATTATATCCAAGATGCAAATCTGCAACAAGTACCACATTCAGTTCATCCAGTTTTCCGCCATCTTTCTCCACAGATACTTCATAATCAGTTGTCCGGATACAATGTGCTGTCACAATTCCGGTTACCGTAAACACAAGAATAACCGCAAAGCAGACTGCCCCCACCGCCGCATGCCCGGCCGGTGAAAATAATAGTTCTTTGTGCTGGAATCGCAATCTTTTGCAGATAAGCCGCAGCAAATCTGCAACACCGATTGTCAGAATCAGGTACATCAGAGTTCCAAGCCAGTAATTACTGATTCGTTTTACCCATGTACGAAACAACGAAGCCGGAGAGCCAAACGCAATCAGAATACTAAATACAAGAAGCGTATACACAATTCCCATAGACACCCTTGTCCATTTCGTCTGAAACAGCCAATGGCATGCTCCCATCCACCGAATCGCACGCACCCAGATATAGAAACAAAATAACAGGTATACCGGTGCCAAAAATATTGCAATCATTTCTGTTCCTCCTTCTCTCTTTCTGTCTTATCTGCCCATCTTCCCAATCAGAAACCATGAACTAATTATATCAATACAAATCACCCATTGTAAAGCTAATGGACTTGCCGCCGCACTTTTTCAGCCGGAATGTACAGAAATATTTGAAAATATTTTTCATCCGTTTGTATCTCCATATTTCCTCCGTGCCGTTTTACAATTTCCTGAATACTTCTAAGTCCGAATCCATGATGCAGCCGGTCAATATGCTCCACCTTCTGTGCATTCACCAAATATCTTTGGTGAATACGGACAAACCCTGCCTCCAACTGTTTTTCAATTGAATCGAGTTTTTCGTAAAATGAGTATTCCCCCTTATCCGTAACCAGCGTGACCTTTCTCCTGTCACTGTAAAAATATAAAATATCATGGACTGAAAAGCGATAACTGCCTTCCGTATTTTTAAAAGTAAATGTCTCGTCTGCTTCCTGCAACATTATCTTCCGGATTCGCCCGAATAATTCTCCCAGTTTTTCCGTATCTGTTTCATTAGATAATCCACCGCCCCCACGCTATACCCGTCAAACACATAATCTGCATATCCGGTTACAAATACAATAATCAGATTCCTGTCAAACTCACGGATACGCCGTGCAGTGTCGATTCCGCTCATTCCGTCCATCTCCATATCCAGAAACAGTATATCAATTTCCCCCGGATGTTTTTGCAGCCAGTTTGCGGCACTGTTTCCCGATGAAAATTCTAAACTATTTTCTCTGAGTCTTCATATATCACCTGTTCCAATTGTATAAAAAGCGCATCTCTCGCAGTTCGTTCATCATCACATAACACAATCCTAAGCATACGGTTTCCCCTCGTCTTTTTTCTATCACTATTGTGCCATGATTCCGCTTCGCTTCACCATGTTTCACGCACATTCGCCAAATGTCTGCTCCACAGCCGCCTGGCTCATTGTGTCCGTGTATATTATACCATGCCCGCGAGCGCACTGTACATGATTCTTTCGGATGCTGCGCATATCTCCACTGCCAAACTTTACATGAGAGCCCCCAAACTTTACATTTTTTGCATGATGTTTTCAAAAATTACATTCCGGATGCCAAAGTTTACATACCAGAATTTTCTTCCGTTTCTTTTATGCTATATTCAACTCAGAAAAAAGAAAGACAGGTGAATTCTATGTTATATGTTAAAAATCTTCACAAATCTTATCAGGTTGGGAAAAAGCAGTATCCGGTCCTGAAAGGAATCAGCTTACATGTCGCACAGGGAGAATTTGTGGCAGTGATGGGGCCTTCCGGTTCAGGAAAAAGTACGCTTTTGAACTTTTTCATGCTACATCCCCTTTGAGCAGGGTACTATCTCCCTTGGCGGCACGAACCTTGCCGGGCTGGATGAAACCGCACTTGCAAAAGTCCGGAATGAAAACCTCGGATTCATATTTCAGGATTTTATTCTGCTGGACGGACTGACCATCCGGGAAAATATACTTGTTCCACGGATAATTCAGGGAACAGTCGGCAGTGCTGGGGAACAACTGGCTGATAAACTGTTATCGCTATTCGGAATCGACCATATCCGGAACAAATATCCGGCAGAAGTATCCGGCGGAGAACGCCAGAGGACAGCAGTTGCCAGAAGTCTAATTAACAACCCGCTCAATCAAAGAAATGAGTGGTGATGAATGCAAAAATTAGAACAAAAATTACAAAAAGCGGACCGAAAACAGGCAATTTTGTATCTCTTCTGTAATTTCGTTTCGCTCATGCTGATTTCCGCTTACTCTGCAATGATGTTATCGCCAACTGTGAAAAACGTACTGCCGGAGGGAGGAGACAGCCGTAAGCAGATGACGGCAATTTTCATACTGGCAATTTTCATACTGGCACTGTTCGGCTGTGTTGTATTTACCATCTATGCCGCAAGTCTTTTCTTTCGGAAAAAGGCCCGGCAATTAGGTACACTAATGGCACTCGGCGCATCTCGGAAACGTCTCGCACCGGGACTTTTCCGGGAGGTATTCACACTGAGCAGCCTTTCATCCCTTGCCGGTATACTGATGGGATTTCCGTTTATTTGGCTGCTTTGGACGCTGTTCCGCCTGCTAATAGTTGATAGTGACGAGATGGCTCTGCGGCTCGACCTTCGCTGCCTGTTTATCTCTGCCCTGTTTTTTCTCCTTGTGGTAGTATTTTCCTGCCTGACGGCATACCGCTATCTCCAAAAAAAAACATCTATATGGATATATTCAGTGCATATCCTCCTGCGTGGCTCAATATCACATATGCCCCGGTATTTATCGGATTGTACATGATTATACTGCACACAGTCGTTCACGGATGGGGATTCCGCAAAAATTCCAGAAGTATGATGAAATTTCAAGGACGTCAGACCGTCAACAACCTGTTGGTCAGTACTGTACTGATTGCAGGAGCATGTTTCGGAACCTTCTATATCCCAATGCTCGGAACCGGACAGATTGTTGACACACAGAACCGTCCCTTTGACTATGCATTCCATTTCCGTGCCGACCAGAATGTTCCATCCGCAGATGATATGGCATCACTTGCCGGAAAATATAACCTGGAATTGAAAGACCGGAAAATGGGAGAATACCTTCTGCTTGCCCTTGATGGAAATACACAGGTAGAAGATGATAATAACGCTTTCCACTATGAATACCGTCCGCTCCTACAACAGGGAAAGTTCCTGTCTGAGAGCACCTTTTCCCACATGACCGGACAGAATATTGACATCCGACCCGGAACTTACCGTGCAGTCTCCAATGCAGATGAAAGATTCCACAAATTTTCGTTCCTATTGGACGTATATGCCGAAAATCCGAATTCTGGACAAAAATGATTTTCTGCAAAGCTTTGCTGTTTTCCTTATGATGTTTCTGTTCATTGCAATTGTCTGTATACTGGCTGCACTTGTCATTAGTTACACCCGCTGCCAGACCATTGCCCTGAACAACCGATACATCTTCGACGACCTGAAACGGCTCGGTGCCTCCCCTGCCTTTCTCAAGAAAGAGGTGAGATACCAATGCGGCAATGTGTTTAAGATTCCTTCCATTGTCGGCATGACTGCCATATACCTACTGTACTGCATGGTAATGTATGCAAACGACGGAAAATTGGTATCTTCCGAAATATATGGATTGACTGTATGTCTCGTCACACTGTTTCTGATTGCAAGAACCGTACGTGCAATCTGCCATCAGCTTGGAATATAGCTATATAGCTATCATTCTATTACCGTATACTGTAAATACTCATACAAGAGCTTTGTCCCCTCCGTAATCTCCGGCGGCAGCAAAGCTCTTGCTGTCATCTTCGGTTCAGTATCCTGCACACCTGTGCGCCGCAGCATCGCATAATCTCCGTCTATCTTCTCCACAATATAGGTACATGTAAGCATCACTCAATTCCTCCTTCTTTTATCCAATATCCTTTTCAAATAATTCTTATCTTGTGCGCTAATGGATTTACGTAGAAAAAGAAGACCGGAAATTTCCAATCTTCTTTTCGTGAGTCCATATATCTTAAATATTTCCAAGCAATTTATCAATACTGACTAACTTTACACTCAGCACAAAAATTTCTGCTGCAACCTTCAGCTCCTCCAAAGCCGGATATGACGGTGCAATACGGATATTACTGTCTTTTGGATCCTTTCCGTATGGGAATGTTGCCCCGGCATCTGTCATCACAAGACCTGCTTCTTTCGCTTTTGCAACAATTGCTTTTGCACATCCATCCATTGCATCGAAGGAAATGAAGTATCCTCCGCGCGGTGCAATCCATGAACCGATTTCCAGACCTCCGAGCTCTCTGTCAAGAGTTTCCAGTACGGCATCAAATTTCGGGCGCATAATATCCGCATGTTTCTTCATATGATTTACCATGCCGCCGATGTCTTTGAAAAATCTTGCATGGCGCAACTGGTTCACTTTGTCATGTCCGATTGTCTGCACTTTCATCTGTTCACGAATCTCTGCAAGGTTTGCATCGGACGCAGCGATTGCTGCGATACCGGAACCAGGGAAACTGATTTTGGATGTGGAAGAAAATTTATAAACCATATCCGGATTTCCTTCCTTTTTACATTCCATCAGAATCTCTATTAAGTAGTCCTGTTTATCTTCATAAAGATGGTGGATTCCATATGCATTATCCCAATAAATGCGGAAGTCTTCTGCCGCCGGCTTCAGACATGCAAAGCGGTGTACGGTCTCATCAGAATATGTGATTCCCTGTGGATTGGAATACTTCGGCACACACCAGATACCTTTGATTGCCTCGTCTTCAGATACCAGTTTCTCAACAATATCTATATCCGGCCCTGTTGGGGTCATCGGTACGTTAATCATCTCAATGCCAAAATGCTCTGTAATTGCAAAATGTCTGTCATATCCCGGAACCGGACACAGGAACTTTACTTTATCCAGCTTTGCCCATGGGGTACTTCCTAATACACCATGTGTCATCGCACGTGCAATCTGGTCATACATTACATTCAGACTGGAATTTCCGAAAATTATAATATTATCCTTCGGAACTTCCATCATATCTGCAAGGAGCTGTTTTGCTTCGGTAATGCCATCCAGTACACCATAGTTTCTGCAGTCCACACCTTCTTCACAGACTAAATCAGATCCGCTTGTCAGCACATCAATCATCCCCATAGACAGATTCAACTGTTCAGTAGACGGTTTTCCACGGGACATATCCAGTTTTAATCCCTTCGCCTTCACCTCTTCAAACTCATGTTGCAGCTTTGTTTTCAGTTCTGTCAGCTCTTCCACACTTAAATCTTTGTATGCCGCCATCTTCTTTTCCTCCAATTTTTATTCACTGTTTCATATTGTATCGTACTTTTGACTTTTATTCAATAATTTCTTGCAAAAAAATTAGATTTTTTCCTTTTATGGCAGTTTGTTTTGCTTTTTTTGAATCATTCATCACACCTTCATTCATTTTCTGTGTTAAGAAAATGATTGAGCTTTCTCCGTCCATTAAAGAAACCGGTGAAAAAGCCATTATCCCATCACATAAAAATAGCGCAAGTAATCTTTCCACTACCTACGCTACCTTCATATGCGTTTAGAGTGATACTTTCGCCAACCAACTTTCCTTTCTTCTACTGAAAGAAATATGGTAAAGTAAATATTTCAATTCTCATTATATCGACACCCCTTTTTCTTTTCGAGCCCTTTTGCATTGATATTCCAGCCATTCATCAAGTAATTTCTTATTAGCATACAACCGATTACCAATACGTACCGTAAATTTATTTTTCGGATTGTTCAACAATTCTCTTGCCTTTGTTTTCCCAATCCCCATATACTCACAAAACTCTGATAAATTCAGTAATGCCTTTTCTATAAAATCACTTCCTCTCTCCAAAGTATCGTGCCTTTATATAATCGTCATACAGCTTTCTCTGTGTGATGTTCATTTCTCCGTTTTCTATCAAATTCCCTATATAATCTCTACAAATGAAATGCACCTACTGCCTTTATTTTTGAGAGAGGACAGTTTCCAATTTTATGAATGTCCGTCTGATTTTTTCAATCCAAAAAGGCACAGTATTTTTACAAGAGATTTTGACACCATTCACATGGTACTGACAACCGCCACTCTTTATTATTACGGGATAGATACAAAGAATTTTGAACCGAAAGTTACCAAACTTTCCTACTCACAGACTGATGATTGTTTTCATATCAACAACGGAATACATTCTTGTCACGTAAAAGCATTTGAAAGAGAAGTACAAAAAAAGCACTTTACTTAAAGCACAACGCCCAATAACAAACAAGAGGACTTGCAAGGTTTCTGACCTTTCAAGCCCTCTACTGTATCATGGTACTGTTGGCTGTGTCCGTCCCGTCAAGGACTGCCCTACGGCGTATCGGCTTCGCCTTGTTCCTTAACCTCACTTTTGTACTAACCAGACAAATTTTATTACTCATTTTCATTCTTCCATTTCTTGTAATTATAAAAAGCCTGAATAAAAATTGATATAAAGGCCATAACGCCAATTATCCCTGTAAATGTATATGATTGAAATTCCTTATAAAACCCAATAGTTATAATTATAGATACAGGAGTCAACCACAATGTTCTAATATATTTTCGTCTATAACTTAATTTCCAATAAAAAAATTCTATTCCCCTGTCTACTTTTTCACTCATGTCATACCTTTTTGTAATAAAGAAACCAATGGCTTCCACAATTACCAAAATAATTATCGTCATCAAGAACATAAGAAATCCTCCTACCCACTACCCCTTTCAAGATAATTTTACATTCCCTATTTTTTTTTACCAGTTAAATGTATGTAAAAGATTTTTCACATTTAACGTAATACTCCCCTACTTTCACAACCAAGAAATGACGCAGATAATGTTACCACTACCTACGCCATTTCTCATTACACCTTTGAAATATTTACTCCATTTTCTTTCAACTTTTACTCCAAATTTACTCCATTTTAAAAATCTGTTACGATATTTTGCGGTATTCTACGATACCTTTTCTTTGAAGAAAAATGGCTGTAAGCCTTGATTTTCAGCGAACTTTTCAATATTTCCAAGCACTTTATTCTGTTGTGAGATTTTCTCTCAAATTACTTCTGTACAATATTTATGATTTTTTTCGGCACATAAATCTCTTTCACAATTGTACCTGTCAGCTTATCAGCTATTGCTGCTTTTCCGGCTGCGATGGCATCTTCTTTGGTGATATCAGCAGAAATGGAGATAACCGCTCTTGTCTTTCCGTTTATCTGAACCGGAACCTCAATCTCATCGTCTTTCATTTCTTCCTCATCGAATTCTGGCCATCCAGCTTTGAATACCGACTCGGTATTTCCAAGCTGCTCCCACATTTCCTCTGCAAAGTGAGGGGCGAATGGAGAAAGCAGCACCGCGATTGTCTCAAGTGTTTCTGTATCGATTCCACCTGTCTTCTTTGCCAGCTCGATGAATTTGTTATTATACTTCATAAATCCGGAGATAACAGTATTCAGGCTGAAACTTTCCAAACGTGTTGTGATATCGTAAACGAGTTTGTGGCGAAGCTTTATCATTTCTTTTGTAGGCTGGACATTAACTTCCTTACTTTCCATAAGCAGATTCCAGAGACGTTTCAGGAATCGGTTCACTCCGTCGATTCCTCTGTCATCCCACTCTGCATCAAGCTCCGGCGGTCCTACAAAAAGTTCATACATTCTCAGAGAATCACAGCCATAATTTTCTACCAGCTCATCCGGTGATACGACATTTCCCTTAGATTTACTCATCTTAATTCCGTTTTTACCTGTAATCATGCCCTGATTGAACAGTTTATGGAACGGCTCATCAAAATCAATGACACCGATATCACACAGGAATTTTGTGTAGAATCTGGAGTACAGAAGATGCAGTACTGCATGCTCTACACCGCCGATATACATATCTACAGGAAGCATCTCATCTGCCTTTTCTCTGGATACCAGCTCCTTGTTATTGTGATTGTCCACGTAACGCAGGAAATACCATGAAGAACCTGCCCACTGCGGCATTGTGTTTGTCTCCCGTTTGGAAGCAGCCCCACAGACCGGACACTTGCAGTTTACCCACTCGTCGATTGCTGCCAGCGGCGACTCTCCCGTTCCGGTCGGCTCGTAGGATTCTACATCCGGCAGGCGCAGCGGAAGTTCCTCCTCCGGTACCGGAACATTTCCACAGTTCGGACAATGGATAATCGGAATTGGCTCACCCCAGTAACGCTGACGGGAGAATACCCAGTCACGCAGTTTGTAGTTAACCGTTGCACGGCCGATTCCACGTTTTTCAATAATGTGCGGAGCTTCTTTCTTCAATACTGAAGATTCCATGCCATTCCACTCACCAGAGTTAATCATTGTTCCCGCTGCCTCTGTGTATGCCTCTGTCATATTTTCAATTTCTTTTCCGTCTTTTGCAATTACCTGAATAATCGGAATATTGAATTTTGTCGCAAATTCAAAGTCACGGTCATCATGTGCAGGCACACACATGATTGCCCCTGTACCATAATCAGCCAGTACATAATCGGACAGCCAGATTGGCGTCTTTGCTCCGTTCAGCGGGTTAATTGCATAACTTCCTGTGAACACGCCGGTCTTTTCTTTATCCTGCATACGGTCTACATTGGACTTCATGGATGCATCATAGATATATTTCTCTACGGCCTCTTTTGTCTCTTCTGTCGCAAGAGATGCGGCAAGTTCATGCTCCGGGGCAAGTACCATAAAGGTTGCACCATACAGCGTATCCGGTCTTGTTGTGTAGACGGTAATCTTCTCCGCTCTTCCTTCAACCGGGAAGTCTACCTCTGCACCGTAAGATTTACCAATCCAGTCAGCCTGCATCTTCTTAACCTTCTCCGGCCAGTCCAGCTTGTCAAGGTCATTTAACAGACGGTCTGCATATGCTGTGATTTTAAGCATCCACTGACGCAGGTTTTTCTTGGTAACCTCTGCTCCGCAACGCTCACATTTTCCGTTGACAACCTCTTCGTTTGCCAGACCTGTCTTACAGGACGGACACCAGTTGATTGGGAACTCTTTCTCGTAAGCCAGACCTTCTTTGAACATTTTCACAAAAATCCACTGTGTCCATTTATAAAAGTCCGGATCAGTTGTGTTTACTTCCATATCCCAGTCATACAGCGCTGCGATTTCATTAATCTGACGCTTGATATTTTCAATATTCGCTGCTGTAGATTTTGCAGGATGCGTTCCCATCTTGATTGCATAGTTCTCCGCCGGAAGACCGAATGCATCCCATCCCATCGGATGTACGATGTAGTATCCCTGCTGCAGTTTGTAACGACTCCATACGTCAGAGATTACATATCCTCTCCAGTGCCCTACATGAAGACCATTTCCTGACGGATATGGAAACATATCCAGACAGTAATATTTTTTCTTTTTGTTTCCGTTGTCATCAACCTTCGGGTTTACCGGGTTCTTCTCCCAGTTGTCACGCCACTTCTTCTCAACAGCTTTGTGATTATAGACAATCTTCTGTGCCATTTTGACTCTTCCTACCTTTCATTATTTGAAAGGGGACTGTCCCTTCTCAGAGGGGACTGTCCCCTTTGCAAAAGGGACTGTCCCTTTTGCGTTCCGTTTTCAGAATATTCTGAAAACATAAAAAGCCCCTCATCTCACTCAAGAGACGAAAAGGCTTTAATTCCGTGGTACCACTCTTCTTCATCCGACTTTTCTGTTACAGGATATAGCCGAATGCGCTCATTCCTTCTATAACGGGAAGTCCCGCTTCTGATTATGCGACCTGATCCATGCAGGTAATTCACCGGAAGAACTCTGAGACCAGTTCAAAGATTTCTGTCTTCTGCCTCTCACCACCCGGCAGCTCTCTGGGAGACATTCATCTTCTATTATTCCTCTTCTTTGTTTTTGCAATATTCTTACTTATTATAAAAAGATTGCTGCAAGAAGTCAAGTGGTATACGGACATAAAAATTATATAGTTTGCCTCATTTCTGCCCCTTTTTTATTCTAATAACGAAAAAGCACCAGAAACCGCAGCATTTACGGTATCCGATGCTTTTGTTCAATGCGGATGGTGGGACTTGAACCCACACGAGGTCACCCCCCGCAAGATTTTGAGTCTTGTGCGTCTGCCATTCCGCCACATCCGCTTAACAGCTTTTTAAGCCGATATTTATGTTATCATACCCTTTTTATTTTTGCAATACTTTTTTTCCTATTTTTTTATATTTTTTTATATTTTCCCTATTTTCCCTATTCTTTCTATTTTTTTCTCCCACCATTTCTCTTTCAGCATTTCTCTGCTCCTTGTTTTCTTTCCACCATATTTCTTGCGCCTTTTTTCTTTTGCAATTTTTACCCGTTCTTTCTTCCGCGCAACGGAAGTGAAAATGGGTATTTATTTTAGGACTTTCTCTCACTTATGAACATGAATAAGCCAAAGATGCCTGAACCATCAATCCGATGCTGAATATACTGTAATAAACAACCGTACTCTTTTGTTTCATCAGGAGGCTTTATGTACTTTATTCCAGCCCTTTTATTTGCATTTTCAGCCAACATTGACAGTCTCGTCATCGGCCTCTCTTACGGAATTAAAAAAACCCGCCTTTCTCTGGCAAAAACCACACTTATCAGTCTTGTCACTCTTTGTGGTACGATTCTCGCCCTATTGCTCGGGCAGACAATTTTTTCTGTTTTTCCCGGTCTTTCTACACAATGGCTTGGAAATCTTTTGTTGATTGGATTGGGGTATTATTATATCCGGAAATCATTGAGACACATTTTAATTCACAAAAAGGATGCCCCCACACTCCAAAAGCAATCTTCTGAGGGAATTTCGAAAAAATCAATTTCTACCAAAGCCTGTATTTTTCTCGGAATCACTTTGTCCCTCAATAATTTCGGAATCGGCATTGGGGCAAGCATCTCTGGTCTGACTCTGCTGCCCGCCGCCGCACTCTCCTTTTTCATTTCCGTGCTTTTTTTATATATTGGAAATGTACTTGGCAGATTCTGTATTTCCACTTCGAAAGACTGGCTTGCAGATTTGATTTCCGGAATCATCTTAATTGTTCTGGGAATATATGGATGTACCGGAATCCTGCCACCACTTTAACATCAGAGCCGCCATAAAAGTGTACTGCAAAATGTCAATATTGCCCTATTATTTTATCAATATCTTATCTAACCATTATATTTTACGTATGTTATTATAATACACGTAGCAAGGAAGTAAGAAAGATTCCATACTACGCTCCGGCAAACAGAAGATAATGCCATGGAAAACGAAACATTTACAGACAGAAAATAAGCAGTAGATTTTGGAATACTCCTCCTTCTACTGCTTTTTCTTTATGTCTTTTATTTGACGAGAAGGGATTTTCCTGTCATCTCAGCAGGCTGTTCCATTCCTATCAGTTCAATCAGAGTCGGGGCGATATCCGCCAGACATCCGCCTTCTCTCAACTTATATGCAGAATCTGCATTTACAAGAATAAATGGTACCGGGTTTGTTGTGTGAGCTGTGAATGGCTCTCCTGTTGTTTCGTCAATCAACTGTTCTGCATTTCCGTGGTCAGCACAGATGAACATCTGTCCGTCAACCTCTTTGATTGCGTCAACGGCCTTGCCAACGCATTCGTCGACTGCCTCAATTGCTTTGATAGCCGCTGTTTCTACTCCGGTATGCCCTACCATGTCCGGATTTGCAAAATTGATGATAATAACGTCATACTTGTCAGATTTAATTGCATCTACCAGTTTATCACAGACTTCGTATGCGCTCATTTCCGGTTTCAGATCATATGTTGCAACCTTCGGCGATTTTACAAGAATACGGTCTTCGCCTTCATTTGGTTCCTCCACACCGCCATTGAAGAAAAATGTTACGTGTGCATACTTCTCCGTCTCGGCGATACGCGCCTGTTTCAAGCCGTTCTTCGCAAGGAATTCGCCAAATGTATTTGTAATCTCATCTTTTACAAATGCAACCAGCTTGTTCCCAATTGTTATATCGTACTCTGTAAAACATACGAAAGTAGTCTTCACTCTTGCGCCTCTATCGAAACCGGTAAAGTCGTCATCACACAAAGTTCTTGTGATTTCCCTTGCACGGTCCGGACGGAAGTTATAGAAGATTACAGAGTCGTTATCTTTTATGGTGGTCAATGGAGCGCCATCTTTTACAACAACAGTAGGGAGTACAAATTCATCTGTTACATCGTTATCATAAGATGCCTGAATTCCTGCTGCTGCGGATTCCGCTGTCTCACCGACTCCTTTTACAAGGGCATTATAGGCTTTTTCCACACGATCCCAACGGTTATCTCTATCCATTGCATAATAACGTCCTGCGACACTTGCAACAGCTCCGACACCGATTTCTTTCATTTTAGCTTCCAGTTTCTCAACATACTCTTTTCCGGATGCAGGAGGTGTGTCACGGCCATCCAGAAAACAGTGCACATAAACTTTCTCAATTCCCTGCTTCTTTGCAAGCTCCAGAAGTCCGAAAACATGCTCAATGTGACTGTGTACTCCGCCGTCAGACATCAGTCCCATCAGATGAAGAGAAGAATCATTTGCCTTGACATTCTCGCACGCTGCAAGAAGCGCCTTATTCTCAAAGAAATCTCCATCCTGAATTGCCTTTGTAATCTTTGTTAAATCCTGATATACAATTCTTCCTGCTCCCATGTTCAAATGGCCGACTTCGGAGTTCCCCATCTGTCCATCCGGAAGACCTACTGCCATTCCGCTTGCGTTTCCTTTGACAAACGGATACTCAGCCATCAGCTTATCCATAACCGGGGTGTTTCCCTCTGCTACTGCATTTCCTTTTGTTTCGTCATTCAATCCATATCCATCTAAAATCATTAATACGGTTGGTTTTTTACTCATTGTTTGTTCTCCTTTAATTCATCATCAATAGTCAAGCAGAAAACCTACTCAATTATGTTGACACCATATCCCTCACCAGACTGTCCGACGATAGATATTCGCCAAATTCATTCCTGCGCAGGCACAAATGAATCTGGCCCACTGTCAACACAAAAATCGTGGAGAGCCTGTTCAACTCCCCACGATTACATCTGATTTATTTATAATTGACAATTTTGCCAAAATCAGCCTTCAGGGATGCTCCTCCAACGAGTCCGCCGTCGATATCCGGCTGAGCAAACAGCTCTGCTGCATTTCCTGCATTTACAGATCCGCCATACTGGATACGGATAGCTTCTGCAGTTGCCTCATCATAAACTTCAGCGATACAAGCACGAATTCCTGCACAAACTTCCTCAGCCTGCTCTGTTGTTGCTGTCTTGCCAGTTCCAATTGCCCAGATTGGCTCATAAGCAATCACTACTGTTTTAGCCTGTTCCGCTGTTACATTCTGGAATCCGACTTTAACCTGCTGGCGGATAAAATCCATTGTCACGCCCTGCTCTCTCTGCTCCAGAGTCTCGCCGCAGCACATAATTGGTGTAATACCATGCTCAAATGCTTTCAGGACCTTTTTATTTACATCTTCGTTTGTCTCTCCGAAATAGTCTCTTCTCTCAGAATGCCCAAGAACAACGTATTTTACACCTACATCTACAAGCATATCCGGAGAAATCTCACCCGTGTAAGCTCCGCTCTCCTCAAAGTACATATTCTCCGCACCAACCTGAATATTTGTCCCTTTTGCCGCCTCAACAACCGATACGATGTCAATAGCCGGTACACAAAATACAACGTCAACTTCTTCACTTGCTACTATTGGTTTTAACTCCTCAACTAAAGCAACTGCCTCACTTGGAGTTTTGTTCATCTTCCAGTTTCCTGCAACAATTTTCTTTCTTGCCATGATAATGGCCTCCTTTATATTCAATAATGTATCCTTCAATAAGTGGTGGATATGTTCCAATTGCAAGGCAGATGCGGCGCCGGCGTACGCATCTAAGTACGCCACGCCGTATCTGGCACATCAATTGGAGCATATACGCCGTTTAGCGGTCGTTTGCTGCTGCTACACCCGGCAGTTCTTTGCCTTCCAGAAATTCCAGAGAAGCTCCGCCGCCTGTAGAAATATGTGTCATCTTGTCTCCAAATCCAAGCTGGTTTACTGCTGCTGCAGAGTCACCGCCGCCGATGATTGTTACAGCGTCTGTCTCAGCAAGCGCTTTTGCAACTGCCTCTGTACCTGCCGCAAATTTTGGCATCTCGAAACATCCCATCGGTCCATTCCAGACAACTGTCTTTGCATCTTTTACAGCGTCAGCAAAAATCTTTGCTGTCTCTGGTCCGATATCAAGACCTTCCCATCCATCCGGAATCTCTCCTGCTGCAACTACTTTTGAATTTGCATCATTTGAGAAATCATCTGCGATTACATTATCAACAGGAAGAAGGAGTTTTACGCCTTTGTCCTTTGCTTTCTGAACCATGTCCAAAGCATACTGACAATAGTCTTCCTCAAGAAGTGATTTACCGACACTTCCACCCTGTGCTTTATTGAATGTATAAGCCATTCCTCCTCCGATAATCAAAGTATCTACTTTATCAAGCAGGTTCTCGATAACGGAAATTTTGCTGGAAACTTTCGCTCCTCCAAGGATTGCTACGAACGGTCTTTCCGGATTGTTTACTGCATTCCCGAGGAAATCAATCTCTTTCTGCATTAAGTATCCGACAACTGCTGTGTCCACGAACTGTGTAACACCTACGTTAGAGCAGTGTGCTCTGTGGGCTGTACCAAATGCATCATTTACAAATACATCGCAGAGAGATGCAAGCTCTTTGCTGAATACTTCGCCATTCTTTGTCTCTTCTGCTCTGTAACGTGTATTCTCAAGAAGAACGATATCTCCATCTTTCATTGCCTCAACGGCAGCTTTTGCATTTGCTCCGACAACTTCCGGATCTGCTGCAAATTTTACTTCCTGTCCAAGCAGCTCAGACAGTCTTGCCGCTACCGGTGCGAGAGACAATTCCGGCTTTGGCTCTCCCTTCGGTTTCCCGAGGTGAGAACAAAGGATAATCTTTCCTCCATCCGCTTCCAGTTTCTTAATTGTAGGAAGAGCAGCTACAAGACGGTTCTCGTCTGTAATCTTTCCATCAATCAACGGTACGTTGAAGTCGCATCTTACAAGGACTCTTTTGCCTTTTACATTAATATCATCTATTGATTTTTTGTTAAGCATAATAATTTCTCCCTTTTTGTCTAAACATTTTATGCGCAGAACGCATCCCTGGCGGGTTATGCTTTATAATGACGCAATCATCTATAAAGCGAAAAAGATCCGGTCCAACTAGACCGGACCCTTTGTGAGTCTATTTCTGGATATTCATCCAATCAATATTCCCGATTTCGGCTTACAGTAATGTTCCGAAATGTTTGATTGTTCTTACCATCTGGCTTGTGTAAGAATTCTCATTGTCATACCATGATACAACCTGAACCTCTGTGTTTCCATCACCTGTTGGCAGAGCCATTGTCTGAGTAGCATCGAACAGAGAACCAAATCTCATTCCTACGATATCGCTGGATACGATTTCATCTGTGTTGTATCCGAAGGACTCGTTGGATGCTGCTTTCATAGCTGCGTTAATCTGTTCTACTGTCACTTCGCCTTCAACAACTGCTGTCAGGATTGTTGTAGATCCTGTAGGAGTTGGAACACGCTGAGCAGAACCGATGAGTTTTCCGTTCAGTTCCGGGATAACCAGACCGATTGCTTTTGCTGCACCTGTGCTGTTTGGTACAATATTAACTGCTGCTGCACGTGATCTTCTCAAATCACCTTTTCTCTGTGGTCCGTCAAGTGTCATCTGATCACCTGTGTATGCATGGATTGTGCACATGATACCGGATTTGATTGCTGCAAGGTCATTCAGTGCCTTAGCCATCGGAGCCAAGCAGTTTGTTGTACAGGAAGCTGCAGAGATGATAGCATCATCTTTTGTAAGCTGATCGTGGTTTACGTTGTAAACGATTGTCGGTAAGTCATTTCCTGCTGGTGCAGAAATGATAACGTGTTTAGCACCTGCATCGATATGAGCCTGAGCTTTTGCTTTGGATGTGTAGAAGCCTGTACACTCCAGAACTACGTCAACCCCAATCTCTCCCCATGGAAGTTCAGCCGCGTTAGCTTTTGCATAAATTTTGATTTCTTTTCCGTCAACTGTGATAGAATCCTCTCCAGCCTCTACTTTGTCAGCCAGTGCGTATGTTCCCTGTGTTGAGTCGTATTTTAACAGGTGAGCCAACATCTTAGGGGATGTTAAATCGTTGATTGCTACAATCTCAAATCCCTCTGCTCCGAACATCTGTCTGAATGCAAGACGTCCAATACGTCCAAATCCATTAATCGCTACTTTTACTGCCATGATTAATTCCTCCTAAAGTTTTAAATTGTTAACTGTCATACAGTATATCATGGTGAAGCCCGTACAAACAATGTAGTTTGTTAAACATTCATCAACTGAGATTATTGTACTAAAATAAGAACAAAAATTCAAGTACTAAATCTATTTTTATGGAAGTTGTTTAAAAATTGGTCTTCTTGCCTTATATTCTGTGTAATATTTAAACCCGCAGTCCCGGAGTATGTCCCCTGCACACTCGAATGCATATGCGATATGCACGGGTTTGTGCCCGTCGGCGCCGATTGTAATAATCTCTCCCCCAAGCTCCCGGTATCGTTTGAGTATCTCCGGATGCGGGTTGCAAAATGGCAGCCCGTACCTGAGTCCGGCCGTGTTCAGTTCAATACCTTTGCCAAGGTAAATGGTTTTTTTCAGAATTTCATCCAAAATATCTGCATATTCCCTAAGTACATACTCTTTTTCCTTATCTGCCCCGTACCGTACTACATAGTCAATATGCCCCAACACATCAAACGCTTTATTACACTCCAGATTCTCAAGCGTTGTTTCAAATGCCTTCCGATATAAGTCCCGGTCTGGAACATTGCCAAGCTGCTCCCGGTAATACGGATCTTTCCCTCCTATCAGATGTACAGAACCAATCACAAAATCAAACGGATAGCTTTTCGTGAGATTCTGATAGAACGAGCCCAAATGCGGCTGCAAGCCAAGTTCGATTCCGATTTGAATGTGGATTTGTTCTGCATATTCCCGCTGCAGTATACGCAGTGTCTGGATATATTCCCCCGGGTCAAAGAGAAACGCATCTTCTCCCAAGTCCTCATAGTATGGATAATCCGCATCATAATGGTCCGTTATACAGATAGATTCCAATCCTTTTGTGATGGCACCCTCCACCATTTCCCACGGTGGGGTATCACTGTCCGTTGAAAACGAAGTGTGCATATGATAATCACTGTAAATCATTGTAAATATCTCCATTCAAGATAAAATGGTACCGCCGCCAAGCACATATTCTCCGTCGTAAAGCACGACCGCCTGTCCTGGCGTGACTGCCCGCTGCTGTTCTTCGAACGTGCAGAGGATTTCATCCTCTCGGGTCTTCTCCACTGTACACCATGCCCCTTTGTGATTGTAACGGATTTTTGCAAATACTCTCTTCGGCTCCGGCAAATCTTCTACCGACATAAAATTCAGTTTATTGGCGCGGAGTGTATACGTCATGGAGTCCTCTCCGGTTCCGATAACAACCTCGTTCGTCCCGGACCGGATTTCCAGTACAAACGCCGGATATCCAAGCGCCAGTCCCAGCCCCTTTCTCTGTCCTACCGTGTAGTGTGTGATTCCTTTGTGCCTGCCAAGCAGCCTACCGTCTGCCGTCACGAAATCACCTTCCGGAATCTTCACCCCCGCATTTTCTTCTATATAAGATGCATAATCCCCATCCGGCACGAAACAGATGTCCTGGCTGTCCGGCTTATTTGCCACACGAAGACCAATTTTTTCCGCAATAGTTCGCACCTCGTCTTTAGAATACTCTCCAACCGGCATCAGCGTCCGTTTCAACTGCTCCTGTGTCAGATTATAGAGCGCGTAAGTCTGGTCTTTTGCCAGTGTCGAAGACCTTCTCAGTGCATATCTGCCATTTTCCAGCCGTTCGATTCTTGCATAATGCCCGGTTGCAATATAATCCGCCCCGATGGCGAGACTGCGTGTCAGCAGGGATTCCCATTTTACATATCGGTTACATGCGATACATGGATTCGGTGTTCTTCCGTGAAGATACTCGTCTACGAAATAATCGATGACATTTTCTTTGAACTCTTTTTTGAAATTCATGACATAATATGGAATCCCCAAATCCGATGCAACACGGCGTGCATCATCCACAGCACTCAATCCGCAGCATCCGCCGTTTTCTTCCTGCACTGCCTGCTCTTCATCCTGCCAAATCTGCATTGTGACACCGACCACATCGTATCCCTGCTCTTTCAGCAGATACGCTGTCACCGAAGAATCTACCCCACCGGACATTCCAACTACTACTGTACTCATTAATATTCCTCTTCTTCCTCTTCTTCACCCTCATGGATATCAGATTTTGGTTTTTCCAGTCCTTCAATCTTAATATGATGTTTCTCCGCATAATCCCAGAGTGCTGCGTGAATTGCCTCTTCCGCAAGCAAAGAGCAATGGACCTTTACCGGCGGAAGTCCGTCAAGAGCTTCCATAACTGCCTTATTTGTAATCTGCATTGCCTCCTGAATATTTTTTCCTTTTACCAGTTCTGTCGCCATGCTGCTTGTCGCAACAGCCGCTCCGCATCCGAATGTCTTAAATTTGACATCACGGATAATCTGATTATCATCAATATCAAGATAAATACGCATGATATCTCCGCATTTAGCATTGCCGACAGTTCCCACGCCGCTTGCGTTCTCAATTTCTCCTACATTTCTTGGATTCTGAAAATGATCCATTACTTTTTCTGAATACATCTTGTAATTCCTCCTAAATCTGTTTCCTATTTTCTTTTGTTGTCTGTATCTGTCCTATATTCCACGTTTTCTGAGCAGCTATTTATTCTGCTTTTTTACAAAATCCTCATACAATGGAGACATATTTCTTAAATTGTCTACAATAGCTTTCAGATTATCTACCACATAATCCAAATCCTCTTTTGTCACTTCTTCATTCAGAGTCATGCGGAGAGAGCCGTGCGCAATCTCATGCGGCAGTCCGATTGCCAGCAGTACATGAGACGGATCCAGGGAACCGGATGTACATGCGGAGCCACTAGACGCACAGATTCCTTTCATATCGAGCATAATCAGTAAGGACTCCCCCTCAACAAACCGGAAACTGAAATTGACATTATTCGGGAGCCTCTTCTTCCGGTCACCGTTCAAACGGCAGTATTCAATCTCATTTTCGATCCTTCCAATCAGATAATCCCGAAGCTCTGCCTCTTTCGCCGTTCTCTCTTCCATCGTGCGGATTGCCCGTGCGGTTGCTGTTCCTATCCCTACAATCCCAGGCACATTTTCTGTTCCGGCACGGCGTTTTCTCTCCTGTGCTCCACCGTGGACAAAGGAACGAATCTTCACACCAGTCCGTATATATAAAAACCCGATGCCTTTTGGTCCGTTCAGCTTGTGGCCACTGGCGCTGAGCATATCGATATGACATTCATCTACACTTATCGGTATCTGACCGAACGCCTGAACAGCGTCTGTGTGAAACAGGATTCCATGCTCATGTGCAATCTCCCCGATTTCTTTCACCGGCTGGATTGTTCCGATTTCATTGTTTGCAAACATCACGGAAATCAGAATCGTATCCGGACGGATGGCTGCCTTCAGCTCTTCCAAATCCACAACCCCGTTCTCATTCACATTCAGATAAGTAACCTCATATCCTTTCTTTTCGAGGTATTCACATGTATGAAGAATCGCATGATGCTCAATTTTACTTGTAATGATATGTTTTCCCTTATTTTCATAAGCCTCTGCGGTTGCCTTCAATGCCCAGTTGTCTGACTCGGAACCGCCGGCCGTAAAATAGATTTCACTGCCCTTTGCACCAAGCGCATCTGCAATAATATCACGCTGTTTTGTGATAACCTCTTTATTCGCCGCAGCAAATCCATATACGCTGGACGGATTGCCGTAACGTTCTGTAAAATATGGCAGCATGGCGTCTACTACTTCCGGTGCTGTCTTTGTTGTTGCTGCGTTGTCAAGATAAATTAATTTATCCATTTTATCATCCTCCGTTTGTGCTCTGTATTCTGCAATTAATTTTTGCATCCATTCTGCATCGTATTCTCTGTGTATGCTTTCTTCTTGCTTTCCTCTACAAGCTGCTCCAGCATAATGCTGTCTACAGTCTGATTGATGCTGTCATTGATTTTCTGCCAGACATACTTTGTCACGCAACTGTCTGCCGTCTTACATCCTTCCTCCGGATTCAGCCCGGAGCATTGTACCGCGTCAAGATTCCCTTCCAATGCGCGAAGTACATCGCCGACTGAAATCTCATTCATATTCTTTTCCAGTACATACCCTCCTCCGGCTCCCCGGATGCTTTTCACAAGACCGGCTTTTTTCAGCTTTGCCATCAGTTGTTCCAGATAGCGCTCCGATATCCCCTGCCTGTCCGAGATACTCGTAATAGAAACCGGTTCTTCCTCACTGTACTGAGCGAGGTCAATCAACGCGCGCAGTCCGTATCTTCCTTTTGTCGATAATTTCAATCTATCACCTTCTGCTTTTCAGTTACAATACCGGCTGACAAGTAACTGTTTTTTTCGTTTCATTTCCTAGTGTTTTAATCCCTATTGATTTACTAGGATTTCAACATTTGTAGAATAGCATCTTTCTTATGTTCTGTCAAGGTACTCTGCCGAATATCCTTTAAAAAGTATATTTTCAGGAACTTCTTATGTCCAAAAAACAATCCATCATCCGTGGAACCTTTATTTTAACCATAACTGGTTTTTTAAGTCGGTTCATGGGCTTTTTTTACCGCATATTCTTAAGCCGTGTGTTCGGAGAGGAAGGTATCGGACTCTATCAGTTAATTTTTCCGGTCTATGCCCTTTGCATCGCGCTCTCCATCGCAGGGATTGAAACTGCAATTTCCAGGACAGTTGCGCGGAAACGCGCGCTCGGACTGGAACAGGAAGCAAAAGAAATCCTTTCCGCAGGTCTTCTGTTCACATTGCTGCTGTCCTGCCTCTGCACAATAATCGTTCAGAAAAATGCGTTCTTTATCGCAAATGTGCTGCTCGGTGATGCCCGATGCCAGACTATGCTTATCATTCTTTCCTACACATTTCCATTTTGTGCGGTACATAGCTGTATCTGCGGATATTGTTACGGACTCCGGGAGACAAAGATTCCCGCCGTTTCCCAACTTGTTGAACAAACCGCCCGGATTCTGTCCGTATACATTTTCTTCTTTTTCCTGACTCGGAACGGACAGGAGGTAGACATTTCCATTGCGGTGTGCGGTCTTGTTATAGGGGAATTATTTGCCGCCGCCTATGCTTTTCAGATGATGCCGGCGGTCACTCCAACAATCCGTCACCCGGTCAAAGCTCTTCACACCCTCGGACAGAGACTCGGGGAACTGCTTCAGCTCTCCGTCCCGCTGACTGCAAACCGTGTGCTTATTAATCTGCTGCAAAGCATCGAGGCAGTCTCCATTCCGGGACGGCTGGAGGCATACCGATATACAACAGCCGAGGCATTGAGCATTTATGGTGTTCTGAACGGGATGGCACTTCCGTGTATCTTGTTTCCGTCCGCCATCACAAGCTCGGTATCTATCATGCTAATGCCTACCATTGCAGAAATTCAGGCCGCAGAAAACGTTCCCGAACTTTTAAAGATTATTAAAAAGGTATGCGGAATCTGCTTTATCCTGGGCTTGTTCTGCTGTTTCGGTTTTCTGATATTCGGTCCGTGGATCGGAATGACACTGTTCGGCAGCCAGACAGCAGGAAAGTTCATTGTGACGCTTGCCTGGATTTGTCCATTCCTTTATACTAACAGCGCATTCCTAAGCATCATCAACGGATTAGGCAAAACCGGCAGCACCTTCCTCATCAACACAGTTGGGCTGCTTATCCGCATTGCGGGAGTGTTCGGTGCAATTCCTGTTTTAGGGGTGCAGGGATACCTCTGGGGATTGCTTATCAGCCAGTTGGCTGTGAGTCTGCTGTCAGGAATTTCGATATTCAAAAATTTACGGGACTGATGTCTATCAGCCCCGCAAATTATTCCATTCCATCTCACCCGCCTGTATTACATTAAGTAATCAGAGCACCTTCAGAAATATCTTTATAAGTTTTGGACTTATGTATCCTTCCAGCATAATCCCAACTGCCATCATCAAAACAATAAACACACTTTTCTGCTGATTCCACTGATTTCTTGGATATCTCCAACTGTATAGCAATATAACTGCATATGACGCAATATAAAATAAAAAGTGTGGAAAGATTCCGATGATGCAAAACAGAATCCCTTTGATTCTCATATCCAGCACCGCCAAAGACAACAGGATTCCACTGGAAAAGCCCGTCCACAATACAATCACCGCCGCCGATATTTTCCGTACTTTTGTAAATGTAAGCGCGACCGCTATGACGAACGGAACAATACGCACTCTAATCAGGTACAAAAGATATTCCCTTTGTGCCACATCAGTCATCGCATATTGCGTCAGAAAATAGGCGCTGAAAATCTGTGTCTCTGTAATTGTCTGTTTTGCGAATATGTTTACATATAAAATTCCAAGCAAAAAACCTGGCATAAAAAAAACAAGAATCTGTTTTCTTGCATGAAGTATCTTCACCGATTTTCCTCCCATCGTTCAGATATTTCATTATATGCCAGGCGGTTTTTATTATTCTATTTTTTCTTTTACTTTCCGTATTTAACTGCATATGCCATCAATGAGGATACCGTCTTGGAATCTTCTATCTCCCCGGCAAAAATCTTTTCCTTCAGCTCGTCCAGAGTGTATGCCTTCAATTCAATAAATTCATCTTCATCCAGATGCTGATGCGAGGGCACAAGATTCTTTGCTACGAATACCTCAATTCGCTCATTGCAAAATGCAACCGTTGTACGCAGCGTAATCAGCCACTCCAGATTATCGCAGCGATATCCTGTCTCCTCCTCTAGTTCACGGGAGGCACAGGCGATTCCCGGTTCGTCCTCACTGTCCAATGCGCCTGCCGGAATCTCCAGCGTGTAACGGTCAAGTGCATTTCTGTACTGCCTGACCATTAATATCTTTCCGTCCTCTGTGACAGGAACAACTGCCGCTGCCCCTTTATGTTTAATAAAATCCCACGTTGCCGTATGATTTCCATCAATCTCAATCGTATCCTGGTAAAAATCAATAATTGCTCCTTTGAATTTTAATTCCCGGTTAATTCTTTTAATATGTTCACCCATTTCTACTCCCTCTTTCTTTTTACTTTTGATTTAAGAAAAAGCCCTTGTCTTTCGACAAGGGCTGTACTTTCTATAAACGGGACCGATTTTATTACTTCGCGTAATCTGTAACACGTGACTCACGAATCACATTGACTTTAATCTGCCCTGGATATTCCAGCTCAAATTCAATCTGTTTTGCGATATCTCTGGCCATAAGTACCATATCATCATCGGATACCTGTTCCGGAACTACCATAACTCGAATCTCTCTACCTGCCTGAATAGCAAAAGACTTATCAACACCCTTGAACTGATTGGTGATTTCTTCTAACTGTTTTAATCTGTTTGTATATGTTTCGATGGTTTCTCTTCTTGCACCCGGTCTCGCTGCGGAAATTGTATCAGCAGCCTGTACAACACATGCAATCAGCGTCTGCGGCTCTGTATCTCCATGGTGGGATTCCACCGTATTGATGACTGTTGCAGACTCCTTATACTTTCTGCAAAGGTCCGAGCCAATCTGAATATGAGAACCTTCTACATCGTGATCAATTGATTTTCCTATATCATGTAAAAGTCCTGCACGCTTTGCCATACGGACATCCAGTCCAATCTCGCCGGCCAGCAAACCGGAAAGCTGTGCGACTTCAACAGAATGCTTTAATGCATTCTGTCCGTAACTTGTTCTGAACTTCATACGTCCAAGCAGACGAATCAACTCTGGGTGGATGCCTGTCACACCGACTTCCAGTGCAGCGGCTTCTCCTTCTTCCCGAATGATTGTCTCTACTTCTTTTTGAGCCTTTTCAACCATCTCCTCGATTCTTGCCGGATGAATACGGCCATCCACAATCAATCTTTCGAGGGCAATTCTTGCGACTTCCCTGCGAATCGGATCAAAGCCGGACAAAACAACTGCCTCCGGTGTATCATCAATAATCAATTCCACACCGGTCAGTGTCTCAAGAGTACGGATATTCCGCCCCTCGCGTCCGATAATTCTTCCTTTCATCTCATCACTTGGAAGCTGTACTACAGAAATCGTAGTCTCTGCGACATGGTCAGCAGCACATCTCTGGATTGCACTGACAACATACTCTTTTGCCTTCTTGTCAGCTTCTGCCTTCGCCTGTGTCTCCAGTTCTTTGACCATCTTAGCAGTGTCATGTTTCACATCATCTTCAACAGTTTTCAACAGATATTCTTTTGCTTGTTCGGAGGTAAGTCCTGAGATTCGTTCCAGTTCCTGTACTCTTTTTTGATTGAGCTCTTCCACTTTGGTTTCCCGCTGTTTCAATTGCTCTTCCTTCGCTGTAAACCTTGCTTCGCGCTGTCCGATTGCCTCTGTCCGTTTATCAACAGACTCTTCTTTTGCAAGCACTCTTTTTTCATAGCGCTGCAATTCGGCTCTTCTTTCTTTCGTCTCTCTCTCCAGCTCATTCTTCGTCTTAATAGACTCTTCTTTCACTTCCAAGAGAGCTTCCTTCTTCGTTGTTTCAGCAGTTTTAACGGCGTCATCAATTATTTCTCTTGCCTTTGATTCCGCATTTCCAATCTTAGAATCCGCATCTTTCTTCAGATTCGAAACGGTGACAAAGTGAGTAATAATACCAACTATCAACGCGAGGGCTACAGCAAGAACAATACTTATTAATTGCACAGGAGCACCTCCTTATTAAATTTTCATTGTACATTTTTATATAATAAACTATATAAATACAACATATAAATTTTATACTGTTTTCACAATTCTGTCAAGCATTGTCATTATAATTTTGTATTACTTGACGGATGTCCTCATAACGGAATCCTTTCCGCGCCAAATATCCGTATAATTTGTGCAATTCCGGCTCTGATGCATGCGGAATATCCACCCTTTTTTTCCGGATTAGCCGCCGGATTGCCTCCCGTTCCCCGTTTTCTTCGTAACAGTCCTCAAATGCCCTGTCTATCCTATCTGTATCAATCCCCTTGTTTATCAAAAGCGCATAAATCTCTTTCCTGCTTTTGGATTCCTTTCTGCTAAGAATAAAGTTCTCCGCATACTTACCGTCATCCAGATATCCAAAAGACTTTACATATGCAATTGTCTGTTCGATAATGTCCTCCGGGTACATTCCCTGTTTCAGTTTTTCCCGTAGACCGCTTTCGGTTCTTGCCATATCCGTAAGCAAATGCATCGCACGGAGTTTTGCCCGCTTTAAAACAATGTCCTTCTTAATCTTCTCAAACAGCTCTTCCGACAGTTCTCCGCCTTCTTCGATGCCAAACCTTGATAATTCCTTTTTATAAAGCACGAAGGCGAACTGATGATTCAGTTCCACCTTCCACTTTGTCTTTTTCACAGCCTCGACTTTTGTTACTTCCATTCTACCTCTCTGCTTCTTCTACAGCCTTTCCCGGCTTTTTTGTAAGTTTTAAATCTTCTGTACTTTCTTCCCCAAATTCCTCTCCCAGATGATAATGTGCTCTTACTTTCTTCTCTATCTCATCCATAATCTCAGGGTTTGACTCCAGATAGTTCTTGGCATTCTCACGTCCCTGACCAATCTTCTCTCCTTCATATGCGTACCATGCACCGCTCTTCTTAACAACATCACAGTTTGCCGCCAAATCTAAAATATCTCCCGACTTGGAAATTCCCTTTCCAAACATGATATCGAACTCTGCCTCTTTAAATGGTGGTGCAATCTTGTTCTTTACAATCTTAATGCGGGTACGGTTACCGACCATCTCCCCGCTCTGCTTCAATGTCTCAATACGGCGGACATCCATACGGACAGACGCATAGAATTTCAGTGCACGTCCACCTGTCGTTGTCTCCGGGTTTCCAAACATTACTCCAACCTTCTCACGGAGCTGATTGATAAAGATAACCACGCAATTCGACTTGCTGATAACCGGTGTCAGCTTTCTCAGTGCCTGGGACATCAGTCTTGCCTGCAATCCAACGTGACTGTCTCCCATATCCCCTTCAATCTCCTGCTTTGGGACAAGAGCCGCTACAGAATCGATTACGATAATATCAATTGCACCGGAACGCACCATAGTCTCTGTAATCTCCAATGCCTGATCTCCGCTGTCCGGCTGAGAAATATACAGTTCGTCAATATCTACGCCAATATTCTTCGCATACACCGGATCCAACGCATGTTCCGCGTCCACAAATCCGGCAATTCCGCCCCTTTTCTGTACTTCCGCAATCATATGTAACGCCACAGTTGTCTTACCACTTGATTCCGGTCCGTATACTTCAATCACTCTTCCTTTTGGCACTCCGCCAAGCCCAAGCGCCAAATCCAGGCTCAGGCATCCGGTCGGAACGGTCTCCACATTCACATGGGCACTCGAGTCACCCAGCTTCATGACTGCTCCTTTGCCAAAATCCTTCTCTAATTTTGCAATCGCTGCATCCAGCGCTTTCTTTTTCTCTTCACTTGCATTTGCCATTGTCCGCTTCTCCTTCTGATACGAACATCTGTTCGTATTCTATTGATATAATATTATACTTCTCCTTAAATGTCAATCATTTTTTCTATTACATTATGAACAGTTTTGCACAACAGGCTTTCTGCCATGCAAATCGTTTATTCAGTTACATTTTTCAAATTCGGGAATTTTCTTGAAATCACAGATTATATCACTGCATTACCGCACAGCCGGAACCTCTGTGCTGAAAACCTGCTACTGCCCACGAGTAAAATGAGCAAGCAGATAACGGGAATCGAACCCGCCTCTCCAGCTTGGGAAGCTGGCATTCTACCGATGAACTATATCTGCATCTGGGAGTATTATACTCCCATTGTAATACTTTTTGCAACATTTTATTTGATTATTTCATATATTTATTTAAACGTACCGCCTATTTCATTTTATTCACTCTGTCCTGAATGGTCTTGCTGAAATTCTCAACCTTTCTGCTGTATGGCTCACCCATGAACTTGGAATTCAGTATAAAATCTGCTGTCGCAAGGTTATTGGCAACCGGGATATCATATACGACTGCAATCCGAAGCAATGCCTTAACATCCGGGTCATGCGGCTGTGCCTCTAACGGATCCCAGAGGAAAATCATAAAATCAATCTGTCCTTCTACAATCTTTGCTCCAATCTGCTGGTCACCGCCAAGCGGCCCGCTACAGTACCCTTTTACCGGAAGTCCGGTCTTCTCTGCAATCAGCCTTGCCGTTGTCCCTGTCCCACAAAGGAAATGTCCTTTTAATACATCCTTATTTTTGTCGCACCACTCAACCAGTTCTTTCTTCTTTCCGTCATGGGCGACAAGCGCGATATGCTTTGCCTTCCCTATTTCCATTGTCACAAACTTCTCATCTAACATTCTTTGGTCTCCTCTCTGCCAATTACTGCATTGTTATTCCGACTACCCAAGGTTCGCCAAATGTCTGCTCCCCAGCCGCTTGGCTCATTGCCTCCGCACATATTATACCATGATTTTGCTTCGTTTCATCATGGTTCGCGCACATTCGCCAAATGTCTGTTCCGCAGCCGCTTGGCTCATTGTGTTCGCACATATTATACCATGATTTTGCTTCGCTTCATCATGGTTCGCGCACATTCGCCAAATGTCTGCTCCGCAACCGCTTGGCTCATTGTGTTCGCGTATATTATACCATATTTTGCCGGTGTGATATGTTAAATATTTATTGTTTTTCGACAACCTCTCCCTGCTTTTTGTAAATACTTCCGCCCGGAACAAACCCTCTGACAGAAGACAGCGGGTAGATATTGCTGTGGCTCCCCACTACCGTTCCCGGGTTTAAAACGCTTCCGCATCCAACCTCTACTTCATCACCGAGCATTGCGCCGAACTTCTTCATTCCTGTCTCGATAATGCCTTCCGGAGTTTTGACAACAACCAGTTTTTTATCCGACTTCACATTCGAAGTAATGGAGCCTGCACCCATATGAGATTTATAACCAAGTACGGAATCCCCGACATAATTATAATGTGGCACCTGTACTTTGTTGAATAGAATCACATTTTTCAGTTCTGTAGAATTGCCGACTACCGCGCCCTCTCCTACGATTGCATTCCCACGGATAAACGCACAGTGTCTGACGTCCGCCTCTTTTCCGATAATTGCCGGCCCGTGGATGTAAGCAGTCGGGGCTACCGCTGCAGATTTTGCAACCCATATATCCTCTCCGTGTTTCTCATATTCGTCCTCACTCAGCGTTGCACCCAGTTCCAGAATAAAGCTGCTGATTTTCGGAAGGACCTCCCATGGATAAGTCACGCCTTCAAAAATGTCTTTTGCAATTGTCTCGTTTAATGTATAAAGTTCCTGTACTGTCATTGCCTTCATGTTCTGCTCCCATCTGCCGTTCTCCGGCTGCCTGAAATTCTTTTATTTTTTATTTTTTGTCTTATAATACCTTGCTGCCCTGTCATAGCATCCGCGCAATTGATATTGATTGTTCAGTCCCCGCACACCATTTGTGCGGCTGACAATAAAGTGATCCAGTTTCTGCATATATTCGTCTGAAGTGATATCCCCCTCAGCAACATAATTCAGCCCTTTTTCCCAGCTTGCAGTCAATTCCGGATTCAGCAGGGATTTGATTGAATTGTCCACCACATCATACACCATCTCACCCTGCAATGTCGGCGTGATAATCTGCGTCTTCTTATTCAGCGCCAGATATTTGATATTGCACAATTTCTTCAAAATCTCCGCACGGGTTGCACTTGTTCCGATTCCGCTTCCTTTTATCTGTGCCCGCAGTTCTTCATCCTCAATGAGCTGTCCCGCATTTTCCATTGCAAGGATCATAGAACCTGAATTATACCTTTTCGGCGGGGAAGTCTCTCCTTCCTTGATATCCAGTGACTTCACCGGGAGAATCATCCCTTTTTTCAATCCCTGAATAATCTGGAAAAAGGATGTATCCAGATTTTCTTCCTGCGCAAAGTCTTCTGTTCCGCCATTTCCGCCGGTATCCTTCCCGCTGTCCTGCACACTGCCGCGGGCAGCCTTTTTCTGTGGTACGCCTGCCACCTTCAGATAGCCCTCTTCCGCCAGTACTTTAAAGCCGGAAAAGAAGCTCTCACTGTGTATCTTTGATACAAGGGCGACTTTCTGATAAACTGCCGGCGGATAAAATATGCTCAAAAAACGCCGCACAATACAGTCATAGACTTTATTTGCCGTTGACGACACACTGTTCAGCGCCTGCAGCCCCTGCCCTGTCGGAATAATCGCATAATGGTCGGTAATCTGCTTATCATTAACATACCGTGTTTTCGCCAGTCCTTTATGTGAACCAAACTGTACAATATCCTGCAAATACGGCGCTGCCATCGGATATCTGGAAAGACCGTTTAAGTTCCTGCTGATTTCCTTCGCTACCGCAGTGGACAACACACGCGCGTCTGTTCTCGGATATGTCACCAATTTCTTCTCATACAATTCCTGTACAATCCGGAGCGTCTCATCCGGACTGATTTTAAATCGTCTTGAACAATCGTTCTGTAATTCCGCCAGATTATACAAAAGCGGCGGATTCTTTTTTTCTTTTCGCTTTTCAATGGATACAATCTCACAGCTCACCGGACGTTCCGACTGGAGATATGCTATCAGTTCTTCCGCTTTTTCCCGTGTCTTAAACCCATTTTCCTTATACAAATCAAACGATTCAAAATAACGGGAACCCTTCACCGCGCGCCACTCTCCTTCGAACGTCTGTCCCTCCACATCTACCGTGCCCAGCACCCGGTAGAACGGGGTTTTCACAAAATTCCGGATTTCCCGTTCCCGCCGCACAACCATGCCGAGCACGCAGGTCATCACTCTGCCCACCGAGATGACTGCATATTTTGTATGCAGATAATTGGAAATGCTGTTTCCGTATTTCAGCGTCAGCAGACGGGAAAAATTAATTCCCATCAGATAATCTTCCTTTGCGCGCAAATATGCGGAAGCGCTCAGGTTGTCATATTCCGACAGATCCTTTGCCTCTCGGATTCCCCGCAGAATCTCTTCTTCTGTCTGAGAATCAATCCAGACACGTCTGCGCTCTTTTCCTTCCACATGCGCCTCCTGCTCCACAAGACGGTAGATATACTCTCCCTCCCGCCCGGAGTCGGTGCACACATAGATTCGGTCAACATCCTGCCGGTTCAGAATTCCACTAACGATATCAAACTGCTTTTTTACCGCCGGAATCACTTCGTACTTAAATTCTTCCGGGATGAACGGAAGCGTATCCAGACTCCAGCGCTTCAGCGCCGGATCATATACTTCCGGATAACTCATTGTCACAAGATGTCCCACACACCATGTTACAATCGCCTCCTCAGACTCCAGATAACCGTCCCCCCGTCTTGTGTTCAATTTTAGTGCCTTGGCAAATTCCTGCGCCACGCTTGGCTTCTCTGCTATGTATACTGATTTCCCCATAAATGTTTCTGTCTGTCCCTCTACTTTTTACTTGCCGCAACGCTCCTGTCCTCTCTGTGTTGAAAACCGGTAAGACGTCACCGTATGATACTTCTCACCTGCCTTACAGATTGGACTTGCAAAATTCGCATGATGAACTGCATCCGGAAAGTACTGTGTCTCAAAACAAACCCCATCCCTGCGGTTGTAAACTACCCCGTTCTTTCCGGGTTCATTGTCCAGAAAATTCGCCGTATAAATCTGCATTCCCGGCAAATCCGTTCCAACTTCCATCTCAATTCCACTTTCAGCAGCAGTTACTTTGGCTACTGTAGCAAATTTTCCGCCATTTTTCAACACCCAGTTATGGTCATATCCGCCGCCAAATTTAATCGCCTCGTAATCCGCATCGATGGATTCCCCTATTCTCCGTCCTCCGCGGAAGTCCATCGGAGTTCCGGTCACATCCACCAATTCTCCGGTCGGTATGGATTCATTATCTGCACGGGTGAAATAATCGGCATCCATGGTAATCGTCTGATTAAGCACGTCTCCGCTGTCATGTCCGTCTACATTAAAATAACTGTGGTTTGTCATGTTAATAATCGTATCTTTATCCGGCACCGCATCGTAAGTCAGACGCAGTTCATTATCCTCTGTGAGTTCATAGGTTACTTTCATATCCAGTGTTCCCGGGTATCCCTGGTCTTTGTCTGGGCTGTGCAGGACAAACGTAACCTTCTCATCCGACTGTTCAGCCACATTCCAAACCCGCTTGTTGTAATAGTCGTTTCCACTGTGCAGATTATTGCCGTTATCATTTTTCTCAAGCACATATTCCACCCCGTCAATGGTCAGTGCAGCACCTCCGATACGGTTTGCACATCTTCCGACAGTAGCGCCAATCGACACATCCCCCGCCTCATATCCTGCCGCATCCGAATAACCAAGCACGACATCTATCTGTCTGCCATCCTTATCCGGCACGAGCAGGCGCACCAGAGCCGCACCAAAATCAGTAACAGACGCTGTCATTCCCTGCTCATTTTCCAAAATGTAAAGACATGCTGTCTGGCCGTCCATCGTACTTCCAAACTCTTTTATCCGTAATTTCTTCATTCTCTAAGTCCTCCATTTTCCCCTGATATTTTCATATTTCCTCTTCTCAACGCCGGCGAAAGAATTTCACCACTTTTGTCAAAAGGCCATCTTTCTCCGCAACACGTACCGGAGGCTTTGCAGTCATTGCATATTTCATAAACTCCTCCTGAGCACAGAATTTTCCGTCTCCTTGTGTCTTCCTGCGATAAGTCCCATCACTTAACATCTGTCTTGCCTTTGTATTATCCGCCAGCATGAGCTGCAAATCACGGACAAGGCGTTTTTTGATTGCCTCATCATAAATCGGGCAGGCAACTTCCACACGTTTTTCTGTATTTCTCGTCATCATGTCTGCTGAACCGATATAGACCTTCTGGTTTTCACCTTCTCCGAACACAAACACTCTCGGATGCTCCAGATAGCGTCCGACAATGCTTGTTACCTTCAGATTGTCTGTCTCTCCCGGAACGCCCGGCAGAATACAGCAGATTCCACGGACAATCAAATCCACCCGCACGCCTGCACGGGATGCCTCCGCCACTTCTCTGATGAAATCCATATCCGTAACAGAATTCATTTTCATCAGAATCCGCCCCGCCGGGCCTTTCTTAATTTCTTCATCCATCAGCATCAAAACCTTCGGTTTCAGACTGGTCGGAGAGACAATCAGATGTTTGTATGCTCCGTCCAGATTGCCGATTGACATATTCTTAAAGAACACTGCCGCGTCCTCACCAATTGACTGGTTGGCTGTCATCAGAGAATAATCCGTATACATCTTTGCTGTTTTTTCATTATAGTTTCCCGTTCCAATCTGGGTGATGTATTTGATTTCATTTCGGTTTCTATAAGTAATCAGACAAATCTTGGAGTGTACTTTGTATCCCTCGAATCCGTAAATTACCCGGCAGCCTGCTTCTTCCATGCGCTCAGACCACTCAATATTGTTCTGCTCATCAAAACGTGCCCGGAGTTCAATCAGCGCTGTAACCTCTTTTCCATTTTCCGCCGCTGCACAGAGGTATTCTACCAACCGGTTCTTCTTTGCCAGACGGTAAATCGTAATCTTGATTGTCATGACATTCGGATCGGTGGATGCCTCTTTGATTAATTGCAGAAACGGATCCATGCTCTCATACGGATAGGAAAGCAGAATGTCTTTTTTCTTCACCTGCGCCATTACACTCCCTTCCGCAAGCATGGATGACGGCTGCGGGGTAAATGGCTCATCTGTCAGAGAACGTTTCATAGATGCCGGAACCTTATCAATAATCGCGAAAATAAAATCCAGCTTCATCGGCATCTTTGTACGGAAAATGCATTTCGGCTCAATATTAAACTTCTCACAGAAATATTTTTCTGTCTCTTTGTTCAGATTGTTTGCAACCTCCAGACGCACCACTGCCATCTTCCGTCTCTTATGAAGCGTTTCTTTCATGATATAGCGGAAATCTTCACTGTCAGCATATGCTTCATCGTCCGGTGAAATATCTGCATTCCGCGTCACGCAGATGTAATTACGGTCAGCGACCTGATACTGTTCAAATATCAGATTCAGGTATTCCATAATTACTTTTTCCATCCGGATATAACGGATATCATGTCCCGGCAGGTATAAAATATCGGAAATAAACTGCGGCACCGGAACAATTCCCATCATGGAACGATTCCCAAATTTTAAAGTTGCAACCACATAAATCTCTTTATTCAACAAATGCGGGAACGGATGATTCACATCTACAATCTGCGGAGAAAGCACCGGGAGCACCTGTTCTTTGAAATATTTTTTCACGTACTTCCGCTCCTGCTGTTCCAGTTCCTTGAAATCCAGCCCACAGATGCCGTATGGGGAAAGCTGCCTTTTAATCTCTCCGTAAGTCTTATCCCGCTCTTTATAAAGCGGTGCCACTACGGCATAGATTGCATTCAACTGCCCCTGCGGTGTCATGCCGGATTTGCTGTCACGTTTCCCGTTATCGACCTGTGCCATGTCGTACAGGCTTCCGACACGAATCATAAAAAATTCGTCCAGATTACTCGTAAAAATGGAAACAAATTTCATGCGCTCCAGCAGCGGCACACTTTCATCCCTTGCCTCTTCCAACACACGTTCATCAAACCTGAGCCATGATAATTCTCTGTTTTGTGTATATGCCAAATGCTCTTTCTCCATTGCCCTCTCCTCATCTCACCTTTTCTATTTTATGAGTTAAACGACAAATGAGACCTATTTTTCTCTCTGTACTATATTGAACCTTGAAAATTTAATACATTATCTTGATTTTT
>DCKD01000064.1 GCA_002320245.1 Lachnospiraceae bacterium UBA1683
TATCCCGCCTTTCAGTTGATGCCTATATTTTACCATATATTGCCGTGAAACGCTTGCATGAATTAATCAGCGTTTCCTTAAATATCCATTTACATTCGTATACGTTAATTTCATTTTATTAGCACTCTCCATTTCTCATCATTTTTTTACGACAAATTTACGACATTTACGATAAATCTGACACTGCTTTACGATACCAGACAAAATGACTGATGCTCCGGAAAGCCTGTAAAACAGCCACTTCCGGGATACACAAGACAGGACAAAAATCGACTTCCATTATCAAGAGGTGAGTGCTAATTTTTTCTCTATTTTTTTGCATCCATGTTTACAAAATCTACGTTGTTTCAACTCTGCTCTCCAATCTCTCATTCCCGGACTTTAGGGCTTTCACTCAGCTGATAGTCCTAAAATGTATGTATTAACAATCTTCCCAGCGAATCTTCCGCTCCCTGAAGTAGTACTCCCGATCATGCTCGTTGACTTCCCGGAGCACCCGGCATGGATTACCCACTGCAATTACATTGGACGGAATATCTTTTGTGACCACGCTTCCTGCTCCAATCACAACATTGTCGCCGATTGTAATTCCCGGAACAACAATTACCCCCGCTCCGAACCAGCAGTTTTTTCCGATATGTACCGGTATGTTGTACTGATATCCCTTCTCCCGCAATTCCGGCAGGATTGGATGCCCCGCCGTAGCAATCGTCACATTCGGACCGAACATCGTGTAGTCCCCAACATAAATATGTGTATCATCCACCAGGGTCAGATTAAAATTTGCGTAAATACGTTTTCCGAAATGGACGTGCTTCCCGCCGAAATTTGCATGGAACGGCGGCTCAATATAACAGTCTTTCCCGATTTCCGCAAACATTTCCTTTAGTATCTTCTGCCTCTTTGCTGCCTCGGATGGTCTCGTCTGATTGAACTCATACAGCCGTTCTAAACATTTGCCTTGCTCTTCCACCAGTTTCCTGTCTCCGGGGTCGTAAATCTCTCCACTGTGCATTTTTTCATAAATACTCATATGCATATTCTCCTTTTCCAAACAACCTACTATCACTAATTTACCACCCTTCCCCTGATTCAACAACTGCATATTAGCCTGACTCAGAATATCCGCGAATACGGCAGCACAGTTTCCATCCGTATTCTTCCGACGGACCGGAAACTTCAATTGGATGAACTTATATACACTTTATCACAATCCATCCCGGAATATGATTCAGGGTTATTATTTCTCCAAACCTGCCACTCAGGACGAATTTGAAAACCTGCTTAGTCAACTGCCCACGCCCTAAAGGTCATGGGCTACATCAGAAGAATGCAAAACGTATTCATATAAAAGCTACTTTGTTACATGAATATCCTGACTTCCCGAGCGAAATCCCTCCAAATCGACGGTGACGTAATCATAGCCGAGGGATTTTGCCAGTCGGATTACTTCTTCCTTCTTCTCCAGCAAGCATGGAATATCTTTTCTGTCTACTTCAATCCTCACAAGCAGTTCATGAATCCTTGTCCTGACGTTGTAAAATCCCAATTGCCTAATCTTTGTTTCCATCTGCTCTACTTTATGCATTTCGTCACTGTTCAGCGTTGTGCCATACGGAAACCTTGTCGCCATACACGGAGCAGCCGGACGATTTGACACTTCCAAATGGTAGTCTGCCGCCAATGCCCTCACTTCTGCTTTTGAAAACCCGGCAATCAGGAGCGGGCTTTTTATGCCAAGTTCGGCAAGTGCCGCGATACCCGGACGGTATTCTTTTGTATCGTCCGCATTGGTTCCGTCTAATATCGTTGTAATTCCGAGGCGTTCCGCCTCATGTTTCACTTTTGTAAACATACACTTCTTGCAGAGATAACAACGGTTCTCCGGATTGTTCTGAATTCCCGCCTCACGTAATTCATCCACCTGTACAACTCGGTGAATCGCCCCCATCTCCCGCGCCATCCGCTCCGTTAATTCCAATTCTTCCATGGGATGGAGCACTGTATGTATGGTGTAAGCATACACATTCCTGTGATGTTTTTTTGCTTTTTCACAGGCAGCCTTCAAAAGCACTGTACTGTCCACACCTCCGGAAAATGCAAGGATGATATCTTCTTTCGCATATACATCAAGTAACTCTTCCAGTTTTTTTCTCTTTTGCATCATGATTTACTGCCTTCCGCCTCTATCAATTGAAACACTTCCCGGAATGATTTTCCGCTCTTTCTGCACAATTCTGCCACACTATTGTACTCCGGATATATTTTCTTCGTCTCATGTATCCGGCAGATTTTAATCTTCGCCTTACCATATACAGTATCCACTTCCCCGAACTCCCGATGCATGACCGTGCGTTCCATTCGGGCTTTACGAATGCCGATTGTCGTTGTCTCCGCAAAAATAATTTCTTCCATCTTCCCGATATCACACTCATCGCAGATCACATTGAGCTGGTATCCCGGCCGGTTTTTTTTCATATATACCGGTATGTAATGGACATCTCTTGCTCCTGCCTCCATCAGCCGGTCCAGGACATAGCCAAGATTCTCCCCTGTGCAATCATCAATATTGCTCTCCAGCTTGTAAATGTAATCCGTATTGGATGCTGCTGCATCTTCAATGAGCATGGCACGCAGAATGCTCGGATTTTTATATTCCCGTTTCCCTGCACCCATTCCGATTTTCTGTATCCGAAATGTTTCCGGCAGTGCCTCCCTGGTCCGGATTGCCGCAGCAATCGCCGCCCCGGTAGGTGTTACCAGCTCGCCTTCTATATCTGTAATATGAACATTCAGATGATTTGTCTGAATAATATTGCTCACTGCCGGAACCGGAACCGGGAGGATGCCATGCTGACAGCGTATTTTTCCGTACCCCTCATACAAAACGGGGATTATCACATCCTCCACCTGAAGATTATCCAGACAGACCGCCGCCGCAATAATATCCACAATTGAATCCACCGCCCCAACCTCATGGAAGTGCACCTTCTCTAATGTCGTCCCGTGTGCCGTGGCCTCCGCCTGCCCGAGAATGGTAAAGATACGGATTGCCAGTGCCCTTGCCTGCTCTGTCATTTCCGTGTGTCTGATGATATCAAGGACTTCGCTCAGTCCACGGTGCGCATGGCTGTGCGCAGGCTGGGTTTCCGCTCCGTGGCTGTGCACAGGCCGGGTTTCCGCTCCGTGGACATGGCTTTCTGTAGTTTCGTAACGGTGGGTATGGTCATGACTATGTTTCCCGAACAGATACTCCATATCATGATCGTGGTTCTCATGCCCCGGTTCCAGTCTCACGTCAAAATCGCATACATCCAGTCCTGCTTTTTTTACCCGGCTGATGTCCACTTCAAATCCGTCCGCCGGAATACTGCCTATTGCCTGTCTCAACACCGTTTCATCTGCGCCGATATCCAACATTGCCGCCACAAACATATCTCCGCTGATTCCGGAGAGGCATTCTAAATATAAACTACTCATTTTTACTATGCACCCCTAACCTGTTAATCTGTGTCGCTATATATCCCGCGCCATAACCGTTGTCGATGTTCACGACGGAGATGCCATTTGCACAGGAATTAATCATTGTGAGCAGTGCGGACAGCCCATGGAAATTAGCCCCGTAGCCAACCGAAGTCGGCACGGCAATCACCGGTTTGTCCACAAGTCCTCCAATAACGCTAGCCAGCGCGCCTTCCATTCCTGCAACTGCAACAATACAGTTCGCCGACTGAATGGTATCCAGTTTTGCCAGCAATCTGTGTACGCCGCTGACTCCGACATCATAAATCCGTTCTGCTTTGCTTCCAAAGAATTCAATCGTCTGCGCAGCCTCCTCCGCCACCAGAATATCTGCGGTCCCCGCCGTGCAGACGGCTACTTTTCCGATATGGCTTTTTTCCTGTTTTTCAATTTTCAGAATCCGGGAAACCGCATCATATGTCACCTGCGGAAGTATCTGCCGAATCAGTTCATACTGTGCCGCAGATGCCCTTGTCCCCATAACTTCTCCATGTTCTTCGTATAATTTATGGAAAATATGAACCAGATGATCGTCTGCCTTCCCCTGACAGAATACCACCTCCGGGAATCCCTGCCGAATCTCCCGGTGCGTATCCAGCTTTGCATATCCAAGTTCTTCATACGGTGATTTTCGGAAAAACTGCTCTGCCTCTTCAATGGAGAGGGTTCCTTTTTTCACCCGTTCCAGTACATCTCGTGTTTCCAAAGTTATTCCTTCCCTTCTAATATGTTGTCCTTCACCTTGTATCAATCATCAATCCCTCTGGGGAATCCCTGCCCGGTTCCTGTTCCGCCATTCCCGTGGTGAGATTCCATATATATTTTTAAACGCCCTGGAGAAATGTAGCTGGTTGGGATAACCGACGGCATTTCCGATGTCCTTGACGGACAGTTTTGTGAGCTTTAACAATTCCGCAGCTTTCACCATGCGGTAATTCAACAGGAATTCCTGCGGCGATTTTCCAATTCCGTCTTTAAAGACTTTACCAAAATAGCTGCGGTTCAAACCACAGACAGCCGCTATATTTTCTACAGTTATATCATTTTGAAAATTATTTTCTATAAAAACAAGTGCCTCGTGAATATAAAAGTCCTGCAGCTTACTGCCTTTAGACATCTTTCTTGATGCCGAAGAGCGGGTAAATGCGTCTATGAACAGATAGAGATGTCCTATCAGCTCGAACGGCGCGGAGTCTCCATGCTCCGCAATATAGAGCATTTCCTGTATCATCGTGCCGCGCATTTCTTCGGAGTTTGCGCGATAAACCGGAGTTTCCGGAGATAATCCGGCAATCTCGACTGTTTCTTTTGCACGCAGCCCATCGAATTCTATCCAGACATATTCCCACGGAAGCTCTTTGTCCGAAATATAGGTCGTAATCTGCCCCGGAAAAATCATAAATCCCTGTCCGCTCTTAATTGGATACTGCTGTGTTTTTCCTTTGGAATCATCGGCAAATAATATCCCTGTACCGGAAAGCACATAGTGAAACAGGTAATGGTTTCTCGCAACCGGTCCGTATGAGTGGGCAGGATCACATTTTTCCCTGCCAAACTGATACATTCCCAAATCTACGAAATTCTCATTTGGAAAGACAGAAAATACAATATCGCTCATCGCTCCCCCTCCTTTTCTATTTAGTATAAATCAAAATATACCAAAATGCCAGATAACTTTTTCTTATATGCGAAAATAGCGCATCCAGGTATAAAAAGTCCAATATCAAGCTATTTATGGGCGCATTTAGGAATGTTATAATGACCTCACAAAATAAATACACACACCAAATTTCTTAATAAAAAGGGAGAAGGAATTCTTCAGGAGGAGGCACAAGATATGAGTATTATATACGACAAGGAGCACCGGACATTTACATTGCATACTATGAATACAACCTATCAGATGAAGGTGGATTCTCTCGGTTTCCTGCTGCATCTTTACTATGGCAGGAAGACTGATGGCTGCATGGACTATCTGCTTACCTATACAGACCGTGGATTTTCCGGAAATCCGTATGACGCCGGAACAGACCGCGCCTGCTCGATGGATGCATTGCCGCAGGAATACTCCTGCCGCTTGTCGGGAGATTTCCGCAGTCCGGCATTTGACCTCATAAACGGGGACGGTTCCTTTGGCTGCGACCTACGCTATCGAAATCATCAGATTATCCCCGGGAAATACGGATTAGCAGGTCTTCCTGCAGTCTATGCCGCCGAGGATGAGGCATCGACACTGGATATCTTACTGGAAGATGCAGTTTCCGGAGTTCAGGTACATTTGTTATACGGTGTACTCCCGGCATACAACATTATTACAAGAAGCGTGAAAGCTGTAAACACGGGAACCGGTACAGTCTGCCTTGAGAAAGTACAGTCTGCCTGTCTTGATTTCGTGACAGGAGACTACGATTTGATTACATTTTACGGACGCCACGCGATGGAGCGGAACGTTCAGCGTATACCGCTCCGCCACGGGACACACGTGATTGGCAGCCGCCGGGGAACATCCAGCCATCAATATAACCCGATGATGATTCTGGCTGCAAAAGATACAACAGAGGATGCCGGTCCATGTTACGCGATGTCCTTCGTATACAGCGGCGGATTCAAGGGCGAAACCGGGCAGGACCAGTACAACCAGACACGGATTCAGATAGGGCTGCAGGACGAATGGTTCTCTTATCCGCTGTCTCCGGGCGAGGAATTCACGGCGCCGGAAACGGTAATGACATACAGCGCAGAAGGGCTTGGCGAACTATCCAGAAACCTACACCGCTGCTATCGGACACATTTATGCCGTGGAAAATATCGTGACAGCGTGCGGCCGATTCTCGTAAACAGTTGGGAAGCTGCCTATTTTGATTTTACAGGCGAAGATATTTACAGATTAGCAGAACACGCGGCTGAACTTGGCATTGAAATGCTCGTCATGGATGACGGCTGGTTTGCAAAACGGGACGATGACAACAGCGGACTCGGTGACTGGCAGGTCAACGAGGAAAAACTCGGACAGCCACTTAAAACACTGATTGAGCGCATCAACGGACTCGGACTGAAATTCGGAATCTGGGTTGAGCCGGAAATGGTAAATGAAAACAGTGACCTATACCGGTCTCACCCGGACTGGGCAATGCAGATTCCTGGACGCAAGCCGGTTCGCAGCAGAAACCAGCTTCTTTTGGATTTCTCCAGAAAAGAGGTCGTTGACGCCGTATTTGAGCAGATTTGCAACATATTGGACTCTGAAAATATCGAGTATATAAAATGGGACATGAACCGCAGTATGGCAGATGTCTACTCCGCGCTGGCAAAGGAGCAGGGGAAGGTCCACTATGGCTACGTGCTCGGACTGTACGATTTTCTGGAACGGATTGTACAGCGATATCCAGACATTCTCATCGAGGGATGCAGTGGAGGCGGAGGACGGTTCGATGCCGGGATGCTGTACTACACACCACAAATCTGGTGCAGCGACAACACCGATGCCGTGGACCGCGTCCGCATCCAGTACGGCACCTCCTTCGGATATCCCATATCCGCAGTCGGCTCCCATGTATCTGCTGTTCCAAACCACCAGACCGGACGCATCACATCCCTGAACACGAGGGGCGTGCCTGCCATGTCCGGGACCTTCGGATACGAACTGAATCTCGGTGCACTGACAGCCGCAGAGAAAGAAGAAATCAAAGAGCAGATAAGAGAATATCATAAATATGCCGGACTGATTCAAAAAGGAGATTATTACCGCCTGACCAATCCATTCGAAAGCGAAGTCGGCGCCTGGGCATTTATCGCCCCGGATAAATCGGAAGCACTGCTCAACGCAGTTATGCTGGAAATTCACGGAAATATGACTGTCACGTATGTCAAGCTCAAAGGGCTCAAAAACGGAAAACTATACCGGGACGAAAAAACCGGCAGCGTATATCCGGCAGACGCACTGATGGAGATAGGACTGCCGCTGCCGATGAAACTCGGTGAGTACCGGGCCTACCAGATGCATCTTATAATGGAGTAATTTAAAAGGGGACTGTCCCTTTTGCAAAGGGGACTGTCCCCTGTCCCCTTTTTAAGATTTACAGATGTTGTCCGGGATGTTACAATACATGAAAGATAAAACTCATTTAAGAAGGGAGTCTTTCACCATGATTATAAAAAACGGAACCATTATCAATCCTGCTTCGGAATCCATTCGACATGCAGATATCCGCATCTCGGACGGTGTGATTGTAAATATTGCGCCGGGGCTGTCTGTGCCTGACGGGGAAGAGTGGATTGATGCCAGGGGGCTGACCATTGCACCGGGACTGATTGACACACATATTCATTTCCGTGATCCCGGCCTCACCTACAAGGAAGACTTACACACTGGTTCACTCGCCGCGGCGCGCGGCGGTGTTACTTCTGTCATCTGCATGGCAAATACCTGTCCAACCGTGGACAGTGTTCCGATTCTCGAAGATATTCTGACACGTGCTAAAGAAGAAAATATCCGAATCTTTCAGGCTGCCGCCATTTCCCATTCCCTGAAGGGCGAGCAGCAGACAGATATGTCTGCCCTGAAGGATGCCGGTGCCTGTGGATTTACCGATGATGGCATCCCACTGAAAAATGCTGCTTTTTGCTATCAGGCTATGGAAGAGGCCGCCCGGCTGGATCTGCCAATCAGTCTCCATGAGGAGGACCCGGCTTTTATCCGGAATAACGGAATCAACCACGGTGCCGTCTCTGATAAACTAGGAATCTATGGTTCTCCTGCTATTGCAGAGGAATCACTTGTTGCAAGGGATTGTATGCTTGCTCTGAGCTCCGGTGCGGATGTCGTAATCCAGCATATCAGCTCCGGCCGCTCCGTTAACCTGGTCCGTATGTTCAAATCTCAAGGCGCCAAACTGCATGCAGAAGCGACACCACACCATTTTACCCTTACGGAGGATGCCGTCCTTATCCATGGCACTCTTGCAAAAATGAACCCGCCGCTGCGCACAGAGGCGGATCGTCAAGCAATCATCACCGGACTTCAGGATGGAACCATTGACCTGATTGCAACGGATCACGCACCGCACAGCGCCGAAGAAAAACAAAAACCTCTGACCGACGCTCCCAGCGGCATCATCGGACTGGAAACTTCCCTCGCACTGGGAATCACCTCCCTCGTCCGCCCGGGACACTTAACTCTGATGCAGCTTTTGGAAAAAATGACCATTAATCCGGCAAAACTATACCATCTGCCATACGGCACCATCACGGAAGGCAGTGCCGCAGATTTAGTTATTTTCAATCCCGAAGAGCGCTGGACACCGGCAGAATATGCCTCCAAATCATGCAACTCTCCGTTTACCGGCACGGAACTCTACGGCAAGGTAAAATACACCGTATGCCGTGGTAAATTAGTCTATTCGGACAGGAACGGCTGATGCGGTTTTCATTATCTTTTACAAAAGCAGTTACCTTGTAAACTGTATCTTACAAAGTAACTGCTTTTGCAGATGAAAACAGAGTTTTTGATATTCTGATTTTTAATTCGTCTTACTTTTATATTTTTCAACCGCAGGGTCTTTCATCGGATATTTTCTGCTCCATTCCTTTGTCTCATCATTGCGCACAGTCTCCGACTGATGTCCGCTCAAAAATTGTGTCAACGCATACAGGTCCACCCAGATTTCCTTATTTCCCTCCCTCTGGGACTCATCAAAAATCAACTGCAATCCGTAGTGCAGATGAGAAACATCAATATTATTCACATTTTCCTTTGCACTATACCCCGTTCTCCCCATATATCCGATGACATCTCCTGCCGTAACCACACTGCCCTCTTCCAGCCCTTCCGCATATGGGCGGTTCTGCCGCAGGTGCGCATAGTAATAATACCGTCTGCCGTCAAAGCTATTGATTCCAATACGCCAGCCGCCATATTGATTCCAGCCCAGAGCCGCAACATATCCGGACTCCACCGCAATCACCGGAGTTCCAACCTGCCCAAGCATGTCATGTCCCAAATGCTGTCTCTGATACCCATAACTCCGCGACACACCGAAATCATCAAAGTGCGAGTAGGGAAATCCTTTTGCGATTGGGCAGTATGCCTTTAAACCATATTTTTTCCCATCCATCTCATATTCCCCCACCATGCCGCCAAGCACCGCATCGTATGCCTCCTGATAATACCCATAATATTTCATATCCGCCGTCAGTTTTTCTGCACCTTCTCTGGCAAATGCCTCCGCTGCATCTGCCATATCCGCATCCTTATAATGGCTGAAATCCCCACCATAAATACAGGCAAGATATGCCAGTAATTCAATCCAATCCAGATGCTGCTCCGTGCCATATGTATCAATGTCATACTGATATGCCTGACGGAGTGCCGCAGCCGACACATCAAAATCCACCCACTTAATATAATCCTCGTTGTCTGACTCTTTATTGACCGCCCGCACGTCTGTGTTTGAAACACCGTCCATATTGCCTGAATTTTTCTCTGTGATAGCTGTTGTTCCATCCGCAGCCCCGGCTGCACACAGCAAAGAATTTTCCTGCGAATGCTCTGCGAGGTACGGTTGTGAGGCAACAGTTTCCTTTTCCACACCTCCGCATTCTTCCGAAGAGTTTTGTTTCATAGGAATTGCAAAACCATTTCTCATAAAACAAAAACTGCTGATTCGCTGTGGGACATGCCACACACACAGAATCAGCAGGAAACCCGCAATACCAAATTCAATTAGGATCGCTTTTTTCAGGAATCTATTCCGGTTCATCCGACAAACACTCCGTTTATATTTCTTCACAGAATAGTTTATGCGGATGGATTTTTTTAATGACAACGAACAAGAGGGGCATATCGTAATCTGCTGCCTCAGACGCCCTACACATCTGTACAAATTACGCTATGCCCCTCTCTCAGATTGGGAAAAATTGCTCCTCCTTGAGAAAAAGAATTACTCTTCCAGAAATCCCTCGCCAAGCACCTCATTTGACTCCATGATTATCGTAAATGCCTCCGGGTCGACTTCCCTTACCATCTTCCGGATAACATACATCTGTTTATTGTTGCAGGCGCACATCACGACATCTTTTTCCCCGCCGGTATAGCTGCCCCTTCCTTTCAGAATCGTAGACCCCCGTCCAACATACTGGTCAATCCTCTCTGCCACTTTCTGACCGTGCCCCGTTACAATGAGCGTCATTTTACCGGAGTCAATGCCATACAGTATCTTATCCATCACAACGGTAAGCAGGTATGTGATAATCAATCCATATATCGTCGCATCGACATCTTTGAAAATGACTCCGCCGAGCAGGACAATGGCACAGTCCTCTACGAATATTATTTTCCCAAGAGAGACATACGGATTCTTCGAGCGGATAGCCACCGAGATAAAATCCATGCCCCCGGTGGATGAATTGTTCATGAAAATCAATGCATATCCTAATCCGGAAAAGATTCCCGTACAGATTGCCGCCAGCATCCGGTCCCCGGAATATACCGGAAGTAACGTCACCACATAGTCCAGCATCAAAGACGAAATGACAAGGGAACGCACGGAGCGCACAAAAAATTCCCGTCCCAGTGTCTTAAAACAGAAAATTGCAATCGGCACATTCATCAATATCGTGCCCCATCCAATCGGCAGCCCGAACAGCCGATACAGAATCAATGCAATACCTGAAATCCCCGCCAGCGGAAACCCTGCGTTCTCCGCAAAATTATAAATTCCCAGACCAATCAGGAGCCCTCCTGCCACATCAATTGATATATCATATAGTAACTTTTTTAAATTCCATTGTCTCTTCATTTTTTATTCCTCACAATCTATCAAGCCTTCCTACAAATGTTATCTTTGAATACCGGCGCATGGCTGAATGGTAATGAAAACTGTTTTTGCACAGAAAAAGAGCACTTACAAATCATATCTGATATAATCCGCAAATGCTCTTCTTTTATTCCTTTTCGCTTATGCTGCCCTGCATCGCCTACAGTCTCTCACTGCTGCCGCGCATATTCTTATACTCCGCAACAGAACGGTCAAATCCTTTGATGTGCGTGTAAAGCCACTCAATTACATTTTTATTTACCTGTTCTACAAACGCATCGGTCGGACCTTCCTCTTCTTCCAGCATCTCATGCAGCTCATCCACAACTCTTCTCAGCTTTTCATGCTCTGCCTTATGTTCTTTGATTCCGGGATATTCAATCTCTTCCTGTAGTTTTTCTTCTGCGGTGAAATGAAAATCTGTATACTCAGCTAGGTAATCCAATGTCTTAATTGCTGCCAGCTTGTCATTGCCAATTTCACAGCTATCAAGGAGTTTGTTAATCTTATCTATCAATTCCTGATGCTGTGCATCAATCATCTCATTTCCCGTTACCAGTGTTTCATCAAATTCAGCTCTCATAGCATAACATCTCCTTATTCAAACTTTTCCTGTACATCTTCCATATTTGCATTCTATAACTTTTACACCCATTATGCAAGAATTTTCGTAAACTGCTCAAAACAACTGCGCAAAACAACTCCGGACAGCCCGCTCAGGACAAGGATGTAAACTACCCAGGACAGCATCCTAAACCTCTCCGTTTTTGAACTTCATAATCATCTCATTTGTAAGGCTTTCGCCTGACGTCACCTCCGGCAGGTTCTCCCGCTCAAACCACTCTGCGAGTGCCAGCTCTTCCTCATCCAGCGTAATCTTGTCCTCACCGTCCAAATCACAGAAGAACCCTATGAGCAGCGTATCGGAAAATGACCACGGCTGGCTCTTGTAATACCGGATATTTTTTACCTTTAATCCGACTTCTTCCATTACCTCACGCCGTACCGTTTCTTCTACAGTCTCGCCGATTTCCGTATAGCCGGCTATCAACGCATATTTTTTGTATGTTCTTCCGGCATACTTGGACAGAAGAATCCGGCTGCCATCTGTCACACCGATAATCGTTGCCGGACAAATCTTTGGGAACTCCATAGAACCACAGTTGTCGCAATAGAGCATCCGGAGTTTTTCATCCTTTCTTGTCAGATGTCCGCATTTCCCACAATATTTGTGACCGGCATACCAATTGAAAAGCTGGTATCCCGTAATTCCCGCAAATGCAAGATACCGCGGCTCTGCGGTACGGAATACCTCTGTATTCTCTAATGTGCAGCCGGATAACGGCTCGATATTGATTTCATTTACAAGATAGAACCGTTTCTCATCGATGGAAAATAAGTACGTGGAATCTTCATAAATATCCTCATTCAGCCGTTCCAGTTCCGCAAATGTCGGAAATGACATCCCACTCCCGTTTCGTTTCATCAGGCAGACATTTTTTTCATAATAAAGCGCGATGCTGTCTTTATCAGGCGGCACTGTCTGATAAGCATTATTGTATTGATGTGGTGCAATATCCTGTATCATGGTTTTCCTGTTCCCCTTTCATTTCCGGCAAACGCCTTTCCTCCATTATAGACTCAAATTGCCGTTACCGCAATATCCTTTCCTCTGGTACAGCGTAAACGAAATAAGTGCTGCATATGCGCAGGATGTGCCTGTTTGCTTTTTCTTGAAATAAGGCGGCCGCAATCCCACAGGCTTTTAGACAATAGGTAGTTTACTTCCCTTAGTAACTATGTTACCATACGGATAGAAGTCAACGCCCCCGCTGCAAGTTCAACGGTGCACGTATCACACAATGCTCTACCGGAAAAAATATTTACAACCGTACCCTTCCTGCCGAAATTATCCAACCCGCATATGAGACGGCACTTTCCTACCCCAATCTGGATATTATTACTTACGGAGGGGACACTATCCTTTCCGGCATCAGACCGAATATCTATACGGAAAAAGAGGCCGCCATCAATAAAATGGAAATCCGCCGCATAGATAATTTTGCAGATTATATTGATTTTCCAATCAACAAACTGCTCATCCCCGGCGAACCTTCTGTTCTGGAACAGGCTATGGAGGTTCTGAAACGGCATTTTCATTCTCTCCTGAATATTTACCGTTCGGAGCCGTTTTTTCTTGAAATCATGCCGCAGAAGATTGACAAGGCTCATTCCCTGCAAAAGCTGCTCAACAGCATCGGCCTGACGGCAGATTCGATGATTTGCTGCGGAGACGGCTACAACGATGTATCAATGATTGAATACGCCGGACTTGGCGTTGCGATGGAAAATGCGCAGTCAATTGTAAAACAGCGTGCTGACTTCATTACGCGTTCCAATGATGAAGATGGGATTTTGCATGTCATAAATGAATTTATGCGGTAAACAAGATAAACTGAAAAAGATTGCTAAGACATAAGGAGGGCTTTATGAAGATTGTATTTCTGGATAAAAAAACGATTGGGGAGGATATTGATTTTTCCCGGTTTCATGAACTTGGCGAAGTCGTTGAATACGATTTTTCAAAACCGGAAGAAGTACCGGGCCGGGTACAGGATGCCGATGTTCTGATTGTGAATAAGATTGAAATCCACGAGCAGAGTATCGGCTGCGCCGAGAATCTGAAACTGGTCTGTGTCACCGCAACGGGAACGAACAACCTGGATAAGGAATATCTGGACAGGCGCGGCATTGCCTGGAGAAATGTAGCAGGTTATTCTACCGAATCTGTTGCGCAGCATACATTTGCCATGTTGTTCTACCTTTTGGAACATCTGCGTTATTATGACGGTTATGTGAAAGAAGGACATTACATAAACGACACCATGTTTACTCATTTCGCCAGACGTTTCCATCAGCTCTCCAATATGACATGGGGCATCATCGGACTTGGTGCGATTGGACGCCGTGTTGCGGATATTGCAAAAGTGTTCGGTGCTCATGTTATCTATTATTCTCCTTCCGGAGCTGCCCCGCAGGAGGGTTATGAGCAGGTTGATTTTGATACCATCCTGAGCCAATCTGATATCCTGTCCGTTCACGCACCGTTGAATGAGTACACGGAACACCTTCTGAATACCGAAACTTTTGGAAAAATGAAATCGCATGCTATCTTTTTGAACCTCGGACGCGGTCCGATTGTCGTAGAAGAAGCGCTTGCTGAAGCACTGAAAAACGGCACCATAGGTGCCGCCGGACTGGACGTACTGGACGCAGAGCCGATGCTGCCTTCCAATCCGCTGTGTGCTTTATCTGACAGTGACAGACTGCTCATCACCCCGCATATCGGCTGGGCGAGCATCGAGGCAAGAACGAACCTGATGAATATCATTGCCCGGCAGATTGAGGAATTTTTCCGTTAAACAGACAATATAAGGGTGTTCCGCTCCGTCCCTTTTTGCACAATGGGGACAGTCCTTCGCATTTCTATGCGTCTTTGCTATTTACCAGCCATCTGTCAGAAGGGACTGTCCCCAATTTATAATTATTTCTTCTTTCCAAACAATGTCGCGATTGTTATGATTCCTGCACCTGTAATCAGGAAGAAATCTCCCAGATTCCATGTGAGCTTTGTCAGCTTTTCTTTTTTTGTCTGGAATCCGATATAATCAATCACATATCCTCTCAGCCACCGGTCAAATGTGTTACTCCAGGCTCCTGCAGTCATCAGTGATAATCCTATCTTCTTAAAAGCACAGCACTTTTTCCGCATCAGACTGATTAACTGCACAATTGTGAGGATGATGGTGGAAAATGCGGATACATACTTCACTGTATCCGGCTGCTCTTCCATGAGGTTCATGCTGAATCCTCTGTTGTAGACTTTTCTCAGAATCACCTTGCCGCCGCATACGGTTCGTTCTTCTTTTCGTATCAGATTGCCCTCAATGCATGACTTCAATATAATGTCAATCATCGCCAGAATAACTGTTATACAGATTAATACTAAAATTCCCATCGCATTCCTCTTAGTTGTTTTTCCCTTTTTCTTTTATTGTTTCCGCAACATCTTCTGCCTTCTCAGACACCGTATCGGCTGCATCCTTTACCTTGCCTGCCACTGTATCGGCAGCTTTATATGCAGCATCTTTCACGTCGCCAATCACACCGGACGCCCGTTCCATTACGCCTTCTGCCACACCGGATGCTTTATTCATTGCATCTTCTGCCATACCGGACGCTTTATTCATTGCATCTTCTGCCATATCGGATGCTTTATTCATCGCATCTCCTGTCACATCGGACGCTTTATTCATCGCATCCTTTGCCATATCGGATGCCCTCTTCATTGCATCCGCTGTCATGTCGGCCGCTTTTTCAGCCATATCCTCTGCACCTCCGGTTGCTTCATCTACAAAATCTTCTTCTGACGGTGCGCTTTTGGGTACCTTTTCTCCGCAATACGGGCAGTATGCCATCTCTCTGGAAACGGACTTTCCGCACACTCCGCATTTTGCATTTCCTCTGACATCGGCAATCTGTTCGTTATACCCCGCAATGCTCTCTTCTCTGCTCTGAATTGCATCACAGAGTGCTGCTGACTCCTCATCCAGGCTCTCACCATTCCGGAACTTCTCATAAACCATCCGTCCAAGTTCCTCCAGGTCGTTCTCATTCCCACGCTCCAGTGTACGAATCTGGCCCTTTAACTTCTGTACTTCCATCGCCTCGTTGGCTTTATTTCCTACGAGTTCGGCAGTCTCGCCAATTCGTTTCCCAAGATCTTCAAAAAATGTCTTCATGCTTACAATCTCCCTTCATTCGTGCCCATCAGCTACATAACTTCATTATACCCGATTCCACCTGAACTGCAATCAACTTTCCATTTATTTTATACTTTTTTGATTCTTTTTATTCGAAACCGCATATATTAAAAGAAAACGGATTTGACCTATGCCTGACGCAACAATCTGTAAAGAACGAATCTTATCTGAAGATTACCGGGACTTCATTCTGAATGGCACTCAGACTACCTACTTAGCTGAAATTTCCACTGACAATGTCTGCGAACAGGATGCCGGATTCCGCTACCGCTGCATTTATATCCCTGCCATTCAGGCGGAGCCTATAACGCTCAGAAAGTTTCCCTATGCTTCCATACCCAAATGTTATGCGCCGACTAGCCTGGACACACTGAATCAGACGGGAATCCTGCCGATTCAGAACTATCCGACACTTCAATTAAAGGGGAATGGGGTTCTCATCGGATTTCTCGACAGCGGTATCGATTACACCAATCCGGTCTTCCGCAATCTGGACGGCACCACCCGCATTCTCGGTATCTGGGACCAGACGGTACAATCCGGCCCACCGCCGGAATCTTTTGTCTACGGAACGGAATTCACACAAGAACAAATCAATACTGCCCTTACATCGGAAAATCCTTTCGAACTCGTACCTTCGACGGACACAGACGGACACGGAACCTTTGTCGCAAGTCTTGCCGCCGGTTCCGGGGTACCCGCACAAAATTTTCTTGGGGCGGCACCGGAAAGTACCATTGCCGTTGTCAAATTAAAACAGGCAAAGCAATATCTGCGGGATTATTATTTTATTCCACAAACCGCCACCGCCTATCAGGAAACAGATTTGATTCTCGGTCTGAAATATCTGTCAGATCTGGCAGCAGAACACAACCTCCCACTTGTTCTCTGTATCTCAGTCGGCACAAGTTCCGGAGGCCATGTCGGCACCCTTCCTTTTTCCTCTATCCTGGAAATTCTGGGTGCACATGCCAATATAATTCCGGTGGTTGGCGTGGGAAATGAAGCCGACAAGCGGCATCATTTTCAATATCAGCTACAAAACACCTCCGATACGCGGACTGTGGAAGTGCGTGTCGGTGAACGTGTTTCCGGTTTCACAATGGAATTATGGACCAGAGTTCCAAATGTACTGTCCATTTCCATCGTCTCCCCCTCCGGGGAGTCCAGGGGCCCGGTTTCCATCCGGTCCGCCGGACGGGCAGATTTTCAGTTTATATTTGAGGGGACACCTGTAACTGTTGACTTTAAACTGCTTGTGGAGCGCACAAACTATGAGTTGATTTTTTTCCGTTTCCAAAATCCCCCTCCCGGAATCTGGAGGGTCAACGTCATACCACTGCGTATCACCGACGGGCTTTTCCATATGTGGCTGCCTGTCACAGAATTCTTAAGCGGAGAGGTGTATTTCCTTGACTCTAACCCATACTATACTATGACCAATCCGGCAAATACCTCGCTCCCAATTATCGTATCTTACTATAACGGTAGCAACAATGCCATCGCGCTCAGCTCCGGCAGAGGCTATGAACGGGGGGAGCAGGCCCGCCCGAACATCACTGCACCCGGTATTGATATTTCCGGTGCGCTGCCCGGTGAACGATTCTCCATCCGTTCCGGCTCTTCCCTGTCCACCGCCGTCACTGCCGGCGCCTGTGCTCTGCTGCTGGAATGGATTCTCCTGCAGCTCGGTGTCCAAAGCATAGACTCTTATCAGTTAAAAAGCCTGCTCATACTGGGAGCAACCCGCCCAGATAACATGGTATTCCCAAATCCGGAGTGGGGATATGGGCAGTTGAATCTGTACAATACATTCGAGGAATTGCGGAGGTATTGAGATTCACAAGTCTCTTCAATGAGAAAAAAATGGCTCTCGCCCCACATACGCAGAGCCATTATTCCACTTTCAGATCAACATCATGTCCTTTACCATGGCTCTCAAGATAGAAAGCAAGGCTGCACACAAAGCGATAAGCGCAAGTTTCCCCCATCTTTCGCACGGTTGGGGATTAACTTTTCTCCCAGAGTATGTTATACTCTTAAAACATATGTATTCTATACGCAAAGGAGTATTCACATGAAACGTTCTACAAAAGATGCCCTGGTCATTGGACTCGCCTTATTCTCTATGTTTTTCGGCGCCGGAAATATTATTTTTCCTCCTTACCTCGGATTGGAGTCGGGGAACCAGTGGCTCATTGGATTTTCCAGCTACTATATAGCAGATATCGGCCTTGCAGTCACTGCTATTCTGGCTGTCCTCAAATATCAGGGAGATGTATCAGAACTTATGGATCATTTGGGAAAAAGACCCGGGCAGCTTATGCTTGCTGCAATTATCCTTTGCATCGGGCCGCTGATTGCTGTTCCCCGTACAGGAGCCACCACTTACGAGATGTTTGTGGTTCCTCTCTTCGGAAATATTCCCGCCTGGGTTCCCAACACTATATTTTTTGTCATTATTTTACTGCTGTCCATCCGAAAGTCTTCTGTCGTAGATATTCTCGGCAAATTCCTGACGCCGGCACTGTTCCTGGGATTGATTTTCCTGATTATCAAGGGAATCATCACCCCCATCGGACAGATTTCCGACCATTTTAACAATAGTTCCGTGGTGATGAATGGGGTTTCCGCCGGATACCAGACGATGGATTCTCTGGGAGCCATTGTCTTTGGCATCATTATTGTTCATTCCGCCGCGGATAAAGGATATGTCTCCGTAAAAGAGCAATACCGCATCGCCGTAGCTTCCAGCCTCCTTGCTGCCTTCGGCCTGATGGTAGTCTATGGGGGACTGACCTATCTGGGTGCATCTGCTTCCGGCAGCATAAACGGTCGGATTCTCCGGACGGATTTGATTCTTTATATTACCAATTCCCTGTTGGGGCACTTCGGTGTGATATTGTTGGGAATTGTGGTTGCCCTTGCCTGCATCACCACTGCTGTGGCTTTAATCAGCGCCGCCGCAGACCATTTTTCCGGGCTTTCCAAAGGGCAGTTAAAATACCAGTGGCTGACGGTTTTTCTCTGTGCTTTCAGCGCCGTGATTTCTACCTTCGGCACCGACCAGATTGTGGCAATTGCCTCTCCTATTCTCAACCTGCTCTATCCCGGTATGCTGACTTTGCTGGTTCTCTCCTTCTTCGCAGAACGCATCGGCGGAGACTGGGTAATCCGCGGAGCTGTTTTAGGAGCTTTAACTGCAAGCCTTCTGGAAATTATGCATTCCTTTGGATTTCCTCTGGACTTTATCACCCGGCTGCCCCTGGCTGAATGGGGATTCGCCTGGATTCTGCCTGCTGTCCTGGGAGGTATTGTAGGAGGGAGCTTTCGCAAAATGTTGAAAAAAGAGGAGCTCACTGTTTTGTAACAGAAATTCCCCATAATAAAAAAAGCACCGGTTTTATTTCCGGTGCCGTTTTTATTTCCCGTCAGTTTCATGTGAAAAATTCGATATGGGCATTCCTGCCCATCGGTTTCTGTTCCTTTACCTCTCACAGCAATAATCTTTACTTATCCCCCCGCCTAATCTCTTCGGCGTTCTCATAGTAGCTCTTAATCCCTTCTCCTGCTTTAAGTGGTTCTATCGGTTTTGTTCCCGGGCGGAATACATATTTCAGTAAAATCGGTGTGATAATCGTTGTAATTACGACCACGATGATGACCGGTCCAAGGAATGCACTTCCAAGCATTCCAAGACTGGAGCCTTTACTTGCCACAATCAATGCAACCTCACCACGGGAAATCATACCGATACCGATACGTTTTGCCTGATAGTTCTGGTATCCGCATATTTTTGCGCCAAATCCGCATCCGATAACCTTTGTCACAATTGCCACGACTGTCAGCGCCACTGCAAAACCGACAATTGCAGCGTTCATTTTCGGCAATACTACTTTCAGCCCAATACTTGCGAAAAATACCGGGGACAACAGCATATAGGAAATAGTGTCAAACTTCGTCTCCAGATACACGGAACGTTCTACATTGGAAATAATCAGTCCCGCAATAAATGCACCTGTAATATCTGCAACCCCGAATACAGCTTCTGCGATATAGGACATCAAAAGGCAGAATACGAACGCGACAATGGTATGGCGGTGCAGCTCTTTTTTCGCCCCGTCCACCCATTTTTTATATGACTTGTAAAATCCGATGCCGACTATTGCGGAAAATACAAAGAATGCTGCCACTTTCAGCAGTACAACGGCGATATTGACCGAAGAATCTGCCATACTGGTCACGATTGTCAGTGCGATGATGCCAAGAATATCATCAATAATTGCCGCACCGAGAATTGCATTTCCAGAGCGAGTTTTCAGCTTTCCAAGCTCCTTGAGTGTCTCAACGGTAATGCTCACAGATGTCGCCGTCAGAATGACACCCACGAAAATATTCTGTAAGAAAACACTTGCCCCCGCATCGGATGTAATCATTCCCGGCTTGTTGAAAAAGTAAGCACAGAAATATCCGCCAACCAGCGGAACGATAACACCGCAAAGTGCGATTACAAAGGATGCCTTTCCACTTGCTTTGAGCTCCTTGATATCAGTTTCCATACCTGCACAGAACATCAACACAATGACACCGATTTCCGCGACTTCATGGATAAATGAAGTCTCACTCAGTATGCCAAGTCCCGCCGGACCAAGCAGCAATCCTGCCAGAAGCGCTCCCACAACCTGCGGCATCTGCACACGCTTTGTCAGAAGCCCTAAGAATTTGGTACATAACAGGATAATCGCAAGGTCCATTAAATAACTATAACTGCTCATTCCTCTTCCTCCTTTGAGTCAACCGGCACATCCCCCAAAACCGCCGATCCTATAATTTGTCAGATTTTTTTGAACAGTATCCAGAATACACCAATCTGCCTAATTTAGCAAGTCACATCGTCCTATTTTTTTTGTATATTTTGTTACAGTTCAGCCCGTACTCAATCATAACACTGATTGAGTACGCAGCACTTATTTCGTTTACGATGTACCGCATACTAATTCAGTCTCGGTACTTCCTGCCCTCTCAGCTCAATAATCGGACCGCCTGTCCCTTCAATATAGGCTCTTGTAATCGTAACCTGTCCAATATTGTCATCCTTCGGAATCTCATACATGATATCCAGCATGAATTCTTCAATAATTGCGCGCAATGCCCTTGCACCGGTATCTTTCTTCATCGCTTTTTCTGCGATTGCCTCCAGTGCACTGTCATCGAACACAAGGCTTACTTCATCGAGCGCAAGCAGTTTCTGGTACTGTTTCAGGATTGCATTCTTTGGTTCTCTGAGAATCTTAACAAGCATATCCTTGTCCAGTTCCTTCAGCGTGAATATAATCGGAAGACGTCCGATAAACTCCGGAATCATTCCAAATTTCCGCAAATCTTCCACTGTCACCTTGCTCAGCAGCTCTTTGTCGTGGTCGTATTTATCTTTCAGCTCCGCATTGAATCCCATCGAGGTTTTCTGTGTCAGACGTTCTTTGATAATCTCTTCCAAATCCGGGAACGCCCCTCCGCAAATAAAGAGAATATTTTTTGTATTGACCGTAGTCAGCGGAACCATTGCATTTTTGCTGTTTGCTCCGACCGGCACTTCCACCTCACTGCCTTCGAGAAGTTTCAGCATTCCCTGCTGAACAGACTCCCCGCTGACGTCCCGCTGGCTGGAATTCCTCTTCTTTGCAATCTTGTCAATCTCATCAATGAAAATGATTCCCTGCTCGGCACGCTCTACATCGTTATCCGCCGCTGCCAGAAGTTTAGAAACAACACTCTCGATGTCATCCCCTATGTATCCCGCCTCCGTCAGAGAAGTGGCATCTGTAATAGCAAGCGGTACATCCAAAAGTTTTGCAAGCGTCTTTACAAGATAGGTCTTTCCACACCCCGTAGGCCCAATCATCAACATATTAGACTTCTCAATCTCAATGTCATCCATTGTGTCAGTCGCCACACGCTTATAGTGATTATAAACCGCAACGGACATTGCTTTCTTCGCATACTCCTGTCCCACGACATATTCATCCAGACGGGCTTTAATCTTGTGCGGTGCCGGAATATCTTTGATGTCTAATTTCCGGAATTTTTTCGTTTCTTTTTTCTTTTTTTTCTTTACTCTCTGCTGCGGCGGAACCATATTCTCCAAGTCTGACAGATTCATAAACTGAATTCCCGGCATATTGTTCATCTTGCTGTAATCAATCGGCGTATTCGCCATCGCATCAAAACTCTTCTGAAGACAGTCTGAGCAGACTGTAATATTGTTCGGGAATTCCATCATCTTTCCCGCAACACTCTCCGGGCGATGACAGATAAAACAGACTTTTTCGTAATCATCCTCTTTCTCTTCATGCTCATTCTTTAAGACCTCTGCCGTTTCAACCACCTCCGTTTTCTCATCCGGCTGTTTTCCCGGATGCGTATCATCCGGATTCTCCTGTCCGGATTCCAGATGAACCTCCCGGAAATCCTGTTCTTTTTCATCTATCGTTGTAAAATCATTATCTGACATTGTAATGTCCTCCTTGTCTTTTGCCGTTACTATTATATGATTACAGAGTCAAAAGCCATCTCGCACGTCGCGCTTGCACGCAAGCGGGAAAATGGATTATTGACGTGCCCCTGCATGAGGAAGTAGTGGAGCAGAGGCTCCGCGAATTCCGGATACAGGGCAGAATTGTTGTGGAAGCTGCAAAGCAGCAAAACAATTCGTAAGCAGTTTTAACGCCTTAATCATTATATAAGAAATGACCATCATATTCAAGTCAAACACCCCGCAGCAAAGCCGATGGGGCGTAACATTTTTTATGAATTGCTTAGCTGATGTACTGTATCATCCACAGTCAGCATATTCAGGAAATCCTCCTCTGAAATAATCGGGATTCCCAGTTCCCGCGCCTTCTTATTCTTCGATGATGTGGATTGCGTATCATTATTAATCAGATAATTCGTCTTTGAAGTCACCGTGCCGGTCACCTTCCCGCCTTTGCTTTCAATCAGCTCTTTTACCTCTTTGCGGTTCGCAAAGTGATTCACGCTTCCTGTAATCACAAAATTAACTCCGGCAAATATCTGCGCCGGCCCGTCTGTTTTTTCTTCCGGGATTGTCACTTCTTTCAGCAGTTTTTGAAAGAGCTCCCGGTGTGCCTCATCTGCAAAATAATCTACATAGGCTTTTGCAATTACGCCGCCGACGCCGGATATCTCATTCAATTCCTCTTCATCCGCATACATGATGCGCTCCGGCTCGTTGCCAAGCGCGCGGCAGATTACTTTCGCATTCGCCAGCCCGATATTGGCAATCCCAAGACTGTACACCAGTTTCGCCAGTGTGGTTGTCCTTGCCTGCTCAATGCTCCTTATCAGATTATCATAAGACTTTTCTCCGAATCCTTCCATTGTCTGAATTGCCTCTTTGTGCCGGTCGAGATGGAAAATGTCTGCAAAATCTTTAATGAATCCCATATCTATCAGCTTTTCCAGCGTCGCCTCTGACAGGCCCTCGATGTTCAGCGCATCCCGGCTGACAAACAACGCAAAAGATTTTACCTGCTTCGCCTGACACTCCGGATTCGAACAGTACAACGTCTTTGTATCATTTTCCATGGAAATACGTGTCGTACCTCCACAGACCGGACAGACTGCAGGTGGTTTACAGGTGCCGCTCCGAGTCAGATTCTCCGCAATCTGCGGGATAATCATGTTTGCCTTGTATACCTGTACGGTATCCCCGATACCGAGCTCCAGCTCCTCCATAATACTGATGTTGTGTACGCTGGCACGGCTCACTGTTGTCCCCTCTAACTCAACCGGTTCAAAAATTGCCACCGGATTAATTAACCCGGTCCGGGACGGACTCCATTCCATCTCCAGAAGTTTTGTCTCCCGCATCTCGTCTGCCCATTTGAACGCAAACGAATCCCGCGGAAACTTCGCTGTTGTTCCAAGCGATTGTCCGTATGCGATATCGTCATAGACAAGCACAAGCCCATCCGACGGAAAGTCATTTTCTACAATCTTCTTTGCAAACCATTCCACCTCTGACTCAACCGTCTCCGCTGTCACCGGGTGATGCTCCACAACTTCAAATCCCTGCTCCTCCAGCCAGTCCAACTGATACAGACGGGAATTGTGGAAATCCACGCCATCCGCCTTCACCAGAGTAAACGCATAAAACTGCACATTCCTCTTTTCCGTCACCTCATTGCTAAGCTGACGCACAGAACCGCTGCACAGGTTTCTCGGGTTCTTGTACCGGGCATCCACATCCGCAATCCGGGCATTGATTCTCTCAAAGTCACGGTAGCCGATTACCGCCTCGCCGCGCAGAATTAATTCGCCCCGATACGGGATATGGAGCGGCACATTCCGAAACACCTTTGCATTGTTCGTAATAACCTCGCCAACCTCCCCGTTTCCGCGGGTGACCGCCTTCTGCAGCGTCCCGTCCCGGTAGGTCAGAACAATCGTCAGCCCATCCATTTTCCATGAAATTGCCGCTTTCTGCCCGCCAAGAAATTCTTTCAGGCGGGATACGTCCTTTGTCTTGTCCAGAGACAGCATCGGCTTCTCATGCCGCTCCTTCGGAAGTTCACTCAGCACTTCATAACCAACATTAATCGTAGGACTGGATGCAAGAGTTGTTCCAAGCTCCTGTTCCAGTCCCTGTAATTCATCGTATAGTTTATCATATTCGAAGTTACTCATGATTTCCGTATCTTCCTGCTCGTACACACGGCGTGCACGGTTCAAAAGCTCTACCAGTTCCAGCATACGCTGCTTCTTTTCACTCATTCATACGTTCTCCTGTTTCTTCGATGATTCCGGTTTCTTTACCACACAGTTTCATTGGACGAATCTTTCATCTGCTCATACAGTTCATCCAATTCCGCATCCGTCAGTTTCCGGTATTCGCCCTCTTTCAGACTGCCCAGACGGATATTCATCACTCTTGTTCTCTGCAAATCTCTCACCTGATATCCAAGCGCCTCACACATCCGGCGAATCTGCCGGTTCAGTCCCTGCGTCAGAATGATGGTAAATGTGTATTTTCCAATCTGTGTTACCTGACACGGCCTTGTCACGGTATCGAGAATCTGAACGCCGTCTGACATATGCCGGATGAATTCCGGCGTCAGCTCTTTGTCCACCGTCACTTTATATTCCTTTTCGTGTCGGTTACCTGCGCGCATCATTTTGTTGATAATATCCCCGTTATTCGTCATCAGGAGCAGCCCTCTGGAGTCTTTGTCCAAACGTCCGATATAAGTAACCCGAATCGGATAATTCAGGAAACGGACAATACTCCTGCGCTCCCGCGGTTCTTCCGTACAGACGATTCCAACCGGCTTGTTCACTGCCAGCACAACCATCTCGCCGGTCTTGGAAACGACTTTTTTCCCAACACGGACAACCTGTCCGGGGAACACTTTCATTCCCGTCTGCGCCGGCGTTCCGTCCACTGTCACCCTGCCGTTTTCAATCAGCTTATCGGCATTTCGGCGGGAGCACACTCCTGCCTCACTCAAATACTTGTTCAGCCGGATTGGTTCTGTTTTCTGTTGGAATTCTTCTCTTATCTTATTACTCATTCATTACTCTCCCAGTACACCGCTGATATTGTTATCACGGAAAAATGTGTTGCCGCTGTATAAAAACAGTGCGTCAGATATCCGGTAGGTATCCATGATATCCTCGATTGTCCCACTGTAATACCTCGGGTCTACAACAACAATCTCCCGGAAATATGGCGTCAGAAACGGAATGAAACTATTTGCAAATGAATCCTTCACAAGCAAAAGCCTTCTTGAACTCTCCGAGACTGTCTTAATATCAACCACAGATGTATTTCCGCCGAGAAATACACCATATTTATCCCTTGTCTTCAATTTGGAAGAATCGTAAAGTGACGCGGTCTTCTTCTGTTCGTCCACATAACTCACAACGAGGTCGTTATCCAGCTCTTTCGCCGCATAAATGTCGATTTCTTCTTTCTCGCCCAATCCGCATCCGCTTTTTGAAGCAAGTGAACCGTTGAACGTCGTCGTAACCGGATAGGAAACGAAACTGCTTGCCGCATCCGCACTGATACCAAGCTGTTCCGCCGCCGCGCCAAATACATAAAATGCACCCAGACTTGTCCAATGGTGATCTGTCTTATAGTATATCTGCTCATCTGCATGTTTATTCAACACGGAAACCGCATCAATCCAGCCCATCGAATCACCCAACTCCCGCTTTACCTGAGACATCATCCGGTTTTGGTCTGCCACTGCCGCAAGCGCGGGAAGCCTGTCTTCCAGCACATTTGCCGCATCCGGAATAAGAAGCATATTCATCGTTACATCCGGGTATCTTTTTGCAAATGACTGCATCGCGTCCAGATTCGCTTTGAGAGAATCCTGTTCCGGCGTTTCAATCTCTTCCATAAGCTGCCCATACTTTCCAATCAGCACGCCATTCTCTTCCCTGCTTCCCCCAAAACGGCTCAGCGATGTTTTTATATCCCGCCAGATATTTCTTCCCGCAAACTGATCCGCCTGATAACTTTCGAACTTCTCCATAAAATCACCGGACAACAGACCGCTCACTGTTAACTTGGGGCGCGCAGCCAGCATTCGGTTCTCCTCCTCGGACATCTCCTTATTCGGGACAAGAAGATTGAGCAGAATCAGGAATACAACACAACCTACGAATGCAAGTCCGACTGCACGCTCTATTTTTTTGTCATTCCGTTTTCTTTCTTTTCTGTTCTGCATATTCCCACCTAGAATCTAAAATATAAAAATGGATTGTATGTCTCTGTCACAAGGAACGACACACTCACCAAAAACATTGCCACATATACAACGCAGGTTACAGCCTGCCGCGTATTTGCACTTTTCCATCTGTGTGTCACACGGTTCAAAAGCCGGAATCCTCTCGCAGAAGATGCCAGCGCACAAAGTACCAGCAACAGCCAGTTTGTAAGTATCAGGAAAAATCCCTGTGAATCTACAATTCCCTTTGCACCGATACCGAACATCACCCCGAGGTAATCAAATGCATATCCAAGATCCGGACTGAAGAAAAATACCCATCCGATAAGCACAAGGACAAATGCATATATATGCTGCACGGCAGCCGGCAACTGTTCTACATTTTTCCCCCACACATATTTCTCTAAAATCAGCAGGATTCCATAATACAACCCCCAGAAGATAAAGTTCCATTCCGCGCCGTGCCAGAATCCGGTCAGTATCCAGACAATCAGCAGATTCAGAATGTGCCTCTGCGCACTGCATCGGTTTCCCCCCAACGGAATGTAGACGTATTCGCGGAACCATGTGCTCAGAGAAATGTGCCATCTTTTCCAGAAATCGGTAATACTTTTTGAAATATACGGATAATTGAAGTTCATGCGGAACTCAAACCCGAACATCCTGCCAAGCCCGACCGCCATATCCGAATATCCGCTGAAATCAAAATAAATCTGAAATGCATAGGCGATACATCCCACCCATGCCGTCAGCATAGACACGGTTCCGCTCTGCATCGCCGATACCTGCTCAAAGACAGAACCGACCGTATTTGCCAGGATTACCTTCTTTGCAAGCCCGCGGATGAAGTACATCGCACCATTCCCAAACCTGTTGATGCTAAGCGTCCGCTCCTTCAACTGTGCCTCAATATCCACGTACCGCACAATCGGTCCGGCAATTAACTGCGGGAACATACTGATATACAATGCAAAATACAAAATATTCTTTTGCGGTTCCACTTCTTTTCGATATACATCAATAATATAGGACAAAGCCTGAAATGTATAAAATGAAATTCCGATTGGCAATGACAGCACACGGTATGGAATCTCAACCGGCAGCACTGCATTCAGTGTTTCCATTAGAAAGCCATAGTATTTAAAAAATCCGAGCAGCAGCAGGTTCATCACCACAGCAAAAACCAGACTGTGTTTCGCCCTGACCGAATCATCCTGTCTCTCATAAATGGACATTCCACAGAAATAATTCAGCGTAATAGACAGCATCATCAGGATAATATAAATCGGCTCTCCCCACGCATAGAAAATCAGGCTGGCAGCCAGCATCACATAATTCTTCATCCGAAACGGAACAAGATAATATATGAGCACTGTCAGCGGCAAAAATATAAATAAAAATGTAATACTGCTAAATAGCATGTTTACTTCCCCTTTATCATAAACTCTCCGCAAAAACGGCGCTGTATTCCTCTGCTTTCGGTGCAACCGCAAGGAAGATATAATTTCCCCTCACCTTAATCTGTGCATTATCCAAAAGCTGTACTTCCTCCGGTGCATATCCGTCAAAATCACGCTTTCTGCTCTCAATCCGCTCATCGACCGCATCCCGCACTTCCTGCACCTGTTTTTCATTTTTTGTCTCAATCATCAGCACTTCTTCCGCCGAAACGCTAAATTCCGAAGAATAGAACATCACACCCTTATAATCCGCACTGTTCAGTCCATAGTAACGTTTCAGTGCCTGACTGTCCTGCTCCGCCAGATTCTCTTTGTCCAGTGAAGCCTCCACCTTCTCCGCCACCTGTCCAAACGGTTTCGTGCTGCCGCTCGTATAAGCCATAAGCAGCACTACATAAACCAGAATCACCACAACCGTAAGATATTTATAAATGTCTGTCTTAGTCAAAGAGGTTCCCTTCATCATAATGCTGCCACCTCCGCCATATGTTTTCCCCATATCGGATAGAAACCTGCCTGAAAATGAACACCGTCACTTTCGTAATACTGCTCCGAAACAAGAGAGGAGTTATCTACAAATGCAAGCTGCTCATCGTCACACATCTCCTGCAGAGCCTGATTATAACTATCCAGTCCGGCAAATAACGGCTGGCTGTCAACCGCCTGCTGCTGTACCGGAAAAATCGAATTGATAAAAATCTTCGTATCCGGCAGCTCCTTTTGTATTTTCCGAATCAGTGCTTTGTATTCTGATATAAACGTATCCGTATTCCCCTGTGTCGCAATGATATCATTCATTCCGTAAGATAAGAATACGACCTGCGGATTCAACTCCTTCATCTTCGCAACCTGCTTATCAAGCTGCGTCAGCTCCACCCCAATCTGTGAAACCACACTGGATGCATTCAGCACATCATAATCCGTAAACCCCTGTGTAATGGAATCCCCCATCACAACTGTACTAGCGAAAATCTCTTTCAGGCTTCTTGAATCCTCTTCACCTGACTCCTGCCTCTCCTTCGCCTCCAGACTCTCAATCTTTGTTTCCACGGCAGTCACATCTGTCTGCTCCGCTTTCTTAATCAGCGCCAGCCCCTCGCTTGTATCCGCTTTTTTATTTCCAAAGTGACGCACTCCCGCTATAACAAGAATTGCTGCCAATATAACTATGACAGCAATACCAATATATATCACTAACCTTCTCTTATTCTCACCGTCTATCATTCGTCTCAATTTCTCATTTGTACCTTTCCTGTTTCCCATATAGTCAGAAACTATCCTAATTAATAATACTTTTTTTACACCTAAAAGTCAATAATTGTGCTATGCTATTGTTATGCTGTTGTAACAGTTCTGCCGGATGGCTGAACTGTTATATGCTGTCGGGGGCAAAAGATATTTTGCTTCTCTGTACAAAAATGAAAGTACACTTAGGGCAGTATCATCGCGGAGGTAATATTCTATGATTTCTATAAAACTGACCGAAACAAAGAAATTCATGTCACAACTGTTATTGTCTGATGCCTTTGACAATTTTCTCCTTATTGAGGGGGAAATTGTCACATTCAACACCTTTCGGATTGACGGCTATATCCAGAGGGAGTTCTTTTCATCAGAGAGTATGGATGAACCCGAAGCAATTCCGGAATATTCCTCATGGAAACAGCTCCGGAACTACTGCTTTTCCATTATCAAAGGGAAACAGACTCCTCTTAGCTTCAAGTTTATTTTCAGCCTGTCTCCTGCAAATATTGCCTGTCTGATTGAGCACGCCCCGCTAGACTTCCAACCGGGCGATGTACAGGGGTTGTATCTGAATATCCGCTTTGATGAAAAAGGGCTGTACTGTATAACCGGAACCTCTCTGAAAACATTCAGTATGGATAAATCACTGGAAAAAGCGTGGGATATGATGGTACAGAAGTTTTTCACACAGAAAGGTATTGCGTATTCCGATGCTTAATGACAAAATGTAGGAGGCAAGAAAATGTTCGTTATTTTTCAGATAGAAGCAAATATTTCTATTTTGGAACTCGATTATTTGATATCATGGATTTAATCCTGAATACTTTAGGCGGAATTACTGGATTTCTTCTATACAGAACCATACTTAAAAGAAGTTTAGGAGTCCGTTTTCTGTGTTCAGGCACAAAAAGGGTGCGCTGCTCCAGTGGATTATTCATCTACTTTCTGCAACAGCCCACCCTCACCGGACAATCTGTCCTGCATCTCCTGTGTGCATTTACTCAGGCTCTGAGGAAATCAGCATACCACAAAACAACATCCTGCACCTGATAAAGTTCCGACTCCCTGCTAACCGTTCTCCACTCTTTTTTATAATAATAGAACCACTCCTCCAAATCAGCCGCCAGATTCCAATGCTCCTGCCTCTTATGCT
>DCKD01000088.1 GCA_002320245.1 Lachnospiraceae bacterium UBA1683
ACCGTAAAAGAGGACGGCAGCGCAAGTCTGACCGTGGAAGACACCTACGCACCGTATCGGCTGCATCTGACAAAGAACAACGAAAAAGGCAAGGCACTACAGGGAGCCGAGTTCACATTGTATTCGGACAAGGCATGTACGAAAGAACTCACAAAGGGGACAACCAAGGAAGACGGCACGCTGGAGTTTGCCAAGTTGGAAGTAGAGACCAAATATTACCTGAAGGAAACGAAGACCCCGGAGGGCTACCGTATCCCGACCAATCCGGATGGCAGTGACATCGTGACGGAAATCTACACGAAGAGCAATCCGCTCAAAGATACGTTTGAGTCTTACGTGAACGGGACAAAGCACACAGAGAAGGATGGAGCTTATGCAATCACAGGCACAACGGCAGACCGGGTGGTGAACCTGACGGTTGAGAACCATACCGGAATCAAGATGCCGGAGACAGGAACACCATGGACGCTGCTGATTGTCATTGCAGGCGGATGCTGCATGGCGGGAGCGCTGGCTTATTCTGTAAAAAAAGGCAAGAAAGAGGGAAAAGAGAATGAGAAAGACAAGAAAAACTAAACGAAACATTGCAATGGTATTGACCGGGACACTCGCCCTTTCCGGAGCTGTATCTGCACTCCCGCCCAGCGGGATTACAGGAACGATGGCAGTCGTGAGGGCTGCGGAGGGGCAGAGCTACAACACCCAGAATGGCGTCGCCACGATGGGAGCGGGGACAGCGGGAATCACGATCACCGGAAACAGCGGGCAGACATTAGTCGGGAAAAGGTTCCATGTTTATAAGCTGTTCTATGCAGAGAATTCCCGGGATGGGGAATCCATCAACTATACCTTCAACCCGGCCTATGAGCAGGCACTGAAGAATGTCGTGGCAAAGGCGCTTTCCAAAGACGGGAAACAGGTGGATGCGGCGGACGTGACCGAATACATGGTGATCGACTATATCCAGACACTGAACACAAACCCGGTGGAAGGAACCCAGACGGAACAGACGCCGGAAGGCCCTTACAGCCTGTTCCGGTATTTCGTGGAAAACGTGCGGGATGAGATTGTGAAACTGAACGTGTCACCGGAGGTGGTGAATGTAAAGAATGTCCGGAATGACAACACCGTCCGGCTCAATGGGCTGGATTACGGATACTATATCATTGATGAGGCAAGTGCGGTACAGGATACCCATTCCGCAAGTTCCCTCTGCATGGTGGATACGGCGAACCCGACAGCGGAAATCGACATCAAATCCGATTATCCAAGCGTGACGAAGAAGATCCAGGAGGATGATGCCGATGCAGACATTCCGGATAAGGACGGATGGAACGACATCGCAGATTACGAGATTGGGCAGACCGTGCCATACCGTTATGATTCCAACATCCCGGACATGAACGGCTATGATACCTATTACTATGCATGGCACGACAAGATGGATGAGGCGCTGACCTTCAACCCGAAATCCGTGAAGATTGCCATCACCGGGAAGGATGCCGCGGGCAAGGCGAAGACTTACCTCCTGAAAGACGGGGAGTATACCATCGTGACGCCGGGAGCCGGGGACGAGACGTTCCAGATAGTCGTACAGGACATCAAGGCGGTTGTGGACCGGGAATTCAATCAGATGAATGATCTGGGCGAAAATGTTTACGGACAGAGCGTCCTGCTTACTTATAATGCAACGCTCAATGAGAAGGCGGCAGAGGATACGGGACGTCCGGGATTTTCACCTACAGGCTGGACGTGGACAAGATCAATGACCATCAGAAGACCCTTGCAGGGGCAAGATTCCGCCTCTACAGTGACAAGGACTGCAAGAATGAAGTCTATGTGAAACCGGGCAATGGCGGTTACATCGTCATCAACCGGGATTCCGCCGGGGGGACAGACCATACCGGAGGCACAGCGCCGGGTGAGGCAGTGGAAATGGTATCCGCAGAAGACGGGACATTTACCATCTATGGACTGGACGGCGGTACCTATTACCTGATGGTAATGTACCATTGAGATACCAACAACAAATAGCGGCATAACAGCAACAAACAACTTCATATCAATAAATACAATTAAATAATATATAGAATTAGGAATACTTGAAAAACGGTATTCCTTTTTTATGTCCAGACGTTCAGAAATGAGCGTCTATTTTTTTACCCAAAATGAAAGGAGAATCAAACATTATGAAAAAGATTATGAAACGATTGCTTACGGGAGTTCTCACCCTTGCAACCGTATTTACTACACTACCCGTCACACAGGTTCATGCTGCGGATTCCGTCTATACTACTACGGACGGTAAGGCAGGAACAATCGTCAAGGTTGACAATGGCGGTTCAGAAGTCAAGAGCTTTGAAGAAAGCATAATGACCGCTGACGGTCAGATTGCTTATTGCGTCGATATTAACACCGACTTTAAATCGGGATATAAAAACCGTGTTGACGCTAAAAACAGAATGAGTGCTGACCAAATATCGGACGTGGCGTTGAATCTGGAATACGTCAAACAGTATTCCAAAACACACAGTCTTTCCAGCAAGCAGGTCTATCTGTTGGAACAGTGCGTTGTCTGGCGAAGATTGAGCGTTCACTTAGGCTGGGGTTACAACAATGTGCGAGCTGCCTATGATGAAGTGTCAGAAAAAATCCAGTCAGAAGTCTATGAGAACGCAAAGGCTTTCGCTAAAGCAAACAAAGACCGTTACGACTGCGGCGGTTATATCTATGTCGGTGACGGACAGGACTTAGGGCAGTTCTGGGCGAAGCTGGCTGTCGGTGATGGAAAGATTCAGAAATCTTCCAGTAATACAGCGGTTACAAAAGATAATGACTGTTATTCACTTGCTGGTGCGACTTATGGTGTCTATTCTGATAAAGGCTGCACGAAGTCTGTTGCCACACTTACGACAGATGGTAACGGGAACACGGACACTGTGGAATTAAGAGCTGCGACATACTATGTAAAAGAAACCGAAGCTCCAAAAGGATTCCAGTTAGATAAGAACACTTATACCCTTACGGTAAAGGCTGGGGAAACTGCCACTTTAAAGGTGAGCGATACACCAAAAGTCACAGACACTTTGGTGGAACTTTTCAAGATTGACATGGAAACTGGAAACGCAACTGCACAGGGAAAAGCTGCTTTAGAGGGTGCGGAGTTTGTCTGGAAGTATTATGACGGATATTACACAAAAGAGAATCTTCCATCACAACCGACACGCACATGGACGACAAAGACAAAAGCGGAAAAAGGAAACGACAACGCTATCCACTATATCACAAGATTAGCAGATTCCTATAAGGTATCTGGTGATGGTTTCTACACACAAAACGGTACTGTCTGCTTACTGCTTGGTACTATCACTGTGGAAGAAAAGGCAGCTCCAAACGGGTACTTGTTAGAGGGTGCATATATGCAGGCAGATGGAAGTTCTGAAAAAATCAACGGTATCTATGTGGCACAGGTTACGGAAGATGGGGAGCTTGCAGCGTTAAGCGGCGGCAACCAGTATTTCGTATCAGATAAGGTTATCCGTGGCGGTGTGAAAATCCAGAAACGTGACCTTGAAACGAAAGATACAAAACCACAGGGCAGTGCAACTTTTAAGGACACAGAGTTTACCATCACTACCCTTAATGACAATCCTGTTTTAGTGGACGGGAAATCATACAGCAAGAATGAAGTGGTAAAAACAATTCTTTCCACCGACGGGGGAATTGCTACGACTGCCGCAGACACACTTCCTTACGGGCATTACCGACTTGATGAAGTAACACCGCCAGAGGGATATTTAAAAGACGGTGCTGTTTCCCGTGAGTTCGATATTGTAAATAATGGTGAAATCGTTGATTTAACGGACGAAGCACACTCTGTCTACAATCAGATTAAACGAGGTGATTTAGAGGGCGTGAAAATCGGTGACGGTACGCACAAGCGACTTGCGAATGTTCCCTTTAGGATCACAAGCAAGACGACTGGTGAAAGCCACATCATTGTAACAGATAAAAACGGTCAGTTCTCTACCGCTGTTGACTGGGTATCCCATAAGCAGAATACCAATGCAGGTAAATCCAGCGAGGACGGTATCTGGTTTGGTACTTCCACACCAGACGACAGCAAAGGTGCTTTACTCTACGATACTTACACAATCGAGGAATTACGCTGTGATTCCAACAAAGGAATGACACTGATTCCTGCTTTTGATGTAGTAGTATCACGCAATAAGACTGTCATTGACTTGGGTACTTTGACAGACGATTATGAGCCAGAAATCTCTATCCACACTACCGCTGCCGATAAGGTAACAGGTGAAAAATCAATCATTGCTGGTAAGAGCGTGACTATCGTTGATACCGTCACTTTGGACGGATTGAAGAAAGGCACAAAATATCAGCTCAAAGGCTGGCAGATGGTGAAATCTGAAAACGCACAGCTTTTGATTGATGGGAAACCTGTAGAAAGTGATTACACATTCACTGCGAAAAAATCAGAAATGGAAGTTGAGATTTCCTATACATTCAATGCCAGTGCTTTAGGCGGCAAAGACCTTGTGACATTCGAGGAATTGTACGATTTATCCAATTCAGACGAGCCTGTCAAAGTGGCAGAACACAAGGACATCAAAGACGACGGGCAGACCGTAAGAATCGAGGAACGAATCATTACCATTCATACCAATGCTGCCGATAAGGCAACAGGTGAAAAGATGATTGTTGCTGGGAAAGACGTGACTATCATCGATACGGTCACTTTAGATGGTCTTGAAAAAGGTGTGAAATATCAGCTTAAAGGCTGGGAAATGGTGAAGTCTGAAAATGCAGAGCTTATCGTAAATGATGAACGTGTGGAAAATGACCTTGCTTTCACCGCTACGGACACAAAAATGGAAGTTCAGATTACATTTACATTCAACGCAAGTGAGCTTGCAGGCAAGGAGCTTGTCACTTTTGAAGAATTGTACGACCTTTCCAATCCAGACGAACCGACAAAGGTAGCAGAACATAAGAATATTGAGGACGACGGACAGACCGTGACAATCACAGAGCGTATCATCACCATGCACACAACCGCTACCGACAAGGCAACAGGGAAAAAGACAATCGAAGCTGGTAAGGACGTGACTATCATTGATACCGTCACTTTAGATGGCTTGGAAACGGGCACAAAATATCAGCTCAAAGGCTGGGAAATGGAGAAGTCTGAAAATGCAGAACTTATCGTGAATGGTAAGCGTGTGGAAAATGACCTTACTTTCACCGCTACCGATACGAAGATGGAAGTTCAGATTGAATTTACATTCAATACCAGTGAGCTTGCAGGAAAAGAGCTTGTCACTTTTGAAGAATTATACGACGTGACAAATCCAGACGAGCCTGTCAAGGTGGCTGAACATAAGGACATCAAGGATAAAGGGCAGACTGTAACAATTAAAGAGAAACCAGAATCCCCTACCTCACCAGATGAACCCGGCACACCAACAAGAACAGGCACATCACCAAAGACAGGTGACAATACGCCTTTTGCAGCATTATTCGCTATGATGGGAATTTCCGCTGCTGGTCTTATCCTTGCAGGACATAAAAAATTGCGTGGCAGAAAAGGGAATAAGTAATGACCCTTACACTTGGAAGTCTTTTTGATGGAATTGGTGTATTTCCCCTTGCGGCTTCCCGACAGGGGATTGTTCCCTTATGGGCTAGTGAGATTGAAAAAGTACCGATTTCCATTACAAAAAGACATTTTCCCGATATGAAACATCTGGGGGATATTACGAAGCTGAAAGGCTCGGAAATCCCTCCGGTGCATATTATCACATTCGGTTCGCCCTGTCAGAATCTATCCACTATCGGATTCCGTGAGGGGCTGGCAGGGAACAAATCGGGACTGTTCTATCATGCAATCAGAATTATAAAAGAAATGAGGTGTGCGACCAATGGCATATTTCCAGTTATCGCTGTTTGGGAAAACGTTGCAGGAGCGTTTTCATCAAATCACAGGATGGACTTTAAATCAGTGCTGGAATCATTCACAGACACCAAAATTCCAATGCCTGATTCTGGAAGATGGGCAAGAACCGGCATGGTTAGAGGGAACTGCGCTGATGTCTGCTGGAGACTCATGGACGCCCAGTATTGGGGAGAACCCACCCTCGTACAAAGAAGAAAGCGCGTCTTTGTCGTGGCAGATTTTGGAGGACAGCGTGCCGCAGAAATACTACTTAAACCCCGTGAACTGCACACACTTTCTGACATTGGCACAAAGGGCAGGCTATCCACCACCGGAGCCGATAGAATACCTTCTGCTGAAACAGGGAGGAAAATACCAGTCTTATGTCCCTTTGAGGAAAGACGTATGCGAAGCTGTGCAAAAGGAAAAGACGTTCCCGGATTTTTACGGAGCTTCGGACGGGCAGATGACCCTTTTCCCACACTTCTTGCCGGAGCAGTAAATATTTTTTCGTTCTGGTATGAGGGAAAGGAAAAAGACGGATTTATCCGCTATCTGACGCCGCTTGAATGTGAACGTCTGATGGGGCTGCCCGATTACTGGACAAAGTTCAATTATCTTGGTGAAACCAACAGCGACAATGCAAGGTGTACCGCACTTGGAAACGCAATTGCTTTACCCTGTGCAGAGTATATCATGGCGGGAATCAAAGAAGTATTGGAGGAATAGGAATTGAAAAACTGTCATATCAGAGAACCGCCCATCATAAAGAAGTCAGTCTGTGGCTGACAGTAAACTGAACTTCTGCTTGATTGACATTTATCTTTCTGCATGGGAATTGTCAGGGGTGCGAAGCACAAAGCAACGCCCTTGATGATTCACAGGCAGACAGATATTATCCAGACAGCAGAATGACACTATCAATCATTAAAAATATAGAAAGAAAAGAGGTAAATACATTTATGGAATTAAAACACGTTATCCCGAACATGGAAAAAACATTCGGGAATTTAGAGTTTGCAGGTGAGAATAAGGTGGAACAGCGTAGGATCAACGGACGTATGACGGTCGTTTCCCGCAGCTTTAACCTTTATTCGGACGTACAGAGGGCAGATGATATTATCGTGGTGCTGCCTGCGTCTGCTGGTGAGAAAAATTTTGAATCGGAGGAAAAGGTCAGACTTATCAATCCGAAAATCACCGCAGAGGGTTACAAAATCGGCACAAGAGGATTCACAAACTATATCCTGTCAGCAGACGATATGGTGAAAGCATAAGGAGGTAGAAAGATTATGAGATTAGCAAACGGAATCATTATTGATAAGGAAAAGACATTCGGAGTATTGAAATTCTCGGCGTTGCGTCGTGAGGTACATATCCAGAATGAGGACGGTACGGTTTCTAAAGAAATCAAAGAACGTACCTACGATTTGAAGTGTAAGGAGCAGGGACGCATGATACAGGTGAGTATTCCTGCCACTGTTCCGCTAAAGGAATTTGACTACAACGCAGAGGTGGAACTTATCAACCCTGTGGCTGATACGGTGGCAACTGCTACCTTTCAAGGGGCAGACGTGGATTGGTACATCAAGGCAGATGATATGGTCTTAAAGAATAAGAACGGTCAGTCAGCAGGAAATCCGCAAAGTCATAACCAGCAGCCGCAAAATAAGAAATAAGGAAAGGAATTAGCCTATGCCACAATTCAATAAGCGTGGGAATCGTATCAGAGCCAGCGACAAATCGCTGGTTTTTCGTTTCTCTGCTGGCTCACTGCTTTTGCTGTTCCTTATTGTGTTTATGCTGCTGAACCTAAAAACAATCATCACTACGGACTGGAAATCAGTTAGTTTTCTAAAAAATGGCAGCGTCCATTTTTCGGTCACGCCATATATGATAGTGACAGTTATAGTATCGGCTCTGGTCTGTGTGATTGCTGCCCTTTTATACCAGAGATTCCATTATGACAGGGTAAAGCAGCTCTTTCACCGTCAAAAGCTGGCTCGCATGATACTTGAAAATGGCTGGTATGAATCGGAAACCACAAAGGACAGCGGATTTTTCAAGGATTTACCAGCAGATACAAAGAAAGAAAAAATCACCTATTTCCCAAAACTGTATTACCGTATGGATAACGGACTATTGTATATCCGTACAGAAATCACGCTGGGGAAATATCAAGACCAGCTCTTACACTTGGAAAAGAAGTTGGAAACAGGCTTGTACTGTGAGCTGGTGTCAAAAGAATTAAAGGACAGCTATGTGGAGTATGTCTTACTCTATGATACGATTGCAAATAGAATCACTATCAATGAGGTACAGGCTGAAAATGGCAGCCTGCGTCTGATGAAAAACGTCTGGTGGGAGTATGACAAGCTCCCCCATATGCTGATTGCTGGCGGTACGGGTGGAGGTAAAACTTACTTTATCCTCACCATCATTGAAGCTCTGCTCCGCTGTAATGCAGTCATGTATGTGTTAGACCCAAAGAACGCCGACCTTGCGGATTTATCTGTTGTCATGCCAGAAGTCTATTACAAAAAGGACGATATAACCGCCTGTATTGACAGATTTTATGACGGTATGATGGCAAGAAGTGAAGCTATGAAGCTCATGGAAAATTATAAGACGGGTGAAAACTATGCCTATCTCGGTCTTGCTCCGCATTTTCTTATCTTTGATGAATATGTGGCGTTCATGGAAATGCTGACAACAAAGGAAAATGCCGCTGTGCTGAATAAGCTCAAACAGATAGTCATGCTCGGACGACAGGCAGGTTACTTTCTTATCCTTGCCTGTCAGCGACCAGACGCAAAATATCTCGGTGACGGAATCCGTGACCAGTTCAACTTCCGTGTCGCATTGGGGCGTATGTCGGAACTTGGTTACAGTATGATGTTTGGTGAGGTAGACAAGGACTTTTTTCTGAAACAGATCAAAGGACGTGGCTACGTTGATACGGGAACGAGTGTCATATCCGAGTTTTACACTCCCCTTGTACCAAAAGGACACGATTTTCTAAAAGAAATAGGCAGATTGTCACAAAACAGGCAGGACGGACAGGCGGCGTGCGAAGCGAAAGCCGCAGGTACGGACTAGCCTGTGTTGGTGTGGCTTGCCACACCAACCATTCGCCCCCGTTATCTAACAGGGGGGCACAAATCAACTGGAAACAGTCAATTTAATATCGGAAAGTCCGCTGAAACAGTGGGTTTTTCAAACATTCAAGGGAATGTGACAAAATCGGGAAATGTCACATTCCTTTTTCGATTGGAGGGATTTTAACTGAACGATACCGATTGGATAAACGATTTTAAGGAAAAACGGACGCAGTACGGCGTTTCCCAGAATCAGCTTGCGGTCATGGCTGGTGTCAGCCGAGAGTATGTCAGCAGGCTTGAATCTGGAAAAGTAGCCTTGACGGAAGAAATCAAGGTGAAATTCACGGACGCTCTGGAGCGATTAAATCCAGACAATCCGCTGGAAATGGTCTTCGATTACGTCAGAATCCGATTCCCCACACAGGACGTGAAACACGTTGTTGAGGATATTCTTAAACTTAGGCTTGATGTGATGATACATGAGGATTACGGGTTCTACTCCTATGCGGAACATTATGTCTTGGGTGATGTGTTCGTGCTGACTTCGCCCGATAAGGAAAAAGGCACATTGTTAGAGCTGAAAGGAAAAGGCTGCCGCCAGATGGAAAGCTACCTTTTGGCACAGCATAGGAGCTGGTATGACTTTCTCATGGACGCTCTGATAGAGGGAGGTGTGATGAAACGTCTTGACCTTGCCATCAACGATATGGCAGGAATCTTAGACATTCCAGAGCTGACAGAGAAATGCAACCACGAAGAATGTATTTCCGTATTCCGCAGTTTTAAGAGCTACCGAAGCGGTGAGCTGGTAAGAAGTCAGGAACAGGATAAATACGGTATGGGAAATACATTGTATATCGGTTCGCTCAAATCAGAAGTTTATTTCTGTATCTATGAAAAGGACTATGAGCAGTACGCAAAGTATGACATCGCCATTGAAGATACGAAAATCAAGAACCGTTTTGAAATAAGACTGAAAAATGAGCGAGCCTATTATGCGGTGCGTGACCTGCTGACTTACCATGACGCAGAACGTACCGCTTTTGATATTATCAACCGCTATATGCGATTCGCTGACAGGGAGACGGACAAGCGACGCAGTGAATGGAAAACCAATGAGAAATGGGCGTACTTTATCGGTTCTGATCGTGGGCGTTTGAAATTAACGACCAAACCAGAACCGTACACGCTCACAAGGACGCTGAACTGGATAAGCAGACAGGTCGCTCCCACATGGAAAGTCTTACAGCAGATAGACAGTACCAACGGTACAACCTACCTCAAAGACATTTTAGACCATGCGAAGCTCACCGAGCGTCACAAGAAACTGATTGAACAACAGACGACTTCCACAGAGGAAGTTATTACAGAAACGGAGGAATGACAACATGAAACATATCTTATTTAATTTATTCCTGTTCTCACTTGGGGCAGGATTCGGGGTAGTTACTATGTGTCTTATGCAGACTGCAAAAGCCGCAGACAGAGAAATTGAAATGATGGAAAGGAGAAAAAAATAATGAATTTCGGACAGAACTTATACAACTGGTTTTTATCTAATGCACAGAGCTTGGTGCTTATGGCAATCGCTGTTATCGGTGTGTATCTCGGTTTCAAGCGTGAGTTTTCCAAACTTATCGGCTTTCTGGTGATTGCCTTAATCGCCGTCGGCTTGGTATTCAATGCCGCTGGCGTAAAAGATGTACTGTTACAGTTATTCAATAAGATTATCGGGGCGTAATGCTCCGATAGTCGGAAGATGGAGGGCAACATGAAAACAGATATTTTTGAGGATATGAAAGACTGTATCGGCTGCCATGATGTTTCCGACCTACCCTACCATAAACGTGAGGTGTGGGAAGAAATCAAACGACAGCTACCGCTTGATTATCCAAAAGAACAGTTAGAAAAGTTTTCTCATTATGTGTTCGGTGTAGATTATGCTGTTATAATGGGAATACTGGAAATGAAGAAAGGAAGTGATAAGCCTTGCAGGAAATGCGAATCTACCTTTTAAACAATACAAAACCTTACCATGACGAGGACGACGGTTACTCTGGTGACTGGTTCAACTGCCCTGTGGACTTTGAGGAAGTCAGAGAAAAACTGGGCGTTCAAAATGAAGAACAGATTGAGATTGCTGACTATGAGCTGCCCTTTGACATACACAGCGATATGCCGCTTTGGGAAATCAACGCCAACTGTCGCATGGTTCTTGAATTGGAGGGTACGCCTATCGGTAATGAAATGAAAGCCATTCAGCAGAAATGGTTTGACAGTTTCGAGGATTTTATCGACCACAAGGACGAGATACGCTACTATGATGTGGGCGACGGTGCGGCACTGGCAGAATACCTTATCCGTGAGGAAAATGTGTTCGGTGAGATTCCCCATGAACTGTTAAAACATATTGACTATCACTCTTACGGAAATGAGCTGGAAATGGACGACAGATACTTATTTACTACAAGCGGCGTATTCCGCTATCAGTAAAGGGGTGATGTGGTATCGAAGAAATGCAGGTTTATATCGCCAATCTTGGGAAATACAATGAGGGTGAGCTTGTGGGTGCATGGTTCACGCCGCCCATTGATTATGATGAGATGGCAGAGCGTATCGGCTTGAATGACAGGTACGAAGAATACGCTATCCATGATTACGAGCTGCCCTTTGAGATTGACGAGTACACACCCATTGAGGAAGTCAACCGTCTTTGTGAAATGGTGGAGGATTTACCAGAGGACATACAAGACGAATTATCAGAACTTCTCTGTTGTTTCAGCAGCATAGAGGAATTATGCGAACACGCAGACGATATTATCCATTATCCCGATTGTGATGATATGACAGACGTTGCCTATTACTTCATAGATGAATGTCAAAGTCTGGGTGAGATACCAGACAGAATCCGCAATTACATAGACTATGAAGCCTACGGGCGAGACCTTGATTTAGAGGGGCGTTTTGTCGTCACCAATCATGGCGTGTTTGAATGTCCGTATTAACAATGACAACTGAATATTTTACTATTTACCAGTGAAATGACACTGGTTATTTTTTGCAGCAGCCTTGAAATATAGGCTGCTGTTTCCATGTAAAGAAAAATCTTCAAAGAAAGGAGCTGTGAAAAATGAAGAAAATCAAAAGCTATACAAGCATATGGAGCGTGGAGAAAGTCATTTATGCAATCAACGACTTTCAGCTCCCGTTTCCTCTCACATTCAGTCAGATGGCTTGGTTTGTGGTATCGCTGTTTGTGGTGATTCTCTTTGGGGAGCTGCCGCCACTGAACATGATTGACGGTGCGTTCCTCAAATACTTTGGAATCCCTGTAGCGTTCACTTGGTTTGTGTCACAAAAAACCTTTGATGGAAAGAAGCCATTCGGATTTTTAAAATCCTGTATCTCGTTTTTACTCCGTCCAAAAGTGACCTATGCAGGAAAAGCTATCAAGCTGAAAAAGGAAAGATTTAATCCCGTTATTACGACAGTTAGGAGTGTGATGTATGTTCCCGATTAAATATATTGAAAACAATCTGGTGTTCAACCATGATGGTGAGTGTTTCGCTTACTATGAGCTGACACCTTACAATTATTCGTTCCTGTCACCAGAGGAAAAGTATATGGTGCATGATAACTTCCGTCAGCTTATCGCCCAGAACCGTGACGGAAAAATCCATGCCCTACAGATTGCCACAGAGGACAGCTTGCGTGCGGTGCAGGAACGCTCCAAAAAAGGAATCACAGGCAGGTTAAAAGAGATTGCCTGTAAAAAGGTAGATGAACAGACCGAAGCGTTGGTTGAAATGATTGGGGAAAATCAGATTGACTACCGCTTTTTTCTTGGCTTTAAGCTGTTAGTCAATGAGGAAGAAATCAACCTAAAAAGTATGAAGAAATCGGCAGCCATGACCTTTGCTGATTTTATCTATGAAGTCAATCACAAGCTCATGGGTGATTTTGTTTCCATGAGCAATGATGAAATCAACCGTTTTCTAAAGATGGAAAAGCTGTTGGAAAGCAAAATCTCACGCCGCTTTCAGTTCCGCAGGCTGAATAAAAATGACTTCGGCTATCTCTTGGAGCATATCTACGGAAATACAGGCGTTGCGTACAGTGACTATTCCTATGAGTTGCCTGTCAAGAAGTTAAAGCGTGAAACACTGGTGAAGCGATATGACCTTATCCGACCTACACGCTGCATGATAGAAGAAAACCAGCGATACCTAAAGATTGAGCGTGAAGATCAGACAACGTATGCCTCCTACTTCACGATTAACAATATCGTGGGTGAGCTGGATTTTCCGTCAAGCGAGATATTTTATTACCAGCAACAACAATTCACGTTCCCTGTTTCCACTTCCATGAATGTAGAGATTGTAACAAATAAGAAAGCCTTAACCACAGTCCGTAACAAGAAAAAGGAATTAAAAGATTTGGATAACCATGCTTGGGAAGCAGGCAACGAAACGGGAAGTAATGTTATGGACGCTCTGGATTCGGTGAATGAGCTGGAAACGAACTTAGACCAGTCCAAAGAATCCATGTACAAGCTGTCTTACGTTATCCGTGTGGCTGCTGATACTCTGGAAGAACTGAAACGCCGCTGTGATGAAGTCAAGGACTTCTACGACGATTTGAATGTGAAGCTGGTTCGCCCATTTGGTGATATGCTCGGCTTGCATGGTGAATTTATCCCGTCAAGCAAACGATACATCAATGATTATATCCAGTATGTCACTTCTGATTTTCTCGCTGGACTTGGGTTCGGTGCGACACAGCAGCTTGGGGAAAGCGACGGTATCTATATCGGTTACAACCTTGATACAGGAAAGAATGTCTATCTGAAACCCAGTCTTGCGGCACAGGGCGTGAAAGGTTCAGTCACCAATGCGTTAGCTGCCGCTTTCCTCGGTTCACTTGGCGGTGGAAAGTCATTCTGTAACAACCTTATCATCTATTATGCGGTGCTGTTTGGAGGAAAGGCGGTCATTGTAGACCCGAAATCAGAGCGTGGAAACTGGCAGGAAACCCTACCAGATATTGCACAGGAAATCAAGATAGTCAACCTTACCAGTGAGGACAAAAACAGAGGACTTCTTGACCCGTATGTGATTATGAAGCGTACAAAGGACGCTGAAAGTCTGGCAATCGACATACTCACCTTTTTAACTGGTATCAGTAGTCGTGACGGTGAGAAGTTTCCTGTCCTACGTCGTGCAATCCGTTCTGTTACCCAGAGCAGGCAGCGTGGCTTGTTGCGTGTCATTGATGAATTAAGGAAAGACGGTTCATCAGTGGCAGAGAATATCGCAGACCATATCGAGAGCATGACGGACTATGACTTTGCACACCTGTTATTCTCGGACGGTGATGTAAAGCAGTCCATCAGCTTAGACAGGCAATTAAATATCATACAGGTGGCAGACCTTGTACTGCCAGATAAGGACACAAAATTTGAAGACTATACCACAATGGAGTTGCTTTCCGTGGCAATGCTTATCGTTATCAGTACCTTTGCCTTAGACTTTATCCATTCAGACAGAAGTATTTTCAAGATGGTGGACTTGGACGAAGCGTGGACGTTTTTACAGGTGGCACAGGGGAAAGCTCTTTCTAACAAGCTGATTCGTGCCGGACGTTCCATGAACGCCGCTGTTTACTTTGTCACACAAAACTCTGGTGATGTGGACGACGAAAAGATGAAGAACAATATCGGCTTGAAGTTTGCCTTTAGAAGTACGGACATAAAGGAAATCAAGAATACCCTTGAATTTTTCGGTGTGGATAAGGAGGACGAGGGCAACCAGAAAAGACTTAGGGATTTGGAAAATGGACAATGCCTGTTTCAAGATTTGTACGGGCGTGTGGGCGTTATCCAGATTCACCCTGTATTCGCTGATTTGTTCCATGCCTTTGATACCAGACCGCCCGTACAGACGGAAGAATCGAGGTGAAGCCTATGCGTAAACGAAAAATCCTAAGATTCTTCGGTATCGCTCTGCTGGTGATTTTCGGTGTGCTGGTATTTTTATCTATCACGGGTACGGTAGCTCATGCGGCTGGTCTGGTAGACAATACAGTAAATGACGCTAATGCCTATTCTAAATATCCGCTGGAAAACTACCAGTTGGATTTCTATGTGGATTCAAGTTGGGATTGGCTACCGTGGAACTGGCTGGACGGTATCGGCAAAAGTATTCAGTACGGTTTATACGCTATCACAAACTTTGTCTGGACGGTGAGCTTATACATTTCCAATGCGACAGGCTATGTGGTACAGGAAGCCTACAAGCTGGATTTTATCTCTGATACCGCAACATCAATCGGAAAGAACATTCAGACGTTGGCTGGCGTGACTTCCAGCGGTTTTTCCAGTGAGGGATTTTATGTAGGATTCCTGCTTATCCTCATTCTGGTAATGGGTATCTATGTGGCATACACAGGACTTATCAAGAGGGAAACAACAAAAGCGGTTCATGCAGTGATTAACTTCCTTGTAGTGTTTATCCTGTCAGCGTCCTTTATCGCCTACGCCCCAAACTATATCAGCAAAATCAATGATTTCTCGGCAGATATAAGCAGCTCGGCGTTATCGCTCGGTACAAAAATCGTGCTGCCCGATTCCAACAGCAAGGGAAAAGACAGTGTGGACTTGATAAGGGACAGCCTGTTTTCCATACAGGTGAAACAACCGTGGCTACTTTTACAGTACGGGGAATCGGATATAGAAACGCTCGGTTCTGACCGTGTGGAAAGCCTGTTATCGGAAAGTCCGGACACGGACGACAGAGAGGACGTTGTGATTGAGGAAATCGAAGATAAAGACAATAACTATTTGAGCGTCACAAAGACCATGACCCGTCTTGGTATGGTGGTGTTCCTGTTTATCTTCAATATCGGTATCTCGGCATTTGTCTTTCTGCTTACCGGCATGATGATTTTCTCACAGGTGCTATTCATCATTTACGCCATGTTTCTGCCGATTAGTTTTATCCTCTCCATGATACCTACCTATGAGGGTATGGCAAAAAAGGCTCTTACGAAGCTGTTCAACACCATTATGATGAGGGCAGGAATCACGCTGATTATCACCACAGCCTTTAGTATCTCGACTATGTTTTATTCCATTTCCTCCGGCTATCCGTTCTTCATGGTGGCGTTTCTACAGATAGTCACCTTTGCCGGAATCTACTTTAAATTAGGTGACTTGATGGCAATGTTCAGCCTGCAATCTTCCGATACACAGCAAGTCAGCAGACAAATCATGCGGCGACCTTATATGTTCCTCAACCGAAGGGCAAGACGCTTGGAGCGTAAAATCGGCAGGACAATGGCGGCTGGTGCTGCTGGCGGTGTAGCTGGTGCGGCGGCTGCTTCTGCTTCTACGAAAAAGGCAGACAGTACCAAACAGGCAGGTAACACACATACCAGAGCAAATCACAATCCTTCTGCTTCTGGTGGAGGTAGCAGCAAGCCGCCTGCATTGCCGGATAAGAAAAGCCAGACGGATTCCTCACAAACCGTACATAGTTCACAGAGCAATACGCAGGAATCACAGTCTACCTCAAAGCGTGGAATCGTGGATAAAAAATCGGTATCGAAGCAGCCGCAATCAGACAAACAGAATCCGCAGCGTCCGATTGTGGATAAGGCACAGGACAAGCAGGAATCAAAGGATAAGGAGCGACAGGCCGCCGGATCAGCGACAAAGAGAGCTGCCCCGGTGCATGAGCGACCAGCGACAACGCCTGTTCCTGTAAAATTGGATACAAAAGCCACAGCTTCAAAGCAGGAGCAGAACATCAAGGAGCGACCTGTCACGGTGACAAAGGAACAGCCACAGTCAAGTAAGAGCAAAAAACCTGTGACAAAATCGCAGGAGAATGTGAGAACACAGGTTATCAGAGAATCCCGTCCGGCAGATAAACAGACTTCATCAGCAGTAAGTAAACATTCACAAGCTGCTACAGATGGTTCACGACAGACTGTGCAGAGAAAGTCGCAGACAAAAACAGTCCAGAAAAAGACCACAAATCAATCAACAGTGAAAAAATCTACCAGTAAGAAAGGCGGCAAGAAATGAAGTTAAGGCATTTCGCTGTGTTCGGTGGGATTTTCACAGTGATTATCTGTCTGCTTCTGTTCCTGTTTATCGTGACCGCAGATGATGAAGAAAGCGGTTCTTCCAGTTTTGATTTTTCTGGACTGAACCTGTCAGCGGAAGTCTTGAAACATCAGCCTACGGTAGAAAAGTATGCAAAGGAATACGGAATCTCCGACTATGTGAACTATTTGCTTGCGATTATGCAGATGGAATCCGGTGGCACTGGCACGACAGATGTTATGCAAGCCAGTGAATCACTTGGTCTGCCGCTTAATTCCCTGTCTGTGGAGGATTCCATCAAACAGGGGTGTAAATATTTCTCGGAGCTTTTGAAATCCGCAGAAGCAAAAGGCTGTGACATCAACACAGTGGTACAGTCCTATAATTATGGCGGCGGCTTCATTGATTACGTTTCCAGTCATGGGAAAAAGTACACCTTTGAGCTGGCGGTCAGTTTCGCAAAGGATAAATCCGGCGGTGTCAAAGTCACCTACAAGAATGAAATTTCCATAAAAGAAAATGGCGGCTGGCGTTACAAGTACGGGAATATGTTCTATGTAAAGTTAGTCAGCCAGTATTTGGCTGTGCCTAGTTTCAGTGACGCAACCGTACAGGCAATCTTCAATGAAGCGTTGAAGTATCAAGGCTGGAAATATGTCTATGGTGGCAGTAATCCCAACACCTCTTTTGATTGTTCGGGATTGGTTCAGTGGTGCTACGGAAAGGCTGGTATCAGCTTACCTCGTATCGCACAGGCACAGTATGATGCTACGCAGCACATACCGCTGTCACAGGCAAAAACTGGTGACTTGGTGTTCTTCCACTCAACCTATAATGCTGGAACATATGTCACTCATGTAGGAATCGTGCGTCCAGAGGGACGAAAGTTAGAAGTAGATTAAAGAAAGGGGGACAGAAAAAAAAGGCACTACCCCGTAAGATAACACGGGAAACCACCTGCCTAACCGAAAGGCGAAAGCTGTACGGGAAAATAGCACGGCAGGAAAGCAGAAAGTTGTTCAAAGACAATAGAGCACGACTGAACTGCAAGGTTAAGTGAATATGAGGATAAAACTAGATTTGTTGAATGTGAGTTCCAAACCTCTGTTACGTGTGGACACAGGAAACTTGTCTGAAACCTGTGGTATGAGTAACGCTGAAAATAAATGCCTTTCAGTGGGTTATCAATTAACTCATACGGTACGCTGGAGAACCAGTAGTAACGGAACGAAAGCATATCCGACAATTCACACTAGCCTACTACTTTCGTCAACTGGAGATTACCTAAACTAGAATGCCTACAATGGCTATGCGTAATGCTCTTGTAGTGATAAATCACAAGGCTATGCTAAGTGAGATGACGCTGAAAATCTGGCAAGGCAACGGAGCTTTCATAGTAGTCTGAGAACCCTGAAAAGACAGGGAAAGCCGTAAAATCGGATACGGGAAAACCGTTCACATGGCGAAGGAAAGCAGTCTTAGCGAATTAAAATTAGAAATTGATTAGGGAGGAAAACCTCAAATGAAACCAACAATGGAGATTTTAACCAAATTACAGGAAAATTCAAAAAAGAACCATGATGAAGTATTTACAAGGCTCTATCGGTATTTACTCCGTCCAGATATATACTATGTTGCATATCAACACCTCTACTCCAACAAAGGAGCAGGAACAAAGGGTGTAACAGACGACACAGCGGACGGTTTTAGTGAAATATATATTGAAAATATCATTGAAGCCTTAAAAAATGAAATGTATCAACCAAAACCAGTAAGACGTACATACATCAAAAAATCAAATGGCAAAATGCGTCCCTTAGGACTGCCTGTCTTTACTGATAAGCTGATACAGGAAGCAATACGCATGATATTAGAAGCAATCTATGAGCCTATTTTCTCAGACTACTCTCACGGTTTCCGACCAGTAAGAAGTTGTCATACTGCTCTTGCTCAAATAAAAAAAGAATTTACAGGAGCACGCTGGTTTATAGAGGGCGACATAAAAGGGTGTTTTGATAACATCAATCATGCGGTACTTGTGGAAATTGTCAATCAGAAAATTAAAGACGCACGTTTTCTGAAGCTCATTCGTTTATTCTTAAAGGCAGGTTATATGGAAGATTGGAAATACCACGAAACATATAGCGGTTGCCCTCAAGGTGGTATCATTTCGCCTATTCTTGCGAATATCTACCTTAACGAATTAGACCGTCACATAATGAAGATAAAGAAAGAGTTTGATGTGGCAACAAAGGCACGTTATACACCAGAATATACAAAACTGGTAGGACTACGCCAAAGATTACACAACAAAATTAAAAATAGCAATGGTATAGAAAGAGAAAAGCTGATTGAAGAATATAAAACTGCAACAGCTCAAATGCTCAAACTACCAGCGAAACAATGTGACGACAAGAAAATAAAATATGTGCGTTATGCTGATGATTTCCTAATAGCTGTGAATGGCAATCGGCAGGATTGTGAGAAGATTAAGCAAGAACTTACAGAATTTATAAGTACCACATTAAAAATGGAACTTAGTCAAGAAAAAACTCTGATTACACACAGTAATACTCCTGCTCGTTTTCTCGGATATGATGTCAGAGTACGCCGTGACCAGCAGATTAAACCAAAAGGAAAATTCAAAACCCGTTCTATGAATAACAAGGTGGAATTGAGTATTCCATTCAAAGACAAGATAGAGAAATTTTTATTTTCAAATGGAATTGTAAAGCAGAGGTCAGACAATGGGAAATTAGAACCTATACACCGACCACAACTGCTTAACAGGACAGATTTGGAAATAGTGACTATTTATAATGCAGAATTAAGAGGTATCTGTAATTATTATGGATTGGCAAGCAATTTTAACAAGCTAATCTATTTCAATTATCTTATGGAATATAGCTGTTTGAAAACACTTGCAGGAAAGCACCGTTCCAAAGTTTCTAAAATTAGAGCTATGTATAAAGACGGTACAGGCAAATGGGCTATTCCTTATGAAACTAAAACAGGAATAAAGAAAATGTATTTTGCGAATTATGCTGACTGCAAAGGAAAGAAGTTTACTGATATTGTTCCACAAACAGCAAAAAATTATTCCCATGACGTAACAACATTAGAAAGCCGATTAAAGGCGAAGATATGTGAAGTATGTGGGTGTACGGATAGCGACAGATACGAAATTCATCATGTAAACAAGGTTAAAAACCTTAAAGGGAAATCAGAATGGGAAAAGGTAATGATAGCCAAAAGACGAAAAACAATCGTGGTATGCCACAAGTGTCACATGGCTATACATCATGGCGAAAAGAAATAACCTGTAATGGAGCAAAGATGGAGAGCCGTGTGCATTGAGAAATGCAAGCACGGTTCGGGGAGAGGACTGCACAAACCTACCTTAGAAATAAGGAAAGGCGGTGCTTTCCTACTCTACTACGCAGGAAACAACAGAATGTATCACGCTGGCGACCCTATCGGATATGCAGATTTAACAAGCTTGTACTGGCAGCAACATTTGATTGGTGCTGGACGGGTGAAAACCAAATAAGAAAGGAATGGTGCTATGCTATTTAAGAAAAAGGATAAGGAATCAAAACCAAAAAAAGAAAAACGTGTGCCTGTGATGAAAGTTGGCACACATAAGAAAACCGTGATTGTCTTATGGCTGGTGCTGATTGCCAGTGTCAGCTTCGGGGTGTATAAGAATTTCACTGCCATTGATATGCACACGGTACATGAGAAAGAAGTCATTGAGCAGCGTATTGTTGATACCAATAAGATAGAAAACTTTGTAAAAGCCTTTGCGAAGTCCTACTATTCTTGGAGCAATACGCAGGAATCTATTGAGAAAAGAACCACAGCCATTAACCAGTACCTTACAAAGAGCTTGCAGGATTTGAATGTTGATACCGTCCGTATGGACATACCTACAAGCTCTACGATGACGGACGTTAAGATTTGGGAGGTTGAAGCGGTTGGAACGGACGACTTTACCGTTGTCTACTCGGTAGATCAAACGGTAACGGAGGGAGAAACCTCTATCGGCTATACTTCCGCTTACATGGTAGTGGTTCATGTAGATGGTGACGGGAATCTGGTTATCACACAGAATCCGACCATCAGCAGCATACCAACTAAATCAACCTATGAACCAAAGATAAAAGAATCAGACGGAACGGTGGACGCAGCCACTACGGAGGAAGTGACGGAGTTCTTAGAAACATTCTTCAAGCTATACTCTACCGCAACAGAAAAGGAACTTGCCTACTATGTATCGGGGAATGTGCTGGAACCTGTGAATTGCGATTATGTGTTCTCGGAGCTGGTAAATCCTATCTTCACACAAGATGGGGAACAGGTGAAAGTGTCCGTATCGGTGAAATATCTCGACCAGAGAACAAAGGCAACACAGATTTCACAGTTTGATTTGACGCTGGAAAAAGATAGCAACTGGAAGATTGTAGGATAACATGATGAAAGGCTTGCTCCATGTATATGAAGCAAGCCTGATTTTATGTTTGCGTTATTTCATTTTTTAGAACTTCTTAAAGTAGGAGGTAATAGTAGCCATCTAAATTGACAGTTTTCATTACCTCAAATTTCAAATTCCTTTAAACATTCTTGTGTAACCATATTACGTTTTTTAATTTCATTTAACTTCTCTTTCACTATTACACTTGCCAAATCTTTTTGAATAAGTTGTGATACAATTTGGACTTTTTAATGTGAAGACATAACATTTATGTTCTGTATACCTTCTAAAAGTGTTTTTCGATATTTGTTGGGAGTATCTAAACGGGGAACCTTAATCCAACAGATAAAGAATTTGAAATGGTACGAACATGAATTATATTATTTTATACAAATTCATATAAAGGAACTCGATGTTTACATTCAAATAATTTTAAAGTAATATATCATAACCTTAAACAGGTAGTGCTTTTTTTTACGTTATGATATATATGTCTACGCTTTGATCCAATTGCCAATCCATTGTTTTCTGGTAAAATCATATTGGCGTTTATACAAGACGCCATTGATGACTTTGTATTTCCAGCCAATGTCAGAAGCAAACGGAGTAACTTCAGAGGTAGCTGTCGTTTTGTGGTCCGCCACGGGAATAGTGTTGGAAAAATCTTGAGCCATTACCGTAACATTTGGAATACTACATAAAACAGTTTGGGCAATAATTATAGAACAAAAAACACGTCTACTTTTCACGATGTTGTCCTCCTTTCTTATAAATTGGAACGCTTTGCAGGTCACTTGGAATAGTATCAACAGTTGCAAAAAAATTTCCATCAACATAAATTGAATATCCGTTCTCGGTTTCAAATATATATGCGTTCTCTTCATTAATTTGTGTTACGCCATTTTCTTCCGCGGATTCTATTTTGCGAAAAGATGCTTCTGGAGTGAAGAAAACGGACAAACAAATGGCGAAACAGATAAAACTATAATATAAAAATAATTTTTCTTTATGTTTCTTTTCTTTTTTGCTGTTAAGAATATATTTTATTCGTCTTTCTAGCATAGATGAGTGTTTAATTGTGAAACTCATTAAACTACATGAAGTTGGCTGTCTGTTCGCCTGTATTTTTTTAGTTGCTTTTATAATTAATTCCGCATAGTCTATTGTATTAAAATCAGGTTTGGAATGTATGATAAAAAAATCATTAGAGAGTTCTAAAAATAAAGTATATTCTTTTTTCATATATTGAACTAATGGATTCCACCAGTGTATTCGGCAGACAATTTCCATTAGTAGTGAAAGCCATATATGGTGTTGTTTGTAGTGTGCTATTTCATGAAGACAAATATATTCTAATTCATTGTCTGAAAATTCATTAATGTCTGGAAAGATTAATGTAGGAGTAAATAGTCCGGTTATAGCAGGAGAAATCGGCTTTTGTATTATTGCTATATGTATTGGTTTTTTATAATATTTGTGTATTAGATTCAATAAATAAGACCATTCCTCATTATTATCAATATAAAATTGCGAAAGGTATCGTTGTAACTTAATAGTTTGTACTAAAAATTTTATTAGCAGAATAAAAGCAATTATGAGCCAAATTATTAGCATAAGATCGGCGATAATCAAGTTGCTATCAGCAATTTGAATTGTTGTAAACTCAGTTATTATTGGTAAAAAGTGGTAAGAATAAACTGAGTATGTGAATGGAAAATTAAGAGGTATTATCATACGAATTAGTATAATTAAAATACTAATCATCAAAAATCTTATTTCACGTTTAGAAAAGAATGTGTTTTGGTGCGATATTATATATAAATATCCAGTTAGAAAGAATGTAATTATAAAGCAGGTAAAAAAAGGACCAAATGAAAATGACATACTATTCTTCTCCTTCTAAGATTTTGTTTTTCTTTTTTGCAATCATCTTTTCTAATTCTTCTAATTCTTCCAGGTTCGTTTCTGCATCTATTAAACATTTAATTAATGGAAAGGTATGTTTTTCCCCAAGAAGCTCTATATAAATATGATCTAAATATTCTTTTTTGGAGATTATGGGAACATAACTGCGAGTTAAAACGGTGCCACTGTGAACAATATCCGCTACTTTGATAGCTTTATTATTGATTAAAGTGCGAAGACATGCTTGCACAGTATTTATATTTAATGATTTATTTTGCTTTACAATATCAGAAGCAATTAGAGGTTTAGTACTATTCCATAATGTTTTCATGATTTCCAATTCTTTTTTGGTAAAGTTTTTTTTCATGATAAAAGAACTCCTTTTTGAATGCTATTTAAATTATTACACAAAAATGAATATATGTAAATATAAAAATATATTAAATATATAAAAAAGCTTAGTGTGTAATAAAATACATTATTAGTAAATAAATACTTGAACAAATCATTAAATAGTGGTAGAGTAAAAATGTACAATATAAAGAATCCCGAAATTGTAAAAACAAAATAGGGAAAATAGTAGAAGGAGGAGACTGAAGTATGGCTATTAATGGATTCAGAAATCTGACAGATGCAGAAACGGAAGAAATCATCGGAGGTGGATTTTCATGCCCGAGATCTCAAGCAGAGTTTCAAAGAACATACAATGCGCTAACAACTTCTCAGAAAAAGGCTTATATTAAGTTCTGCTATGAGAATAATTGCAGCAAATATTGGACGTAAAATCTTTGCTGAGATTGTTGAATAGTTCCGTAAGTGTAAAATAACTCCTTTTGAAATGTGAGAGTTTTCATAAGGAGTTATTTTGCTTTAAAAATTGGTAATTGATATATATGAAATGTCTATATTACTGTGAACTGAATTTAAAATGAAAATAAAATTAATAAATTCGAATTTTGGAAATATGAAAATTTCCAGCATTTAAAGTTGTGAATTTCAGAAAAAGTGATTTGTATAGTGAAGTTAAAAAGTATGCTTATATTGGTACTGAATGATGTTGATGAGTATGTTAAATTATAATATTATCTGCAGCAATGTTTTTCAAGTTGATAATTTAGTCGTAGCGTTGGAAAGGGATTTTGTTTTTTTACAAAAAGTAAAGGATTACTTGAAAGTATGAATACAGTATACTTATGTTGAGGAAGGGGAGAATAAGGTTGATTAATATAAGGCAACATGATATTTCTGATTGCGGTCCAACCTGTCTGGCTATTATTACAAAATTTTATGGTGGGATTGTGTCTATTGCAAAGATGAGAGAAATAATGGGTACTAATACAACGGGAACTAGTCTTAAAGGTCTTGCCATAGGTGCTGAATCAATAGGATTTAAGACGGAAACCTTAAAATGTATCTCCGGCATGGAAGACAGTATGGATAATATTCCGTTACCTTGTATTGCTCACATAGTTATTGATGAGGATTTATTGCATTATGTGGTTATTTTAAAGGTTGAAAAGAAGAAAATTATTATTTCTGATCCAGCACAAGGGATTATAAAGTTGCCTAGAGAGCAATTCTGGAAATTGGAATATTGTAAAGTTGGAATGAAAGAATATAAATGGTCAGGGGTAATAATGACATTCTTGCCTACAAAAGAATTTGAAAAAAATTATCAGAAATTTTCAAAGGAAATTAATCTGTTTAAACTATTAAGGCCAAATAAGAAATTATGTGGATATATTATCATAGTTTCTTTGATATATACGATAATTAATATTGGAAGTGCATTCTATTATAAAATTTTAATAGATAAAATTTTGCCAGAATATGCCTTTCAAAATTTAGTATTAATTTCAGAAGCATTTCTTCTTTTGGTAATTGCTAAAGTGGTTTTGAATGTTTTACGTGTAAATATGTCGTTGACCTTAGGTAAACATATACATAATAATCTTGCAATGGGATTTTATGAACATATATTAAAACTACCACAAAAGTTTTTTGACAATCGTAAAGTAGGTGAATTGTCTTCAAGATTTCAGGATGTTGAAATTATACAAACGTTATTATCAAAAATAGTTTTAACCGTGTTTGTTGATGCTATCGCAGTTATTGTTGCAGGGGTTATTCTATATCGCCAAAACAAGTACATGTTTTTGGGATTGGTTGTAATATGTATACTTTATATGATTGTTGTTCTGACATTTAGAAAAAAATATGCTATATATAGTAAAAATCAACTTGTAAATGAAGCACAGACAATGGCTGGAATTTTAGATTTCCTTAATGGTGTAATGACTGTCAAATTATATAATGCCAAAATATACGTACGTGAAACTATAGGAAAACGTTTTGCCGTTTATTTGGAAAGTGCTTATAAATTAGGAACGTTGGAAAATTTGCAGTTTGGATTAAAAAGTTGGATAGGATTTACTGGAGAGATTATCATTCTTTGTATTGGTGCTTATAATATTTTTCTGGATAAACTGACGATAGGGGAACTAATTACTTTTAATGCATTAATAGTATATTTCTTTGATCCAATTAGAAATTTGATTGATTTGCAAACTGAATTACAAACAGCGCTTGTGGCAGAAGAGAGAATACAAGAAATTATGGATTTGGATATAGAAGAAGTTGGAACCATGATTGATAGGAGTAAAGAAGACTTTTCTTTTCTTAACAAAGATATTTACTTTGAAAATGTTATATTTAGTTATAGCACCGAGAAGAATGTACTTCGAAAATTGTGTATGAAAGTAAAGGGTGCATCTAAAATTGCTATAATCGGTGAAAGTGGTTCTGGAAAATCCACAATTGCAAAGCTATTGATGAAATTATATAAGCCTCAAGAGGGCAGTATTTACATAGGAGGAATCAATATAGAAGAAATTAGTACTGAAGAGATAAGAGATAGGATTACGTATGTTTCTCAAGAGACATTTCTATTTAATCTTTCTATAATGGACAATTTGCTATTAGGAAATGAACGTGTTAAGAGGGATGATGTTTTCTTGGCTTGTAAAACAGTTGAAATTCATGAATATATTATGGGATTACCATTACAATATAATACAATTCTGGAAGAAGGAGGAAGTAATTTGTCAAGTGGCCAAAGACAACGGCTAATGCTCGCACGAGCGATATTAAGAAAACCTCATATCCTAATATTAGATGAAGCTACGAGTAACCTAAACTATGATTTGGAAAAAATAATAGATAAAGCAATTAAGAAATATTTATCAGATTCTACGATTATTATTGTGACTCACAGGGCTAATATCGCAAAATCTTGTGATATGGTATATGTTTTGGAGAAAGGTATAATCAAAGAATATGGATGTCATCAAGATCTTATAACAAAAGGAAATTTATATTGTAAGTTACTGGGACAATGATAGGATAAAAGAAAGGATATGATACGAACATGAAAAGAAAATGGTATGTGTTAGGAATAACAGGGCTAGCAGTCATAATTGCTGGAGCAGGGTATTTATTATATCAGGGATTAAAAGAACCAGATAATCCGTATAAAGAACTAGATACTGTAAAATTAGAGGATTTTTTCGAAAAACGTGGTGATTATTATGTATATGCTCAAAGAGCAGGATGCCCATATTGCGATAATGTAAAAGATGAAATTATTCAATTTTCAAAAAATAATCAACTTTATGTTTTTGATACAAGAGCAGAAGGGAATGAAGATATTAAAGATTATGATTGGAGTGAACACCATAAAGAATATGATGAAGAAATAGGTATAGTTAATAATGGGAAAATGGAATTTTACAATGGACTCACAGAGGAGATGTTAAAAGACAAATACTCGCCATTGGATTATACTATTAAAGTTGCAGATAGGGACTTTGTTGAATTAAATGATGATAAAGAAGAAGGGAGAATATACGCTATTCGAGAATCGCCAATTATTGATTATTCAGATGCTTCAAATAGTAATCTTATAATAGCAGCAGTTCCAACATTATTTCATGTCAAAGATGGACAAATAAAAGCCTATTATTTTGGAGATGTGCAAATTTTAGACTTTTTGGGTGTTGATAAAGCTCCGCTTGATGAGTACATAAACTAATTCTGGTGGATGGTTCAAATAACAAATCGGATTTTGCATAATATTTTGCAACATAAAAAAATCTGTGAGAAAGGAGAACATAGGTTGTGCATATTATCAATGTGGTTTCATTAAAAAAGATATATCTTAATGGCAATGTTGAAGTCAGAGCACTAAACAATATAAATTTAAGTATTGAAGAAGGGGAATTTATAACTATTATAGGTCCTTCAGGAAGTGGAAAATCTACCTTATTGAATATGCTTGGTGGATTGGACTACCCAACAGGGGGGATTGTATCTGTTAATGGTAAAATTTTGGCTGAGATGGATAATGAAGAACTTGCTGTTTTTAGGAGACGCAATATTGGATTTGTGTTCCAGAATTATAACCTTATACCATCTTTAAACATTTATGAGAATATCGTTCTCCCTATTAAATTGGACAATGGAAGTATTGATGAAAAGTTTGTTGGGGAATTGACTGATGGGTTGGAGATTAGTCGGGAAATTAATATGATGCCGGATGAACTGTCAGGAGGGCAGCAACAGAGAGTTGCTATAGCGAGAGCTTTGATTACACGTCCTACGATTGTTTTAGCTGATGAGCCTACTGGAAATTTGGATTCGGGCAATAGTGAGAAGGTGATTAAACTTATGAAAGATATGGCACGAAAGTATCATCAGACAATGGCTGTCATTACCCATAATGAAAGGATTGCCAATATGGCGGACAGAATAATTCGAATAGAAGATGGAATGATTATTTCGGAAGGGAAGTATTTGGATGATACGCAGAAAAGATAACAGACTTCAGCAACTTGCAATAGCGTGTAATAGAGAAAATCGTAAAAGAAATCTGATTTTAACTTTTGCTATAGCATTGACGGTATTTGTTCTTTTTTCTGCATTTAGTATAGCGAAAGGAAAGGTGATTATAGATTCTATTAAGATAATACGTGAAAGTGGCAGTGCCGCATCGGCTTATTTAGAGAATGCAGAAGAAGAACAATACAAGAAATTAAAATCGCTAGATTATATTAAATATGTTGGACAAGAGTATACCGTGGGAAACTGGTATCAAAATAATAAACTTTTGGCAAACTGTAAAGTAATTGATGAAACTGCATATGAGAAAATTATTAAACCCGCATATGATGACATAAAAGGACATTATCCGTCAGATACAAATGAAATCATGCTGTCAAAAAGATTGCTTCAAAAATTAGGAATTTCCAATCCGCAGTTGGGAATGAAAATTTCTATTCCTATATTGTTCGATAGTTGGTCAGTAAATGATGGAAATGAGTTGACTGAGGAATTCATTTTGGTTGGATATTACAACGACTATATTGATGAGGTACAATATGTACCTGTTGCATATTTATCAGAAAAATATTTAGAGTCTAAACAGATCTCTAGGTATCCGGTAAGACTATCAATTATATTCAAATCAGGATTTTTAAGTAATATGCAGATGGAGCAGAAACTTTATCAAGATGTTGAACTGGAAAATGCACAACAGCAGTTTTCCAACAATGGATCAGCGGAATTTAGGTCTGTTAACCAATTAATTGGTGGGTATGGTGTTGCATTTTTATGTACAATAATTGTATTACTCAGTGTTTATCTTTTGATTTATAATGTGTTTTCTATTTCGCTAGCGAAAGATATTCATTATTATGGATTGCTTTTAGTTATTGGAACTACGCAAAAACAGTTGAGAAAGTTAATTGCAAGTCAAAACAGAGCAATTCTCATAAAGGGTATATTGCTTGGAAGTGTTTTGAGTCTTTTAGTGGGGAGTGTAGGGTTTCCTATACTATTTAAAGGTTTATTTTTTCTGGAAAATAGGGAGATTAGCATAGATACGGTATTATATCCGGAAATCTTAATTGGGGCTGTCATGTTTGTTATAATTTTAATGTTGTCTGCCAGCAATCATGTGCTTGGGAAATTGAAAAAGATGAGTCCGGTAGAAGCATACAAGTATCAAGCGAAAACAGTATCGCACAGAAAACATACGGAATCCCCAAAAGGAACTTCAATATGTAGAATGGCCTGGTATAATTTTTCATGTTCTAAAAGGAAGACCTGTATTACACTTATTTCTTTATTTATTGGATGTGAGATGGCATTATTATCATCATTTATTTCGAACGGGACAGATGTTATTAATAGATTTTTACAACAGCCAGACTTTGAAATCGGAACGAAAAAAGATGCTGTTGATGCTTATTTATTTCCTTACAGCACGGTTGACGAATTACAGGTAGATCGAGAAAAGTCATTGCTTGATGAGGCGCTCATGGAGAAAATTATTGGTATGGATGAAGTAGACGAAGATAGCATAGAGCAGATTTATGGGTGTTATGCGACATTTGATTATAATGAAGAATTTATACAACCAAAAGTAAATGCAGCATATGGTACTGGAACAAGTAATAATGTAATGACAATTCAGGTGGTAGATGATCAGTATATTCAGGAGTTGCAGGAATATGCGGAAAGGAATCAATTAAATGTGGACATTGCTAGTTTGAAAAATGGAACGGGCATCTTAGCTTTACATAAACATGAATTATCTGAAATGTTAGAAGATGATGCCAATCAGATGGTTGGAGAGTCAGTACATGTGTATCCCATGGAGACTATGGATATGTCGGAAGCGGAAGGGATAGAATTTGTTTGTTCCGGTTATATTGATACGACACTAAAAGATTTTCCACAATTGAGCATGAGTTGGAATGGAGAGGGTGTTAATTATTTCCTTGTCAGTAAGCAAGGATATGAAAGGCTTAATTATCCAAAGCAAGTTTTCAGTTTTACATTTGATGCACGTAATGGTCAGGAAGCGATAGTGAAGGAAAAACTGACGCAACTAATACAAGAAGAAAATAGTAAGCAGGAAGCCTTTGATATTTATTATCTCTCCTGTACTTCAGACAAGATTAGAGAAGTAAAGAATTATAGGAATAACAGCAGAGTAGTAATGATTGCACTTTGTTTGAGTCTTTCTTTATTAGGAATTACAAATTATATAAATATAATTACCACCAATATAGCAGTAAGGAAAAAAGACTTTATAATAATGGAAAAAATCGGAATGACTCATAAACAATTAAAAAAGATGTTGATTATGGAGAGTCTGTATCATTGGGGAATATTGATAATAATTTTGTTAAGCGTAGGAACTTTAATGACCGTGGGTATAGGTTATATTATTAAGAATACTCTTTCATATTTTAGTTTTTCTTATCCGATTAAAGAATTTTTTATAATTGCAATTATATTGTTGACTTTTTGTGTGTTTGTTCCGCAAGTTTTTCTTAAAGAAGTATGTAGAGAAAGAAAGGCGAAACAAAAAAGGGATTATTAGGAGAGGATTATTGGGAACGAGTTTTCCGATTTGCTGGTCTTTAGTTTAGTGATTTGAACTTCCATATGGGATTCTTTAATGGCAAGATCCAAAGTTCTGAAATCGTACTTATCTTCTTTTTTACGCATATGTAATCATCTCAATACATTTTACTGTACTTGTCAGTTTTCTAACAGGTACAGTAAAACGTATAGCATGGTTTATCAGTTTCTATTATGCGTAAAAGCGAAAATGTACTGCAAAGCGGTAAATAAAAAAACGTCACTCACAGTACCATTTTTGCGTGTCATAAAATATTTATACTTAAACGACGGTTAATATAGCCGCCGTTTTCTTTTTACCTAAAATCGGTGATTGATACAGGATCTTTTATTTTTACGGCTTTTGGTTGTGGTTTTTACATCATATAGCAGGAATAAAAGAAAAATGCACAGGAAATACGAATCAGATATTTTCCATGTGCTTTTTTTACTGTTTAAATATTTTTCAATCTTTTTTCTGAAAGCGCAACAAATAGCTGTTACGTGGGTAGCTATTGTGCGGAAAGGGGAGCGAGGGAAAACAACCCCGCACCTACTTTCAAACAGAAAGGAGGTGAAAAGCTATGAAGTCATCTTCTTTTGAGCAGGTTATTCAAGCACAGTTTGATTGCCTTACGAAAAAAGTCATTAAAAGAGCAGCAATGAAGTATAACCGTGATATTTCAAGACGATTGAAGCATGAAGTTCCATTTTCGGAAATATCAGATTTGGAATTGAACAAGGCTGGCGTTTATGACAAGTATTCCAATGATTATACAGCGTTCAATGTTCTTGGCATAGAAGTACAAGTATCTGACGACCAGTTAAGCAAAGCACTCAAATGTTTACCAGAGAGAAAACGCAATATCATTTTGTTGTCATACTTTATGGATATGTCCGACGCAGAAATCGGAGAGCTTATGAACGTGGCTCGTACTACTGTTTATCGTCACAGGACAAGCACTCTGGAAGAATTACGAAAAACGATGGAGGAGGAATAAGCATGGATAAAGACCAAAAACATATACCGTTTGCTGTGATTGTGGCGGCTACGAATGGTGATGAAGCTGCAATACAAGAAATCTTGAATTTCTATGACGCTTACATATCAAAGTTGAGCTTACGCAAATTGTATGATGAATACGGTAATGTCTACATGGTGGTGGATTCTGAATTAAAAGGCAGAATACAGGCGGCGGTCATGGATATGATTGCAAACTTTGAAATTGTCGTAATCTAATCATTCTGACGGGCGGAGTATTTTCCCCTTTCCCTCTGCTCCGCTTGTCAATCTATGGAAGTTCATTATTTCTGATAGTGGATTTTCATAGACTGGCAAATACAGTCGGGTGTTCTTTGACAACTGAATAAAGCAGATAAATACGTTTGATATGCAGCGAGCCAGCGGAAACTGTACGCCATGACCTTGAAAGAGTGAGCGATTCATGCAGTGATCCGGGAGCGACTTGTGGAATGACCGCTTAGCCATGACCTGTATATCTGGATAATGATACACCCGCATGACGCGGTTCTGCCCATCAGAATGGGAAAGGTGAAAGTCCTGTGGAGCTTGCCAGAGCCATTTATCTGCTTCGGAAACACACAGCAAAGGGGGTGTATAAGGCAAAATTTTGCAGTTTGTATGTCAGATATAAGCTGCTGAAAATCTATCCCTGATATGATATACTTTTAGATATGATTTGAAAGAAATGCTGTAATAAAAGGGGTAGAAAGTGATATGAAGATATTGTATGTTACAGATTTACACGGAGATAAAAAGAAGTACAGTAAGATTCTGGAGGTAGCCACTGAAAAGGAAATCAAAGTCATTGTAAATGGCGGGGATATGTTACCAAAACAATGTGACCGCCACAGTGAGCAACCGTTTTTTATCAATGGATTCCTTGATGAATATTTTGAGGAACTGAAAAAGCAGGACATCACATACCTTGCCATGCTTGGAAATGATGATTTACTGGCAGCAGATGAAATGTTTGACAATCTTTGCAACAGATTTGAAAATGTCTGCAATATAGCCGGTAGGAAATTTTCTGTCAATGGGTATGAATTTATTGGCATGAACTATATTTTAGACCACCCATTCGGCTGTAAGGACAGGGTTGTTACGGAAACATATTATATTCCACAGCGTCAGTTAAGTCCTGTAGCCGGAATCTCCAATGCGATAGATTATGACAGGATTTACAACTGGCTGGAATATTCCAGAACAGAATTACCGCATATGTGTGATGTGTTGAAGAAACTTCCATTACCGGACGATATGCGGAAAACCGTCTACATTATGCACATGCCACCTGCGGGATTGCGGTTAGGACAGTTGCGCTATCAAGATTTGGATATAGGCTCTGTTGATATTTACGAATTTCTGAAAGAAAAACAGCCGCTTCTTTCTCTGCATGGACATATACATGAAAGTCCTGATACGGGAAAAGGAAAGTGGATAAACCATATTCATCAGACAACCTGTATTCAGACAGGACAGACGGAATTTAATGACAGCCATATGGTTTATGCGGAGATTGATTTGCAGAAAAATAAATATGAACGCAAAGTAATCAGTGCGGATTAGCAGAAAGACACCAGAAATGGTGTTTTTTTGTTGGAAGAAATGAGGTGAGATTATAGGAAAAACAGTACAGTCCAATACGGTAAAAATAGGAAATACGACCTTTTATGTAACGTCAGTGTTCTCCGGCACAGTGGATTTGCAGCATTTGATTAAAAGGCTGATTCAAAAGGAAATCGAGCAGGAAAACAATGGATATTAAATTCAAAACAGTGTAATAAGCGGCTGAAAAAAATCATGTAGCGTGGTATAATATTAACAGGATATAAGTTGTTTGTTTGCTGTTGGAAAGGAGTAAAAATGACAAAACAGCAAGCAAGATTAAGAGTTAGATTATACGCACGTTTATCCAAAGATGATGGCGACGCTGATAAGGAAAGCAACAGTATTACCAATCAGTTACAAATGCTCCGATATTATTCAAAAGAGAAAGGATTTGAAATTATTGACGAGTATGTAGATGATGGTTATTCTGGCACTACATTTAACAGACCGGATTTAAACCGCATGATTGAGGACGCTATGGAAGATACACAGCCTAGCGGAATCATGGTAAAGGATATGTCAAGGTTTGGACGCAACAATGCCATGTTTATGTATTATGTGGAAGAAATCTTTCCAAACAATGATATTCTCTTTATCGCACTGAATGATGATGTTGACACAAGGTATGAGGATAACGAGATGATGCCATTCAAATCTATTATGAATGAGTATTATGCACGTGACACCTCAAAGAAAATCCGAAGCGTCAAGAAAACAACTGCTTTAAGCGGTGGGTTCTGCGGTTCATTCGCTCCGTATGGGTACATGGTGGACCCGGACAATAAGCGTAAACTGCTGGTAGACCCGGAAACAGCGCCTATCGTCAAACATATTTTTGAAATGTCGAAACAGGGAAACAGTGTTCATCAGATAGCACGAACATTGTGTGAAGAAAAGGTTTTGATTCCGAGAGCTTACAGGGCAATGAAAAATGGCACTTTGGAAACAAGCACAGGGTTCCGATTCCCTACCGACTGGGTTGGGAAAAATGTTAAGATGATTTTGGAAAATCAAGTGTATCTCGGCCATATGGTATCGCACAAGACACAGACAAAATCATTCAAGAACAGAAAACTGGTTGCAGTTCCTAAGGAAGATTGGATTGTTGTAAAGAATACCCATGAAGCTATCATTGATGAAGAAACCTTTGAACTGGTACAGAAATTCATCAGCGTAAAGAAAAGGCCAAACAAGACTGGACGACCAAATATGTTTGTGGGGCTTGTAAAATGCCCTGACTGTGGACGCAATATGGCGTTCTCCAATCCAAACGGGAGAGAGCCGAGATTCCGTTGCAGGACATACGCCAGAAACAGTAATCTCTGCACAACTCATGCGATTTCCTATGACGCATTGGTGAAGATTGTCATGGACGACATTCAGAAACACATCAAGAATATGGAAACATTAGGCAACCAGTTCATTGAAGAAATGAGGGCGTTGAGTGAATCCGGCGGCGGTAAAAAAATCAAACAGTTTAAACAGGAATTGGAACTGGCAGAAAAGCGTATTGCTGAAATTGACAGTATCATAATGAAACTGTTCGAGCAGAATGTAGCAGGAAAGATTTCTGATGGACGCTTTGAGAAAATGTCTGTATCTTATGAAAATGAGCAGAGAGAACTTGAAGAAAGGCGTAAGGCATTAAAAGAGAAAATCGAAGCCGAGGATTACAAGACAAAAAATACCAACCAATTTTTAGAAACTATACGCAAGTATGAAAACGTAACAGAGTTAAACCGTTCTATGCTGGTTGAACTTATTGACAGTATATATGTGTATCAAGCAGAGGGAACCGGCAAAGAACGTACTCAAAAAGTGGAAATCAATTATAGATTTCTTTGTGAGTCTCAATGTGGTATTGCATGAAGGAAACGAAAGCACCGGCCGGATACCGTCCGCTGAAAACACCGATTACACTGACCGTAACCCCGACGTTCACCACCGACCGTGATTCCTATGTCAAAGGCAATGGTGCAACGGAGGACACCCTGCAGAAACTGGAGGCAAGCGCACATATCGAGAGTTTCTATGATGGGCTGCTTGGGAAGGAGGATCAGAATCTTTCCACCGATGTAGAAGACGGTTCCATGAACCTGACCGTTATCAATAAAGTCGGAAAGAAACTTCCGGTAACGGGTACCTCCGCAGTCCTTATCCTGCTGACCGCAGGTGCGGCCATGATGACAGGGGCTGTTGTAAAGGGCAGGAAAAAGAGGGAAGAACTATAGAGAGGATAGCAGATGAAAAGGAAATGGGGCATTCGGGCAGTTTTCCTTGTTGGATTCCTGCTCTGTTGTTTTCCAATCATCAATAACGTGATTGAGCAGCGGCATCAGGCAGATGCCGTTGCCACTTATCAGAAAGCGGCAGAGAAAAGGGAGAAGAAACTGGAAAAGATGCTGGCAGAGGCAAAGGAATATAACGATATGCTGTACCAGTCGGGAGATGCGGTTGTCGATGGGATGAACACACAGCTTTTATCGGATGAGAACTATCAGAAGGTGCTGGATATTTCAGGCACAGGAACGATGGGCAGTCTGGATATTCCGAAAATCAATGTGGAACTTCCAATCTATCATGGGACAGGGAAGGACGCCTTGTCGAACGGAGTCGGGCATCTGCAGGGGACGAGCCTTCCGGTCGGAGGGAAGAACACCCACAGCGTGCTTACCGGACACCGGGGGCTGCCAAGCTCCAAGCTGCTGGTGCGGCTGGATGAGATGAGAAAGGGCGATTTATTTTTCATCCGCCTGGGAAATGAGACACTGGCGTATCAGGTCTGCGGTATCCGGACAGTAGAACCGGATGATACTTCGGTGATGCGGATTGAGAAGGGAAAGGATCTGGTGTCCCTGGTGACCTGTACACCCTACGGGATCAATACCCACCGGCTGGTCGTGACTGGGGAACGTGTGGATTACAAAAAAGCGGAATATGACAGGATCGAGACAGAGATCCCATCCATCCGGGAACTTGTGTTCACCGCACTGCCCTTCATTTTTATTGCGATATCAATTGGGTTATTTTTTAAAGACAGGAGGCGGATAGATTATGAAAATGAAAAGATTTAGGCAGGTTCTGACGGCAGTGATTCTGGCCGTGTCATGTTGTGCAGCCACGGCATTCGCAGCAGAGCCTGCATCCGGGAACGGCATTACAGAGGAAGGACTGGCCATTGATCATACAAAGGATACCGTGGAGGGAGAGCAGATCCTTCCATCAGGCAGGGAGCTTACCCAGGTGGACGAGGAGAAGACTGGAACGATCAGCATCCAGCTGACGGACGGGAAAGCAGGGAGCAGCAAGACCGGGATCCGGTTTTATTGCCTGAAAGTGGCGGATGTAGTGGATGGCGCATATGTCCTGGATCCAGATTACCAGCAGTCAGGTGTGGATTTCAATGCAATCGAGAGTTCTGGGGCGTTAAAAGCGGCAGCGGAAAAACTGGCCGAATCCAAAAAAGAGGATGGGATGTCCGAGGTTACGGACGGGCAGGGCCGTGCCGGTTTTTCCAATCTGGAGGTTGGGGTATATCTGGTGTATCCGGAAGATGATCCGGATTATGATGAAATAGAGCCAGCCCTGATTGCGATTCCTACGTGGAGCGAGACAGAGGGAGATATGCTCTATAATGTGACAATGGAACCAAAACATACCCCGAGACCCGATACGCCGAAGAATACAGCACCACAGACAGGGTTACGGGACAAAACACCGTATTATCTTGCCGGTGCGGCAGGATGCCTGCTGTGTGCCGGCATCCTGATCCGGTCAGGGCGGAAAAGGAAAAAATAAGATGACAGATAGAATCAGAAAAATACTGGCAGGAGCATTGCTCCTGCTGGGCGTCGTGTCCGCCATTCTTGCGTATGGGGAACACAAACCGTTCAAGGAGGCGAAGGTGAAACAGCAGGCAGTCATCCAGACCGTTGTGGCGGAAACGGAGGAAAGTGTGGAAGACCCGCTGGAGAGACGGATTGATTTTGAAACCCTGCTGAAGATCAATCCGGACATTATCGGGTGGCTGTATGCACCGCAGATCGGGGTGGATGACCCCATCCTGAAAGGGGAGAATGATACGGAATACTTAAGCCGTGGTTTTGACGGCAGCTACAGCCCGTTAGGCTCGGTATTTACATGGGCGCATACGGATGAAAAACTCTCAGATCAGCATCTCTGTCTGTTTGGGCATAATATGATGTCCGGGCAGATTTTTGGAAGACTGGACAGATTTGAAGACACCGGGTTCCAGAAGGCAAACCGTAAGATGTATCTCTATACGCCAGAACGTTCAAAGGAGCTGGAGGTGGAATCCGTATTCACCTGCCGGAAGGATGATGGGGTCTTCCAGGACGATTGGGGAAAGGGATCCGGATACCAGACGGTCACGCTCGCCACCTGTACCGGATATAACAGTACGCCGTACCGACTCACGGTTAACTGCAGAGTAGTGAGAGAAAAGCTTGTTTTGTACTAGGGGGGACATATGTGAAAAAATATATCATAGGCATGTTACTTTTAATGCTCTGTGCCGGCTGTGGCATCGGGGCATTTTTCTTTTTCCGGAAGGGGAATGAAACCTATGCGGAAGAACAGCGGCCACGGCTGATCGGACTGCATGATATCACGATTCAGGAAGGAGGCCCACTGACCGAATCCGTGAAAAAATCAGCGGCGGGGATTACCCGGACAAAGAATGTAGAGCAAGTGGATGTGGATATCAGCCAGGTGGATGCAAATCAGGCAGGTACATACCCGATCATTTACAATTACACCGGAACGGACGGAAAGAAATATCAGGAGGAAATCCAGTGCATTGTCAAACCAAAGACAGCGGATGTACCGAAATCCGGTACACAGCCCCAAAAGACGGCAACGGATGCAACTGCAGATAAAGCGGTCCCAAAGACTGGGGATGCTGTACGGATGATGTTTTTTTCAGCCTTGGCAGGTTTATCCTTTGCAGTAGCCTGTGTGGTCCGATCCGGAGGACCTAAAAAAATTTAGAAAGGAGATGCAGGATGACAGTGATGAATGCAACAGAACAGAATTCATTTCTTGAGAACATGAACAAAATGTATGAAGACAGGGAGGCGATATTCAGAAAACGGGAACAGGAATATCAGAAACAGAGGAGTACACTCTCCGCCATGATGGAACAGATGCAGCATGAAAAAGAAAAGATGGAAAAAAAGGCTGAGGAACAGGGCGCATTGCAGAAGGAATTGGATACCCAACAGAAGATGCTGCAGGACTGGTATAACGAAGAAGTGCAGGCACGGAAAAAACTGGAGGGGGACAGGAAAGCCTTCCAGGAAGAAAAGGAAACGTTTGTTGTCCAGGCACGGATGGAGATGGAGCTTGCAAAGAACGAAAAGATAAGATCACAGCAACTAAAAGAGGAATATGAACACCGGTTATCACTCCTTGGATTACTGCTTGACCAACAAGGCGAAGACGGTGCAAAGGCAAGCGAATTCTTTACGGCACTGGTACAGGGTGAGAAGATGGACATGGATGCACTGCAGGCGGAGAATGAAAGCCTCCGGGAGCAGATGCGTGGGATGCAGGCAGAACGGAAAGAACTAATGGAAGAAAATGAAGGACTGAAAACCGAAACCGCGCATCTGGCAGAGGAACGGAGCAATCTGTTGCGGCTGATAGCGAAGATGCACGGCACGGAAAAAGACAGTGACCCCGGAACCACGGATTATGTACCGAATTCCGGTACGGAGGAAGGAGAGGCAGATGACGTGCAGGAGGAAAGACAGACAGGCCCCCTTCCGGAAGAACGGCTGGAAACCCCGGACATACCGGCAGATGCAGATTCCGGGGAGGAACAGGAAACTGCGGAGGATCAGGAAGAGGTTTATGAAGAACTGACGGCGACCGTGCTGCAGAACTACCTGAAGAAAAACGAAAAGAATTACCAGGATTCCGAAATCCGGCATTCCGAAGACGGTGAGCAGCTGCACCTGACGATGAACGGACTGAATTATGCCTTTCTGTTTTCTGCTCCGGCAGCCTTTGAGATATCCGCCCGCCGGAAGAATGGAAGGGTGCTCCAGAAGGTCCTGGCAAAGATGAACGAGAGACACCCGGATGTGAAATTCCGGTATGAAGACGGCGTCGTATATGCGACCGGATATTTTGTGAACACGATGAGCCCGGAACTGCTGATGGAGCGGGTAGGGATCATCAGTGATTGTTTTAAACAGTAGCCTGCAAACGAAAAGCCAATAGATGGGAGAGAAAAATGTCAGCAACACAATATATGAGCATTGGCATCCTGCTGAGTGGAGCGTCGGGAATCTGCCTGGCAGGATTTACTGCGATACTGGTCTTCATTCATATGAAGAAACCAGCCTATAAGAAACGGATGGGAAAGGCAAAGTTCCCGGCAGAATTTTATTTGGACTTCCGGGATGCATACCAGAAAACGGAGGATATCCGTGAGACTCTGGAATTGATGCATGAGCAGTATCCGAGGGGGAAAGCGGCAAAACGGATTGTGGCAGCGATAGACTATCTGGACCACAGCCACTATAAGGATTATGAAACAGCGTTGTATCGGTATCTGTCAGATGACAGGCAGGTAAAATCAGGCATCCTGTCGGACATTCTTCTATCGGATATTTTAAAAATGAGAAGACTTCCATGTAAGGGAGCGGAAAGGAAAAAATATGAGAAACAGTGATTGGAAAGCAAAAGTTTTAATTATCGTAGCATTTATCATTGGAATCGTAGCGGGGATCGCGGCTGGAATCATGTTACCGGAGGCATATGGGCAATACCGTGGACTGGTTGTATTTGGTACAATTGCACTCGTGTCGGTTGTGATTGTATTTGTATGTGTAAAAGTGTTTCATATCGGGAGGGACTAATCAATGAAAGGACTGAAATCTATTATGAAGAAAAAGAAATTTGATGCGAAACAGGCTGCGGGAATCGTAACCTGTTCTTTTTTCCTGGCAATGATGAGCGTGATGTTCTGCGGAGTCCCGGCATATGCAGCCGGAGAGGAGATCGTAACAAATGCGTTCCATGTGGTCTATACCCTGATTGCAGCAGTGGTGTCATCCATTGGAACACTCCTCCTCTTATGGGGTGTGTTCGAATGGGCACAGTCCATGAATGTACAGGATGGTGGGGCACAGACTATGGCATTCAAACGAATTGGAGGGGGACTGATTGCGGCAATCGGTCCACAATTGATTCCACTGATCACATCACAGATAGGAGCATAGGAGGAAAAGGATATGCCGGGATGGTTAAGTGAAATTATCAATGCTTGGTTTTCTGTCAGCCCGTCTTTCCATATTGCGGAAATCGTCTGGAATGCACTGATGTCAGCCTGTACAGGAATCATGACGACAACGCCGGAATGGTTCTCGGCAGACGCATGGCTGTATGTCAGGTTTGAACTGTATCCGTGGGCATTATCCATCGGCATTGCCAGCCTGAATCTGTTCTTCATTATGGGGTTTTTCAAGGCAGCTTCAAACCTGAAGGAAAATATCACGTTAGAGCTGCTGGTGGAAACCCTGATGAAACTGGTTGTGCTGAACGTGCTGCTTGCAAATGGGATGACGATTATCACAACATTCTTCGATATGGCATCCGGACTGGCTGGAAATGTGATGCTGATGGAGACGCCTGCTTTTTTCACTGGGGATGTGGATGTTGGATCCAAGCTGTTTTTTTTCCTGTTTGGTCTTCTGTATTTTATTGTGGCAATGGTCTGCGGATTCCTCATATTGCTCACACTATATGGACGGTACATCAAGCTGTATCTGCTGGTCATATTCTATCCGATTGCGATGCCGGCCCTGATCGGAGGAAGAGGGGTAGAGAGTACCGCGTATGCATGGATGAAGAGTTTTTTATCCAACGTATTCGAGATTGTTGTGATTGCCCTTGTTATGGGAATCGCAGGCCGGATCGTGTCAGGAATCACGCCGTTTACTGACAACATGTTTGCGGAATATTTTGATGGGTTTGCACAGGCGCTGAATTCCGTGATCTATATGATACTGATGGCGGTGTCGGTCAAAGGAGCGGCAGCATTTATGAATAAGACCTTTAATTTATAAGAAAGGGGACAATATGAAGATTGATCTGAACAAAGATTTCGAAACACAATTCAAGCAGGAATCATGGAAAGGATTCAGCGGCGGAGAAATCCTCTGTGGCGGAATTGCGTTAGGACTGGCTGCAGTTGTCATCATAGCAGTATGGCATTTTACGGGACTGCCGATTAATGTATGTGTATACTTTGGAATCCCTGTGATGGTTCTCGTTGTAGCAGTGGGGATGATAAAGTATCAGGGACACTCTGCGGCTGGAGTCATGAAAGAAATCCAATATTTCTTAAAGACAAGGGAACTATGTGCAGAGATGGGAGAACGGGATGGAAAGAATATCCGTATCTTTTCGATGCAGCACAGACAGAATAAACGGAAAAGGGGAGGCAACGATTAAATGGCTGTATTTAACGGAAACAGGGCATTTTCTTCTAAAAAGCAAAAGACCATGCCTATTGTGAAAATCCCAAAGAATGTAAGACAGGCATTTCAAGTGGATAAGGCTTACGAAAATGGGATCTTCCAGATTGAACCAAAATCAAAAATGGCGGTATTTGACCGCTGTTTTCTGTTTGAAGACATCAATTACATCAATAAAAATACGGGTGAGAAGAAGGCATTCCTCATGGAGCTGATGCTATGGCTTAATTCAATGGATGTAGAATTCAAAATCACGCTTGCGAATGAATACCAGAGCATGGATGATTTCCTGCAGTCTATCCGCACTGAGAAGAATAAGGATACATATCCGGAGATTGCAAAGGGAATCCGGCAGTGGCAGGAAGACCGTCTGGGTGAAACGAACCCATCTGTAACTACATTGCGTTATCTGACAATCACCACCAGGGCTGATAATGAAATGAATGCAAGGGTTTACCTGAATGCAATGGAATCCACAATTATAGAAGCGTTTGAGGGATGGGGAAGCCGGATTGAGCGTCTTAGCGCTAAGGAGCGTCTCCGCTCCCTGCAGACGCTTACCATGCCGGGAAGGCTTGAGGAACAGGAATACATCAACGTCCCAAACGATAACCAGAAGAACCGACGGGATTGGAAAAATGATATCCTTCCGAGAAGTATCAAACAGTATAAGAATTTCCTGATCATGGGGGATACCTATGTAACGGTATTGTTTGGAGGGCGGTACCGGAAAACCGTCAATTCGGACTCCTTTATCCGTTCCCTGACAAACGTGTCGTATCCATCCATTATTACCATGGATTTTGCCCCGGTGGAAACAGAAACCGTAAAGGACAAGCTGATTGCCACTCAGATGAATAATGAACGTGCAATCACGGAAGAAATCGACCAGAAACGGAAAGCCGGGATTCCGGCAACATCACCGTCCTATCCGAGAGAAAAGAAAAAACAGGAAATCGAGGATTATATTGACCAATTGGATGAGAATGATGAGAAAGGTTTTTTCATGAATCTGCTGGTTATCGTTACGGCAAAAGATGAGGATGCCCTTGCAAGGCGGATGCATGAGATGCAGGCAATCGGCAAGAAAGAGGGTGTAATCCTGGAAACCTGTGATTTTACCCAGTTAAAAGCGTGGAACACGGCGCTGCCGATCGGCGGCAGGCAGGTGGATTATATGCGGTTCTTCCTTACGTCCTCACTCGTAGCATTCCAGCCTTATTATGCACAGGATATCATTGAACCGGGCGGACAGATGCTGGGCCTGAACCGGACGACAAAGCATTTCATTATCGGGAACCGTAAGAAACTCCCGAATCCGCACGGAATCATTGTAGGGTATTCCGGAACTGGTAAATCCATGCTGATTAAGCTGACAGAACTGTCCCAGACATTGCTTGCAACGGATGATGACATCATGATCATCGACCCACAGAATGAATTCATGGAAATCTGTGCGATCTACAATGGGAGCTATTTTGATCTGACACCCAAGAGCGGAATCTATCTGAATGGGTTTGAGGTATCACAGGAAGTATTTGATTCCCCGCTTGCAGTGCAGAAGGAATTCATTGCAGCACAGACAGAATATGCAAAGACACTCTGTGCAGCTGCGATGAAGAACATCAATGTCACGCAGGAACATGATTCCATCATCAGCCGATGCACGGAGCGGATGTTTGAACAGGTCTTTGCACAGAAAAAACTGAAAAAGCAGCCGACGCTGACATGGCTGCGGGATGAAATCAATCTGGAGCTGAAGCATGTGGCAAACGTACATGACGAAGAACTGGTGCGGATTATTTATAACTGTCTGGAAGAATATACAACGGGAAGCTGTGACATGCTCGCCCATCCGTCCAACGTAAGGATTGACAACCGTCTGGTCGGGTTTGGGATGTCGAATGTCCCGGAGAATAACTGGGAGGCCGTCATGGTGACAATCCTGCATTACCTGTCTGTCCGGATGGACTATAATAAGCGTTTCCAGAGGGCAACACATCTGGTGATCGATGAGACACAGGTCATTTCACAGAAGCCGGGAAGTGCAAGGCAGCTGAACAATGCAGTCATCACGTTCCGGAAATTCGGCGGCATCGTAACGATGGCGATGCAGAACGTAACGGCGGCATTGTCCAACCAGATGCTGACAGAACTGTACTCCAACTGTTCTTATAAGTGCTTTCTGGATCAGGGCGGCGTGGATGCGCAGAGTATTGCAGCAATCCAACAGTTCAGCGCAAAGGAGTTTGATGCACTGAGTTCGGCAGACCGTGGCCTTGGCGTGATGGTATGGAATAAGAAAGTCGTCATGTTCGATTCCCTGATAGAAGAGAATAATGTACTCTACGACCTATACAGCACGGATTTCCATGAGAAAGCAAAGGCAGAAGAGGAGCTGGGAGGGCAGGAAGAAAACGTACCGGGTTTCGGTACGATGCAGGAGTCCGTCCTGGAATCAGAGCAGGGGGCAGTGGGACAAACGGACAGACAGAGTCACAGGATGAAAGATTTGCTCCCGGAGTATCCCGTCGGAGAAACAAGAAAAGATTCCGATGGATCATACAATCCTGCGCTCCCGGATTCAGATAAGCAGCTGATCCTACAGATTGCAGGGATGACGGATATCAGTATTGAGGATGTGATGCAGCTTACCGGGAAGGACAGCAGAATCTGCACGGCGTATCTAAAGGCCATGCAAGAAGAACATCTGCTGGAGGAACCTGATGGAACAGGAAAATTCAGAAAGGCAGTATAGGGATGCATATCAACGAAACAAGGGAAAAAAAGTTGAGTATCGCAAAGACCGCTGTCCAGTCCGCAGAGGAGGCGTCCCGTTTTCCGAAGGAACATCTGACTGCTTTAAACATGGGGAATGAACAGGAAGAGCCTGGGAATGAAAAACAGGGCAGCATCGACCCGACTAAATATTTAAACCGGAAAGAGACGATGCAGTGGAACAGGCTGCCTACATCCAAGCAGGAACAATATATTAAAGAAGGAATAAAAGCGGCAGGACGTGCCGTCAAGATTAAAAATGGACTCCGGAAGGAAGCGGATGGTGCAGAGGCTGCGTCAAAGAAGACAGCCGATCTATATAGGATGGATGTAAGACATGATGTGGAGGATATACAGGCCGGATTGAGGGCGGAGCTGAAGAAAAGAAGCCAGAAGGGATGCGGACAGGGGCAGGCAGTGTCAGCGATAGAAAGGGCACCGGGACAGTACCAGACCAAAGATAGTGTGTTATCGGCCCGGAATCTTTCCGCTGCAGCGGCCGGAAAAGTGGTTAACACTGGCACATCCGTGGCAGGAGGTATACCAGGGATAGCAGGAAATGCAGGCAGAAAAGCGGCGGATAAATTTCGGGAATATATGCAGGAAAAAGCAATGGCGGCAGGACAGGCGATGGATGACGTGGAACAACGCCTGAACAATAGCCGGGAGGCCAACCATGCAATGGATACCATGCCCGAGGTTATCCGATATACTGCGGCAACAGTTGGAGCTGCAGTCACGGCGGTTACGGCAGGAATTGTGCAGGCAGTATTTTCCCTTCTGACGTCTCTGCTTGCAGCGGTACTCAGTGCCCTGATTCCGGTGATTGCAGTGGTTTCCATCCTCGCAGTCCTGATTGGGATGATTGCCGGATTAATAAGTGATACACAGGCAGGCCACGGGCTGCCGGCATTCGTTACCCAGGAAATGATGCAGGCATTTTTTGAGACACAGCAGGAAAGTGGTATTCCGGTGTCATCCGGAGTCGCCCAGTTGATCGTGGAATCCGGGTTTGGGTCTTACGGTCCGGGCGGAGAAGATGGGAAAGGGTTGTCACAGCTCGCTTATGAGTACAGGAATCTGTTCGGGATCAAATATTTTTCCGGTGACCGGTTCGCAAGCGGCAGTGTCGGCATGTCAACCGGGGAAGAAACAGGGTCGGGAAATGTTGTCATTGATGCAGATTTCGCTGTGTATCCGGATTATGCATCGTGCATCAGGCAAAGGGCGTGGATGCTGCGGCATTCGCCGTATGAATCCCATGTGTCCCCATATCTAAACCGGAATGACGGCAATTATACGCAGGAAGACGCGAAACACTTTGTGGAAGGAATACGGGCTGCCGGATGGGCGACCGCACAGGCGTATGTAGATCATTGTGTCAGTGTAATGGACAGGTATGACTTATATCAGTTTGATAACATGACATGGGAACAGTACCAGCAAAGCATGGAAGGTGGCGGCAGCTATGACGGGACCGTGACAGAACAGATGCAGAGAATCGTGGATGTGGCACAGAACAATCGTGGTACTTATCCATGCACACCGGATATGTGTGCGGCATGGGTGACCGGAGTCTATCAGGCTGCAGGTGCAAGCGTGATCCCGTACGGCGATGCGATTGATATGTGGAACACCTACCAGAACACAGGCTCGACAAGCATGGACAATATCCCGCCGGGGGCAATCGTGTGCGGCAGTGGTTCGGGATATATGGGTTCCCTGTATGGCCATGTCGGCGTATATCTTGGCAACGGCATGGTGGCCAATAATGTGGGACACTTTTCCATAGAAACATTATCCAACTGGTGCGCATGGCAGACGGCAACGTGCCAGGGACATACTGGCTGGATTGGCTGGATTTATCCTGGCGGTGTGCCAGATTAAAAGTGCCAGAAAAGGGAAGAAGATATTTTACAGGCAGGACGATGAAAATAAGAATTCATTGCTTTTTTACGAGAGGAGAATGTACATGAAGGAAAAAATAATATGGTTAATAGCTATAGTGCTGGATTTGATTTTCCTAATCCTGAATCTGGTTGGGCTGGTTTGGGTATATGCGGTTAGCGTATTTTTAACTGAAAATAATGTGGAGTTCAGTGGCGAAATCAGTTGGATGATGTTTGGCATATATTTGTTGATACTAAGATATGTCCTGCTGAAATATATGCCAAGTGTATGGTTGAAAAAATGGACTGGAAAAGTATTTGTTCCGTGAGTTAAAACGATAAAAAATAAAGAGGGACACTTAGATGTACTTAGATGAAAGGCTACTACAGAATAGGAGGTCAATAAAAAATGACGAATAAGAAAAAAATAATTATCACATCACTCATCTTTATCGTCGTGGTATTTTTACTTCTGTTTTCTCTTATCTTTTTTTTACATAAAAAGACGGATCAGGAAGAGCAGCGGCAACAAAAAACGATTGCGGTGCAGGAGAAAGAGAAGAAAAATCAGGGGGAAAAAGTAAATCAGGAAAAGGCGCGACTGCAGAGGGCTGACAAGAAAAGGAAGGAAGATATTTTGCAGGCAGGGCAGGACGCTGCAGATCATGCGGCAGAAAATTCAGCGGAGGACGCTGCAAAAATAGCTAGTGTAACAATAGAATATGAACCAGCAGATGATACATCAGCAACAGAAATACTGAAGGCAAAAGAAGATAAACTGAAAATTTTCATTGCAGAGAAAAGTTCCGGAAATGGCGTGCGGGAAAACGGACAGGGAAATTATCCGGCGATAAGTACAAAGATAAAAACAGTATCAGATGGGGGCGGCTATATCACATTCATGTGTGAATTAAAGGGAGCGGATGTGCCAATGATCTATTACAAGGATACACAGCAGTTTGCGTTCCAGCCAGCAGATTCTGCTCCGGGAAGGACAAACGGTTATCAGGTTGTGACGGAAGAAGACCTTACAAATTAACAGTTAAAGCCGTATATTGGGAAAGTAGGGGGACAAAAAGATTGAAACGCAAAATGATTCCAAGTTATGTTTCGTAGTAATAATCTTATGATAAATAAGAGAGAGGTGAACAATTCTATGGGTATCATAAATAAAATAAAAAAGTGTATGATGCATTTTACATATGCAGAATGCAATAAAAGAATTTATTCTCAATACAAAATTGAACGAAGGAAATTGGAAACGTTATCAAAAGATGAATTGGAGTGCCGCTATATAGATATAAAGTCAAAGTATGAATACAAAAAGAATATATTCACATTTCTGATGGTGACAATTCTGATTGTAGGAGTGACAAATATATGGGAAATATTTTATAAATTCTGTATAAAGGTGTTCCATTTGCAGATGGCAACAACGCAACAGCAAGAAGCTGTGATGGTTGTAGTTTATATTACAATTATCCTTGTGGTTTTTGTGACAGTGGTCATATTTGCTTTTATGATTTTGTATCTTCGTTCTGTATATAGGCTACATAAACAGTTATTGATGGTAGAAAAAGTTTTAAGGAATAAGGAGTAGGACTTCAATGGGAAAATTACGGGACGAGAAATGTCTAAGAGTATGGCTGCCGGTAACGGGAATCATCTGGAGAATTGCGCGTAAAAAGATTGGAGCGTGTGGTAAGAGATGGGAGAAAAGTTCGTCATTTGTTATGGAATGTTTGAGTTTCAGCTACGGGAGCAGATGATGAAAACCGTCGGGTTCTATCTGGAAACTTCGGCGGAAGAATTTTATAAAGTAAAAAAAATTAATCCTAAAATTTAATGTGACAGTAAGAGTGGCATAAAAGTGCTGCTCTTTTTACTTGTGCAGGAAAAGAGCAGATGATTTTTTGATTCATTTAAGAAGTTATAATAAAAAATTGGGAGAGGCAGTTTATTTGTCAATTTCTTCGGACGGGACGTTCCTCAGAGAAGAAAAATGGAATCATCTTTAGCACAGAATGTGTTTGACAAGCGTGTAATATTTGATAGAATATGGAAGAGGAAGTAAAAATATAAAACGAAAAATTGAAAGTATGTTATGTTTTTTCTTTTTAAGCTATTTACCAGTCAGCTGTCGGGGGAATAGGAAATGGGAGGATATGTTACAGGAGTTCGGTAGTAGAAAGGGGAAACGTTATGAAAGATAAGTATTCAATGGAAGTAGAAGATAACATCCTTCTGGCAAAGAGAAATATTGTAGATAGTATTTATAGCGAATCAAGATTGGAAGGGATTTCAGTTACATTCCCGGAGACGCAACAAATTTATGATGGAAGAAATATTGCAGGCCTCTCGGTAGGGGATATCGTAAAAGTTAATAATCTGAAACATGCATGGCAGTTTCTGTTGGATACGATTGAGTACCCTATTGATTTGAAGTATATTCGGCAGTTAAACTGTGAAGTAGGTGCAGGCATAGCGTTTGATGCAGGGAAGATTAGAACTTCATCAGTCCGTATTACAGGAACGACATGGATGCCAGAAATTCCAAATTACGAAGCGGCTGAAAACAGAATTAAAGAAATTATGGAATCAGGTTTAAGCTACACGGAAAAAGCAGTGGATGTTATGCTGTATATCATGCGTTCACAACTTTTTTATGATGGAAATAAACGAACAGCGCAGTTGGCGGCAAATCAGATTTTAATTCAAAATGGAAAAGGGCTGATTCATATTCCAGTTGAGCAACAGATTGAATTTTTGAATATGCTGGTAGACTATTATGAGTCAAATCAAAGCGAAGAAATAAAAAAATTTTTATTTGAATTCTCAATAGAAGGAATTGAAAAAAATAAAGTCCAGCAACCGTCAATAAGAAAAAAGGAATTTTATAAGTAAAAAAAGAAATCAGTCCTAAAATTTAATGTGACAGTAAGAGTGGCATAAAAGTGCCGCTCTTTTTATTTGTGCAGGAAAAGGAGAAGATGAAATTTTGATTTATCTGAAAGGTTATAATAAAAAATTGGGAGAGACAGTTTATTTGTCAATTTCTTCGGACGGGACCTTTCTCGGAGAAGAAAAATGGAATCATCTGGAGGATGGCAGCGTAAAAAGATACACAGGCCAGCAGGATAGAAAAGGAAATCTTCTGTTTGAAGATGAACGGATCGTGAAGGAAGAGACGGGAGAAGAGTTTGTCATTTGCTATGGAATGTTTGAGTTTCAGATGAAGGAGCGGACGATGAAAACTGTCGGGTTTTATCTGGAGACTTCAGATTTTCAGACGCTGCCATTTGCTAATGCAGAACAGTTCAGAAAGCAGGAGGATGAAAACAAATGATGAGAAAATACCAATACTATAGCATAAAAAGGGGTATTAGGGGATTCCCCCTAACAAGATTGTGAAATGTCCTACATTTTGCGTATCTTGCAAATCGCAGGTGTGCGATTTCTTAATAAATGATGCAAAAATGACGTAGAAATGACGCAAAAATGGTGCTATAATGACGTAAAAATGAACTGCTGTGACACATAAATGAAACAAAAATGAAACACAATGATGTATTTATGAAGCACGCTGACACATTGGTGACGCGTTTATGAACCGTGCTGACATATTGGTGACGCATTTATGAACCGTGCTGATACATCGGTGACACATTTATGAACCGTACTGATGCATTAGTGGCACATTCATGAAACACCCTGACACATTGGTGACGCATAGATGAAACAGCAGTAGAAATTGGAAAACGGAGTTGGTTAGTTTTATTTTTTACGATGAAAGGAAGATAGGATGAAAACAGAAAGAGCGCAGCTTGCATCAGACAGGCGTCATACCAAATTAATTGACATGGAATGGGTTTATCAGGAATTGGATAGAGGACGAACAATAAAAAGTGTTGCTGAAGAACTAAATATCAGTGTATCAACTTTGCGCCGCAGACATTCTGAATATCAGGAAGCGGTAAGAGAGGAAAACCGATTAGAGCAGGAATCCAAAAAGGATGAACAGGGAGAAATCGGAGCATGGAAACCGGGAGATCCTACCTTTGAGGATTTCTAAAGTGTACCTAAAGTAACCTAGATATGCAGATTCAGATTTGCTATACTATAATTAGAAAAACTACAAAATTTCAGGAGAAGAGTGCCGAGTGGCATTCTTTTTTTGTTGCAAATCATTAGGAGGTCCGGAAATGGGATTAAAAGAACAATTGGAAAAAACAGAAGGGGAATTAAAAAAACTGGATGAAAAAAAAGAAAAGTTTTTGCAGGAGCATGATGCAAAAAGAAAAAAATTAATGGGCAGAAAAAAAGAGCTGGAATCAAAAATCGTTCAGGAAAAAAATGAGAAAATTTTAAATGCTGTCCACGAAAACTTTGGAGAAATCAATGAAGAAAATCTGGGATTGTTTTTTGATATCCTTAAAAAAAATAAGGAAGAATTTTCTTTGGAGATGGAAATTGCAGCGGAGGATTCTAAGGAAGAAATTTCTGCTGGGGAGATGGAAGGAGCAGAAAATGAACAGCGAAATAATGCAGGGAATTTGGATTTCAACCATTCCTTTTCATAAGGGGGTTAATTTATGGAACAACGTACAATTCCAATTCGAGTCCGAATTTCAGAAAAAGAACTGCGCTTTATAAAGGAGAAAGCGAAAGAGGAAAATGGACACCATTTAAAAAATGGCAGAATGAATTTATCCGGTTACATTCGGGATTGTGTATTAGAACAGTCCGGCATCAAGAAGGAATCCTATAAAAGAGAGATAAAAAATCTTTCTTATCAGATTCGAAAAATCGGAGTTAATATCAATCAGGTTGCTGCAAAAATTAACAGTGGTTATCGTGGGATGGATGCAGTCAGCACATTGCTGGAAAACCAGAACCGTATTGAGCGGGAACTGGAAATACTTCTGAAGAAATTAGGAGAAGAGAATGGCGATCACGAAACTGATGAATATAAAACAAGGGAAGCGGGGCGGGAGCAGACATCTCTATAATTCGATACGTTATGTATTGAATCCCAAGAAGACCGGAGACGGAATTCTGGTTGGAGGTAATGTCGGGACAGTTACGCAGGAAGTGTATCGTGCGATGCTGGATACGAAAGAGGATTGGGATAAACCAGATGGCAGACAAGGATATCATTTTGTTATCAGCTTCAAACCGGGTGAGACCGATGAGCAGACAGCATATGATGTCGTGAAGGAATTCTGTGAAGGATACCTGGGTGATAAGTTTGATTATGTGTTTTCAATTCACAACGATCACAAGCATATGCATGGACACATCGTATTCAATTCCGTGAACCGAGAGGACGGTTACAAATACCGATATGAAAATGGAGACTGGGAAAAATATATCCAGCCAATCACAGATAAAATTTGTATCCGCCATGATCTCTCACCCTTGGAATTTGATAAGGGAAAAAGAAAAGGGCGTTCTTATGCGCAGTGGGAAGCAGAGAAGGATGGAAAGCCAAATTGGAAGAAAATCATTCATGCTGATATTGATTATGCAGTCGGGCAGACAGAAAATGAAGGGCAGTTTCTTGGACTGATGAAAAGCATGGGATACAAAATCAGAAAAGGTGAATCCAGGAAGCATGGAACTTATTTCACATTTCTCGCACCGGGGCAGACACGAGGATGGAGAAGTTATAATTTAGGTCAGGGTTATACCTATGAAGACATCCAGCCGAGAATCCGGAAAGAACAATATACTTCTGTGTATCCCCGATCACCGAAAATAAACCGCTGTGTGGTAGGAAGAATGTCAGTGAAAAATTATATTCCGGAATTCCAGAAAAAGCGAATCCGAAAAATATATTTTATTACATACCGGAGGTGGGATGCAGATAACCCGTATGCCGTGGATCAGAGGGCGCTTAGGAAAAGTCTGCTGCATATTGACCGACTCTATGAAGATATCAACTATCTGATACAAAGTGGAATTCAGAGTTATGATGCCCTGCTGCAGTGGGAGCAGGAAGTATTGTATGCAGAAAAAAGCCTGAATAATCAAAAGTATAGCACGGAATTTCTACAGGAAGATGACGAATATCAGGAGTATTTGGGATTAAAAGCCGAACTTAAAAAAATGCCGGAGTGGGATGACAGATTTGAAGAAATATTGGATAGGATGGAAGAACTTGAGAAGAGTCTGCCGGATGCGGTGTATAAGGAATCAGAAAAAACTACGGAAGTTTCTGATGCTCTCCAGAAAGTCCGGGCAGAGAAAAGAATTATCCGGCATATAAAAAAAGAAGAGCAGGAAGACCAACTTATGAGGACATCATGGCGCAGCATTTCCGTACCGAATTTCGGTACAAAAGAACAAAAAAAACATAAAGGAGAAGAGAAGACATGGCTGAAGAAATGAAAAATTCACAAATAAGGGAGTTCCATATGAAGGTTGCAAGATCTGTCCGGGCAGATCCGGGGATTGCAGATTTGCTGCAGCAGACAAAAGACGATTTTACAAGAATGTGGTTGATAGTATGCCTGCTTGATGGCATGGATAAAGAGTCCATGCTCGAATTGGCAGGGGTGAATATTTCAGAAATCCAGACTGCACGGAATGAATATTTAAAAAAGAAATATGTACAGCAAGATGCTTTGTATCAGACAGTTGGCAGTCTGAAAAAGCAAGTGGCAGAGGAATTAAAGGAGAGCAGGGAAATCCGTGCATCTATAGAGCAGGGATTAGATGAGGCACTGAAACAGCAGGTGAAGACACAGGAGGAACTTGTTGCATCTAAGGATGAAATGATTGCAATGTTGAAAAAACAGAACGTGGAACTGGAGCGCCGCCTGTATCAAATGAATCAAGGGAAGTCACATCAAAGCAGTGGGATATTACCAATGCCAGAAAGAATTGAGAAAAATGTAATGAAAGAATCTGGGGATGAATCTGAAACTTCCAAAAATCAGGGGACAGCAGTCTCAAAGGATACCATACAGGAAGAGACAGAGGTTCAAACAATCCCGCAGCCGAAAAAAAGCTTAAAACGTTTTCTTGCATACACGCGAGAGAATAAGGATACCAAACGCTTCATTCAGGAATTCATTAAAACAGACAAAATGAATGACGAACAAAAGGAATACTTGCTGCAATGTCTGGAGGAAGGACTGAGCGTGAAGGAGATGGAGATGTTTGCTTCCGCAGATCTTCCGGTAGAGATTATGCGCAGGCTTAGGAAATATTATGAGCAACAGAAAGACGGCTCAATCAAATAAAGATGGAGGAACCTATGTATGATATCCGGGCTGAAATGCATCTCTCATACAATCATGATGTCTGGGCATATGGCATGGTGACGTTAGAAAAATGCATGAAGTTTCCTGTGCAGGTGAGAAAGTATGTAGAGAGGGAAACGGGAGAGGAAAAGACATTCCTGAGCTTCCCGCGCAGGAACAAGAATGGGGAATGGGAAGATGTCATCCATCCGGATCGGGAACTGAAGGAAAGGATTCTGGAGGCTGTCGGTCAGGCGATTAAAGATGAGATACAAAAGGATCTGCATCTTCCTAATGTGGAAGTGGTTTCTGTAAATCCAATCCAACCAAGAGTCCCACCCTATGCAAAGGCGTACATCGTTGGTGTTGCGTCCGTGAAAATCTGTGGGCTCCTGATACAAGGAATCACGGTGAAACAGGGAATAAAAGGATTGTTTATTAATATGCCACAATACAAAACAGATTCCGGATATCAGGATATTATTTATGGCACAAGCAAGGCGATGCAGGAAAAGATAAGTGCTGCCGTAATACAGGGATATGTGGAAGTGAGAGACAAAGAGTAAAATGTACAGGAGTCCGGTACGGGAAGGAAAACATATGGATATAGAAGAATTTGTAAAATTTGTGGAACAAAACATCAAGTCACATCTGCCAGGTGAATATCAGGATGCAGTCATAAGGATGTTTACAATGACAAAAATAAATAAAGGTGAGGTACATGGCTTAAGTATTTCAGGAGAATGGGAGAAGGCAGGTACGGTGCATTACCTTGACGATTTATATAAAATATTTGCAAGTGGTTCGCAGGATATGTTCCAAATCATGGAGAATCTGGCAGATAAGATCATCCAAAATGAAAAGAGCGCCGTGCTTGAAAAGGTGCAGAATTTATATGGTTCAGTATCCGATTATGATTCCGTCAGGCAGAATCTTCTGATGAGACTCTGTGATCGTGATACAAATCAGGCCTACTTAAGAAACCACATCTATACGGAGGAAGGGGATTTTGCAATTACCTATCATGTGGTCTTGGAAAAGGATAAAACTGGAATCGTAAGTACACCGGTAACAGAGCCAATGTTAGAAATGTGGGGCGTGACAAGGGAAGAACTGCATCAGGATGCGCTGCGGTCAGACCTCCCGCAGAACAAACCAGTTCTTTGTCGTATGGAAGAACAGATAAAGAGTATGCAGGGGACTGCCCCAGGTTTACAAACAAACTACCTACAGAGAAATTCCCTGCCGGAGATGCAGGAGGGGGCGATAAATCTTTTCATTTTGACAAATGAGGAACTTATGGACGGGGCGGCTATGATAGCGCATCGGGATGTATTAGAAAAGGCAGGGGAACTGATAGGGGGTGACTATTATGTACTCCCTTCATCCATACATGAAGTGATGATCATTCCGTCCAATGGGCAGAGTGCCGCCGGATTACAGGAAATGGTACGTGAGGTACGTGAAATCAATCAGACGGAAGTGGATGTGGAAGACAGGTTATCTGACAAAGTACAGTATTATGATGCGGCAGAGCATATCCTGGAAAATGCATTGGAACGAATGGAGCGAATGGAAACGCTGCAAATGGAACAGGAAAAACAGGCAGAGGCAAAAGCCCCGAGTTATCCGAAAAAAACTATCCCGGAACTCAGCCCAAGTTTTTAGCACATGGGAATTAGTGAAAAGCAGGACAGGCGGTGAAGAGAATGATTATTTTTATTGATGAAGATACGATAGAGAGGGAAGAGGTGATGGAGGATAATGAAGACGAAAGAGTATAGAGAACAGTTGGCAGAAGTATTCTTACAGGTATTAGAGGAGAAGCAGCTGGACTGGAAAAAGGAATGGCAAGGATCTGGAGGACAGATGCCGATGAATGTTAAAACCGGAAATCCTTATCGTGGAATCAATCGCTTGTACTTGACGGTGGTTGCAGTGCAGCGAGGTTATACAGATTTTCGGTGGGCAACGTTCAAGCAGATTCAGGAACAGGGATGGCGCTTGCAGGATGCAAAAGGACAAGGAATCAAAGTGGAATATTGGTTCCCATTTGATACAGAAGATAAAAAAGTGCTGACGTGGCAAGCGTTTCATCGACTGCAAAAGGAAGGCGCAGTATTGGGAGAACGTTACCAGCTGCGTGCAAAATATGCAACGGTATTTAATGGATCATTGATTGAAGGAATTCCGGAACTTCCGGAACCAGAAGGAAATGAAATCCAGCCGGATGAACTGATTCACAGATTGTCAAAAAACATGGAAGTGGACATTATTCATGATGGTGGTGATCGGGCATTTTACAGACCGATGGAAGATAAAATTCACTTGCCGCTTCCGCAATACTTTGATTCCCCTTATGCATATGATTCTACCGCACTGCATGAACTGGCACATGCCACTGGGGCTGTGCATCGATTGAACCGCAACATAAAAAACGTATTTGGGACAGAAGACTATGCTTACGAGGAGCTGATTGCTGAAATCAGCTCCTGCTTTATGTCAGCCAATCTACAGCTGGAACAAAGCAAAGAACATATTGAGAATCACAAAGCCTATGTACAGAGCTGGATTGAGGGAATCCGTGAAAAACCGGAGAGTCTGGTAAAAGCTGTACAACAGGCGGAAAAGGTAGCCTCATATATGGAATACAAGGCAGAGCTGATTACAAAAGAAGAGTATATAAAAAATGTTGGTTCCACAATGGAGGTGAGTGAAGCAAAAGTGATGATGCAAGAGAATAGTCAGGAAAGAAAAATGCCGGAACAGGACTATGTGGAAATCTATCAGTTAAAGCAGGAGGATGAACTGATTCCGTATCGTTTTATGAGCAGAGGGCATTTGTAAAATCATCATATGCCTATCCAAAGAGAAAATTATGATCTGGTTTATAAGGAACAATTATCAGAACGGACAACGCTAGAGGAAATATATGTGAAGTATAACATTTCCAAGCCGGAAGATTACAACGGCCATTCCCTGTCAGTCAGTGATATTGTGGTGCTGCAGCAATCCGGGAAAAAGGTGGCATACTATGTGGATGCTATCGGATTTTCGGAGATTCCGGAACTGATTTGGGAGAAAAGTTATCTGGAACAGAAGCAGGAAATTGCACTGCAGACCGGAGAGCAGTTCCTGTCTGTACAGAGTACAGATGGAGGATATGATTTCACAATCTATAACAGCGATTACAAAGTGTTGGACGGCGGTGTCTATGATAGTCCGGAGCTTACGCTTCCAGATACCGTAAATATGATTCTGGATGAAAACGGAAAGTTGTTGGATGATTGTATAGAAGTGGACTATGAAGAATTGATGGAGCAGGTTGAAAAGGCAAATGCGATTTCAGCAAAGGGAGTTACCGTTGAAAATAAGAAAAGACAGGAGTTAGCACCAAGGCTGTAAATTAAAGAAAAATATAAGAAATCATCCATACATGAAGTGATGATCATTCCGTCCAATGGACAGAGTGCCGCCGGATTACAGGGAATGGTACGTGAAATCAATCAGACGGAAGAGGATGTGGAAGACAGGTTATCTGACAAAGTACAGTATTATGATGCGGCAGAGCATATCCTGGAAAATGCGTTGGCCCGGGAAGAAAGAGTTGTGGAGGTAGAAAGATGAGTGGAAATAAAATGACACAGGAAGAGATTATGAAGGATATTAAGAGTATACAGAGAATGGTAGCAGAAATCCATGAAGATACGCAGTACATGAAAGAATTCATGCAGAAGTACAGGATCCCTAATATTGCAGTAGATGGAAAACAGGTGGATATGCAGGAGCGCATACCGGAAATCGGTACGGGCGGGCATCGGATAAAGGAAACAGAAGCTATGAAAACGGGCAGCCCGCAGAAAAAACATAGTGAAATTGCACCGAGAATGTGATTGTACCGAATTTCGGTACGGAGGGAGAAGATTAAGATGTATAATAATAACAGAGACACCGAAGAAGTATTGCTATATATAAAGAAAGCAACGATGTTTATGGATCCGGCGATGAAACTGCTGGGATTAGGGACAATTAAATTATTTCAGCTTTTTGCAAGGATGATAAAAGAAGGGAAACTTTCCCAACATGAATTTAAGGATTTTCAGGAATTTGCAAAATTAACTGAAGGAAAGTTCAGCCTTGTAAATATTCCAATCGAGTCTGATGGAAGCACAAAGTTCCTTGGTGCAAAATCATTCGGAAATGAACTGGATGAATTGAAAAAAGAAGGGATACGATTTTCAATCATGCCGGATCTGAATAAAGAAGACAATTTCGTACAGTTGGCAGTAATGGATGAAGACCGGGAAAAATTTCGGGCATGGAATCAACGGTATCTTATGAAACGTATGGGTGGGGGAGAACATAATCTGGCCAGTCTGGAGGCGCTTACCAGTGGACAGACGAGTTTGATTAGTATTCCGTTTGAAGGAAAAGAGAAAATATTCCAAAATGATTTCCAAACACTCGGGATCAACTATTCCATCCTGCCTGATTTAAAGGTAGGCGACGGACAGATACAGTTGGTAATAGCAAACAGCGATATGCAGAAAGTGGAACACTGGTATAAATTATATCAGGAAAAACGCTTAAGGCAGGGTGAAAGTATACCGGATATGAATCCAATTGACATGGACACCTATCAGAAGACAGGGGATATGACTCCCGATGAGTATATGGAAACCGCGGCAGATGACATAAAAGAAATGAATCAGAAGTATGAACGTGAGCCTGGAACTTTTGAAAAGACGATGTCTGAAAAAGAGTCGATAATCCAAAGCGATGAAAATGTTGCATACTCGGAATTTGAAAATGATTTAAGGTATCAGAAGTTTACAATTAATGACGGTACATTGGTTCAGCCCATTGCACAAAGCCAGACGGGAAAAATGAAGATGCAAGAATTTGGGGAAAAAGGTTATTTTATAAGCCGTATTCCGGGAACAAAGGGAAAGGATGTGCAATATTTAGTAATAGAGAAGGAACAGGTATTTGTATCAAAGGACGGGCAGACCTATACGGCATTTCTGGATAAGTCAAAAAAGCCGATGGTGTTTGATAATAATTTTAAGTTGGTTGCAGGTGGGAAACGGAAATTTACAGAAGAGCTTTTCAAGAATCATTATGATTTATCCTCAAGGGAACAGAATCTCACACAGTCTATCCGGAATGCGGCGCCGAAAAAGGCGGTAAATAAAGCGAAATCCCCAACTGTTCCGTTGAAAACAAAATAGTGGAGGATGTGATATGGTAAATAGAAAAAGGACCCCATGGGGGATGCTGCTGTGCGTCCTCCTTCTCATGTGCATTGTAACCTATTTCTTGTGTGGACTATACCTTTTAGAAGGGGTAACGATAGAAAACGTGCAGGAAAAGCTATTATATATCATCATGCATCCACTGTATAATTGGTGGTCCAAGAAAACGTTTGCATGGATAGGCGTAGCGTTTTTGGGATGGATCATGTTTGTGGCGTACTATATTGACCAGTACCGGAATTTCCAGTTCGGCATAGAGAACGGTTCGGAACAGTGGGGAGATGTGAAGAAACTGAGCAAAACCCTGCGTGACAAGGATGAGAAAAAGAATACCTATCTGAGCCAGCACATTGCGGTATCGGATACCTTACTGTCCAACCGGAATATGTTGATTATCGGCGGGTCTGGTTCCTACAAAACGACGTCTATTGTTACCCCGAATATCCTGCTTGCATCTGGGACGAATGTAATATTGGATATCAAAGGCGATTTACTTCGAAAGCATGGGAATTATCTGAAAGCGCACGGAGTAACCGTAAAATCCTTCAATCTGATCAATCCGGAGGAATCTGACCGTTATAACCCTATGGCATATCTGGAAAAAGAAACGGATGTGGTCCGCCTGATCACAAACATGCAGGCTTCTGTGAAACCGCCGGATGCAATGAAGGGAGATCCTTTCTGGGGTGCGACACGTTCCGTAGTGAAA
>DCKD01000060.1 GCA_002320245.1 Lachnospiraceae bacterium UBA1683
AAGCAGGGATTTTTGTATGGCATAAGTATGCCCTTTGGGGAGGGCATACACGGAATCAAGCATGCAAGGAGGGTATCGAAGGGCCATTGATACCATTAAACCGAAAAAAATGCAGATAATAGCAATTAAGCGTGCTACGCTGATTTTTAATCAGTGTTTCCCTAATTCCTTTTATTCTACAGAAAGGGCTGCCGCAGAATCACCAAGTCAGGTGATTTCACGGCAGCCCCCTGTATGCAAATCCAGACTTCATCAATTCAAATTGATATCGGAATCTGTTTCTTATGCCCCTATTCCCTTCCGTATAATCTGGTTACTCTGCGCATTTCTTGCAGCAGTTCTTCGGTTACGGCATCTTTCCCCATCCGCCATGTCCAGTTTCCGCCCAAAGTAGATGGGGTGTTGATTCTTGCACGGGCATCCAGACACAGGTAATCCTGCATCGGAATGATGCACAAATCTGCTACACTTCCCATCGCCATCGCGATGAAATCCCAAGCCAGCGTATCCTCATCCAATGCCGGCTTGCACAAATATTCCTTCGCAAAATCACGGCACTCTTTTTTGATTTCATGATACCATGCGCGTGTCGTTGTATTATCATGGGTCCCGGTATATACGACACAGTTATTCGGATAGGTGTGCGGCAAATAATTTGCGGACTCTCTGGAATCGAATGCAAATTGGATAACCTTCATTCCCGGATAGCCGGAATCCTTTAACAGTTGCAGCACGGAATCCGTCAAAAAGCCTAAATCCTCTGCTATGATATCCAGTTTCCCAAGCCTTTCATTTACCGTATGAAACAAATCCATGCCCGGTCCCGGCAGCCATCTTCCATTTTCCGCAGTCTTATCGCCGTACGGGACTGCCCAATACTCATCAAACCCACGGAAATGGTCGATGCGGACAACATCATACAGGCGGAAACAATAGGAAATCCGTTTCAGCCACCATGCATATCCGGTCTTCCTGTGATATTCCCAGTTATACAGTGGATTGCCCCATAACTGCCCTGTTGCGGAAAATGCATCCGGCGGACATCCTGCTACCCCGGTCGGGAAATTGTTTTCATCAAACTGGAACAGCTCCGGATTCGCCCAGGTATCTGCACTGTCAAACGCCACATAAATCGGGATATCTCCGATAATCTTGATGCCCTGCGCATTGGCATATGCATGTAGTCTCTTCCACTGACGGTCAAACTCGAACTGTTGGAACCGATAAAAATCCATCTCCTGCGCCAGCGTCCGTTTTGCCTGTTCCATTGCCTCAGGCTCCCGGTTTCTGTATTTCTCTTCCCACTCAATCCAGCTCACACCGTTCTGGTTTTCCTTAATTGCCATATACAGACAATAATCGGTCAGCCAGTCTTCATTTTCATTTACAAAGCTCCAATATTCATCCCACGGACGGAAGCGATGGAACGCCTGACGCAATACCGGGAAACGGTTTAAATACATTTTTTCATAATCAATCTGGGTTTCATCCGCCCCGAACCGGGCAGCCTCACATTCCTGCGCCGTCAGCAGACCTTCTTCTGTCAGTGTCTCCAGATCAATGAAATATGGATTGCCCGCATATGTGGAGAATGACTGATACGGAGAATCCCCATACCCGGTCGGCCCAAGCGGCAGAATCTGCCACTTTTTCTGTCCCGCCCTTTTCAACTGGTCTACAAACCTGTACGCCTCTTTTGAAAAACATCCGATGCCGTACTTGGACGGCAGGGAAAAAATCGGAAGTAAAACTCCGCTCTCTCTCATTTCTTATGCCCTCCAGATATCTCTGTTATATTCCGCAATCGTTCTGTCAGATGAAAAATATCCGGCCTTTCCGATATTTACAATCATCTTCTTTGCCCATGCCTCCCGGTCCTCGTAAGCTTTCAGCGCTTCTTCCTTCTTTGCCGTATACTCCCTGAAATCAAGAAGTGACATGAACCAGTCCTTATTCAGCAACTCATTTTTCAACCTTGTCAGGTTCTCTTCCTGACCGATTGCAAGCATCTCTTGGCTTGTAATAAAATCAACTGCCGCCTTAATATCTGCATCCTTCTCATAAAAATCTCTGGAAACATAATCCGCTTTTGCATAATGCCCAATGACTTCCTCGCTGGATGCTCCGAATACGAAAATGTTATCGTCCCCAACCAGTTCATGAATCTCCACATTTGCACCGTCCTCAGTTCCAAGCGTCAGCGCACCGTTCAGCATGAACTTCATGTTTCCGGTTCCGCTTGCCTCTTTTGATGCCAGAGAAATCTGCTCGGAAATATCACACGCCGGAATCAGCTTTTCCGCCTTTGTTACGTTATAGTTCTCTACCATAACTACTTTCAGATATGGACTGACTTCCGAATCGTTATTAATCAGTTCCTGTAGACAGAGAATCAGATGGATGATATCCTTTGCAATTACATAAGCAGGAGCTGCCTTAGCGCCAAAGATAACCGTAATCGGTGTAGACGGTTTCTTCCCTGCTTTGATTTCCTGATATTTATGAATCACGTACAGTGCGTTCATCTGCTGGCGCTTATACTCGTGCAGACGCTTAATCTGGATATCGAAAATAGATTCCGGATTCAGTTCGACTCCCTGTGTCTTCATAAAATACTCGCAGAGCGCTTTCTTATTCTCCTTTTTGACTGCAAGCAGCTCATTGAGTACATTCTCGTCATTCTGGAATGCAAGCAGTTTTTCCAACTCGTCTGCATTTGTCCTGTAGCCGTCTCCAATCCGTCTATCCAGCATCTCTGCCAGCCTTGGGTTACAGTGAATCAGCCAGCGGCGGAATGTGATTCCATTCGTCTTGTTATTGAATTTCTCCGGGTAAATCTCGTAAAACGGACGCAGTTCCGTCTCCTTCAGAATCTCGGTGTGCAGAGATGCAACGCCATTGACACTGAATCCGTAATGAATATCAATATGTGCCATGTGCACCACATCATTTCTATCAATGATGACGACCTTTTCGTCATTATACTTTCTTCTTACCTTGTCATCCAGCACCTCGATAATCGGAACCAACTGAGGAACTACCTTTTTCAGATAGTCCACCGGCCATTTTTCGAGTGCCTCTGCGAGAATTGTATGGTTTGTGTACGCACAGGTACGGGAAACAACGTCAATTGCCTCGTCCATTTCCATACCACGCTCCATTAACAGGCGAATCAGTTCCGGAATCACCATCGTCGGATGTGTGTCATTAATCTGAATCACTGCATAATCCGGCAGGTCATGCAGATTACAGCCGCGTGCCGTACATTCATCCAAAATCAACCTGGCTCCATTGCTCACCATAAAGTACTGCTGATAAATCCGAAGCAGACGCCCGTTCTCGTCACTGTCATCCGGATACAGGAAGAGTGTCAGATTTTTTGCAATATTTTCTTTGTCAAAACGGATTCCATCCTTAACAATTGTCTCATCTACGGAATCAATATCAAACAGGTGCAGTTTATTTGTCTGGTTATTGTATCCCGTCACCTCGATGTCATACATTCTGGAATTCAATGTGAGCCCACGGAATGAAATCGGATAAGTCACCTCTGTCTTTGTCAGCCAACTCTGCTCCTCCATCCACGGATTTGGCATCTCCTTCTGTAATTCACTTTCAAATTCCTGTTTGAACAATCCCAGATGATAATTCAGCCCAATACCGTCTCCGCTCAGTCCAAGTGTTGCGATAGAATCCAGAAAACATGCCGCCAGACGTCCCAGACCGCCGTTTCCAAGTGAAGGCTCCGGCTCAACCTTTTCAATCTCACAAATGTCTTTTCCATTCCGGGCAAGCACCTGGCGGACTTCATCGTAGATACCGAGATTAATCATGTTATTTGAAAGCAGTTTTCCAATCAAAAACTCTGCGGAAATATAATAAATCTTTTTTTTCTTTTCCGGGGCTTCTTTTTCTTTTGCCAATTCCTGGACAATCTGAAGAAGTGCATAATATACTTGTGCATTCGTTGCCTCCTGAATGCTGATTCCCAATTTCTCCTGTAATAATTCCTGAATCTCCATCCAATGATTCTCCTTCCCAATTCGCTTTACCACTTTGTTTCTATATGCATTTTAATGCGGTTCTATTCAAATATCTTGCAAAATACTCTTCATTTATTGTACAATACTATCATTGAAAGTAATCAAAGTCAAAGAGCTTGCGGCAATCGCCAAATATCTATGCAAGCATGGCTGCTTGGCTCGTTGCCCGCGGGAATAAATTTTTTGTAACTGTTCAGAGCCATGCGCATCTGCAACTCTGCAACGGTTTTATGCGTTGGATGCTTGCATACATAAGTATAAATCGGTGCAGATGCATATGGCGGATACGCCACATCGAATAACCCGCAGGATTTTGAGATGGCTCTGAGCGGTCACGATTTTTCTATTGTATTCCAAAGGAGTATTTTATATGAATATGAATGAGTACCAGAATTATCACGAAACAAAATCACATACCACAGCAGAATTTCCGTACAATACCTACCTTTGCTCCATTCCGCTCAATTTTACCCAGGTGCCGCTCCACTGGCACGAAGAGCTGGAACTGATTGTCATTCAGAAAGGAGTTGGTCTGGTCTCCGTCGATTTTCAGACAGAAACCGTGACCGCAGGGGATATCGTTCTGGTACTCCCCGGTCAGCTACATTCCATCGAGCAGAAAGAACAGGAACGCATGGAATACGAGAACATCCTTCTGAACCCTACTATGCTGATGTCCGGAGAACAGGATTTGTGCGCCGTCCGGTTCATCCGTCCGCTCATTCAGGATGCACTGGCTGCCGACACATTTCTTACGCCGGCACTTTCCTACTATTCATCCGTTGCCTCCTGCATCCGGGAAATCGACCGGCTCTGCGATATCCGCCCGGAAGGATACCAGCTTGCGGTCAAGGGCTGGCTGTTCCACCTGCTGTATTACCTTGTCACTAACAAAAAAAACAGAGACTCAGCCTCGAACTCCAAGACCAAATCTCTGGAAAAATTAAAAACTATTTTAAAATATGTTGAAGAACATTATGCCGAAACACTGACTATTGCAGATATGGCAGACCTGACGCATTACAGTAAGTCGCACTTCATGAAGTTCTTCAGGATGCATATGGGCATGGGATTTATCGAATATCTCAACGACTACCGCCTGACAATCGCAGCCCGGCTCCTTACCACGACTGACGATGTAATATTGGAAATCGCCTCCCTGTCCGGCTTTGATAATCTGTCGTACTTCAATCGGCTGTTCCGCCGCAAGTTCCATACAACGCCGGGACAGTACCGCTCCGGCGGCAGTAAATGACACCTCCTACTTCATGCCCGTATAATACAGCTCAATCGGATCAATCGGGTCAATTGGATTCTCAAGCTCCATCTTGGAATTCCGCCCATGACGTCTCAACAGCTCGCCGCTCTTATTATATATCCAGAAGGAATATACAAGAATCTTGTTGACCTTCCCCATCTTCTCTTTCGTTGTCTTGTTGTATAGCGTCCCGCCGACCTCAAACTTTGTCTTTTTATGAATCATGGAAATCAGTTCTGTCTCGCAAGTAACCGGCTCCGGAAGAATGGTATATGCTTTTCCGATGCAGTCGGTCTTGTGGGAATCACTTCCTCCCACGGTAACCTTACCATACTTTTCCGCCAGTTTCATCGCGCCTCGATTCGATTCTTCTGACTCACAGCAATTAAATGCCTCTACAAAATCAAATCTTTTCATCAGCTCCGGAGATTTGTAGAACCGCTTAGTATGCGTAAAACTTAAATACTTCTCTCCACATGGATGCGCCGGGCCAAGAACTCCGCCATTGCGGTGCACAAAATCAATCAGCACCGATGCAGGCATACCTCTCAGCTCCAGCAGCCGCATCTTCACTCCTTCCGGCATAATCACAAGAATATGTCCCGCATCCCTTGTGTCGTACTCGATTCCCTTCAGCACAATGAAATCCGTGTGACGCTTTCCCTTGATATGATTCTTCCAGTAGCGATATCCATTGTACGTGTTATGGTCTGTAATGACCATGCCCTGAAATCCCTTCCTCTTCAAAATCGTAATGTACTCTTCTACACTGATTCTGCTGTCCACAGAACCTTCCTTTACATGACAATGCATGTCTATCTTCATTCGGGGCACCCCCTTTTCTTCGTGTTCTGGTACTTCTTTTGCAGACACCGTACTAATTAACTACATTATACAACCATTAAAATCGACAAGCAATAAAATACACGGACTTTTCACTCTTTTGCCAATGTTTTACTAATTATCTTTACCAATATTTTACTAATCATCCAATTCAATAATTTCTATTTCGTCATCGTCCTCAAATTCATCCGGTTCGATTACTTCTTCGTCTTTCAGGTTCGGCACATCTGTCCGGTTCCTGTTTTCGGCGGTATCCTCCGCATCTTCTGCGCCGGAATCTTCAAATACCGCTCTTGCCTTCTCCACCTCATTTGCCGTTGAATTCATATCCCGAATCTCTGCCGCTTTCTTCAGATGCTTTTTCTTACGCTTTCCGGACTCCAGCAAAAACTGAACGAGAATCCCCAATGCGGCAATCCCTACCGTGATTAACAATCGGATTATGTGCATATCCAGTCCCGCTAAATCACTGATTGACGGACCTGCCGCCATCGCACCAACTACCCCCGTCACCACAATCGTAATAATTTCAGCAAATTTTACTGTCAGCAATGCGGCAACAAGACCAATCCCTGCACACACCAGCATAAGCCATATCTCCTTCGGCTGTAGCACTCGGGCGGCGGCACTGCATCCGGCAATCCACACAACAACGAAGATTCCGACACGGTAAAGCACCGCTCCCAGGCAGGCCAGTATGATGCCGGCAATCAACGCAATAATCAAAATCACATTGGTATCAAGTCCGAATTGCCATGCGGCCGCCCCGCCAATTGCACTGCCCAGAACAAATCCGAGCACCGCCGCCCAGACGCGCACCAGCTTCAGTCCAAAGAAACACCACAGTAAACCAATCACACCGGACACAACCAGAAAAATCATCATATCCTGTGTTTTCACGATGTCCATCGGGTTATTTGATGCAATTTCTGTAATCATCGTTTGTGCATTATCCAATATTGTACTTACACCCATCTTGTTTTCTCCTTATCTCTTACTTACCCGTCCTTATTTTTCTGTTATAGATTCCACGGATTGACCGCAGCAATTCCTTTCGTACCCTCACTGCATATCCCGGCGAAATCATTTTTTATTTTAACAACTTTTTCCTTATAACACAAGAGAAGTAAACAGTTTCCCGTTGAAGTAACAAAAAAACAAGAGCAGATGTAGCTTTCCATTTCCTATCTACATCCACTCTTGTTCGCTTATTACTACCATTCTTCTTTTCTATCGGCCGATAGTTTTCATCTTATTTTGCTATGCTGGCGATCCGTACCTCCTATTCTTAATTTGCTTACGGTCCCTGCCTCTGATAAGGATTCCGTTCTGAAATGGATTTTACTTCTCTCATAACTTTCTCGTCATTATGATTTTTCTCCATCTCTTTCCCTACCATACAACTGAGGTCTTGTCCCTGTAAGTGAAACCTCCTGAACTTTTCTTAGGGTAAGATTTCCTTCATCTCTTGCAATGATTTTCTCCTCTTTTCTCTCATCTTTGTAAGTAAGATATACCTATCACTCTTTCAGATGCTTTTAATCTTTCTAAGAATTGTTCATTCAGTTTTATTTGTTGACTTTATATTAATATATTAATCTGTATTTGTCAATATCTTTTTTGAATATTTTCTTCTTTATTTTTATTGTCTGTCTATTC
>DCKD01000038.1 GCA_002320245.1 Lachnospiraceae bacterium UBA1683
GGTAGTTGCGTGTGAGGGCCACCGAGTAGGTAACCAAAGAGCGCTTAATGGATTAAAGTCCGTTAAGTGCGGAGCACGGTGATAGGAACAAGATGGATGATGGAACAATCTTTGTATGCAGTTTTGAAGGTACATTGGGTTTAAGTGTTGCCTTATTGAATATGGGATGAGAGAACAGTATCGGAGATGGTACTGTTTTTTTGATTCAAATTTACTAAGAATTATTGGGTTTTTATATTTCACATATTAAAAATGCTGCGTGTGATGATGCGCAGCTCGCGGAGATGAAATTACTGCTTTGCAATCCGCTCGCGCGTGAGGATTGCGCTTCATGCGCAATCTTTATTATTCTTTGCTATTTATGTTTTCTTTGTGAAAGATGGATTTGCCATCGACTATATTCCCCAAATCATGTATAATCAATGGATGAAATATTTTACTTTCATCATCAGGTTAGTTAGTAGGAGGCATAATACATATGGCAAAATTAAGTACATTATGTTACATTGAGCGCGATGACCAGTATCTCATGCTGCACCGCACGGTAAAGGAACATGACGTAAATAAGGATAAATGGATTGGTGTGGGAGGACATTTTGAGAAGGATGAAAGCCCGGAAGAGTGTCTGCTGCGTGAGGTATGGGAAGAAACCGGATATACCTTGACATCATATCGGTTCCGGGGAATTGTGACGTTTGTTTCAGGTAATGGAGTAACGGAATATATGTCATTGTTTACGGCGGATGCCTTTGAAGGCGAGCCGGTTCCGTGTGATGAAGGTGAGCTGGAATGGGTGGATATTCAGGATATTGGGAAACTGAACCTTTGGGAAGGGGACAGGATTTTCCTCCGCTTGCTTGCGGAAGATGCGCCGTTTTTCTCATTAAAACTTGTCTATGATGGGCAGGATCATCTGATATCGGCAGCTTTAAACGGAAGCGTATTGAATTTGCAACAATGAGAAGTTTATGGTATCCTATAGAATAATAGTTTCCGAAAAGGAGGAAGACCGGTGCGGTTAAGTAAGTTATTAGAACGTTTAAAATATGAAGTAGTGCAGGGCAGTGATTCAATTGAGATTACAACGCTGATCAATGATTCCAGAAAAGTTGAAACCGGCAGTGTATTTGTCTGCATCAGCGGCGCCGTTGTGGACGGGCATGATTTTATTGAGGATGTTGCGAAGAAGGGAGCGGCGGCAGTCATTGTCGGGAGAGAGGTGGATGCACCTGAGGATATGACGGTGATTCGGGTTGCAGATACCAGATATGCGCTTGCATTGATGTCAGCGGCATATTTCGGATACCCGGCAGATAAATTGAAAATCATCGGAATTACCGGAACAAAAGGCAAGACGACGACCACATATATGATTAAGTCAATTCTGGATGATGTCGGACACCATGTTGGGCTGATTGGGACAATCGAGGCGATTATTGGGGAAAAACATATTCCGGCGGCAAATACGACGCCGGAGTCTTATACGATTCATAAGTATTTCGCAGAGATGGTAGAAGCAGGCTGTGACTGCGTTGTAATGGAAGTTTCCTCTCAGGGGCTGATGCTGCACCGTACTGCGGGCATCCCGTTTGAGATTGGTATTTTTACGAATCTTGGAAAAGACCATATCGGTCCGAATGAACATAAAGATTTTGAGGATTACAAGAGATGCAAGGGAATGCTTTTTAAACAGTGCAGGCTTGGTATTGCGAATATAGATGATAAATATTTTGAAGATGTATTTCGGGGCGCAACCTGTAAGGTGGAGACCTTTGGATTCTCGGAAAAAGCGGATTTGCGCGCAGTAGATACCCATCTTGTTTCCAGACCGGGTTATCTTGGAGTAGCTTACCATGTAGCCGGATTGATGGATTTTGATGTGGAGATTGATGTTCCGGGGACATTCAGCGTATATAATTCCCTGACCGCGATTTCCGTGTGCAGACACTTTAATGTCCCGGTGGAAAATATTAAGAAGGCGCTGAAAGCTGCGAAAGTCAAAGGGCGTATTGAGATGGTGAAGGTGTCTGATGATTTTACATTGATGATAGATTATGCACATAATGCAATGAGTTTGGAGAGTCTGCTGACAACCTTAAAGGAATATAACCCAACAAGACTGGTATGTCTGTTTGGATGTGGCGGTAACCGCTCCAAAGACAGACGTTACGAGATGGGAGAGGTGTCCGGACGCCTCGCAGATCTGACAATCATCACATCCGATAACCCAAGATTCGAGGAACCACAGGATATCATAGACGATATCAAAATCGGAATTGGAAAAACAGACGGAAAATACGTGGAAATCTGCGACCGGAAAGACGCAATCAAGTATGCCATTGAGCATGGCCAGTCAGGGGATGTCATTGTCCTTGCAGGAAAAGGACATGAGGATTACCAGGAAATCAAGGGTGTAAAACATCCAATGGACGAACGTGTGCTGATTCAGGAAGTGCTGGATGAACTGGCTGAAAATTAGTAGGGATTGTGGATGAGACAGATAGTATACAACGGAAAATGGGTGCAGAATAAGGAGATAGAGTTTCATGTTTGCGAGCATAATCGTAGATATCACACATGAAAAACTGGATAAGATTTTTCAATACAGGGTCCCCTCCCATATGGAAGGGGCACTTTCTGTTGGGATGGAAGTTTTTGTGCCGTTTGGAAAAGGAAACCGCAGGACGAAGGGGTACGTCATAGATTTTTCGGAAACCTGTGATTATGACCTGTCTAAAGTGAAAGAAATTCAGGAGATTTCTTCAAAAGGAGTTGCAATTGAGGGAAAACTGGTGGCGTTGGCGGCATGGATGAAAGAGCACTATGGCGGTACGATGATACAGGCGTTGAAAACGGTGCTCCCTATTAAGCAGAAGGAACAGGCAAAGGTGAAGAAAAGGGTGCGTTTGCTGCTGCATGGGGAGGAAGGCAGGAAGAAACTGGACTTTTATCTGGAAAAGAACCAGCGGGCGCGGGCGCGGCTGCTGGCTGCGCTTTTAGATGAACCGGTGCTTGAATATGAATTGGTCAGTAAAAAGCTGAACATCACGATGCCTGTTATCCGTGCTTTAGAAGAGCAGGGCATTCTTACATTGGAATCAGAGCAGGTGTATCGCAATCCGATACGGAAACGAAAGCAGGAGAGCCGACAGATTACTTTTACCGCAGAACAGCAGAATGCGATTGAGCAGTTCTGGGAAGACTATCGGAAGGAGGATTATGGCACTTATCTGATTCATGGAGTAACCGGCAGTGGAAAGACGGAAGTATATATGGAAATGATTCGCCGTGTGGCAGAGCAGGGGAGGCAGGCAATTGTGCTGATTCCGGAGATTGCGCTGACCTTTCAGACGGTACTGCGGTTTTACCGCTGTTTTGGTGACCGGGTGTCGATTATGAATTCCCGATTATCTGCCGGGGAACGGTATGACCAGATGATGCGGGCAAAAGAAGGCAAGGTGGACGTGATGATTGGTCCGCGTTCCGCACTGTTTACACCATTTCCGAATCTGGGGCTGATTGTCATTGACGAGGAGCATGAAAACACATACAAAAGTGAACAGATTCCACGGTATCATGCGCGGGAGACGGCGATTGCACGGGCGAAAATGGAGGATGCGAGCGTTGTGCTTGGATCTGCGACTCCGTCTCTGGAAGCAATGTACCGGGCAAAGCATGGAGAATACCATCTGCTTGAGTTGAAAAGCCGTTCGCAGCAGCAGGAGATGGCAGAAGTCCATGTGGTGGACTTGCGGCAGGAATTAAAAAACGGCAACCGTTTGATTTTAAGTGAAAAACTACAGGCGCTGATGGCGGACCGGCTGGAGAAAAAGGAGCAGATGATGCTGTTTCTGAACCGGCGTGGATATGCAGGATTTATTTCCTGCCGGGAATGCGGGCACGTTGTGAAATGCCCGCATTGTGATGTCTCACTGTCCTGTCACCGGAACGGAAGAATGGTCTGCCATTATTGCGGATATGAAGAACCGAAGATTACAGTCTGCCCGGAGTGCGGTTCAAGGCATGTGGGAGAATTCCGTGCGGGAACTCAGCAGATTGAGGATATCGTGAAACGGCAGTTTCCGGAGGCAAGAGTGCTGCGGATGGATATGGATACGACAAGAGAGAAAGATGGACATGAGAAAATTCTGTCGGCATTTGCGAATGAAGAGGCAGATATTCTTGTGGGAACACAGATGATTGTCAAAGGACACGATTTCCCAAATGTGACGCTTGTCGGTGTACTGGCGGCAGACATGTCCCTGTATTCGGATGATTACCGGTCAGGTGAGCGGACATTCCAGCTTCTGACTCAGGCAGAGGGAAGAGCCGGGCGTGGGGAAAAAAAGGGTGAAGCTGTAATCCAGACTTACAGTCCGGAGCATTATGCAATTGTAAATGCTGCAGCGCAGGATTATGAGGCATTTTATAGAGAAGAAATCCACTACCGGGAGCTAATGGGATACCCGCCTTGCGAGAATCTGCTGGCAGTGCTTGTAAGCTGTGAGGAAGAACGGTTACTAGAAACCGGATGTAAATATCTGAAGAAATATGCACTGCGTGTACGTGGAGAGGAGCAGATTGATATTATCGGACCGGCAAGTCCGGGGATTGGGAAAATAAATGATGTATATCGAAAAGTGCTCTATCTGAAAACGGAAAGATATGTTACACTGATAAAGATGAAAAACAGACTGGAGCAATATATTGAGGTGAATTCCGGATTCAGCCGGATGCGGATTCAGTTTGATTTTAATCCGATGAAGGTGTTTTAAAACTTATCCAGTCCAGGCAAAGGCCGTGAAACAGTCCGGTTGGGCCACATGACTGGATGATAATAAAATGGTAACTGTTCAGAGCCATGCGCATCTGCAACGGTTTTATGCGTTGGATGCTTGCATACATAAGCATAAATCGGTGCAGATGCATATGGCGGATACGTCTCATCTCAAAATCCGCAGAATTTTGAGATGGCTCTGAACAGTTACATAAAATGAAAAAAGTTTGGAGGTTATTATGGCAATTCGAGAAGTTCGTGAAATTGGGGACGATATTTTAACAAAACAGTGTAAGGAAGTAACAAAGATGACAATGCGTACACAGATTCTGATTGAGGATATGCTGGATACGATGTACGAAAAATTCGGTGTAGGGCTGGCAGCGCCGCAGGTCGGAGTCCTTAAGAAAATCGTAGTTATTGATGTTGGGGACGGACCGGTTGTGTTGATTAACCCTGAGGTTGTCGAGACTTCCGGTGAGCAGACCGGAGAGGAAGGATGCCTGAGCGTACCGGGTAAATATGGAATCGTGACCAGACCAAACCATGTGAAGGTGCGCTTTCTTAATGAAGAGATGGAGGAGACGGAACTGGAAGGAGAGGGACTCCTTGCACGTGCGTTCTGCCATGAGATTGACCATTTGTCAGGAAAACTGTATGTTGAATTGGCAGAAGACGGAATCCACGACGTGGAATATGAGGACGCCGGGGAAGAGTATGCCGGAGATGACGGGGAGGAATAGCAGAGAATGAAAGTCATTTTTATGGGAACGCCGGATTTTTCAGTCGGAACACTGGAAGCTCTTGTGGAGGCAGGCCATGAAGTCTGTCTGGTGGTGACGCAGCCGGACAAACCAAAAGGGCGCGGGAAAGAGATGCAGTATACGCCGGTGAAAGAGGCGGCGGTAAAGCATGGAATCGAAGTATACCAGCCGCGTAGAATCCGTGAGCCGGAATGCGTGGATGTTCTGAAAAAATACAATGCAGATATTATGGTTGTTGTTGCGTTTGGACAGATTCTGCCAAAAGAAATTCTTAGTATGACACCTTACGGCTGCGTGAATGTCCATGCTTCACTGCTTCCGAAGTATCGTGGAGCAGCACCGATTCAGTGGGCGATTATCGAGGGCGAAGAGGTGACCGGAGTAACAACGATGCAGATGAACGAAGGGCTGGATACCGGAGATATGCTGCTGAAGACCGAGGTTCCGATTACTGCGGAAGAGACAGGGGAGAGCCTGCACGATAAACTTGCAGCAGCGGGGGCAGTACTCTGTGTGGAGACGCTGAAGGGGTTGGAAGCAGGAAATATCCGGCCGGAAAAACAGGGAGAGAGCCCGACCGCGTATGCAAGGATGCTGGACAAGAAACTGGGAAATATTGACTGGTCAAAATCAGCAGTGGAGATTGAGCGGCTTGTGCGCGGATTAAATTCCTGGCCGAGTGCGTATACGCACTGGGGGAATAAAGTGGTGAAAATCTGGAAAGCGGATGTGGAATCGGAGCAGAGCCGAGAAGAATCTGAAATGGCAGATGCAAAGCCGGGGACGGTTGTACGCGTGGATAAGGAATGTTTTTGGGTTCAGACAGGCGGGGGCTGTCTGGCTGTGAAGGAATTACAGATTCCGGGGAAAAAGAGAATGGAGACAAGTGCATTTTTGAGGGGATATACATTAAACGAAGGTACTCATTTTACCTGTGACTAATTCGGTATATTGGGCTCGCCGGTAAAATCAGGGTACTCATTTTCAGGAGGTATTAATTATGTATGGTTTTTATTATGATCCAACGTATATCCTTGTTCTAATCGGAGTTGTCATCTGTATGATGGCATCTTCCAATGTAAACCGGACATTTAACCGCTATTCCAGAGTCTGGAGCCATACCGGGCTGACCGGAAGAGAGGCGGCAGAGAAGATTCTGCGGGCAAATGGAATCTATGACGTGCAGGTGCAGCACGTGTCGGGCAACCTGACAGACCATTATGACCCGGGAAATAAAGTGTTAAGACTGTCAGATGCAACCTATCAGTCCGCATCCGTTGCGGCAATCGGCGTGGCTGCCCATGAATGCGGTCATGCAGTGCAGCATGCGACCGGATATATGCCGCTAAAAATCCGTGGTGCATTGGTCCCGGTAGCTAATTTCGGCTCTGCGCTTGCGTGGCCTCTGATTTTGATTGGTCTGCTGATAGGAGGAAATTCTTCCGTTGTGCTGATAAATTTTGGAATTCTTTTATTCTCTGCAGCGGTATTGTTTCAGCTTGTGACACTGCCGGTAGAGTGGAATGCCTCTTCCCGTGCACTCCGTGCCCTTGAGACAAGCGGGATGTTATACGAGGAAGAAATTCATGATACGAGAAAAGTGCTGCGTGCGGCGGCGTTGACTTATGTGGCAAGTGCAGCGTCTGCAATTTTACAGCTCCTGCGTATTCTTATTATATCAGGAGGAAGAAGACGGGACGATTAAATCTCATATCCGGGAAAAGAAGACAGGATGACGAAATCCCATATTAAGGGAAACAGGGCGGGATGACGAAATCCCATATTAGGGGAAACAGGGCGGGATAACGAAATCCCATATCAGGAGGAAGGAGACAGCATGACTAAATCGGTAAATGAGCGGGAACTGGTGCTTGGGATTCTAATGGAAATTACAGAAAACGGGATGTACAGCCATATCATACTGAGGGATGTACTGAACAAATATCAGTATCTGGATAAGAAAGAGCGTGCGTTCATCACAAGAGTGAGCGAGGGAACGCTGGAGCATATGCTGGAGATTGATTATATTCTGAATCAGTTTTCTAAAGTCAAGGTAAAGAAAATGAAACCGGTGATTCGCAACATTCTCCGCAGTGCGGTTTACCAAATCAAATATATGGACAGCGTACCCGATTCTGCCGCCTGTAATGAGGCGGTGAAGCTGGCAGTGAAAAAGGGATTCGGGAGTCTTCGTGGATTCGTCAATGGTGTATTGCGCAATGTAGCGAGAAACCTGAATCAGATTACCTATCCGGCAGAAGGATTGCAGCGTCTGTCCATTCAATATTCGATGCCGGAGTGGATTCTGGAACTCTGGCTGAGTTCCTATCCGGAAGAAACGGTTGAGCGGATGCTGCAGGCATTTCAGGAGGAGACGCCTCTGACAATCCGGTGCAATCTGCGCTGTGTGACACCGGAAGAACTGAAAATTCATCTGGAGGCGGAGGGGGTGGCTGTTGCGCAGCACCCCTATCTGCCGTATGCATTTGAGATATCCGGATATGATTATTTGGGAGAACTGCAAAGCTTTCAGAATGGAGAATTTTCCGTGCAGGATATCAGCTCCATGTTGGTCAGTGAGCTTGCCAATCCGGAATCAGGGGATTATGTGATGGATGTCTGTGCTGCGCCGGGAGGAAAAAGCCTGCACATGGCTGAGAAACTGAAGGGAACCGGGCATGTAGAGGCACGTGATTTGACAGCGTACAAAGTCAGTCTGATAGAGGAGAATATCCGGCGGACCGGATTGGGGAATATCAGGGCAGTACAAAAGGATGCGCTGCAGTTTGATGAAGCTGCGGTGAAAAAAGCAGATGTCGTGCTGGCAGATTTGCCATGTTCCGGACTGGGGGTTTTGGGAAAGAAGACGGATTTGAAATACAAGGCGACAGAAGAAGGAACGGCTGCATTGGCAAGGAGGCAGAGAGAGATGCTGGGGAATGTACAGGCATATGTGAAGGACGGCGGAAAGCTGGTGTACAGTACCTGTACGGTGAATCCGCAAGAAAACATGGAAAACGTGCATTGGTTTTTGAATGAATATCCGGAATTTTCTCTTTGTGATATTCGGGGACTGCTCTGTGAAGAGCTTAGAAATGATGTGGAAGAGAACGGCTGTATACAGTTGCTGCCGGGGGTTCATCAAAGTGATGGTTTTTTCCTTGCCTGTATGAAAAGACAGTCATGAAAAGGCGAAGAATGAGAATCATGAATTAGAAAAGGAAGTCAGCAGGAATATGAAAAAAGATATTCGGGCATATACATATGAAGAATTACAGGAAGAAATAAAGTGTATGGGGGAAAAAGCATTCCGTGCAAAACAGATTTATGAATGGCTGCATGTGAAGATAGCAGATACATTTGACGAGATGTCGAATCTCTCCAAAGCACTTCGGGAAAGGCTGGAAGAGCAATATGAAATCCTTCCGGTGTCTATGCTCGAGCGGCAGGAATCCAAACTGGACGGAACGAATAAATTTCTCTTCCGGATGTATGACGGCAACGTGGTGGAGAGTGTGCTGATGCGTTACAAACATGGAAATTCTGTCTGTATTTCCTCGCAGGTTGGCTGCCGGATGGGCTGTCGGTTCTGTGCTTCCACGATTGGCGGGTTGGAGCGTAATCTTTCTGCATCTGAAATGTTGGGGCAGATTTATCAGATTCAGAAAATTATCGGGGAACGGGTGTCCAATGTCGTAATTATGGGAACCGGTGAGCCGATGGACAATTATGAAAATTTTTTGAAATTCATTCACATTCTGACCGATGGGCATGGATTGAATATCAGCCAGCGGAATGTGACGGTATCGACCTGTGGAATCGTACCGCGGATTTATGATTTGGCAAAGGAGCATTTACAGATTACACTGGCATTGTCTCTTCACGGTTCCAATCAGGAGAAACGCAGGGAGCTGATGCCGGTTGCGAACAAATATGAATTGTCAGAGGTGCTGCGGGCGTGTGATGCGTATTTTGAAGAGACGGGACGGAGGATTACTTTCGAATACAGCCTGGTACATGGCGTCAATGATACCGCGGAAGATGCAAGGGAACTGATTGATATTCTGAAACCGCGGAACTGCCATCTGAACCTGATACCGGTAAATCCGATTAAGGAACGTGATTTTGTGCGTCCGGACAGGAAAAATGCGTTGAATTTCAAAAATAAACTTGAAAAAAGCGGAATAAATGTTACTATAAGAAGAGAAATGGGCTCAGATATTGATGGGGCGTGTGGTCAGCTCAGACGCCGTTATGTTGGTACAGGCAGGGAGTCAAATCTCCCGCAGCAAGGCTGACGGGGCATGACATTTGTTATTGTGCAGCAAGTTGTGGGGCATTCAACTCCTGCAGCAGTCGCCAAATGGATATGCCTGCATATCCGCCCGGCTCGTTGCCCGCAGAAATAAAGGAGAATATTATGAAGACATTTTCTATTACCGATGTAGGAATGGTAAGACAAGTGAATCAGGACTATGTCTATACGACAGACAATCCGTTGGGACCCCTCCGGAATCTTTTTGTTGTTGCAGACGGAATGGGCGGACATCAGGCAGGAGATTATGCATCTAAGTACACGGTAGAGGTGATGCGTTCAGAGCTTGAAAAGAGCAATGAGAATGATATTGAGAGAGCGCTTGTTTCTGCAATTAAGACGGCGAATAAGGCGATTATCAGACGGGCTTCCGAGGACGAACATCTGAAGGGGATGGGAACGACGGTTGTTGCGGCAACGATCGCTGACCATATGATGTATTTTGCCAATGTCGGAGACAGCCGTCTGTATCTGATTAATCAGGGAATTACACAGCTGACGAAGGACCATTCCCTCGTAGAAGAAATGGTGCGTCTTGGCGGCATCAAGCCGGAGGAGGCAAAGCATCATCCTGATAAGAATATCATCACAAGGGCCATTGGGGCAAAGGACAGTGTAGAAGTAGATTTTTACGAGCATCGTCTGAAACAGGGAGACATCATTTTGATGTGTACAGACGGTCTCAGCAATATGGTGGAAGATGAGGAGCTTTTCCATATTGTACAGGGAGGAAGAGATATTGTAGAAGCCGGGACCGCACTGGTGGGAACGGCGAAAGAGAACGGCGGTACAGATAATATTGGAGTTGTACTGGTGGAGCCGTTTACTGATGAGGTGAGTATATGTTAAAAGAAGGGATTTTTTTAGGGAAGCGCTATGAGATTCTCGGGCGCATTGGTTCAGGCGGCATGGCAGATGTCTATAAAGGCAAGGATCACAAGCTGAACCGGTATGTTGCGGTGAAAGTGCTCAAAAGCGATTACCGCAATGATGAGACATTTATCCAGAAGTTTGTGAGTGAGGCACAGGCCGCAGCAGGTCTGATGCATCCAAATGTTGTAAATGTATATGATGTGGGTCAGGACCGGGGACTGTATTATATGGTCATGGAACTGGTGGAAGGCATCACACTGAAAGATTATATCGAAAAAAAGGGACAGCTTTCCGCAAAGGAGACAATCAGTATTTCCATTCAGATGGTAAGCGGAATTCAGGCTGCCCATAATCATCATATTATCCACAGAGATATCAAACCACAGAACATTATTATTTCCAAAGATGGAAAGGTAAAGGTGACCGATTTCGGGATAGCGAGAGCAACTACTTCCACGAAAACAATCAGCACGAATGTCATGGGCTCTGTGCATTACACATCGCCGGAGCAGGCACGCGGCGGGGTTGTAGATGAGAGAAGTGATATTTATTCAGCCGGAATTACGATGTATGAGATGGTTACCGGTCATGTACCGTTTGACGGGGACTCTACCGTAACAGTTGCGATTAAGCACTTAAAGGAGCAGATTGTGTCACCGTCTGAGGAGGTGCCGGATATTCCGTATAGTCTGGACCGGATTATTATGAAATGTACCGAGAAAAACACGGAATGCAGATATCAGGACTGTCAGGAGCTGATTGCGGATTTGAAACATTCTCTGGTAGATCCGGATGGCGATTTTGTGAATGCAACTGTTCCGATGGGGGATACCGCCGATGAGACGATTCTGATGTCCGATGACGAGCTTCAGCAGATTAAGAATCGTGAATATCCTCAGGAAGATGAATACGATGACGAGGATTACGATGATGAAGAATATGATGACGATGGTGAAGATGAGTATGACGGTCGAAAGAACGGGCGCCGTGGTCCGGACAGCCGAAGGAAGAACAATGTAGACCCGAATACGAAGAAAATTATGAAGATTCTGATGGTTGTGGCAGCGGTGATTATCGCGTTGGTTGTGATTTTCCTTGTAGGAAAGACAGCAGGTGTGTTCAGAAACGGTGCCGGAGTCAATACAAGCAGCACGGAGACAAAAGTAGTAGTGCCGGATTTGCTTGGTATGACAGAAGAGCAGGCAAAAGCAGCCCTGCGTAAGAAGAGTCTCGGATATTCCGTGTCTGCACGAAAGGCGTCTGATAAGTATGATGCAGGCGAGATTATGGAGCAGGAGACAAAAGCCAACACCAAGGTTGCCAAAAATACAGAAATTAAAGTGGTTGTCAGTACGGGTGCTGAAACAAAGACAGTTACGGTTCAGGATGTAGTCGGGCAGTCAGAATCAGATGCACAGAAAATATTAGAGGATTCAGGTCTTGTCGTAGAATCACAGGCAAAGAATGATGACAGCGTAGAGGCAGGAAAGGTGATTTCTACCGACCCGGTGGCAGGAACGGAGTTGAAAGAAGGCTCTAAGGTGACAATGTATGTCAGCCTCGGTGCAGCAAAGGTGGAGGTACCGGGTGTTGTGGGATGGAGTTCTTCCGACGCACAGGCGGCGATTCAGAATGCAGGGCTGACGGTTGGAAATGTTTCGGAAAAGTATAGTGATGACTATGAGGCAGGAACAGTGATTTCTACCGATCCGGCAAGCGGTACTAAGGTCAATAAGGGTTCGGCTGTAAACCTGACGGTCAGCAAGGGCAAGGAAACAAAGATGATCAGTGTCCCGTCTCTTAGCGGAAAGACACAGAGCGTTGCAGAACAGGCTCTGACAAGTGCAGGACTGACGGTTGGAACAGTGACGGAAGCGTATAACAGCAGTGTTTCGGCAGGTTATGTAATATCTCAGACTGCGGCAGCAGGAAGTCAGGTAGAGGAAGGCACCAGTATCGGATTTGTTGTGAGCAAGGGAGCAGAGCCGGCAGTGCCGGATGATTCTTCAACAGATGAGACAGAATAGCGCAGGCCCGCTCTGATTATACTGGAAATGGAACGTGATTATGCAGGGAAAGATTATAAAAGGAATCGCCGGATTCTACTACGTGCGTGTAGTAGAATCCGGCATTTATGAGTGTAAGGCAAGGGGTGTATTCCGTAAGGATAAGAAAAAACCGCTTGTCGGAGACAATGTAAAAATAGAAGCGCTCGATGAGGCGGAAAAAACGGGAAATATCATTGATATCCTTCCCCGTAAGAACGAGCTGATTCGTCCGGCGGTTGCTAATATTGACCAGGCGCTGGTTGTATTTGCGGTGACAGAACCGAAACCTCATTTCAATCTGTTGGACCGTTTTCTTATCATGATGGAGAGCAAAGATATTCCGGTTGTTTTGTGTTTTAATAAGAAAGATATTGCCGGGCAGCAGGAACTTGCGGAGCTGGAGGAAGTGTACCGTGTATGTGGCTATCCTCTTTTACTAATCAGCGCGAAAGAGCAGGAAAATATTGAACAGGTGCGGGCAGTATTGAAAGGAAAAACAACGGCAGTTGCAGGACCTTCCGGCGTCGGAAAGTCTTCGCTGATTAATCTGCTCCAGTCAGAGATACAGATGGAAACCGGCAGTATCAGTAAAAAGATTGCCCGAGGAAAGCATACTACGCGGCATTCGGAGCTGATTGCGGTTGATGAAGAATCTTACATTATGGACACACCGGGATTCAGCTCGTTGTATGTCAATGAATTTGAAAAAGAGGAGCTGAAATACTATTTCCGGGAATTCGCACCATATGAAGGACAATGCAGATTCAATGGCTGCGGCCATGTGCATGAGCCGGGCTGCGCGGTCAAGGAGGCAGTTGAGGGAGGAAAGATACATCGCATCCGGTATGAAGATTATCTGGAGATGTATCGGGAATTAAAGGATAAGAAACGATATTAAATTAGTGTACTGTATCATTCATTTTCAGTTAAATGGTGCAGAATGGATTTTCAATCTGCAAGGCGGGGAATGAGGCGTAGCAGTGGCTGCACCAATTGACGACAACACAGCAGATTGAAATTCAGACAAGACAGTTGGTGAAATATGAGCGATACAGTACGCCAGGAGAAGGAGCTTGAGATGAAGAAGATTATTGCACCGTCTATTCTGTCGGCGGATTTTAAACAATTGGGAGAACAGGTACGGGTGTGTGCTGAAAATGGAGCGGAGTACTTGCATTTTGATGTGATGGACGGGATGTTTGTGCCAAACATCTCATTCGGGATTCCTGTGCTGCAGTCCATCCGGGATGCGGCGGATATTACGATGGATGTGCATTTGATGATTGAAGAGCCGATTCGTTATGTCGGGGCATTCCATAAGGCGGGTGCAGACATTGTGACCGTCCATTACGAGGCATGCAAAGATTTGGGGGCAACGTTGGATGCGATTCATCAGTGTGGAATGAAAGCAGGCATCACAATCAAACCGGCAACTCCTACAGAGGTCCTGATACCATACCTGAGCCGGGCAGAGATGTTTTTGATTATGTCGGTCGAGCCGGGGCTTGGCGGACAGGCATTCATCCCGCAGACGTTGGATAAGATTCGTACACTGCGCGCATTGCTGGATGAAAAAGAACTGCAGGCAGATATTGAGGTGGATGGCGGTATTTACCATGAGAATGTAGGGGAAGTACTGGCAGCAGGAGCCAATGTAATCGTGGCAGGTTCCGCAGTATTCAGAGGTGATGCAGCAGAAAATGTAAAGAAATTCATGGAGATTTTTGAAGAATATGAGTAAGCGCACGGTAATTGTCAGCGGTGGGATGTTGGAAGAAACATTTACGCAGGGCATATTGAAAGACGGGGATACCGAGTTTATCATTGCGGCGGACAGTGGGCTGGTTTTCTTATATGAACATCAGATTCTGCCGGATTATATTGTGGGGGATTTTGACAGTACACCGGAGAAAATCGTGTCTTATTACAGAAATGAGACGAAGGTTCCAATCCGGCAGTTCAATCCGGTGAAAGACGCGTCTGATACTGAAATTGCGCTGCGGCTTGCGTTGGAACTGGGAAGAAAGAATATCTTAATTCTGGGCGGCACCGGAAACAGGATTGACCATATCTGGGCAAACGTCCAGACACTTAAAATTGCGGCGGATGCAGGGGCTGACGCAGAAATTGCAGACAGCCATAACCGGATACGGGTGTGTAATCACAGTATTGTTTTGAAACAAAACGAGGCCTACGGACCATATTTTTCTATATTCCCGCTTGGTGGAGAAATTGTGGATTTTAATATCAGGGGGGCAAAGTATCCCCTGTCACATCACACGCTTCTGCCATATGACAGCCTGTGTGTGAGCAACGAGTGGAAAGACAAAGAGGTGGAGATTTCATTCCCGATGGGGGAAATCATTTTGATGGAAACTAGGGACTGAGCAGAAAAGTGCGTAACGGTTGAGGTTAAAGCTGTTTTATGCTAATATTGGTTTTACAGGTTTAGTATTTTATGATACAAGGAGAATAAAGAAAGATGAAATTAGGAATTGTCGGTTTACCGAACGTTGGAAAAAGTACATTATTCAATTCATTGACAAAGGCGGGGGCAGAGTCAGCAAACTACCCGTTCTGTACGATTGACCCCAATGTAGGAGTTGTAACAGTACCGGACGAGCGTCTGAATGTGTTAGGTGAGATGTACCATACAAAGAAAATCGTGCCTGCAGTGATTGAATTTGTTGATATCGCAGGACTTGTGAAGGGGGCATCCAAAGGAGAAGGCCTGGGAAATCAGTTCCTTGCCAATATCCGTGAAGTAGATGCAATTGTACATGTAGTCAGATGTTTCGAAGATTCCAATATCGTACATGTTGACGGCAGCATTAATCCAATCAGGGATATAGAGACAATCAACCTGGAATTGATTTTCTCCGATTTGGAGATTCTGGAGCGCAGGATTGCAAAAACAGCAAAAGTTGCTAGAAACGATAAAGAAGCTGCAAAAGAACTGGAACTGTTGAAACGGCTGAAAGCACATCTGGAAGAGAACCGTTTGGCAAAAAGCTTTGAGGCAGATGACGAGGAAGAGCAGGAATGGATGAATAGTTATAACCTGCTGACGGCAAAACCGGTTATCTTCGCAGCCAATGTATGCGAGGACGATTTGGCTGATGACGGTGCAGCCAATTCAGGTGTTCAGGAGGTCCGTGAATATGCGGCAAAAGAAGGGTTCGAAGTATTTGTTGTATGTGCACAGATTGAACAGGAAATTGCAGAGCTTGATGACGATGAGAAAAAAATGTTTCTGGAAGATTTGGGATTATCCGAGTCCGGACTGGAAAAACTAATCAAAGCGAGCTACAGCCTGCTGGGACTGATTAGTTACCTGACTGCGGGTGAACCGGAAGTACGCGCATGGACAATAAAAAAGGGTACGAAAGCTCCTCAGGCGGCCGGAAAGATTCATTCCGACTTTGAACGTGGATTTATCCGTGCCGAGGTGGTAAGTTATGATGATTTGATGGCATGTGGAACATATGCGGCAGCGAGAGAAAAAGGGCTGGTTAGACTGGAAGGAAAAGATTATGTGGTACAGGATGGGGATATCATCTTGTTCCGGTTTAATGTGTAATGCAAAGGGAACACTGCAAAGGGGACAGTCCCTTCCGACAGGGGACAGTCCCCTTTGCAGTTGTTTTTCAGAATATTCTGAAAAAATCATGAAAGGAGTATGTTATGCATTATGATATTTTGTTTCCTCATCTTGGAATTACACTAAATCATGTGGGAAAAACAATTTCTGTATTTGGATTCGATGTGGCATATTACGGCATTATTATCGGGACGGCAATCCTGCTTGGCTTTTGGATTGCAACATCTGAGGCAAAACGTACCGGACAGAACCCGGAAGATTATCTAGATATGGGAATCTTTGGGGTAATTGTCGGGATTGCAGGAGCAAGAATTTATTATGTGATTTTCTCGTGGGATATGTACAAGGATAATCTGTTGGATATATTTAATCTGCGGGAGGGCGGATTGGCGATTTACGGCGGTGTAATCGGAGCGGTAATGGCGGTATTGATATGTGCAAAAGTAAAACATATCAGCGCACCACTGATTTTTGATACCATTGCGATGGCACTGGTAAATGGGCAAATGCTTGGAAGATGGGGAAATTTTTTCAACAGGGAGGCGTTCGGAGAGTACACCGATTCATTGTTTGCGATGAAACTGCCGGTAGATGCGGTCAGAAGTGGCGATATTACCGATTTAATGTGGAAAAATGTGCAGTCTGTTGATGGAGTACAGTATATACAGGTTCACCCGACTTTTCTGTATGAGTCGCTCTGGTGTGCAGTGGTACTTCTTGTGCTGTTTCTTTATCGAAAACATAAAAAGTATAATGGAGAATTATTCCTGATGTATTTGTTCGGGTATGGACTCGGAAGAGCATGGATTGAAGGCTTGAGAACGGATCAATTGATTTTGCCGGGGGTGGGACTTCCCGTATCACAGTTATTGGCGTGTACAATTGTTGTGATAACTGGTGTGATGATGATTTATATGCGAAAGCGTCATAAATAGAATATGAAGGGTTTCAGAAGGAGAGCTCCTTTTGGAACCCTTTTTCAGAATATTCAGAAAAGTCCGGGCAAAGGGGACAGCCCCCCTTGCAGTACCGTCCCCTTTACAGTACCATTGCAGTTTCCACCTCCATTACACTCCTCTTTACTGGATTTTCCATGCAGGTATTTTAATAGCATGTTTAGAAAAAGAAACAAAAAATCCCGGAGGTTCTATGGACTTTTATATATTTTGGGGATATAATTATGATACATGTGAAATAGAATTTTTTGCAATGTACTATTTAAGGAGGAATAAGAAATGGCAAGAAAAATGAAGACCATGGATGGAAACCAGGCAGCGGCGCACGTATCTTATGCGTACACAGAAGTTGCAGCTATTTACCCAATTACACCATCATCTGTTATGCCGGAGCATATTGACGAATGGGCTACAGAGGGAAGAGAAAACATTTTTGGGCAGACTGTTCAGGTAACAGAGATGCAGTCAGAGGCAGGTGCAGCCGGAGCTGTGCATGGTTCCTTATCAGCCGGAGCTTTAACAACAACATTTACAGCATCACAGGGATTACTGCTTATGATTCCTAACTTATATAAAGTAGCAGGTGAGCAATTACCAGGTGTATTCAATGTATCTGCTCGTGCATTGGCAAGCCACGCACTGTCAATCTTTGGAGATCACTCTGATGTATATGCATGCCGCCAGACAGGAGCAGCTATGCTTTGTGAGTCCAGCGTACAGGAAGTTATGGATTTGACAGCAGTTGCACACTGTGCAGCATTGGAAGGTAAGATTCCATTCATCAACTTCTTTGATGGATTTAGAACATCTCATGAGATTCAGAAGATTGAGACATGGGATTATGAAGATTTGAAAGATTTGGTAAATATGGATGCAATTGATGAGTTTCGCGCGCACGCATTGAACCCGAATCACCCATGCCAGAGAGGTTCCGCTCAGAATCCGGATATCTTCTTCCAGGCAAGAGAAGCATGTAACCCATATTATGATGCTCTTCCGGGAATTGTTCAGAATTATATGGACAAAGTAAATGCTAAGATTGGTACAGATTATAAGCTGTTCAATTATTATGGAGCTGCTGATGCAGAGCGTGTAATTGTAGCAATGGGTTCTGTATGTGATACAATTGAAGAGACAATCGATTACATGATGGCAGCAGGCGAGAAAGTCGGTGTTGTAAAAGTTCGTCTTTACAGACCGTTCTGCGCACAGGCTCTTATTGATGTAATTCCGGATACAGTTAAGACAATCTCTGTCCTTGACAGAACAAAAGAACCGGGAGCATTGGGCGAGCCTCTGTATCTGGATGTTGTAGCTGCCCTGAAAGGATCTAAGTTTGATGCAGTGCCTGTAATGACAGGACGTTATGGATTAGGTTCTAAAGATACGACACCGGCTCAGATTGTTGCAGTATTCAACAACACAGAGAAACAGAAATTTACAATTGGCATTGAAGACGATGTTACACATCTGTCACTGGATGCAGGAGCTTCACTGGTTACTACACCAGAGGGAACAATCAACTGCAAGTTCTGGGGACTTGGTGCAGATGGTACTGTCGGAGCAAATAAGAACTCCATCAAGATTATTGGTGATAACACAGATATGTATGCACAGGCTTACTTTGATTATGACTCTAAGAAGTCCGGTGGTGTTACAATGTCTCACCTGCGTTTCGGTAAGAAGCCAATTAAGTCAACATACCTGATTCACAAAGCTAACTTTGTTGCATGTCATAACCCATCTTATGTAAATAAATACAACATGGTTCAGGAATTGGTTGACGGTGGTACGTTCCTTTTGAACTGCCCATGGGATATGGAAGGATTGGAGAAACATTTACCGGGACAGGTAAAAGCATTTATCGCTAACCACGGAATCAAATTCTACACAATTGATGGTATTAAGATTGGTAAAGAAATCGGACTTGGCGGACGTATTAATACAGTTCTTCAGTCTGCATTCTTTAAACTTGCGTCTATCATTCCTGAGGAAGAAGCAATTGACCTTATGAAAAAGGCTGCAAAAGCTACTTACGGAAGAAAAGGTGACAAGATTGTACAGATGAACTACGATGCAATCGATGCAGGTGCGAAACAGGTTGTAGAAGTAGCAGTTCCGGAAAGCTGGAAGGATGCTGCTGGCGAAGGACTTGCTACACCTCATGTAGATGAGAATGGAAGAAAAGATGCAGTTGATTTTGTTAAGAATATTCAGGCAAAAGTAAATGCACAGGAAGGGAATACACTTCCGGTATCTGCATTCAACGAGTATGTAGATGGTTCTACACCATCCGGTACTTCGGCATACGAGAAACGAGGCATCGCAGTAGATATCCCTGTTTGGAAACCGGAGAACTGTATTCAGTGTAACCGTTGTGCATATGTTTGTCCTCACGCAGTTATCCGTCCGGTAGCTCTGACAGAGGAAGAGGCTGCTAAGGTTCCGGAAGGGCAGCAGACACTTGACATGACAGGTATGCCGGGGATGAAATTTGCAATTACAGTATCTGCTTATGACTGTACAGGATGCGGTTCATGTGCAAATGTATGTCCTGGTAAGAAGGGTGAGAAAGCGCTTGTTATGGGCAACATGGAAGCAAATGCAGGCTCACAGGCAGGATTTGACTTTGGTAGAGAGATTCCTGTAAAGCCGGAAGTTGTTGCGAAGTTTAAACCGGCAACGGTGAAGGGAAGCCAGTTCAAACAGCCATTGCTTGAGTTCTCAGGTGCCTGTGCAGGATGTGGTGAGACACCTTACGCAAAATTGATTACACAGTTATTTGGTGACAGAATGTACATCGCAAATGCTACAGGATGTTCTTCTATCTGGGGTAACTCTTCACCGTCAACACCATATACAGTAACTCCGGAAGGAAAAGGACCGGCATGGTCAAACTCCCTGTTCGAAGATAACGCTGAGTTTGGTTACGGTATGCTGTTAGCTCAGAACACAATCAGAGACAGATTAAAAGCGAAAGTAGAGAAAATTGCAGAGGTTGCAGAAAAAGATGATGTAAAGGCTGCAGCAGAAGAATATCTCAGTACATTTGCAAATGGAGCAGAGAACGGCGCAGCTACAGACAAGCTTGTAGAAGCTCTGGAAGGATGCGGCTGTGACCTTGCTGAGAAAAATGAAGTTCTGAAGATGAAAGACTTCCTCGCTAAGAAATCCCAGTGGATTTTCGGTGGTGATGGATGGGCTTACGATATCGGATTTGGTGGCGTTGACCACGTATTGGCAAGTGGAAAAGACATTAACATTATGGTATTCGATACAGAAGTTTATTCCAACACAGGCGGACAGTCTTCCAAGGCTACTAAGACTGGTGCGACAGCACAATTTGCGGCAGGCGGAAAAGAGACCAAGAAGAAGGATATGGCAAGTATTGCGATGAGCTACGGTTATGTATATGTAGCACAGATTGCGATGGGTGCTGATTTCAATCAGACTGTAAAGGCAATTGCAGAGGCAGAAGCTTATCCGGGTCCATCACTCATCATTGCATATGCTCCATGTATCAACCATGGTATCAAGAAGGGTATGAGCAAAGCAATGACAGAGGAGCAGCTTGCAGTAGAATGCGGATACTGGAACAATTTCAGATACAATCCGGCTGCTGAAGGCAACAAGTTTACGCTGGACAGCAAAGCTCCTAAGATGGAAGGCTATCAGGAATTCCTGGATGGAGAGGTTCGCTACAATGCACTGAAGAGAGCCAATCCGGAAAAAGCTGCAAAATTGTTTGCTAAGAATGAGGCAGAAGCGGCAGAGAGATATGCATATTTACAGAAACTGATTACTCTTTACGGAGAGGAATAAAGTAAAATCGTGAACCGCAGGTGAACGATGTGCACCATGCCTTGAACATGCGTCAGGTCGGCTCCACAGGAAACCATATGTAAACGATTTTTGTACGGGAAACAGGACGGCATCATAAGGTGTCAGTCCTGTTTTGCTATTTATCAGAAGAAATAAGGAAAGATATTTGTTTCTTCGTAATTTTATGTCTTCTTTATTTTCAATAAAATTATTTACTAGAAAATATAATACTTGTGATAGAAAAGAATTTATTATTTTTCTTTTAAAAGGGATGGTTTTGGATGTAAAGAAAATAAGGGGGAGTATATGTGGATGAAAAATTAGTAATGATTATGACTGCCATTTGTGCGTTGACAATTTGTCTCGTTTTATCAGTAATTGTGCAATGGCGCCGAAGTGAGAAAGTCCGCCGGCGGATGCGCTATTATGCTTTGATTGTTTCAATAGGATGTTTGTTTGTTAACCTTGAAACAGGAATTAGTATTCTGGTAATTTGTATGATGGTCAATATCGGACTTTATTTTTACGGGAGAAAATCTTTGGAAGGCGCAATGCAGGCACTCCAGTACTTTTTGAGGCTGCAGACTGGGGCAGAGAAAATTCTGAAGAAAAAACTGATTCCGGATGCAGATTATGAACAGCGTCTTCGTGAAAATTATATAAGGCTGAAAAGAAAATTAGGAAATATGACATTATTGCGTCCGCCCAACTGGGACGACCAGTCACCAGCAGAGATGCTGCTGGACTATCTGCGTATGATTACTCATATTGATGATATTTTGTTTTACCGCTGTATGAGACGGCTGAGCAAGGATATTGATGTGGTAGAAAATCTGATTACTACGATGGGACTTCTGGAGAGTATACTTGTAATTGGTTCTCTGAGAATTGCTCTGCCATATTATTGTATACCGGAATTTAAGTCAGGGGGGAATTTGGAGATAGAAGATGCATATCATCCACTGATACCAAATCCCGTGCCTAATTCAATACAGGCGGAGGGGGGAGTCTTGGTTACCGGTTCCAATGCGTCAGGGAAGTCGACATTTTTGAAAACGATTGCATTAAATTCGATTCTGGCGCAGGCATTGCATACATGTGCGGCAAAAAGTTACAGTGGAAAATGGTATACAATTTTATCTTCAATGGCCCTTCGTGATAACCTGTATTGCGGTGAAAGTTATTATATTGCAGAAATCAAGGCGTTAAAACGAGTATTGGATACAAGTCAGGTCATAGATGCGGATTCAAATGAAAAAGAGGGGCCAATAAAATCGGGCGAAAATATATTGTGCTTTATTGATGAGGTTCTTCGTGGAACCAATACAGTAGAGCGGATTGCTGCATCAACACAAATATTGAAAACATTTCGTAAGAAACAAATTATATGCTTTGCAGCAACACATGATATTGAATTAACTTATCTATTGGAAAATGTCTATCAAAATTATCATTTTCAGGAGAAAGTTGTTGACGGTGAAATACAGTTTGATTACCGAATTTACAAGGGCAGGTCAAATTCAAAAAATAAATGCAATTCGGCTGTTGGAAATACTGGGATATGAACAGGAAATAATTGACGGGGCAGAACATATGGTGGCAGAGTTTCTGACAGAAGGAAAATGGACATGTGATTAAGTTTATTAGACAGTCGCCTTTGAACAAGAAAGAAACAATGGGCTTAGAATGCTTAGAACGTTACTTTGCATTTGCATCAGAATAAGGTATAATAACATTAGTTATTTTGGCACAAAACAGGTAAAGCACAGGATGTTCATGAACAAAAGGCGAAGAGAATTCTGAACATTTACTTTACCTCTATAGAATTGGAGGCATAAATGCATAAGCAATTTCAGGAGGCAGTGGAGAAAAATCCAATTATTGCAGCGGTAAAAGATGAAAAAGGGCTGAGAAGAAGCTGCGAAATGGAAGAAGTGAACGTAATATTTATTCTTTTTGGCGATATTTGTTCGATTGGCAGAATCGTGGAACAAGTACATCAATACGGAAAAATCGCCATGGTCCATATGGATTTGATAACAGGGCTAAGCGCAAAAGAGATTTCAGTTGATTTTATAAAAATGACAGCACATGCAGATGGAATCATCACAACGAAAAATACATTGATTCAGAGGGCAAATGTACTGGGGCTTTTTACAGTCCTCCGATTTTTTGTCATTGATTCCATGTCATTGAAAAGCATCGAGAATCTTGGGGAACAGCGCAGTCAAAAACCGGATTTTATTGAAGTCCTGCCGGGAGTGATGCCCAAAATTATTAAGCGGATTTGTAAAAACAGTAATGTACCTGTAATTGCAGGAGGATTAATTTCCGATAGAGAAGACGTCATGGGGGCGCTGTATGCAGGTGCAGCGGCAGTATCAGCAACCAATCCCGACGTATGGCAACTGTAGGTTAATCAAAAAGGGACACCCCTAAGTGCAAAAAGGGACACCTTGAAGTTCATTTGGGGACGTAGTAAACTTGAAAAGTACTACGTCCCCGAAAGGAGGAAATTATGGCAAAATACATTATGGCACTTGATTCCGGAACGACGAGCAACCGGTGTATTCTGTTCAATGAAAAGGGGGAGATGTGTAGTGCGGCGCAAAAGGAGTTCACTCAGTATTTCCCAAAACCGGGATGGGTAGAGCATGATGCAAGTGAGATATGGGCAACGCAGCTCCAGGTTGCACGTGAGGCAATGACTAAAATCGGGACAACTGCGGAGCAGATTGCAGCGATTGGGATCACGAATCAGCGTGAGACAACGATAGTCTGGGATAAGAATACGGGAAAGCTGGTATATCATGCGATTGTATGGCAGTGCAGAAGGACTGCAAAATACTGCGACAGTCTGAAGGAGAAAGGGTTGACGGAAAAATTCAGAGAGAAGACAGGGCTTGTGATAGATGCATATTTTTCTGGGACAAAGGTAAAATGGATACTGGATCATGTGGAGGGAGCCAGAGAACGGGCAGAGCGAGGTGAATTGCTGTTTGGGACGGTAGAGACATGGTTGATTTGGAAATTGACAAAAGGTGCTGTTCATGTAACGGATTATTCGAATGCTTCAAGAACGATGCTGTTTAATATCAATACCCTGGAGTGGGACGAAGAAATATTAGAGGAATTGGGAATCCCAAAGAGTATGCTGCCACAGGCAAAGCCATCGAGTGAGATTTATGGGGAGACAGATCCAGATTTTTTCGGGGGAAGAATTCCAATTGCCGGGGCAGCGGGAGACCAGCAGGCAGCGCTGTTTGGGCAGACTTGTTTTGAAAAAGGTGAGGCGAAGAATACATATGGAACCGGATGTTTTCTTCTTATGAATACAGGTGAGGAGCCGGTATTTTCGAAAAACGGGCTAGTTACAACAATTGCATGGGGAATCAATGGAAGAGTCAATTATGCGCTGGAAGGCTCTATTTTTGTAGCGGGAGCTGCAATTCAATGGCTGCGGGATGAACTTCGGCTGATTGATTCTGCGTCCGATACGGAATACATGGCGCAAAAAGTGCCGGATACGAATGGCTGCTATGTAGTTCCAGCATTTACCGGGCTTGGTGCTCCGTATTGGGATCAATATGCAAGAGGTGCAATTGTTGGCCTGACGCGTGGTGTGAATAAATATCATATCGTCCGTGCGACATTGGAATCGCTGGCATATCAGGTCAATGATGTGTTGGAGGCAATGAAGGCAGATGCGGATTTGAATCTGGAGGCGTTAAAGGTAGATGGAGGAGCAAGCGCAAATAATTTCCTGATGCAGACGCAGGCAAATCTCAGTAATGCTCCGGTAAATCGTCCAAAATGTGTGGAGACAACGGCGATGGGAGCTGCCTATCTGGCGGGGCTAGCAGTCGGATACTGGCAAAGTAAAGAGGATGTCATCGAGAATTGGGCGATTGACAAAACATTTATGCCGGATATTGGAAAAGAAAGGCGGGAGACGATGCTGCAAGGATGGAACCGTGCAGTAAAGTGCTCTTATGGATGGGCAAAAGAGGAGTAGTTTATGTTTGGATATGTCACGATTTGTGAACCGGAATTAAAGGTAAAAGACTTACGGAAATACAGGGCGTATTATTGTGGCCTTTGCCGTACTCTCAGGGAGCGTCACGGAAATGTCGGTCAGATGACACTGACTTATGACATGACGTTTGCTGTTATTCTATTAACTTCACTGTATGAGACAGAGGGAATTTGTTCCCGGCATCGTTGTAAAGTGCATCCGCTGAAACCGCAGGCAATGGTACAGAATGAAGTAACGGAATACTGTGCGGACATGAATGTACTTCTGGCATATTATCACATGAAGGATAACTGGGAGGATGAAAGAAAAGTCGGTGGTTTGGCCGCGGCAGGCGTATTGAAGAGGAAAGCAAAAAAAATTGCTCAGAAGTATCCAAGACAGAGTCACGCAATCCAGAAAGAACTAAAAGCACTTGCCAAACTTGAAAAAGCAGATTGCCAGGAAATTGATTTGCCGTCAGGATGTTTCGGGCGATTGATGGAAGAGCTGTTTGTATATAAGGAAGATGCATGGAAAAACACACTGCGGGAAACGGGATTCTTTCTAGGGAAATTTATTTATATCATGGATGCTTATGATGATTTAGAACAAGATATAAAAGAAAGAACTTACAATCCTTTGAAACGATTAAGTTTACAAAGAGATTATGATGAGAAGTGTCGACAGATGCTTGAAATGATGATTGCGGAGTGCACTGCGGCATTTGAAAAATTACCTTGTCTGTGGGATGTGGATATATTAAGGAATATTCTGTATGCGGGAGTGTGGACAAAGTATCAGAAACGGATGGGTGAGCGGAGCCGGAGTTCAAATCCGGCGGTCGGCAGCAAACAATCAGACGAAGAATAAACGCTAGAAAGCTAGAATAAACAGCGTCAGATGCTGGACAAGTGGAAAAAAGTATTATATGATGTACGGTAGTGTGATTCATAGAAACGGGAAAATCATATATTTACAGAGAATGGAATGTCGCGGCTTAGGCGGCAGAATGGAGCATATTATGACAAATAAAAATCCATACGAGGTGCTTGGGGTATCTCCAAACGCATCGGATGATGAAGTAAAGCGTGCATATAGGGATTTGACAAGAAAGTATCACCCGGATGCCAATGTGAATAATCCGCTGGCAGATTTGGCGGAAGAGAAGTTCAAAGAGGTACAGGAAGCATATGATGAGATTATGAAACAGCGTGCCCAGGGAGGCGGATACAATTATGGATATGGTTCATCGTCCAATGGCAATCCTCAGGGAAGCGGAAGCCACCAGTATAATGGAGGGTATCAGCAGGGCGGAAATTATAATTCGCAGCAGAACCCACAGGTTCAGGCGGTCTATAACTATCTGAATGCAAGACGGTACCGGGAGGCATTGAATGTGCTGAATGGAATGGCGAACAGGGATGCACAGTGGTATTATCTGAGTGCGGTGGCAAATGCAAATCTTGGCAACAATGTGATGGCGCGGGAACAGGCGGGACAGGCGGTCAATATGGAGCCGAATAATCTGCAGTTTCGGCAGCTTTTGAACCAGTTGCAGTGGAATGGACAGCGGTATCAGAACAATCCATACAATGGCGGCTACGGTATGGGTGGAAATTCCTGCAGTACCGGAAATATGTGTTGTGATTTGTGGTGTGCCGACCAGTTGTGTGAATGTACAGGAGGCGATCTTTGCTCATGCATGTAAATGCAAAAAAAATAGCCGTCGGCGGAATGATGCTGGCATTGTCGGTAATTTGCATGTTACTGGGAAACATATTGGAATCCAGTACATTATTTTTCCTTGCGGCAGCATCCTATTTTGTCGGGATTATTATACGGGAATTTGGGATGCGGGCAGGAACAGCATTTTATCTGGCAGGAGTATTGCTGGGGGTTCTGCTTGCACCAAATAAGTTTTATGTCGGAACTTATGCAGCAATGAGCTTTTACATTCTGGCAACTGAGTACGCATGGAGACGGATTGGTAAAATGATTGGCGCAGGAAAATGGCAGATGTCCGGACTGAAACAATGCCGGATTGTATTTTGGATTATCAAATATGCTGTATTCAATTTAATGTATATTCCTGCAATCATTGGATTACAGGCGTTACTATTTGGCAGACAACTGTCTTTTAACTTATTGGTTGGTGTGTTAGCCGCAGGGCAGATAGGCCTGTTCCTTTATGATAGGGCATATGAATATGTGCAGGGCAACTTCTGGAGTAAGATGAGGGGAAAGCTTTTCAAGTGAGGAGGGCTTTCTTTTTTGTTGCCATTCAGTCGTGTCTTCCGTGTCATGGCATTCTAAACTTTGTTAAAAAAGACTGCACTTTACACACAGGAAAAAATGGTTGGTGAATAACATTATCGTGTATAGTATTTCTTCAATAAAAATGCAGAAAATGAAGTGATTTAAAATGAAGTGATTTATAAGAAGGCATCAGAATACAAAACGATGAAAGGAAAATATTAACATGAACATATATATGGCACCATTGGAAGGGATAACCGGGTATGTATTCCGCAATGCTTTTAATACCTGTTTCGGGCAGGTTGATAAATATTTTGTTCCATTCATAAAACCAAACCAAAGGGGACATTTCAGTTCACGTGAGCGTCAGGATATTCTGCCCGGGAACAATGAGGGCATGTATACAGTTCCGCAGATATTGACAAATTCTGCCGAAGATTTTTTGCGGACAGTCTGGAAACTAAAAGAATATGAATACCGGGAAATCAATCTGAATCTTGGGTGTCCGTCCAAAACCGTCATTTCAAAAGGGAGAGGTTCTGGGTTCCTTGCATTCCCGGAAGAACTGGAGCGCTTTCTGGATGAAATTTTTGAAAAATGTGATATTGATATTTCAATCAAAACAAGAATCGGCAAGGAAAGCCCGGAAGAGTTTGCAAGGATTCTGAAAATCTATAATAAATATCCGCTAAAGGAACTGATTATCCACCCGAGGGTGCAGGTGGATTTTTATAAAAATCATCCGAATCTTGAAGTGTTTCGGATAGCCCTGGCAGAGAGTAAAAATCCGGTCTGCTATAATGGAGATATTTTCTCGGATGAAAATTATAAGGCTTTTATGCAACAGTTTCCGGAAGTAGAGCGGATTATGCTTGGGCGCGGGCTCTTGATGAATCCGGGGCTGATCCGTACAATTCGTCAGCAAATGCCATTGGACAAGGTGTCACTGAGGAAGTTTCATGACCAGTTGTATGAAGGATACTGCCATGTACTCTCTGGTGATAAGACGATTCTTTTTAAAATGAAAGAACTGTGGGGATTTCTTGCACCGATATTTACAAATTATGAGAAGTATGCAAAGCGAATTAAGAAATCGGAAAAATGTAAAGTGTATGAAACGGTGATAGAGGAACTGTTTGCAGAACAGGAACTGACCACGTATAGTCAGGAAAATGATTGAGCAACAGGAAAAACAGATGGCTGGTAAGAGCGTGATTGCTTTCTCAGAAAGACTGTAGGACAGGTCTTTTGGAAGAAAGAGCCGCATACTATTAATATGAAATGATAAATGCAAGTTCAGGGGTAAGCACGATGCAGGAATTAATCATTCATATTATCAATGAATGTGGATATCTTGGCGTTTGTTTCTTGATTGCGGTGGAAAACCTGTTTCCCCCGATTCCGTCTGAAGTGATTCTGACATTTGGAGGATTCATGACTACATGCACACGATTGACGGTGCCGGGCGTAATTATTTTCTCAACCATCGGGTCTGTAATCGGAGCGTTGATTCTTTATCAAGTTGGTCTGGCAATGACGCCGGAAAAGCTAGAGCGTGTTTTTGAAAAGAAATGGTTTCGAAGACTCGGTTTTGAAAGGGGAAATGTAGAAAATACAATAAACTGGTTTCAGAAACATGGAAAGGCAGCAGTGTTTGCCGGAAGATGTATTCCGATAATCCGAAGTCTTATTTCAATACCGGCAGGAATGACAGAGATGAATTTTCCATTGTTCCTCATTTATACAATAGTCGGAAGTACCATATGGAACACGCTTCTTGTCACTGCGGGTGCGGCACTGGGCAAGTCATGGGATACTATTTTATTGTATATCCGGCATTACTCCAATGCAGTCAAGAGTGTTTTGCTGGTATTGGCGGTCATCTGGATTATAAAAAAAGTACGAAAAAAGGTTGAAGAGATGGAAAGATAAGATTATAATAAACTCAGAAGTAATTCAATAGATACCTGTGTGAAACGGCATACGGGAGATGCCATAGAGAAAAGAGTCCGGCAAAAAGAATGCATCCGGTGGATGCACTTTTTGCCGGACTCTTTTTCGTTAAAAGGGACACGTCGAAATTCAAAAAGGGACACCCTGAAGTTCAAACGGGGACGTAGTGAAGTTAGGATTCACTACGTCCCCAATGGGAGGGTGATGGAGGGTTTTATGTACGATGTAATCATTATCGGTGCCGGTGTATCCGGCACATCAATTGCGAGGGAACTATCAAGATACAAGGTGAAGGCGCGCGTGTTGGAGCGTGCAGAGGATGTCTGCTGCGGCACATCGAAAGCAAACAGCGGAATCATTCATGCGGGATATGATGCGGCGCCGGGAAGTCTGATGGCAAAACTGAATGTTCAGGGAAATCAGATGATGGGGGAACTTTCCAGAGAGTTGGATTTTCCATTCCGAAAAACGGGTTCGTTTGTTATCTGTACCGACGGGGCAGATATGACGAAACTACAGGAGTTATATGAGCGGGGAATTCAAAATGGTGTAAAGGGTTTGCGGATACTGAGCCGGGAAGAGGCAATGAAGATGGAGCCCAATCTGGCAGAACAGACGGTGGCGGCTTTATATGCGCCGACCGCCGGAATTGTGTGTCCGTTTTCGTTGAATATTGCAATGGCGGAAAATGCATATACAAATGGAATACAATTTTCCTTTGGCACGGAAGTGCAGAAGATTGAAAAAGCCGAAAAAGGGTATCGCATCCAGACTTCTAAAGGATTATTTGATACAAAATATGTAGTCAATGCGGCAGGAGTTTACGCAGATGGCGGTGATTCTTGCAATGGGATGCAGGGAGCGTTCCCGTGGTGCACTAAATATTCCGGGATATCGTCCGGCGGGAATTTATTCAGCGGGAACGGCACAGCGTCTGGTAAATATAGAAGGATATCTGCCGGGGCGCAGAGTCGTGATTCTTGGTTCCGGTGATATCGGCTTGATTATGGCGAGACGGATGACGCTGGAGGGCGCGCAGGTTCAGGCTGTTGCAGAGCTTATGCCATACTCCGGCGGCCTAAAGAGAAACATTGTCCAGTGTCTGGATGATTACGGAATTCCATTGAAATTAAGCCATACGGTTGTGGATATCAAAGGAAAGGAGCGGGTAGAAGGAATCATGCTTGCCCGGGTAGATGAGAAAAGCCGTCCAATTCCGGGAACAGAAGAATTTTATGAATGTGACACGTTGCTGTTGTCAGTTGGATTGATTCCGGAAAATGAGTTATCCGGGCAGATGGGCGTTATACTAAATCCGGTCACTTCGGGACCGGTGGTCAATGAGAGTCTGGAGACCAATCTGGAGGGTGTGTTTGCCTGTGGAAATGTACTTCATGTGCATGACCTTGTGGATTTTGTTTCCGAAGAGGCAAAGGCGGCGGGAAAAAATGCCGCATACTATGTAAAAAGAAGCAAGTATGAAGCGGAAGGAGAAGAAAAAAAGGCATCCCGGCAGACTACAATTTGGATTCATCCGGAATACGGTGTGAGATATACGGTCCCTTCTGTTTTACATATGCAGCGGATGGCTGAAGAACAGGTCATCCGTTTCCGTGTGGGAAACGAGTACAAAAACAGTGTTATCAGGGTAGAGCTTGACGGAAATCTGGTACAAGGCAGAAAACGTCCGGTGATGGCTCCGGGGGAGATGGAGCAGGTAAAGCTGAAAAAGAAAGAACTGTCGGCGGTACTTGAAAAAGCAGGGCGTACAGAGGCGGCGCATCATCTTGTTATCCGAGTGGAAGAGAACTGAATCAAAGTATTGGAATATGCATTCAGATTGAGGTGAAACAGAATGGAAAAGAGAAAATTAATTTGTATCTGCTGCCCGATGGGCTGCCGGCTTCAGGTTTCGACGGAGGAAGGCAAGGTGGTTTCTGTCACGGGAAATACCTGTCCAAGAGGCGCTGCGTATGCAGAAAAAGAGGTGATGAATCCGACACGCATCGTAACGACAACTGTCCGTATAGTCGGAGGGAGCGAGCCGGTGGTTTCTGTCAAGACTGCACAGGGTATTCCAAAAGAAAAAATATTTGCCTGTGTGCGGGAACTCGAAAGCGTGGAAATTGAGGCTTCGGTAACAATCGGAGATGTCATTTTCCCCAATATTGCAGGCACGGGGGTAGATGTGCTTGCTACGAAAAATGTACAGAAATGTACGAAAAATGTGCACAAATGAACCCTTTTAAAGTGTGAAATAAAATGATATAATATCTCAATGACAAACTTTTATATGAAATGAAAGATTGTTTATTGAGATATTTTTTGAAGGGAGCATATTTATATGAGTATTTTTGACTTGAATGCATATGAGCTGATTCAGGAAGAAGACTTATCAGGTATCCAGTCGAAGGGATATTTGCTGAAACATAAAAAAAGTGGAGCAAGAGTTCTTCTGATGGAGAATGATGATGAGAATAAGGTGTTCACGATAGGGTTCCGCACACCACCGTCCGACAGTACCGGAGTCCCGCATATTATGGAGCATTCCGTGCTGTGCGGCTCCAGAAATTTTCCGGGAAAAGATCCGTTCGTTGAGCTTGTAAAAGGCTCCTTGAATACATTTTTAAATGCGATGACCTATCCGGATAAGACGGTGTATCCGGTGGCAAGCTGCAATGATAAGGATTTTCAGAACTTGATGCATGTTTATATGGATGCAGTATTTTATCCGAATATTTACAAGCACGATGAGATTTTCCGACAGGAAGGCTGGAGCTATAAACTGGATGGGGCAGACGGAAAACTGGAGTATAACGGCGTTGTTTACAATGAGATGAAGGGAGCATTTTCTTCACCAGAGGGCGTGCTTGACAGGGTGGTTCTGAATTCCCTGTTTCCGGATACGTCTTATGCAAACGAATCCGGCGGTGATCCGGAAGTGATTCCGGACCTGACATATGAGCAGTTTCTTGATTTTCATCGGAAATATTATCATCCTTCAAACAGTTATATTTACCTTTATGGAGACATGGATATGGAGGAAAAACTGGATTGGCTGGATAAGGAGTACCTGAGTGCTTTTGATTTGGAAGAGATTGATTCAGAAATCCGGTATCAGGAACCATTTTCACACATGATTGAGGTGGAGAAGGAGTATTCTATTTCCAGTGAAGAATCAGAAGAGGATAACACATACCTTTCCTATAACAAAGTTATCGGGACAAGTTTGGATGAAAAGCTGTATCTGGCATTCCAGATTTTGGATTATGCGCTGCTTTCCGCTCCGGGTGCACCGTTGAAAAAGGCATTGATGGATGCGGGTATCGGAAAAGATATTATGGGTTCCTATGACAATGGTATTTACCAGCCGATTTTTTCTGTAATTGCGAAAAATGCAAATGCATCTCAGAAACAGGCGTTTGTAGAAACCATAGAATGTACGTTGCGTGATATTGTAGAGCACGGGATTGATAAAAAGGCGCTGGCAGCAGGAATCAACTACCATGAGTTCCGGTTCCGAGAGGCGGACTTTGGAAATTATCCGAAGGGACTGATGTATGGGCTGCAGCTATTTGACAGTTGGCTCTATGACGAGACAAAACCGTTCATTCATATGCAGGCGATTCCGACATTTGAATTTTTGAAGAGCCAGGTGGAGACCGGATATTTTGAAAATCTGATTCAGACGTGGCTGCTTGAAAATACGCATGGTTCAGTTGTAACGATTAAGCCGGAGAAAGGGAGGACAGCGCGGCTTGACAAAGAATTGGAGGAAAAGCTGCAGACGTATAAAGCGTCTCTGAGCAAAACAGAGATTCAGAAACTGGCAGCAGATACAAAACAACTGATTGCATATCAGGAAACCGAGGATTCAAAAGAAGATCTGGAAAAAATTCCGGTGCTTGGGCGGGAAGACATTTCCACGGAGATTGCACCGTTTTATAACACCGAGATGCAGATGAGCGGCATTCCAGTGGTACATCATAATGTAGAGACAAATGGAATCGGCTATGTGACACTGATGTTTGATTTGGCAAACGTACCCGAAGAAAAGCTGCCGTATGTCGGTATTTTACAGGCAGCACTTGGAATCATTGACACTACACATTATGAGTACGGCGAGTTGTTTAATGAAATCAATGTGCACACGGGTGGTATTGGGACTTCTCTGGAATTGTACCCGGATGTGCGCCATGTGCAGAAAAAAGATTTTCGGGCGACATTCGAGATGAAAGGAAAAGCACTTTATCCGAAACTGTATGTCCTTTTCTCCATGATGCGGGAAATTCTGATGGAATCCAAATTGGAGGATGAAAAACGTCTGAAAGAAATCCTTGCAATGGTAAAATCCAGACTACAGATGACATTTCTGTCTTCCGGGCATACGACGGCGGCACTGCGCGCATTGTCCTACGCATCCCCGCTGTCCAAGTTCAAGGACGATACGGACGGAATCGGTTATTACGAGGTCGTAAAGGATGTGGAAGAACATTTCGAAGAAAAGAAGGGAGAATTGATTGCTAATCTGAAAGAAATTGCCAGAACAATTTTCCGTGCGGATAACCTGATGGTCAGCTACACATCCGCAGAAGAGGGGCTGGACATCGTGCGTGAGCAAATGGAAGTTCTGGTGTCAGGGAAAAATGCACTTGGAAATTGGGACGCAGGAACAGACGGGGATGCAGAAAATGGAACGCCGGCAGAGAACGCCGGGCTTGTAGAGAGCAGATGTATCCTGCACTGTAAAAAACGGAACGAAGGGTTCAAGACGTCCTCCAAAGTACAGTATGTTGCAAGAGTCGGCAACTTCATTGACGGCGGCGCACAGTATGACGGCGCATTGCAGATATTAAAAGTCATTTTAAGCTACGATTACCTATGGCAGAATGTCCGGGTCAAAGGCGGTGCTTATGGCTGTATGTGCAATTTCAACCGTATTGGGGAAGGCTACCTGATTTCCTATCGCGATCCAAATCTGGAGCGGACGATGGAAGTATACGAAGGTGTTGTCGATTATCTGAAGAATTTCACGGTGAACGAGCGCGACATGAATAAATATATCATCGGAACAATCAGCAACATCGACCGCCCGATGAATCCGTCGGCAAAGGGGGAACGTTCCATGAACCTGTATATGAATCATGTATCAGAAGAAATGATTCGGCAGGAAAGAATGGAAGTACTGCATGCACAGCAGGAAGATATCCGGAAACTTTCCGCAGTAGTAGCAGCAATGCTGAAAGCAGAACAACTCTGCGTCATCGGAAGTGAAGAAAAGATAGAGAAACAGAAAAAAATGTTTGGCGAGGTAAGAACGTTATTTTAATCATTTGGGGACGTAGTAAACGTGAGCTTTACTACGTCCCCAAATGGAGGGAGGGGTGTCCCTTTTTGCACGAAGGGGTGTCCTCAAATGGAGGGACATGAATGAAAGAGAATTTTAAATCAGGATTTGTGACGCTGATTGGACGTCCGAATGTTGGAAAATCGACATTGATGAATCAGTTGATTGGACAGAAGATCGCGATTACATCAAATAAGCCGCAGACAACCAGAAACAGGATTCAGACGGTGCTGACAAAAGAGGATGGTCAGATTGTGTTTGTCGATACGCCGGGAATTCATAAGGCAAAAAATAAATTGGGCGAGTATATGGTAAATATTGCCGAGCGTTCGCTGAATGAGGTGGATGTGGTACTTTGGCTTGTGGAGCCGTCTACGTTTATCGGTGCGGGAGAGAAACACATTATTGAGCAGCTCAGAAAGGTAAAGACTCCGGTTATTCTTGTTATCAATAAAATTGATATGGTGAAACGAGAGGAGATTCTGACATTCATTGATGCATACAGAAAAGAATATGATTTCGCAGAAATTGTCCCTGTATCGGCACGGAGTGGCGAAAATACGGATGAGCTGGTAAGGGTAATTCTTCAGTATCTTCCGTATGGACCTCAGTTTTATGATGAGGATACGATTACAGACCAGCCGGAGCGGCAGATAGTTGCGGAATTGATTCGGGAGAAAGCGCTGCATTGCCTGCAGGAAGAAATTCCACATGGTATTGCTGTGGCAATTGACCGCATGAAGATGGAAAAGAGAGTGATGCACATTGATGCAACCATTATTTGTGAGCGGGATTCCCATAAGGGGATTATTATTGGAAGACAAGGCACGATGTTAAAAAAAATCGGAAGTACCGCCAGATATGAAATTGAACGGATGCTGGATTGCAGAGTCAATCTGAAATTGTGGGTAAAAGTGCAGAAAAACTGGCGTGACAGTGATTTTATGGTGAAAAACTTCGGATATCGCGATGATGAAATGTAATATAGGTAGGAGCAGACAGGGTGAATCAAATCACAGTGACCGGAATGGTGCTTTCGACGGCGCCGATAAGTGAATATGACAGAAGAGTGGTAATTTTGACAAAGGAACAGGGAAAGATTTCTGCATTTGCCAAAGGGGCGAGGCGGCAAAACAGCCCTTTGGTTGGGGCTGTAAATCCGTTTTCTTTCGGAGAATTTACGCTGTATGCAGGAAGAAATTCCTATACGATTCAGTCTGTCCGTATTCAGAATTATTTTGCAGAACTGCGGGAAGATATCATTGGGGCGTACTACGGGTTTTATTTTCTGGAATTCACGATATATTTTACGAAAGAGGCAAATGATGAGCGGGAAATGTTAAAGCTGCTTTACCAGACGCTGAAAGCACTGACTAATACGAAAATTCCAAATCGCTTGATTCGATATATTTTCGAATTGAAGGCATTGTGTTTCAACGGGGAGGGGCCGCAGGTATTCCAGTGTGTTTGCTGTGGAGACAAGGAACGCTCCGCGGTATTCAGTCCCCAAAAAGGCGGACTGGTGTGTAGTGAGTGCGACAGGGATGTTATTGACGGAATTTGTCTGAATAATTCAACCTTGTATAGTATGCAATATATAGAAACCAGTAAGATTGAACATTTATATACATTTGTTGTCAAGGAAAATGTTTTGGATGAGCTGGGCAGAGTGATGGAACGGTATCGGGATATCTACATAGATAAGCGGTTTAAATCGTTAGAGATACTGGAGACGTTGTTGTAAATGATAAGAGTTTTTGTCGTAGATGATATGAGTTTTTGCCGCAAATGATAAAAGTTCTTGTCACAAATGATGGGAGCCTCCGTTGTAAATAAAATGATAGGAGTCACCGTCGTAAATGCCGGGAGTTTTTGTTATAAATGATGGGAGTCGGAGTCACCATCGTAAATGCCGGGAGTCCCTGCCCTAAGTGATAAGAGTCTCCGTAGAAAATGGTAGCAGTTCCGGTAGTAAATGATGTCAGTTCCCACGACAAACGCATGAGTAAGTAAATTGTGAACACACACTTTTTCTGGTAAACTAAAAGAAAAAGGGTGTG
>DCKD01000014.1 GCA_002320245.1 Lachnospiraceae bacterium UBA1683
TTCTTTTATTAGCTGTCAAAGATGAGAATATATTACCATGAGTTTCCCAAAAAGTCAATCACTTTTTCACCTTTTTTCCCCTTTTTTCCCTCTTCTCCAGTTTTCGCATTTTTTTCGCAAATATTTCTCCAACATCCAAATCCTCCGGGGTTGTGATTTTGATATTTTCATAACTGCCACAGACCAATTTCACAGGATGCCCCAACATTGTCTCAACAACCATCGCATCATCGGTTACATGGATATATGTTTCCCGCATAAGCATACGGTATGCACCTTTCACAAGTTCTGTTGAAAATACCTGCGGTGTCTGAACCATCCACAGTCTGTCCCGGTCCGGCGTACCTGCCACATACCCGTTCTCATCTGCTTGTTTGATGGTATCCTTTACCGGCATGCCAACTACACAGGCACCATAAGCGCAGACCTCATCATATGCACGTGCAATTATTTCTTCATCTACAAACGGGCGCGCGCCATCATGGATGAACACATATCCGCCTTCCTCCACCTCCTGTAGGGCATTCCAGACGGAATGATAGCGTTCTGCGCCTCCTGTAAGAATTTTAGTGACCTTGTCAAATCCATATTGCTTCACAATATCGTTCCTGCAATATTCCTCTTCACCTGCTCCTGTGACAAGATAAATTTCATCAATGATGCCGGATTTCTGAAATGTATCCAGCGAATAATATAATACCGGCCTGCCGGAAATCAGAAGATACTGCTTATGCACTTTTGTTCCCATGCGTTTTCCCTGTCCTGCCGCCAGCACTATCGCCGTACAATGTTTTCTCTCCATCCCCTAATCCTCCGTGACCATATATTTCATGTTATCGTTACATCCTGCCCTCTTGTATGTGATATTCTGCTGTTTCTTACCGTTCTCCCAACTTAAGGTTCGGCACCGCATTCAAATCCCATCCGTGTCTTGTGCCGGCAAGATATTCATAATATGCCGCCGCCCCAATCATTGCCGCGTTGTCTGTACAAAAAACCGGAGACGGATAATAAAATTTCATATCCCGTTTCTCACACGCCTTTTTCATCTCTGCCCGCAACGCACTGTTTGCGGCTACCCCGCCCGCGATTGCGAACTTATACATACCGTATTCATCCACTGCTTTCATGGAATTCTCTACAAGCACTTCCACCGCTGCCTTCTGGAAAGAAGCTGCAATGTCTGCCGGATTATAGGACTCTCCTTTCATCTGGCATCCGTTGATATAATTGAGAACCGACGATTTCAATCCGCTAAAACTGAAATCATATGGTGCGTCATCAATATGCGCTTTCGGAAATACGATTGCATCCGGATTCCCTTCTTTTGCAATCCGATCAATCTTTGGTCCGCCCGGATAGCCCAGTCCGATTGTACGGGCAACTTTATCATAAGTCTCCCCCACCGCATCATCACGGGTTCTTCCGAGAATCTCATATTCGCCATAGTCTTTGACACATACCAGATGGGTATGCCCGCCTGACACGACCAGGCAAAGGAACGGTGGCTCCAAATCCGGGTTCTCAATATAATTTGCCGAAATGTGCCCTTCGATGTGATGCACTCCGATTAACGGTTTCTTCTTTGCATATGCAATTGCTTTTGCCTCTGCCACGCCAACAAGAAGCGCGCCAACAAGCCCCGGGCCGTATGTCACCCCGATTGCATCTATCTCATCCAATGTGATATCCGCCTCTTTCAGCGCCTCTTCAATGACCTGATTAATTTTCTCGATATGTTTTCTGGAAGCGATTTCCGGAACTACTCCTCCATACAGTTTGTGCAAATCGATTTGGGAAGAAATGATATTGGAGCGCACCTCTCTTCCATTATGCACAACTGCGGCTGCAGTCTCATCACAGGAACTTTCGATTGCCAGTATATTGATATCCTGTATTTCCTTCATAAAATAAGCCTCCTAGTCAAACTTCATTTCCACAGACATCTTATCTTTTCCTGCTTTTGCCGCAGGGAAAATGCTGCGTACTTCATCCATATATTCTTCCGGGCGCGTCAGCGACGGACTGTAATGTGTCAGCCACATTTCCCGCACCTGCGCTTCTTTTGCAAGCTGCGCCGCCTCGTAAAATGTCATATGTTTATATTCCACCGCCTTCACAGCTTTCTCTTTTTCCCCGTACATTCCTTCACAGATAAACAAATCCGAATGTTTTGCGTTCTCACGAATCGAATTCGTCGGCCGTGTATCTGTTGTGTAGGTCAGCTTTATTCCTTTTCGCGGAGCCCCCAGTACCATATCCGGTGTAAGCGTCCGCCCGTCATATTCCACGGACTCACCCTTTTGCAGCACACTCCAGTATGCCTGCGGAATATTTTGTTCCTTCGCGCGCATGGCGTCAAACTTTCCGGCACGGTCTATCTCCAGTGTATACCCGTAACAGATTACATTATGGTTGACACGGAATGCCTTCAAACGATATCCATTCATCTCAAAGGTCTGCTCCGCCCCTTCAATTTCCTTACAGATAATCGGGAACGGCAGCTCCGGTGCAATTACACGCAGAGAATTCACAACCCGCTCCAGCCCTTTCGGGCCAATCAGCGTCAGCGGCTCCGTCCGGTCCGCATTTCCCATTGTAAGAAGAAGTCCCGGAAGCCCGCTGATATGATCTCCGTGGAAATGTGTAAAACAAATGACATCAATCGGCTTGAAACTCCATCCTTTTTCTTTAATCGCAATCTGGGTTCCCTCTCCACAGTCAATCAGCAGACTGCTGCCGTTAAATCTGGTCATCAGAGAAGTAAGCCACCGATACGGGAGCGGCATCATGCCGCCGCATCCCAGTAAACATACATCTAACATATCATCCCTCTATTTCTACCGGTATCTGAAAGGACCGGATTAATTCATCGTAACATGCCTCGCATAAATCAAACGAATGCCGCTGTCCGTCTTTTTCCGAAAAGTATCCCCATGCATAGTCCACCTGAAACACGCCTGCCCTGGCAAAACCATTTTCCACAGGAATCTCTTTCCCACACTTATTACACGTTATTTTCCGAATTTCTTTCGTTTCTCTTACCTGATACTGACGCATCCGCACACCACCCATTATTTTTTCGTCGGTTTTACGGCACGGCTCATCAAAATAGCATCTTCCTGTGGATTCTCATAGAAGTTCTGACGGATTCCGTCCTGTGTAAATCCGTTTTTTGCATAAAATGCTTTCGCATCCCCATTTCCTTCGCGCACATCCAGCAGAATAATCTGAATCTGATTTTCCCAGCAAATCACATCCAGTGCTCTCATCAATTCCGATGCAACGCCAAACCTTCTGGACTCCTGAACTGTTGCAAGACGGGCAATATCCGCCTCATCCTCTGCGGTATAGACAATCAGGTAACCAACAATTTTCCCGACCTTCTCTGCCACAAGGCAGATTGTTTTCGGATTCTCCAGAGACTCCATAATTGCCTTCTCGCTCCATGAATCCGGGAAAATCTGATGCTCCATCTCCGCTACCGCAGCGGCGTCTTCCACCTTCATCTGACGCACTTCGACCACAGCCCTCTTCTCCCGCTCCGCACGTTCCCGTTCCGCCTGGGATACGCGGAGATACTCCGGCTGATGCTCCATTGCCGTCTCAAAATTCCCTTCTTTGTAATACTGGATTCCAAGTGTACCCACAACTGCCGCACGCTGGCGGTTCATCGCTGCCGGCGCAAACGAATACGGAACTTCCAGCCCGTTCGCAAGCATATTTTCATAAACCGGTACCCCGTCACCGAGAAATACAACCGGCCTGCCATGTATATTCAGCCGCTCAATTAACGCCTCCACCGGCGCTGCATTCTGCGCCTCAAGCACCTCAAATACAAGCTCACTGTAATGGCAGCCCTCTGCTTTCCTTCTTGTAAATGTATACATTCCGGTATACACCTGATTCCTCCGGGCATCCATAATCGGGCAGATAATATCCTCACAGCCATACAGATTGAATGCCAGCCCATCTACTGTCGGAACGTGAATTAACGGCTTTTTCAATGCCAGCCCCAATCCTTTTGCCGTCGCCGAGCCGATTCGAAGCCCGGTAAAAGAGCCCGGTCCTCCCGCAACTGCGATGGCATCGATGGAATTCAAATCCAAGTCTATCATATGCGCCATGTCATCAATCATCGGCAGCAGCGTCTGCGAATGTGTCTTTTTAAAATTCACTGTATATTCAGCGATTGTCTGTGTATCTTCCACGACCGCTACTGTAGCGGTCAGCCCGGAACTGTCAATTGCCAGTACCCTCATAGTTTGCCTCCTAATGAACCGAGCAGCCCATCTAAATGCCCGGTTTTTTACCTTATTGCACCACTTTGAAAAGGTCAGAGCACGTCTGACCTTTTACTTTTATAATTCATTTATCGTAATTCTCCGGTAATCAAATCCCTGTTCCAAATCTTTTTCTATGATAATCTCCATGCGTCTCTCCGGCAGGATTTCTTCAATCAGGTTTGCCCATTCAATCAGAGAAACACCTTCTCCCATCACATATTCGTCAAACCCGACTTCGTCCATTTCCCCGACATCCCCAATCCGGTACACGTCAAAATGATAGAACGGCAGCCTGCCGCTTTCATACACCTGAACAATGGTAAACGTCGGACTGTTCACCGGCTCCGTAATTCCAAGTCCCTTTGCGAACCCTTGGGTAAATATTGTCTTTCCTACCCCCAGGTTCCCCGTCAGGGTAATTACCTGTCCCGGACGCGCCTGTTTTGCCAGGTTCATACCGATTTGGAATGTCTCTTCCGGGCTTCTCGTCTCTAATGTCATACTACACCCTCTTAATTTTAGTGGTGGAACAGACGAATCCCTGTAAATGCCATTGCCATGTTGTATTTGTTACATACCGCAATGACATTATCATCTCTTACAGAGCCGCCCGGTTGCGCCACGTATTTCACGCCGCTCTTATGTGCGCGTTCCATATTATCCCCAAATGGGAAGAATGCATCCGAACCAAGCGCAACATCCGTCAGTTTATCCAGCCATGCACGCTTCTCTTCTCTTGTAAATACTTCCGGTTTCACCTTGAATGTGTTTTCCCAAACGCCGTCTGCCAGAACATCCATATATTCTTCACCGATATATAGGTCAATTGCATTATCCCTGTCCGCACGTCCGATTCCGTCTTTGAACTGCAGCCCAAGCACCTTAGGAGACTGGCGCAGCCACCAGTTGTCTGCTTTTTGTCCCGCCAAACGTGTACAGTGAATACGAGACTGCTGCCCCGCACCGATGCCGATTGCCTGTCCGCCCTTGACATAACATACAGAATTTGACTGTGTGTATTTCAGTGTAATCATGGAAATCGCAAGGTCAATCTTTGCAGAATCCGGGATTTCTCTATTATCCGTTACGATATTTGCAAAGAAATCATCATCAATCTTCAGTTCGTTCCTTCCCTGCTCAAATGTGATACCAAATACCTCTTTATGCTCCAACGGTGCAGGAACATAGTTCGGATCAATCTGAATGATATTATAGTTTCCTCTTTTCTTCTGTTTTAACAACTCCAGCGCTTCCGGCTCAAATCCGGGTGCGATAACGCCGTCGGATACTTCCCGCTTAATTAGGCGCGCAGTGTCTGCGTCACACACATCAGAAAGGGCAATAAAATCACCGAACGAGGACATTCTGTCCGCGCCTCTTGCGCGCGCGTATGCAGATGCAAGTGGGGAAAGTTCTCCCAAATCATCTACCCAATAAATCTTTGCAAGTGTCTCATCCAACGGAAGACCCACTGCTGCCCCTGCCGGAGATACATGTTTAAAGGAAGTCGCTGCCGGAAGTCCGGTTGCTTTCTTCAGCTCAGATACCAACTGCCATCCGTTAAAGGCATCCAGGAAATTAATATATCCCGGATGTCCGCACAACACTTCAATCGGGAGTTCACTGCCATCCTGCATATAGATTCGGGACGGTATCTGGTTCGGGTTACAGCCATATTTCAATTCTAATTCTTTCATTTTCAATACTCCTTTGAATCTGCTTTCGATTATTTATTCTTATTGACAATCTTTGTTTCGTATGTTCCGTCTGCGATATCAATGTAACGCACAAACAGTGAAACTTTGTTGTCCTCATCCAGACTGTTCCACAAAAGTTCTGTAAATGCATCGATATCATCCGGAATATCAACGAGTTTCGGCTCTCCCTCAAAGCTTGGAAGCGGATTGCCGTCATGCATATAAGTATGAATGAAATGCCCCTCACCCGCTGCCGGATTTTCATATGCAAATGTATACCTGTTGCAGCTCTCAGGATTTCCGTTATTGCTTTTCAGAATTGACATTGCATAGTTATATGTTCCATTCTCCAGATGCATAATCCCGGAAATGCGCGGGGTATAGTTTGGACCGTCCGGCTCAAACGTTCTGGAGCGCAGAGACTGCTCAAACGTAAGCTGTCTGTCCATTCCTTCATAGATTGAATCTGTCTGGTCACCGTTTGTCACAATAGTCTTGTTGCCAAGCACACGCACAGGCGCATAGATAATCAGACTTGGATCTGTCAGCTTGGATGGATCAAATGCCTGGGTACGGATACCTTCTCCTTCTTCTACAAAGACACGGTTTCTGCTGTTCTCGCTGCGCCCCATAATGAAGTACGCTGCAACAGCCTTTGTTCCGTCTTCGCTCTTTCCAAGAATAATACCTCTTCCCGGGTAAGCATTGTTCTTCAGTTCCTGCTCAATGGATAACATTTTCATACGGTAATTCTCCTTTGTATTCAAACTCATTTTACACATATATAGTTTATTATACCTTTGAACTTTTCTAAGTTCAATACAAATTTCGTTTTATTCTTCGCGTTTATTCTTCGCTGCCATTTGCAACTGTAATCTTTGCAATGTGTTCTTCGCAACGTATTTTTCGCACTTTTGCTTTTCACACCTTGAATTCAGCAGCTTTTTTCTGTAATATAAAAATATGGTAACAGTTCAGAACAGCAGCAAAGTGCAAAGGCAGACCGTTGCAAGTTTACTTGCATAGGGCTGCATTGGCATTTGGAAATGGGCGGAACGCCCATGGAACCTCAGACAGAAGCTGCGTAGCAGCGAATAGCCTGCAAAGCAGGCGGGTCTGTGGTCCGCGTTCTGAATAGTTACAAATATGCTAACTATGATAACGGCAAAATACCTTTTTGCTCCCAACATCATATGTAAAAGGAAAAGAGGCATGGATTCATGAAAAATGATTTGTCAGAAAAAATTTCAAATATCCCGGCAGGCGTTTCCGATATTCAAGAGACCGCGGCAGAACTGCAAGAGATAACAGTATCCGTTAAGACTGCCCTTGTGGAATTGCTAAACGTTGTAAAAATGGAAAAAGGCCAGATTTTTGTAGTCGGCTGTTCTTCCAGTGAAATAGCCGCCCACCGCATTGGTTCATTTTCCAGCAGGGAAATCGGTGAAACTGTATTCCGGACAATACACGAAGAACTTCAGGCGAGAGGTATTTACCTCGCGGCACAATGCTGTGAACACCTGAACCGCTGCCTGATTGTGGAAAAGTCATGTGCAGAAGACTACCGGCTTGAACAGGTAAACGTGGTTCCGCAGCTCAAGGCAGGCGGCTCTTTCGCTACCGCTGCTTATGCCGGATTCTCTCATCCGGTTGCAGTGGAGCACATACAGGCCCACGCCGGAATCGATATCGGAGATACCCTAATCGGTATGCATCTCAGACCCGTAGCGGTGCCTGTACGCACCTCAGTCAGAAAAATCGGCGGCGCAAATGTCGTATGCGCCAGGACAAGGCTTAAATACATCGGCGGCGAGCGCGCCAGATATGATAGTTAGCGTACCCCCGTTCATTTTAGAATAAGTCCGACTAAAAGAGATTGCGCGTAAAGCGCAATCTTCGCGCGAGCGGACTGCAAAGCAGTAACTTCATCTCCGCGAGCTGCGCATCATCACACGCAGTGTGTTTTTATGGTATAGGAAATCCGAAGAACCCTCCTATACCATAAAAAACCTCTCCGGGATTTGCTCCCTGAGAGGTTTCGCATAATTATCTCTGATATTTTTTCACTATGGACTGCATAATATCCCACTTCTTCTCCATATCTTCCACCAGTTTGAACTGGGTTCGGCAGCGGTCAAGATTATGACCTTCTCTGTGAATCTTAAAATAGTGGTCGCCTTCCAGATAATCTGTCAGGAACCGCATTCCACACTCAAATGTCATGACTTTTGCTCCCATCGGAAGAAGTTCTGCCTCCTTCGGAGTCAGTTTTCCTCCGCAGCCTTCCAGAAATCCTTTTACATAAATCTCAAACAAATCCATATCACAGGATACTTTGCTCAAATCCTGTTCGTCTTCTGCCGCAGTACTTGCGCCGAAACGGATAGAATCTCCAAAATCATTCATCGCCAGTCCCGGCATAACTGTATCCAAATCAATCACACAGATTCCTTTTCCGGTCACATTATCAATCATAATATTGTTCAGCTTTGTATCATTGTGTGTAACGCGAAGCGGAATCTCGCCCTTTTCCTGAAGTTCACCGAATACATTCGCCACGTCTTCATGGGACAGTACAAAATCAATTTCCTTCTGTACCTCTTTTGCCCTGCCGCATACATCTGCCTTTACCGCATCCTGAAATGTCTGAAATCTTGCTTTCGTATCATGGAATCCTACAATCGTCTCATGCAGGGTATCTGCGGGATAGTCTGCCAGAAGTCTCTGGAAATTTCCAAATGCCAGAGCACTCTGGTAAAAATCATCCGGCTTCTCCACCTGGTCAAAACAGGCAGCATCCGTGATGAATTTGTAAGAACGCCAATACTCCCCTTTGTAATCTACAAAATATGGTTTTCCGTCCGCTGCCGGAATCACATTCAGAGTTTCACGCTCCGGGTCTCCTCCGCTTTTTTCAATTTTATCTCTGAGGAATGAAGTTACGCTTACAATATTCTCCATCAGTTCTACCGGATTGGTAAAAATCTCCTTATTCATCCTCTGTAGAATGACTTTCATCGTTCCCATCTCTGCAATTTTGAAAGTAAGCAGAAACGTATCATTGATATGACCGCTTCCGTAAGGCTTCTCCTCTGTCAGGACGCCCTCATATTGGAAATTTGCAATTGCCTCATCTATCTGAACTCTGTTCACACGTGCCATTTTATACTTCCTCCCATAATTTCTGCGGATATACTCCTGCATCTTTTAATTTCTGAATCGCCTGTTCTACAACCGGCTTATCTTCCCTGTATGTAACTCCATACCATTTATCTTCTGACTCAAGCACCGCAACAGAAGCACGTCCTGCTGTCAACAGACTGCTGACAACAGCCGGAAGAAAATACTCACATTTCATTGGATTCTCCCGAAGTCCTTTCTCCAGAAATCCCGGGAATCCTGCCTTAATCTCATCCAGGATGCTTCTGGTAAATCCCCACATATTCATAGATACCAGAGTGTCGGGTTCTACATATACCCATGTATTTCCCTCATCTTCGGAATAGGCAATTCCATTCTCCCGTTTCTCAATCCGAGTCCTCTCATTGATCTCTGTCAGTTCCTTTTGCTCGTTCAGCTCACAGATTCCTCTGGCAACATGTCCATTGTCTGTCACTGTGTTTTTCAAACCGTATGCCACCATTGTATAACGATATTTCTCATCATCCTCATGTGTGGTCAGGTAACGATAAATTGTCTCAAACGCATGTTTTCCATAGTAGTCGTCTGCATTGATTACTGCAAACGGCCCATCCACACAATCTGCCGCGCTTAAAACCGCCTGTGCTGTTCCCCATGGTTTGACGCGTCCCTCAGGCACTTCGAATCCCTCCGGAATATTGTGCAAATCCTGATATGCATATTCGACATCCATAATCTGTCCCATCCGGTTTCCCACCGCTTCCTTGAAGTCTTTTTCATCTTCTTTTTTTATAATGAATACGACTTTTTCAAATCCCGCACGCTTTGCATCATAAATAGAAAAGTCCATAATGATATGACCTTCTCTATCGACAGGGTCAATCTGTTTTAAGCCGCCATATCGGCTTCCCATTCCTGCTGCCATAATTACTAATACCGGTTTTTTCATTTTTTACCTCCTTCAGACATAAATCTGTATTGTCCGTCTCTGTTTCTTATACTCTTATTGTAAACCACTTTACACTGAAAATCTTTATCCGATATTTGCTTTCATTTGTACAATCTGCACTTTTGGTTTATTACAAAATATGCTATGATAAAAACACGGGATAGGTTTTCAGCAGAACGTATCAAGCCAAAAGGAGGGGAGGGATTTTATGACATATACAGGTATCACTTTTCAAAGAGAATTACAGATTGAGCAGCTTTTTTCCCTGCATTATTTTGAGTATATGAGCTCTTTTTATTTTCCCGGAGAATCCCACGATTTCTGGGAATTTGTCTGTGTGGACAAAGGAGAAGTGAATATCGGCGCCGGGGATGCCGTACACACCCTCCGGACCGGAGAAATTGCTTTCCACGAACCGAACGAATTCCACTGGGTGAAGGCCAACGGCTCCATCGCCCCCAATCTAATCGTGATTTCTTTTTCCTGCCACAGCCCGATGATGGATTTCTTCAGGAAAAAGATTCTGCCTGTGGATGCATTTTCCCGCAATCTTCTTGCGCAGATTATCATGGATGCCGGGAATTATCTGGAAGGCAGGCTGGATAATCCCTATCAGACAGTCCTGCGGATTAATCCGCACGCCCCCGCCGCCTCCGGGCAGACGATTCAATTGAATCTGGAACAGTTTCTGATTCATTTGTACCGCCGGTATAGCTGTATTTCCAGAGGCGCGGTAGAAACGACTTCTCATCCGGATAAAACAACCAAAGAAAACAATGACACCGAAATTTTCAACCGGGTCTGCGCATATTTGAGCAGCCGCCTGAACGGCCATGTAACCATCGAACAAATCTGCCGTGACAATCTGGTTGGGCGCTCACAGCTTCAGAGAATATTTACCCAAAAGACCGGACTTGGAATTATCGAATATTTCTTCCGAATGAAAATTGACACTGCCAAACAGCTCATCCGCACCGAACAGATGAACTTCACACAGATTTCCGAAAAACTGGGATATACATCCGTCCACTATTTTTCCAGACAGTTCAAAAAAGTCACCGGCATGACACCCTCAGAATATTCCTCTTCCATTCGTGCCATGGCAGACGGAAAATTCTAATGTATATAAAAAGGGGACAGTCCCCCTTGCAAAAGGGACAGTCCCCAAAATACTAAAATACTGTCTACTTATAACGATGATTGTATACGAACAGCAGCGTCAAAAGTCCAATCAGGCCAACAAGTTCCATGATAAGCCCTGTGGCGCTGATATTCTTCTGTCCGATAATGATTAGCGCAAGACACACAACGAATACAATCCCCATAATTATATTTCTAACTGCATTATTCATCACGATATCCCCCTAACCTTTCAGACCGCCAAGAGTCATACCTTCTGTCAGCTTCTTCTGTACACAAATATAGAAAATCAGTACCGGAAGCATAACAATTACAAGTCCGGCATACATAATGCCATAGTTTGTGGCCGTTCTCTCTACCGCCATCAGATTCTTCAGCCCCATAGCAATTGTGCCGTGTTCATCCATCAGCGTGTATGCGATGATGTATTCATTCCAGAATGTAAGGAAATTGAACAGAAGCACTGTAATAATGCTTGGCTTTGCCATTGGAATCATAATCTTTACCATTGTCTTAAAATAACCGCATCCGTCAATATATGCCGCCTCTTCAAATCCTTTTGGCAATGACCTGAAATAACTGCTCAGCAGATATACCGTAAATGGCAGATTCGTCGCCGCATAAATCAACGCCAGCATAAACCTGTTGTCCAAAAAGAGCTGGAATCCCAGAGCACTGTCCCAATCACTCAGCATCAGGAAGATTGGCACTACAATATAGTTTACATTGATGAACAGGCCTGCCATAAATAAAAGATTCAATATCTTGTTTCCTTTGAACTTGAACCTGGACAATGCATAGGAGGCCGGAAGCGCAATGACAAGAATCAACAGCAACGCAAGTACTGTCACCAAGATTGTATTGAACAGGAACTCTCCCATCCGCGCATCCTGAAATGCCACCTGATAGTTCTGTACGAACATCTGCTTCGGAAGTGCCCATGGATTCGTGCCCGCACCGATAAATTCGGAGTTTTTCTTAAAGCTTGCCATGAATACCCAGGCAACAGGAACGATAATGGTTATCGCCAGTACAATAAGAGCGATGTAGATAACACCTTTGCCGACAATATTCCCAGATTTTTTCTTATTCATATTCTCGACCTCCTTTCTACATCTCGTAAACTTCTCTGTCTGTTATCTTATTTACAATAGCCGCCAGAACAAATGAGAAGAGGAATACAACTACGCCAATCGCCATACCATATCCATAAGCCCCGTTTCCATATGCCTGTTTGTACATATAGTTCAGGAATACTTCTGTCTTTCCATTCGGTCCGCCGTCTGTCATAATCTGAACAAACAGAAAACTCAGGTTGATTGTACTGATGATATAAAATGTCAATGTTGTTCTGATATTTGTCCAAATAAGCGGAAGCGTTACTGAAAAAAATGTATGTATCTCGGAAGAGCCGTCCAGCGCAGCCGCCTCATAAAGATCTTCCGGTATTGCCGCCATTCCGGACATATACATTACCATATAATATCCAATTGCCTGCCACACAAGCGCAAAGATTACAGAATAAATAACAATATTCGGTTCTCCCATCCACTTATGCGTCAGTCCATCCAGATGTATTGCTTCCAAAAATGTATTCAAAAGACCATTGCTCGGATCGTAAATAGCCCCGAAAATACCTCCGATAACTACGATACTCAGAATATTCGGTATGTAAAAAACAATCCGGAAAAATGTCTTTCCCTTAAATTTTCCTCGCTGGAGCAGTGCTGCAAACAAAACAGCAAGTACAATTGTAAAAATCATTACCATTACAATAATAAGGATAGTATTCTGCATCGCCTCCAGAAAATTCTTATCCTGCATCAATGTCTTAAAATTAGACAGTCCTACAAATTCACTTGTATTCGTAATCGCTCCCATGCGGAAAAGAGACATTTTAAATACATTAATCGTTGGGTAAAATATAAAAATTGCCATCAATATAACGGCAGGTGCAAGACATCCGAATATAAACCGGCGCTGCGCTTTTTCTCTATTCATATCCCGTCTCCTTCCTTTTTTAACAGCGGCAGATTATACAATCCGCCGCTGCTCTTAAGCTGCCTTTATGTATGTTTATTGCTCCAGGTTATCTGCACATTTTTCCCATGTTTCAACCAACTGTTTCTGCCACTCATCTACTGTCATATCTCCAGTATTGATGGACTCTGTTGCGCCATAAATATTCTTCTGTACGTCAAGACCTTCAATTGGTTTTGTTGTTGCCAGTTTACCTGTAACAGCTACAATGTCGTCTGCTGTTGTAGATGCATAAACATCTTTTGTTGTTCCGTCAGGAAGCTTCTCTGCTGCGCCCTTAACCGGTGCAACGATTGGAGCTGCTGACTCTTTTCCTGTTTCCTTATCTACAGTAGTATTATTCAGAAGAATGTCTACAACTGTATCTGAATACATAAATTTAACAAATTCTTTTGCCAGATCCATGTTCGGAGCATCCTTTGGTACCCACATCTGCTCTGTAAACATATAAACAGCCTGTGTGTCATCTCCATCCCACTTCGGTGCAGGCATCATTCCCCATTCAAAATCATCCGGTGTAGATGCTGCCATCTCTGCGATTACCCAGTTACCATTTGGCATAAAGAGTGCTTTTCCGTCAATTACGTTCTGCTGATTAATCTTGAATCCGCCATCAGCATTTGCATTTGCAACGGTATCTTCCTGTGTATATTCAGGGCTGACAAGTTTTCCTAATGTATCCAGTACTTTTTCTCCTGACTCAGATGTCCATGTGTCAGCATTGTACTGTAACGCATCATTATAGAAGTCCATTCCACCAGCCTGTTCAAGCATTGTATACACTGTTGAATCCAAATATCCTGATGTCGGGAATGTAAACAGTGAAACACCGTCAGCTTTTGCCTGATCTCCTAAAGCAAAGAACTCATCCCATGTTGTCGGCAAATCATATTTCTTCTGATCTCCCTCGAACAGATTTTTGTTGTACCAAAGACCTGTTGGTGTGTAGAAAATCGGTGCCAGATATACTTTTCCGTCTCCGTATGGCTGTGCATCTGTACCATCCAGAATACCATCAAGCATCTTATCCTTTAATTCATCATCGAACACATCAGAGATATCTGCCACTGCATTTTCTTTCAGCATGTTCTCTGTGAATCCGCTTGGCTGTCCAAGGTTGTAATATACAACATCCGGATAATCTTTGTTTTTGATTTTTTTTGTTAAATCCTGATCCAGCTCGGAAGAAATATCAAGTTCTACTTTAACCCCTTCATTCTCAGCTTCAAACGCTTCTGCAATATCCTTCCAAATCTGTTCCCCGTTACCGCCGTTAAAAGCCGCAACTTTCAGTACCTGCTCGCCATCTTTCCCTGTTGTTTTGTCAGCATCCTTGTCAGATGAGCCGCCGTTTCCACATCCTGCAAGAGATGAAACAGCCATAGCGGAAACAAGCGATACAGCTACCAGTTTTTTCACCAATTTTGCTTTCATAACCTAACTCCTCCTTGCCGCATGACGCATGCGGTCTGAATTATTAATAGAAAAATAGTATGCGTCATTTACTATTCCTTGATTTATTAAGTATTATAAACGCATTTGCTTTTTCTTTCTATCTTTCTATTGCTGCGTTTTTTATATTTATTGCTTTTTTTGTGCATTTTATGTATTATATTATTATATTGCAATATTCAAACCAAACATTTTCAACAATTTCATGAAAGGATATTTTATGAGCAATTATCATTATTCCATAAAAGCCTCTGGTATATCAAAACTAAATATCAAATTATTATCTGTCTCCACTTCAAAAGCGGAAGACGACTGGAAAAGCATCCCCCACACCCATCCGTTTACAGAGCTGTTCTTTGTAACTGCCGGAAATGGCTTTTTTCTCTGTGAGCAGGACCGCCATCCTATCAAATCCGGAGATTTAATTATCACACCGCCTTACACCGAACATACAGAACAGTCCGGCAAAACACATCCACTGGAATATTTTGTACTTGGAATTGATAAGATTTCTTTTCTGGGCTCGAATCAGTCCCCTGTTCAGATTCTTCAGAATTTCGGAAAGGATTCCGCTATTCCGGAGTTACTCAAGCAGATTCTTCTGGAAGCAAAAACGGAACAATATGCCTCGGACATTATCTGCCAGAATCTGCTGGAGATACTTTTACTAAAAATCATCCGTTCCCGGAAGCTGATTCCCATATCCATCACTTCCGTAAAGATGACCAAAGAATGCGCACAGATTAAACAATTCATTGATAAAAACTATGCACAGCGCATCACGCTGGATACGCTGACCGGCTTTACCCATATGAATAAATATTATCTGGTCCATTCGTTCACAAAATATACCGGGATGTCACCTATACAGTACCTGAACAAACGCCGTCTGGAATCTGCCTGCTATCTGCTGACTTCCTTTAATTATTCCATATCGGATATTGCCTCCATGACAGGATTTTCTTCACAATCCTACTTTACGCAGGCCTTCCGAAAGACCTATAGGACAACACCCGTAAAGTACCGGCAGACACATATTCAGAAAAATGTAGAACCAGACAATGAAATGCCCGAAAAAAATTAAGTCCAACCGCACTTCTATGTGTCTTTGCTATTTGCCATTTCTCTTCGGCAGCAAATCTGCAGGTAACGAACCAGAGGGGACTGTCCCTTTTGCGCAGGGGACTGTCCCCTTTGCAAAAGGGACTGTCCCCTCTGCTTTTTTCACTCAGATTTCATACCATACAATTTCGTTTGCATCCAAATCCAAATCAAAACTTGTGCCATCGCCTTTATATACAGTTGTGCTCTGTGGCTCGTATGTATTATTTACCACACAGTATTTCCCGTTTTTCACATAGGCATGTACTTCTACATTAAAGTTCGTGCTGAACCATTTCTGCAGATTTTCCTCATCATGGGAAGACCAGATGATAGACCTGTACAGGAGCCGGCTGTTCTCAAAGCTGTATGGAAGGCCGCTGATATACACACACCTGCCCTCTCCGAATTCACGGACAGCAAGCTGAACCTCCTTCTCCCTCTGTACGAGGATTGTAGTTCCATCCAGCGCATAAATGTTCTTCTTGCCTTCACCGAAATCAATCTCTTTTGTACAGTCTTCCGTAATAAAATGCTCGTGCTCATCCCAGTTGTATTTATCTACATTCAGAGTAAATCCGGTTTCTTTCTCCACGCCCATCACGGTTGCCAACTGGAAGAAATGACCTTCATACTGATGTGCTGCCGGTTCTCCAACACCGATAAATCCGCCGCCCCTGTAAATAAACCGTTTTACAGCCGTTATAATAGTCTCGTCTGTCCAGTTCTCTCCGCCTGTATATGCGGTATCAGCATCACCTACATTTAAGATTACATCAATATCATCCAGTACCTCCGGATTCTCACGGATGTCATCAAAACTGATGAATTTCACATCAAACGGAGCACCGCTGAGTGCTTCGATTACACCGGCATAAGAATAATTCTGTTTGTAATAGATTGCATGATGCACCATATGATTTCCCCATGCACGCATCTTACCCCAACAGTTCAATACTGCCACTTTCTTAATGCAATATGGTGTAGTACCCTTGATATTGTCATATAATGTACGGAACTCCTGACATACACTCTCAACGTAATCGATAAAATCCGGGAACTGTACTGCCAGTTTTAAATACCCGCCATATCCGATTCGGTCAATTGGCTTTCTCAAAATCGCTCTTCTCGCTGTTACCCAATTCACCTTCGCCTCTTTCACCGGATTCCCGCCTTCATGGAATGTGTCCGGGAAAAAGTATGGCAGGAATCTGCCTTCTGTATATTTTACACCCTCAATATCACTGATTAACCGGAGGGTAGCCCCATTTCCCACACTTCCTACTACTGCATCCAATCCAATGGTCTTGAACTCGTCCATAAACGGTTCCATTCCAATCCAGTGATCACCCAGGAACATCATGGCCTCTTTTCCGCATTCATGTGTAATATCCACCATCTCTTTTGCCAGTTTTGCGACTTCTCTTCTCTGAAATGCCTGAAAATCCTGAAATTCCTTTGATGGAATCCGGTAGGTATTGTTCATATATCCCTGGTCAATGATATATTCCGGACGGAACTTATATCCAGCTTCCTGTTCGAACTGCTCCAGTATATATGGGCTGACAGACGCCGAATATCCATACCAGTCTACATATTTTTCTCTCGCCAGTTCATCAAAGATTAACGTGAACTGATGGAAAAATGTAGTATAACGGATCACATCTATATGCGGATTATCCTCGATATATTTGCGAAGGCGTTTTATAGAATATTCATGTGTCTTCGGCTGTCTCACATCAAATGTAATCTGCTTTTCAAAATCAGTCCAGCCGTTTGTCACTGCATTGTACATATGTACCGGATCCCACATAATATACGCCAGAAAACTTACCGTATAATCATGAAATTCCTTTGCCTTGTGGATGGTTACATCCCCGCTCTGAGAATCATAGCTCCAGTCAGATGTCGGAACTACTTCGCCCTCTGTGCGGTCGATTACCTCCCACCATCTTGTGATATCGTCACAATCATTCACCTTGAGCATATCCGGATACAAATGATTCATCAGATGAACAGACAGTTCACTGTCCACAGCAGTATAAAACGGCGTCATAATATACATTTGCTGAATCTCATCCGGATTCGCTTTTGCCCACTCATTGTCCTTTCTTGTTGTATAGTAAGTTGAGTACACCTTTGCATCTGCATCTCTTAACTCTTCCGGATAATCAGTTCCGTCACAGTCGCGAATCGCATCTGCCCCCCACCTTTCTAACAACTCCAGTGTTTCCGGCACTACATCAATGTCTGTTGGTATCGTTACTCTTCCGCGTGTACACTCTTTCACATTCATTCTCCTTCCCGCCTGTTATATTTTACTAAAATTCTAATCTAAGAATACAAAAAAATATACATATAGTCAATTTGCTTATTGCTTTGATTTTTAGGATTCTTGCTTTTCTTCAAATTTCTATTAATATTTCGATATTTTAATCTTATTTCCATGTGTCCGCTTAATTTTGCAGGCAGCTCTTTTTTTGCTTTCTATTGTCCATTTGGACCGCCTCCTTTGATTTTGAGTTTGGCTTGCGAAACCATTCTCATCATATCACAGGAGGCTTCATTTTGTTATCCTCACCGCTTCCGCCTACTCCATTCTCACCAGCATAGCTGGGGGATTAGTCCTTTCATTAAGCCTCTCTGAACAATATGGATATTTATCTCCGATATCATATGAATTTCCTTTATTTTTCCAATCAATCCAAGGAATATTTATATCTGTATTTTCGAAAAAAGTGCTGTATTCTGTAAGTTCAGTTAGAATATTATAAAGATTTTGTTTCGATAATAAACTCTTATATGTACCCGATTTTGCAAGTTTTCCTGTTGAGGTACGCTTAAATTTAGCATTAATCTTCCCGACTAAATCTTTTAATTCTTTTATATCTTCATCTTCTTCCAACATCTTGTGTACTGCTTAAAGTCTAATGTCTATTTTCTCTTTTTTAGCATCATAATCTGTGATTTTCAGAAACTTATGTTTATTTTTATTGAAATATTGTTTTCATCACACCATGTTCCATATCATCAATACTATAAATGTGCTTCATCACATCGAAAGTTTCTCTCAGATTTCCTCTGGCACTCTTCCATCCAATTCCATCTGTAAACCATACGAATTCAAATCCATCTACTGTATCTAACATCTTATAGCTACGAGCAGTTTCATTTAACTTTGAATCACCACCAGAGTAAAAGTTTGTTTCGATTGCATAAATTTTATTTTCTGTCTTAATGACAAAATCAAATCTCTTCGCCGCTTTTCCTTGATTTGATAATGCAGATAAATCTATACTCCACTTTCTTTCAATATCAACAAGATACATTTCCTTAAAGTAGTTGACATCTCTTTGGAATCCAGCTTCTTTTATGTACATTTCAACTAAATCCTCCATCAAGCGACCGCTTCTATTTTTTCTTCCATTAGAGTCCAGTCCCGTTTCAACACCTGTAACATAATCTACAAGGTTATTGATAAGATGATTCTGCAACAAATCAAATAAGCCTGTTTTTTCCATAAAATAGCAATATTGCTCGAATGTTTTAAACAAATGACTATTTGGTCTATATTCCCCACCATTTAGTACATCAAAATTAAATTTGTATAGATGTCCCCCATTTTCATCTTGGCAGTAAATTTCATTTTCTCTCTTGGCCAGCAAAATCGGAATAGCTTTTAATGTATCTGGATATTTCTTCATAATATTTATAAAATCTTCTTTGATATTCTTACGTTTTGCGGTTCTGGTACGACAGGTTCAGTTGCATTAAAACATAATACAAAGTTCATTGGTATAGACAATGTAGAAGAATATTTGCAAATTACGCAAAGAAGATTGGAGAGGGTACAGAATGAGAAACAGAGATTTTGACGAATGGTTAGGTAAATTCAAAGCCAGCATCAATAAGAGAATTTAAGATATTAAGCTCTATCTTGATTTCGTCTACATTTCTATGTACTTTTTCAAAATCAACATAATAAAACGGATCTAAGATAACTTGTCCTTCTTCCGTTGAAGCTAATACAATTCTTTCCAACAAGTACTCAGGCTTTTGAGTTGGATGCTTTCCTTCAGTTTTTCCACTTGGCTTTGTTAAACTTCCTACCCAAACATCCTTCATTTGTTTTCCTTCGTTCATCTCTTTCATCTTCTGATAGTCAAAAAAATGCCGACACTTTTTCTCATCCTTCCGAGCCCAGTTATAGTGTCCTTTTGAGCTTTCTGAAAGCAGATTTGCCAGTCTTGCGAGATGAGCCGCAGCAACATAAGAAGCACCGGGGAATTCAAATAACAAAGCATAAACAGAAGCTATATGAAGTGTAGGAACGAGTTTTTCCAGCTCTGGAAAAAGAATGTTTATAAGGCGAGAAACAGAAGTTTTCAATTTTGCCCGTTCTTTTACCTTATCAAAACGATAACGAGTGAGTGACTTTAATTCCTCGTTGTGGTAAGATGTGTCTTCCAGTCCTACTTTTACTTTTGTCAAATCATCGGAAACGGATTCAATTCTTTGAAATAAGGATTCAAATCCGTCCCGGTTATTAGAGATGGTAAAAGATTTGAATAACACCTCTCCATCTGAGTTTGTGATAAAGCAATCATGCTTATCCTTAGCAACATCAATTCCAACGTAAATCATAAAAATGCTCCTTTGAAAAAACATTTGATACTGTTTAGAACCACTGGTACTCTTTGCGATTGTAACCTCGTTCTAAATAAACCGTCGTGCGGTATCTAACTGATTAACAAATATACAAAGAGACTGTGGTTGTAGCCTTTCTAAAACCATCAAGTAGTAGGAGTGATTAAACAATCCGCAGTATCTCCAATAGTATAGCATACAGTCCTTGGAGAGGGGCTATAAACACTACTATATAATACGAGGAATGTTTCCAATGCATTTCAATAATGACTCAGAACATTATAAAATAATTGGTCTTAATATCAAACGTTGTAGAGAAAGTGAAAAACTCACACAGATGCAGTTAGCCGAACGCTCACAAATCAGTATCAGCTACCTTTCTAAAATAGAAGCCTCTGGTTGCGACAAGAGTCTCTCTATTTCTGTGCTAAATCAAATTGCAAATGCTCTGAATGTTGACATAACATAATTTTTCAAGGTATAGACTATGCCAAGAACACCCAATAGATTCGGCGGTGGAGGTCGCACCAATGAATACGGACTATTATTTGAACAAACAACTGATTTAAATGAAGCTCTCCTTGATGCAGGCTTTGATATTATTAACGACTATGATGTATACTATAACAACAAGTTCGTGGGACAAAGCATAAGAAAAAGAGCTTTTTCCGATGTGTTTTTAGCTGAAAATGGAATCAATTACTTAGATTATGATTCTAAGCGTTGGGAGCCTGATGGTGCATTTATAAACGAGCTAACTCGAACCGTTTACATAATCGAAAAAAATTCCAAAGTGGTGGTGGTTCTGTAGATGAAAAATTAGCCACCTTCCCGTTCAAAACTATAGAATATGAAAAACTTGTAAATCCAATAGGTTACAAAGTACAATATATTTATTTACTTTCTTCCGAATGGTTTGAGCGCCCAAAATATCAAGATTATTATGACTATATGGATGAATTAGGTTGTCTTCATTATTTTGATGCGCTTCCTTTAGATGCAATTGGACTATAAGAAAAATATAACCATTAACACAAGTGATATTTTGTGTTAATGGCTATTCTTCTTTACGGCGAGAAGAAACTAACGTTCTCGATTATTCTTGAATTTAACTTCTTTATTACTAACCACATCCGCTCTTTTCTGTATCTGCTCTGCTTGTCGTAATCTTTCACGCACACTTCTCGGCTGTTCTTTAACCACCTCACCTTTCTCCCATCGTTCCACAGCCACTTCATACTGTTCATATTCACGTTTCGCTACATTATAGTCTGCCATAAAATCTCTGGTAAAGTTGTAACCATATTCTCGAACAATCTGAGATAATCTTCTTACAATGGAACACGTATTTCAGAGTTTATCTAAAGCATCTGTACAGGATACAACAATCAAGAGAATTGTGGGGCACTCTGGAGCAATGTCATTAACCGAAAAAGTTTATACCCACTTAGATATGCAGGTGCTTGTGGATGCAATTAACAAGACCTTAGAATATTACGGATACTACAAAAGCTGACACAATCCCTGCATAAAGAAGGGGACACAATCCCTGCATAAAGAAGGGGACACCTTCCAGTAGTCGATTACTGAAAAATGTCCCTACATATTACTGATATTTTTATTGCAAACGTGTTACAAACCTGTTGCAAACTGAATAAATCCAAACACTTTTCACCGCGTTCCAGAACGTTTGTGGCAAAAAGAAACCCCAGAAACACAAGGTTTCCAGGGTCGGTATACATTTTGATATTCTCTTTTGATTATCTCTTTGTTAACGTTTAGAAAACTGTGGTGCTCTACGTGCTGCCTTGAGACCGTACTTCTTACGTTCTTTCATTCTTGGATCACGTGTCAGGTATCCGGCTTTCTTAAGGACCGGTCTGTACTCAGCGTCAGCCTCAAGAAGCGCTCTGGAAATTCCATGACGGATAGCTCCTGCCTGTCCTGTGTAGCCGCCTCCGTGAACGTTAACCAGTACGTCGAACTTATCAACTGTTCCTGTAGCAACGAGCGGCTGACGAACAACTACTTTCAGCGTTTCCAGTCCCAAATACTCGTCGATATCTCTTTTATTGATTGTAATCTTTCCTGTTCCAGGTACAAGATATACTCTTGCGATAGATTTTTTTCTTCTTCCTGTTCCGTAATATTTTGTATTAGCCACTGTAATGTCCTCCTTTCAACCTCTCATTAAAATGTCAATACTTCTGGTTTCTGAGCCTGATTTTTGTGCTCCGGTCCAGCGTATACGTGAAGTTTCTTGATCATATCTCTTCCCATAGGTCCTTTTGGAAGCATTCCTTTCACTGCAAGCTCAATAACCTTTTCAGGTTTCTTAGCCATCATCTCTGCAAGTGTAGTCTCCTTCATTCCGCCTACAAAATCAGAGTGATTATAATAGATCTTCTGCTGAAGTTTCTTTCCGGAAACTTTTACTTTCTCTGCATTAACAACTACTACATAGTCGCCTGTATCAATGTGTGGTGTATACTCAGGTTTGTTCTTTCCTCTAAGTACTTTTGCAATCTCTGAAGCCATACGTCCTAATGTCTGGCCTTCGGCATCAACCACATACCATTTTCTTTCAATCTTGTCTGGGTTAGCCATATAAGTTTTCATGGGTGTTCCTCCTATTAATAATTATCATATAACATCGTTTTGCTTTTTATATGAAATCAGCCTACTCCGGGGCTATGGCGTATGCTGTTTCTCCTTTTGTCATGCTGTACTATTATAGTATGACAGACTTCGATTGTCAATGTTTTTTTCATTTTTCTGCATAAACGGCATAAACCCTATTTTCTGCATTAACCTTTTTCTGCATAACCTGTATAAAACGGTTTTAACGGAACAGATCTTCCTGCCTCTCCAGCATCTTCCAGTATAATTTCAAATTCTTATCTGAATGCTCCAATTCTCTTGAGTAGCGGTACACAATCTCCACAACATCTTCCATGTCGAGCTGTTTCTCATTGCGCAGCCAGGCTGCTGCCATCAAATGCCAGATAACATTTACTGCTGCCACCGCCATCTGTACATTGACAAAGATACGTTCATCATACACTGCACCGCAGAAATATGTAAAAATAAAATAGACCATAAGCTGTTCACACTGTACCCGCCAGTCTTCCTTATACTCTGTGTCCATCCATTCTTTGAACTCTGTCATGATATTTTTGTATCTTTCCACCCCGCCTCCAAACAAGCGCACTTCAGACTCCTGCAGCAGCATATCCCATTCTTTTTTCAAAAGTTCAAGCCTGTATAAATCCTCAAACATGGTCCGCGCAAAATTGTACTGTCGTTCCACATCATTCAGGAAACGTTCGCTTTTGCGTCCTGCCTCGGAGAAATGTGTCTGTTTTCGATACCGTACTGTGATGTCCCCACATGCAAACAGCCGGTCTGCGTCCACTCGATTCTGCATATCATATGCCAGTCCGAGACAGAGCACAACCCGATTGACAATTGGCAGGTTCCGGTTCTGCAAAAAGTCAATCATTACCCCTCTCGCGTCTAATAACTGCGAATACAAAAACGGGGAGAATTTTTTGAATTCTTCCTCCTCCCCTTTCTCCTTGGAAATGAATGTCACTTTCTTTTTTCTGGAAAGAATAAGTTTCGCCACCTCCGGGCAGGATATCGAAAGTGAGAGTTCCCTGACATTTTCAAATACTTCGATGTGCCTCGGATACATCCTGCATGTCCTGCACAGACTTTTCGCGCCAAGATTCTGATACATGGCACAGAGATTATCTTCCGTCAGAAATGCACATCGCTTTTCTTCATCCTGACGAAATGTTTTCCGCAGCCAGCGTATGGAAGAGCGAAGTGTTTTCCTGTAATTCCCTTTTTCCTTCCAGTATCTGCGTCTCGATTCCGAATCAATCACAATCTGCCAGCCTGCGCAGCATGTGTCCCCGCACTTATCTGCCGTACACTTAAATTCTCTATAATAATCCGGTATTACATATAACATGGAATCCTCCTTGTCTGATAACAAAAATATTTTTTCATGTTACTATATCTTACTATATCCTCGGCAGGCAAAGGGCTGCACGTCCTTTGTCCACTGAGGATATCATATCACAATTCCATAATTTTCTAACACCCTTTTTTAATTTGTGTTAGAATATGTAATTAGACAAACGTATATGATAAAGAGAGGTTTTTATTTTGCATCGTAATATGACACAACAGGAAAAATATCAAATGATGACGGAAGCGCCCATACCGGGACTGATTGGCAGACTTGCCGTCCCAACTATCATCAGCATGCTGATTACTTCAATTTATAATATGGCAGACACTTTCTTTGTCGGAAAAATCGGAACCAGTGCGACTGCAGCCGTCGGAGTCTCATTTCCTATAATGGCGATTATTCAGGCTCTTGGATTTTTCTTCGGCCACGGTTCCGGCAATTCCCTTTCAAGACATCTTGGTGCGAGGGACACGAAGGCGGCTGATGAGCTGGCGGCCACTGGGTTTTTCGGTGCCCTGGTACTCGGCGTTGTGGTGATGATTTCAGGACTGGTTTTCCTTACACCATTGTCACACATCCTCGGTTCTACAGACACTATACTTCCTTACACAAAAGATTATCTTGGAATCATCCTCATTGGGGCGCCGTATATGACGGCACAGTTTGTGCTGAATAATCAGATTCGTTTTCAGGGAAACGCATTCTATGCCATGATTGGGATCGCAACCGGAGCGGTTTTAAATATCGTGCTGGACCCGATTCTCATTTTCGGACTGGATATGGGAATCTCCGGAGCTGCGCTGGCTACCATTATCAGCCAGTTTGTCAGTTTCATCATGCTCCTTGCCGGAGTCCGGATATCAAACTGTATTCCGATTCGTATAAAAAATGTACGCATCCGCCGTCTCCCGGAGATTGCCGGAGGCGGGCTGCCATCCCTGTTCCGCCAAGGACTCGCAAGTGTCGCGACGATGACACTGAATATTGCGGCAACCCCTTATGGAGACGCTGCAATCGCAGCGATGTCTGTTGTCAGCCGAATTATGATGTTCGCCAGTTCTGCACTGATTGGATTCGGACAGGGATTCCAACCGGTCTGTGGATTCAATTATGGCGCAAAGAAAACAGACCGGGTGAAAAAAGCATTCTGGTTCTGTGTGAAAGTGTCTACTGCCGCGCTGTTCTTTATCGCACTGCTCGGTATTCTGCTTTCCGGAAACCTGATTGGCATCTTCCGCAATGATCCGGATGTCATCCGAATCGGTACGACCGCACTGCGGTTACAGTGCCTGACATTGGTTCTGAACGGTTGGATTGTCATGAATAATATGATGATGCAGACTATCGGCGAAACATTTTATGCGTCTGTTCTCGCCGCTGCAAGACAGGGACTGTTCTTTATCCCCGCATTGATTATCCTGCCGCATTTTCTCGGTCTGGGCGGAATCCAGTCCGCCCAGGCAGCGGCAGATATTCTGACTTTTGTAGTTACAACGTGGATAAACCGGATTGTGATGAGGAAAGTGCTAAGCTAGTAGGGCGAATAATAAGTTTCTACCATAACGTAGAATGATTGCTTTGAGTACAAGTCATCTGAATGAGGCGTAGCGGTGGCTACGGCGATTGAATACAACGAAGTAGTCAAATAATCAGGCAAAAGCACGCTTTGAACAGTTACCGAATTTTTATAAAACTTTTTTGCAAATATCGGCGAGACAGCATTTCTCACAATATGGCTTTGTCCGTGCCGTGCAGACTTCCCGCCCATGATAAACCAAACGGTGGCAAAAATCACTGCCTTCCTCCGGCGGTATTATTTTCCAAAGTGCCATCTCTACTTTCTTCGGCTCTTTGATGCCATCTACCAGACCAATCCGGTTCGTCAGGCGGATACAGTGCGTATCCGTCACAATCGCCGGTTTTCCAAATACATCGCCCATAATCAGATTCGCACTTTTTCTCCCGACGCCCGGAAGTTTCAACAGTGCATCAAAATCATCCGGGACTTTTCCGCCATATTCTTCTTTTAGTATCTTCATACATGCGCTGATATCCCTGGCTTTGCTTTTTCCAAGCCCACATGGACGTACAATCGCCTCGATATCATCTACATCTGCCTCCGCCAGCGCCTCTACGGACGGATATTTCTCATACAAGCCTTCAACAACCACATTTACCCTTGCATCCGTGCACTGTGCCGCAAGCCGGACACTGACAAGCAATTTCCACGCATCGTCATAATCCAGTGTGCAGCCGGCGTCCGGATATTCCTTTTTCAGCCGTTCAATCACTTCTGCCGCTAACTGTTTCTTTCTCATTCTGTCATCCTCTTCCACTTTCATACTATTTTTCCAATCCGCTTGTTTCGGAAAGTCTCACATATGATTGTCTTCAAACAATCTCTTTCCCGCCTCATCCGGCTCTCCGTTCCGCATCAGGGAAACCACCATTATGTGCTTTATTCGGTTCCTTTTCCCTGATTTTCTGTCTTCCTACGCAGAATCACCATCAATCCAACTGACACACACACGATGGTACAGCTAATTGCCTCATGTTTCCGGCGCTCCTGTTCCTGTCTCTGCTGTTTTAGCTGTGCAAGCTTTTCTCTTGCCTTTTGTGCTTTTTCCTCTGCCTTTTTCTGTTCCTCTATCTGCCTTTCCTTTTCCAATTCCCTCTGTTCCCGGATTTGCGCAAATTCTTCCGACTGTAGCTTTTCTTCCATCAGATCCCGAATCAGCTCCTGTCCGTTCTGATTCGGATGCAGTCCGTCCGACTGCGTCAATTGCCCGATTCCCGAATCCATCAGTTCTACAACCTGATAATTATATTCCTCTGCATAAGACTGAATGATATCATTCATTTTAGAAATCAGGCTGTTTAATAGATAGTTCTGTCATCTGCAAATCAAAATCCGCAGGATTTTGAGATGGCTCTGAACAGTTACACTTATTTTCTTCTATTGATACCCTCAGTATACAGTATTCGTCCCGTTTGCCCGTCCTTTTGTCCCGGTGCACGTATCGGCCCTATGGCATCCGAAGGCACACTGCCGCCCGATATACTTCGCGCTCCGGCTCTGCCGCTCTCTCAAAAATCATCTCCCGGAACTGATACTCCGCCGTGTCAATCTGCTGCCGGACACGCACTTCATTTTCAAACAAAAAACAAAACGAATTTAACGGAACTTTCATTCCCTTCCCGGTCACTTTCAGAAAACTTTCCTTCAGTGTCCAAAGCCGGAAAAACTCCTGACGCTGCTGTTCTTCGTCCGTCTGGTGCAAAAGATGCCCGTACTCGGACGGACAGAAAAAGCGTTTCGCCAGTTTCAGATTCTGTCGGTCAACCAGTTCAATATCGCACCCGACCTCCTTTTCGGCAAACACTGCAAGCACCAGATGATTTGAATGCGACAGGTTAAACCGGATATCCGGATAATCTGCAAGATAGGGCTTGCCGTTTTCCCCTTGCAGAATCTTCACACTCTTTTCCCGGAGTCCAAATTCACTCAGTCCCCTGTCCAGAAGAATCCCTGCGCCAAGCGACAATCGCTTTGCGCCCGCTCTCCTGCATCGGTCAATCTTCCGGCGGCGCTCCGCAGACATTTCCCGATAATATCCTTCGAATTTTCCCGAATCTTCTAGCTCCGTAACATCCATTTTATAAATCTTCACGTTGTTCATCCCCATCTTGCCTTAATTGCTGCTTACTCTCGCCAGCCACAACCCGCACCAGATTCCCATGAGGCACAGCCCCACGCTCAATACGGCGTACAGTCCCGCCTGTAATCCATTTCCATTCTGTGACAATGTAAATGTCTCCAGCGAAAATGCGGAAAATGTTGTAAAGCCCCCGCAGACGCCAGTTTTCAAAAACAGCACCAGATTGGGGGATAGCTGCTTTCCGACTGCGATTCCTGCAACGTACCCAATCAACACTGCACCACATACATTCGTAATCAATGTCAATATAGGAAATGTCCCTTTATACGGAATCAGGCTGATTGCATACCGCAGTACCGCCCCAAGTGCACCTCCCAATCCGACAAATAAAAATCCCATGTTCCGTTTCCTCTCTTGTTTCTATTATTTCCAGAGCCCATCTCTTATGTATCTCTGTTTTCTGTCCTATATCCAAAGTGTTTCCCTTGCTCGTTTCAGCCTCCCGTAAAACTCTCGATAAAACGCAGCGCTCTCATACGGTGTCTGAAAAAATGTTCTCATTCCGCACCATATCATTTGCCGAATATAGCTTTCCGTCTGAAATATCTTTCAAATCCACATTTCGTTTCATCTCATTCTATTCCTGTTCTGCCTAGTTTACTCTTTCATCTCCCGGAGTGACGCAAACAATTCCAGATCTGACTGCTGCACTTTGATATTGCTCGTCATGCGCTTGCCCTCCGGTGTCTGAACCGTAATCTCAAGGATGGTTCCCTCTTTGATGCCTTCCTGGTCGACCGCTTTCATAAACGGCATCACCTTTGGGTGCGCTGCATTAAACTGACGCCATGCGGACTGCATTTTCATAATATCTCCAAAGTTCATATTTGTTGTTTCCTTTCATTTTTGTATATCCCATTATTAGCAATATTGTAGACTTCCTGTGTAAAATCGTCAATATACAACGAAAAGATTTCTCACCGCGCACGACAAAAGATTTCTCACTGCGCACGCACGACAAACGCATGAGTAAATAA
>DCKD01000058.1 GCA_002320245.1 Lachnospiraceae bacterium UBA1683
CTTCAGAAAACAAATGTGGGTTTTGTCAAGAAGAAAAAAGTTTGTTATTTTTTTAATTTCCCTCTTAACAAAAGTCACTTCATAACGGAGGTGGCGGGCATGGCACTTTTGACAATCTGCCAGCACACCTTTCAAAACGTGCAGGCGTATGAGGATGCCGTGGAGGATGTGGAGGCGCTGAAGGTCAACGTGCGGGAATGCTACTCGGAGATCACGAAAACCTCGGAACAGATACAAAGCTCTGTCCGGGAGACGTATCTTTCCAAGTCGGAGCTGGAAAGCATCCAGAAGGATTTCCAGGCGAGCATCACCCAGAACAGCAGTGAGATCCGCATGGACTTTACGCAGATCACCAATGAAATCATCAACAACGTGTCAGCCAACCAGACGCTTTTGGAGGAGTATATCCGGTTCAAGGGTGCGCTGATCGAACTTGGAAAAGTGGGGAATGCGTTCACGGCGGAGCTGTCCAATGAGGAGCTGGCTTTTAAGGAGAACGGGCAGAAGATTGCCTATATTTCCAACCAGAGTCTTGTGATTACCAATGCGGAGATCCGGAACAAGCTGTCCCTTGGCAATGAGAGCCGGGGATGGTTTGATTTTATACCCAGGGCCAACGGGAACCTGTCCATCAAGTGGCGTGATCCGGTTGGATAACGATAGAATGATAGATTTTGTGAGGAAGGAGGGAGGAAAGTATGGCATCCAGCGGCAGTTTTTCCGGCTCCATCCACAGCGGGCATTATGTGCTGCGGGTGGACTGGACACAGACAAAAAATGTATCCGCAAATACCAGCACCATCACGGCGAAAGCCTATCTGGTCAATGACTGGAGCTTAAGTATCAACGCACGGTCTGATAATAAAGTGACGATTGACGGCACGGCACAGACTTATGCGTCCCCCGCCATCAGCAGTACGGGAACCCATCTGCTCGGCACGGTCACGCAGACGGTAAACCACGGCAGTGACGGAACTAAGAGCCTGGCCATGAGCGCGGTGTTCTATATCCGTGCGACTTTAAGCGGCACCTATTATGAGTCGATCACAGCCAGCGCCAATATTACGCTGGATTCCATTGCGCGGGCATCCACGGTTTCCGCCTCCAATGTGGAGATGGGGTCTGCGACCACGATTGCCATCAGCCGTGCCTCCTCTTCTTTTACCCACACGCTGACCTATGCCTTTGGCAGCGCCACGGGGACGATTGCCACAAAGACCACATCCACATCCGTGTCCTGGACGCCGCCCCTTACGCTGGCAGGCCAGATACCGAAGGCGGTGACGGGAACCGGCACGATTACCTGCACCACCTATAACGGAAATACGAGCATTGGGAGCAAGACCTGTACGCTGACACTGACCGTCCCGGCATCGGTAAAGCCTACGATCACCAGCCTGACAGCGGCCAGGGTGGATGGGGCGGTGCCAAGTACCTGGGGGATTTATGTGCAGACGAAGTCCAAAGCAACCCTCACCATCAATGGGGCAGCGGGAAGTTACGGCTCCACGATTTCTTCCTATTCCATTACGGGCGGCGGGTACACCAGCACGGCATCCAGTTTTACCACAGGGTTTCTGAATACTTCCGGCACGGTTACCTTTACGGCAACGGTGACGGATTCCAGGGGGCGTGTGTCAGCGGCGGCCACAGTGAGCATTTCCGTAGTGGCCTATTCCCCGCCGTCCTTTGCCAGCTACCTGTCACAGCGGTGCTTAAGCAGCGGGACAGCCAATGATGACGGGACATATATCCGGGGGCAGGTTTCTTACAGTTATACCTCGTGCAGCAGTAAGAACACCATTACACGTGCCACTTATTACAAAAAGGCATCGGATACTGCATGGACGAATGCCGGAGCTTCCTTTAGTTCCGGTACGGCATTTACCTTCGGCGGAGGAAACATCTCCACGGAGACATCCTATGACATCAAATATACTTTGACGGATGCCTTTACCACCATTGCCATCCAGGACATCGTATCTACGGCCGCCGTGGTCATGGATTTTAAGCGGGGAGGCAAAGGCGTAGCGGTTGGAAAGGTTTCGGAGGTGGACAACGCCTTTGAAGTTGCGGAGGATTGGGATGTCCGGGTGTACGGGAAACTCTTAAAAGATTATATCCAGTCCTTCATTAAGACGATGTATCCGGTGGGCAGTATCTATATGAGCGTCAACGCCACCAATCCCTCCGCCTACTTTGGGGGAACCTGGGTAGCCTGGGGCGCAGGGCGGGTTCCTGTGGGCATCAACACATCCGACGGCAACTTTAATACGGTGGAAAAGACGGGCGGTACGGCAACGGTGGCACTTTCTGCGGCGCAGATGCCGGCCCATACACACGGAGTCGGTACGCTGGCGGCAGCAAGTGCCGGAGCGCATACCCATAACCTGAAAAACCAAAAGGCTGCATGGGGTGTGGATGGCGCAGGCAACCGTGTCATGGTGGATGCGACTTCCGGCTATACGGCGCTGACCAACAAGGCGACCGCCAGTGCCGGGGCGCATACGCATACGATTTCCGGTGCAACAGCATCAGCAGGAAGCGGCAGCGCCCACAGCAACTTACAGCCGTATATAGTCTGTTATATGTGGAAACGGACGGCTTAGATAATTAAATAATAGGATTAATCAGGAAAACAGGCAGTTCACCTTCGCGGTGGCTGCCTTTTTCAATACAACATTTTTTAAGGAGGATTCCATTATGAAAGAGTTCTGGAACACGATTCAATTCATTTTTACAGCTGTCGGGGGCTGGCTTGGCTATTACCTTGGCGGTTGTGACGGCCTGCTGTATGCGCTGCTGGCCTTTGTGGTGGCGGACTATGTCACAGGAGTGATGTGTGCGGTCAGTGATAAAAAGCTGTCCAGCGAAGTGGGTTTTAAAGGCATCTGCCGGAAGGTGCTGATTTTTATCCTCGTGGGGATCGCCAACATTCTTGACGTACAGGTCATTGGCACCGGAAGCGTACTGAGGACTGCGGTCATTTTCTTTTATATTTCCAATGAAGGTCTGAGCCTGTTGGAAAACGCCGGACATCTGGGGCTGCCCATTCCGGAGAAGATGAAAGTGGTGCTGGCACAGCTCCATGACCGGGCAGAAGAAAACAATAAGGAGGAAGAATGAGTATGAGATTGGTACAGAGTATTTTGACAAAGAACCCCTGCTATACGGCAGGGAGAAAGATCACGGTCAAGGGGCTGATGCTCCATTCGGTGGGATGCCCGCAGCCCAAGGCATCGGTGTTCATTAACAGCTGGAACAGCCCGTCTTATAACAATGCCTGTGTGCATGGATTTATTGACGGCAACGATGGCACGGTGTACCAGACGCTTCCGTGGAACCACCGAGGCTGGCACTGCGGCTCCGGCAGTAAGGGAAGCGGCAACAATACCCATATCGGAGTGGAGATGTGTGAACCGTCGTGTATCAAGTACACAGGCGGTTCTTCTTTTACCTGCTCGGATAAAGCAACCGCAAGGGCAGTAGCAAAGCGGACCTATGAGTCGGCAGTAGAATTGTTTGCTATGCTTTGTAAGCAGTACAACTTAAACCCGACCGCCGATGGCGTCATTATCAGCCACAGGGAGGGACACAGCCGGGGGATCGCCAGCAACCACGGGGACCCGGAGCATCTGTGGAATGGGCTCGGCATGGGTTACACGATGGATGGATTCCGTAAAGCAGTGAAGGCGAAGATGAATGGCTCCAGCAACACAGATCATTCTGGTACTTCCGGCCTGCAGGCATCCGCCCTTAAAAATCTGTCCGAGGCAGATGTGATCGCCAAGGTAGGGCCGCTGTTTACCGCAGACCAGAAAGCAAGCGGTATTCTGGCATCAGTGTCTCTGGCACAGTTCATTCTGGAGAGCGGATATGGGAAGAGTGAACTGGCACAGAACGCCAACAACTGCTTTGGCATGAAGAAGTCACTCTCCGGGAATACCTGGGGCGGTTCTGCCTGGGACGGTACTTCCATCTACACCAAGAAAACGCAGGAATACGAGAATGGTGCGTATGTGACCGTGACAGCAGATTTCCGCAAATATCCGTCCGTTGAGAAATCCATTGCAGACCATTCCGCTTATCTTTTGGGAGCGAAGAACGGGAGCAGGCTGCGCTATGATGGCCTGAAAGGGTGTACCGATTACAAGAAGGCGGTGCAGATCATTAAGGATGGCGGTTATGCCACTTCCCCAACCTATGTGGAGAACCTTTGCTCCATCATTGAGAAGTGGAAGCTGACACAGTATGATGCGGCAAATGCCGGGACTACGGAAGCCTGGTACCGTGTGCGTAAGACCTGGGCGGATGCAGCATCCCAGAAAGGTGCATTCCACAGCCTGGAGAATGCGAAGAAGTGTGCGGATGAGAATGCAGAGTATTCCGTGTTCGATGAATCCGGTAAGAATCTCTATACCGGAAAAAAGGCAGCCTTCCAGCCGTATCTGGTGAAGGTATCTGTTTCTGACCTGCGTATCCGCAAAGGCCCCGGTACGGATAAGGCTAAGACTGGGAAGTACACAGGGGAAGGCATCTTTACGATTGTAGAGGAAGCAGACGGTCTCGGCGCATCCAAGTGGGGGCTTTTGAAAGCGTACCAGAAGAACCGTGACGGATGGATTTCGCTTGATTTTGCACAGAGAGTATAAGGAAAAAGCACCATGTTTTTTGTTTCTGCCGGCTGCATAGGATGTGGCCGGCAGAAACTGTACTTAGGGCAGGTTTCCTGTAAATGGTCAATATTCCCGTCTTTACATATCAGAAGGGAGTGTTTGGAATGGAAGAAAGAAAAGTACAGGTCCTTAATGCACCGGCAGAGGCGGCACCGGGGAAAAAGCAGTTCACGCAGGAAGAACTGCAGCGGGAATATGACTATATACGGGCGGAAAAGACGACCAGGCAACTGCTTGATCTTGGGTTGGTTACGATAGAAGAATTCAACAAGATCATGGCGCTAAACCGGGAATCTTTCTCTCCGGCACTGGCAAGGATTATGCCCTGAAATGCTTGCTATAGAGGGGCTTTGACGGTAACATGTCACGTACCGGAAAGGAAGGTGAGTGGATGAAAAGGATAACAAAGATTGATAAGGTAGAAACCCTTATCCCTAAAAAGCTCCGGGTGGCGGCTTACTGCAGGGTATCAACAGGAAGTGACGAACAGCTGGTAAGCCTGGAGGCGCAAAAATCCCATTATGAGTCCTTCATAAAAGCAAATCCGGAATGGGAGTTTGCGGGAGTCTATTATGATGAAGGGATAACCGGAACCAAGAAAGAGAAAAGGACACAGCTGTTAAGGCTGATTTCAGACTGCGAAGCACACAAGGTTGATTTCATTGTTGTAAAGTCTATCAGCCGGTTCGCAAGGAATACAACGGATTGTCTGGAACTGGTGCGGAAACTGACGGACCTTGGCGTCTTCATCTATTTTGATAAGGAAAACATCAATACCCAGTCCATGGAGAGCGAACTGATGCTTTCCATCCTGAGCAGCCTTGCGGAGAGCGAGTCCGTTTCAATTTCTGAAAACAGCAAATGGGGAGTCAAGAGAAGGTTCCAGAACGGCACGTACAAGATTTCCTATCCGCCATACGGATATGATTATGTGGACGGGGGAATGGAGATCAACCCGGAGCAGGCAGAGATTGTAAAATATATTTTTGCACAGGTGCTATCTGGAATCGGTACACACCAGATAGCGGACGAACTGAACGCCAGAAGAGTACCTACAAAAAAGGGTGGGAAATGGACGGCATCAACGGTCCGGGGCATGATTTATAACGAGAAGTATGTGGGGGATGTGATCTTCCAGAAAACCTATACGGACGAGCACTTTAACAGGCATACGAACTATGGGGAGAAAGACCAGTACCTGATGGAATGCCACCATGAACCAATCATCAGTCGAGAAGATTTTGAGGCTGCCGGGGCGGTCCTCAATCAGAGGCGGCTGGAAAAGGGAATCACAAAAGGCGGCGGAAAATATCTGAACCGGTACCCGTTCTCAGGGAAAATTATCTGTTCGGAATGCGGAGGTAAATTTAAGCGGAGGATACACAGCAAAAACGGCGGAAAGTATGTGGCATGGTGCTGCGGGAAACATATCGATGACGTCACAGCGTGTTCCATGAAATTCATCCGCAACGCGGATGTGGAGAAAGCCTTCGTGACGATGATGAACAAACTGGTTTATGGACGGAGGTTTGTGCTGAGGCCCCTGCTGGAAAGTCTGAGGGAGATGGACCGGTCGGACAGTTTCGGCATGATACAGGAATTGGAATTGAAGATGGAAAAAAATGCAGAGCAGAGACAGATACTCACCGGCCTGATGGCGAAAGGGTATCTGGAACCTGCTCTTTTTAATAAGGAAAACAATGAATTATTGCAGGAAGCGGCGGAACTGGAGATGCAAAAGAACGGGCTTTCCCATTCTGTAAATGGGGAAATGGTAAAGACCGGGGAAGTGGAGGCACTTTTGAAATTTGCGGAGAAAAGTGAGATGCTCACAGCCTTTGACGGGGAACTCTTTGGAAGGTTTGTGGAGCAGATCACCGTATATTCCAGAACCGAGGTCGGCTTCCAGATGAAATGCGGGCTCACGCTCAGGGAAAGGATGTGATGGGATGGGACATACACCATATGGATACCGGATTGAGGAAGGACGTGCGGTGATTGATGAGGAGCAGGCAGAAAGGGTCAGGGAACTGTACCGGGGGTACCTGTCGGGGCTTGCCCTGATGCCGGCCGCAAAGCAGGCGGGGATTGAGACCTGGCATGGTTCTGCCAAACGGTTATTACAGAACAGGCATTATCTTGGGGATGCGTATTACCCGGCGATCATTGACCGGGAGACGTTTGACAAGGTGGAGCAGGAACTTAAAAAACGGGCAGAAAAGCTGGGCAGGGTATGGGAACAAAAGGAAGAAGAAATGGTTACCTATCCGGTGGATTTTTCCACAAAGCCTATGGAGAAACAATATGAAGATCCATTTATGCAGGCAGAATATGCCTACAGCCTGATAGAAAGTGAGGGTTAGATATGGGGCAGATGGTTGGAAACCCGAAGGTTACCGTTATCCCTGCCAGACCGCGTATGGGGATGGGAAGGAATAACGAAGAAAGACAAAAGATCCGTGTAGCTGCCTACTGCCGTGTTTCTACGGACAGCGATGAGCAGGCCACAAGTTATGAAGCACAGATTGAGCATTACACGGCGTTCATCAAAAAGAATCCAGATTGGGAATTTGCCGGGATATTCGCGGATGATGGAATCTCCGGAACGGATACCCGGAAGCGGGAAGAATTTAACCGCATGATCGAAGAGTGTATGGAAGGGAAAATCCAGATGGTCATTACAAAGTCCATCAGCCGTTTTGCAAGGAATACACTGGACTGCCTGAAATATATCCGGCAGCTGAAGGACAGGGGCATCCCCGTGTTTTTTGAGAAGGAAAACATCAACACAATGGATGCAAAAGGTGAAGTCATGCTGACCATCATGGCGTCATTGGCTCAGCAGGAAAGCGAGTCATTAAGCCAGAATGTGAAAATCGGCCTACAGTACCGTTACCAGCAGGGGCTTGTACAGGTCAACCACAACCGCTTCCTCGGATATACGAAAGATGCTGAGGGGCATCTCGTCGTTGAGCCGGAAGAAGCAGAGGTGGTCAAGCGGATCTACCGGGAATACCTGGAGGGCGCAAGCCTTTTGCAGATCGGGAGGGGGTTGGAGGCGGACGGCATCCTTACCGGGGCAGGAAAGAAAAAATGGAGGCCGGAGACCATAAAGAAAATCTTGCAGAACGAAAAATATATCGGGGATGCGCTGCTTGCGAAAACATATACGGTGGATTTTCTCACAAAAAAGCGGGTAAAGAACAACGGGATCGTACCTCAGTATTATGTGGAGAACAGCCATGAGCCGATCATCCCCCGTGACCTTTATATGCAAGTGCAGGAAGAAATGGTACGGCGGACAAATCTGCACAGCGGGGAAAACAGGAAGAAAAGGGTTTACAGCAGTAAGTATGCGTTATCGAGCATTGTTTACTGCCCGAAATGCGGTGAAATTTACCGCAGGATTGCGTGGAACAACAGAGGAAAGCGCTCCACAGTGTGGCGGTGCTGCACCCGCGTGGAACACGGGCCGGAAGGATGTGACGCGCCGACGATCCAGGAGTCAAAATTACAGGAGGCGGTGGCAAGGGCAATCAATGACTTGATAGGCGGCAGAGATACTTTCCTGCCCATCCTGCAGGCGAATATCTTTCAGGTGCTTGAGAATAACAGCTGCGGGAAGATTGCAGAGATTGACCGCAGGCTGGTGGAACAGCAGCAGAAACTACTGAAACTGGCAAATGGAAAGAAAGATTACAACGCTGTGGCCGATGAAATCTACAGCCTCCGGGAGCAGAGACAGAAGGTGCTGGCACAGGATGCGGAGCGTGACGGGCAGAAGAAGCATATCGAAGAGATGAAAGCATTCCTGGAGGAACAGAAGGATATACCGATAGAGTATGATGAACAGCTGGTCAGGCGGCTGGTGGAAAAGGTAACCGTTTTTGATGAGAAGATAGCAGTGGAATTTAAGTCTGGTGTGGAGATAGAAGTGGATAGATAGGTATGGCATGGGGCATCCTGCAGGTTCAGATGAGCTTGTGGGATGCCTTTTTTTCGTGCGGAAATTAGTGTGTGTATAGAGGAATAGTGGATTGTGTTTAGCAACCATGTGGTTTATAATGGAAATGTCTGGAGGAATGAAAATGACAACATCTGATATGGTTCGGGAACTTTGCGAAAAAATGAATATCAGTATTTCAGAGCTTGCTCGGAGGATTGGGCAGTCGCCACAGAATTTTAATAAGAAGTTGCAACGTGGAACTGTCAGTGTGAAAGAAATGATTGAGATTGCAAATGTGCTTGGAATATTGTTTGAGCAAGGTTTTACATTACCGGATGGACAAAGTATAAAAATATATAGTAACAAATATGGAGGATGAAAGGATGAAAAGCGAATTACTTCCATCTGTACAAGCTGTGGCAGAATTTATGCCGCCAAAAAAGAATGGCATATTTGAAAAATCTATGGAGGTGGCTAGACTACTTCTTGAACATGAACCTGTTTCAATAATTGCACATACGGTTGATGGTGCAATACAAAATTACGGTATGGTAAAAGAAATGAAATATCGCGCTAAGGCGATAAAATATGTAACTCATTTAGAAGAAGTAAGAATAAATGCTCAAGTTGAAATGGCGAGACTACAAAATCAAAATATGGCCATGAGATTATATATAGACAGAAGTTTTCAACAGTCATTGGACTATATGGAGGATGCATATTTAAGTCAGTCTCATAGGATAGCCCAGACTAGAAGGCAAATGATTCAAGAAGTTAATAATCAAGTTCAGAGGCACTTTGGAAACATAGATGGGCGATATATAGAAACTGTTCGGGAAAACGAATTAAAATGTGCGATGTATAGAGATTTTGTTAACCAGTCTGTAAAAGATGGGGTTACACAGTCTGATATCACAATGTTCATTGCTAAGAAGCTTGTTGACAATATGGATAGGTATAATAGTAGAGCAGTTACAAGTGTTTGCAATGTACTCACAGAAATGATGCGGCAAAATTCAAGAGTCTCATTTGAGGAATATTTAAGCCTTGAAAAACGGTTAAAGAGATTATGATGGGATGGTGAAAAATGAATTCGTATATCCTTTTAAGTATAGTGGGTGTAGTAGTTTTTATAATTATTATACTTATATTTAGTATTTCAAATAGAAAACGAAAAAGTAAAAGAAACAGTAATTACCATAGTATACGAAGTAAAGAATATAGAACGGAGATATATAATAATACACCGGAAGAATATCAGCAAAGTATAAGATATTTGTATAATAGGCTGGAGCAGTTAGATGAAGTAATGGCTAGAAATAATAGAAGTCTAAATGCTCAATCAGAACAAGCAGTAAAGGATATTTTGAGAAGAGCTGCTGAAGCTGAAAAAGAAATAAATCAATATTGGGAATTGAGCAAAAGGAAAGCAGATTTTTATTATTACATAGGCCTTCATTATACATCGTTTACTTTGGCAGATAAATTAACAGAAGAGCTTGAGTCACTAAGAAAAATTTATGGCATGTTATCTGATGTGATAAATAAAACTCAGTCTCAGATTAACGGATTAAAAGGGGAAATTAATGGTGCCAATACGGTGGCTAATATAGGGCAAGTAAAAAGAGAGCATCAAGAATTATGCAGAAAATGCGATGCGCTTAGAAAGACGAGAAAAATATGCGCTGAACAAATGGAGGATTGTAAAAAGTGTCGCGATAGGCAGAATGTAATCACAGCACAAAGAAGAGATTATATCGGTAAGAATTTTGGAAAAAAGGGAAAACAATGGCGTAATCGTATTATGGCAAAACACAAGAGGTGATTTTATGAATTGGCAGCATTTTCAAACATATAACGAAGCAGCAACTCGGGCATTTGAAGCAATGTGCAATCAATTATTTGAATTATGGATTGATAGGGAATATAAAGACACTAAGAAATCCTTTGTCGTAGTAAATGGAGCAGGTGGTGACGGAGGAGTAGAGTCTTATGCTACACTTGTAACTGGTGAAGAAATAGGAGTACAGGCGAAATGGTTCCCAGACAGTATCACTACATCACAGTTTAATCAAATAAAAAATTCTATTTTAACAGCTTTAGAGGTGCACCCAAAATTGACAAAATATATAGTGTGTGTGCCTAGAGATTTGTCAAATTTAAAAAAGGGAAAAGACGGAAAAATTGTTCGAGAAACTGAGTATCTGAAATGGAACAAGATCGTCACAGACATTAAAAGTAAATATCCTAACAGTAATATTATTTTTTGGGGTGACCACGTTTTGGAGACTCAATTGCAATATGCAGAGGCAGCAGGAGTTAGACGGTATTGGTTTGAAAAGGAAGAAATCACAAAAGAAAATTTACAATATTCATTTGACAAACAAAAGAATGGGTGGTTGGCTCAACGATATATTCCAGTTTTACATAATCAAGGGAAAATTCATAAAGAGATCAGTAATTTTTTAGGTGTATCGGAAGAGTGTATTTCTCTATTAGGAGAATTAAGGGACATAGAAAAATTGCTCCGAATGTTAATTGATGAGATAGGCGTTTTGTGTGAATTGCTACATGAAAAAAATATTTATTTAGATAAAATAGAACAACTACAAGAATTATGCGAAAGAGTAGGATGTCAGTTAGATGAGTTGTTAGGAATAAAAAATGCCTTTCAATGTGAAAACAAATTAGATCAATGGAACGAGTATGTTTTAACTTATAATGAATTAGAGAGCCTGGAAGAATGGATGGACAAGTGTTCGCATGGGGATAGTTTTCGCCATTTTTGGGATGTCAAAAAGATAATAGAAAAGATTTATAATGTTAATATGCCTCAGTTAATAGAAAAGCTGAAGCAGAGGTGTAATTATGATAAATTAGTTATAATAGGCGGGCAAGGAACAGGAAAAACGCATGGGATTGCAAATGTAACTGAAACGCAGTTGGATCAAAATTATCATATACCTATTCTGGTTCAAGCAAAGAGCGTTTCACCTCAAGATGAATGGAAGGATATGATAATTCGTGTATTGGGACTGTCTCAAGGGTGGAGCGAAGAAGAATTGTGGTCTGCATTAGAGGCGCTATCATATAGAAATGAGATTAATAATTCATTGTCGCGAAATGAGATTCGTATTATTCCTAAAGTAGTAATTTGTATTGATGGAGTCGATGAAATTAAACCATATACTCGTTGGAATGATCGAATAAGTCAAGTAAATGCAATTACTTCTAGGCACCAAAGAATCAGATTTTGTTTTACGGGTCGTCCGTATGCATTCGATCGTAAAAGGATGCTATCGGAACAAAATCTAAAAAGAGTTGTTTTATCGGATGATGGAGATGTTCCTGTGAGAACGATATACGATAAATATACTCAATATTATAATGTTGACGATGAAGGGGCAAAATGGCTTCGTTATTCTATAAGTACGCCGTATGCTTTAAAATTAGTGTGTGAGCTTTATGAAGGAAAACACATTGGTCAAATTGGAAAGTCGGATGTTACAGTTTCTAATTTGTTACGAGAAAAGTTTGATAAATTAAATGAGGAATTTAAAACTATAGCAGGGTTTGAAGAAAATACAAGGGATCAGATTGTAAAAATAGTATTGCTAAAAATTAATGAGATATTTGAAAACCATAATGAGGCTACGCGAGCACAAGTTAAATCGGTTTTGAGAGAATTAGATATTTACCGTTATTTAGATGAACTGGGATTGGATAGAATTCTGGATTTTTTAGAGAAGCATTCTTTTCTGCAATCATATCAAAAATGTGCAAAAAGTTTTTTTGAAGAGAATGAAACAATTTATTTTTTAGGTGTGCAGCCAGTATATGATTATTTGAAAGCTCTTCGACTATTTGAAAAGAGCGAGTATACAGAGGATTTGAACTTGGATGCTCAGGTTTTGGAGAATACTGGAGCACTCCAAATGTACTCTGTAATGGTTTTGGAAAACTACGGAAAGATATTGTGGAATAATAAATCTTGTCAAGAACACTTGTATGAAGAAGATTTGTTCAGTGTCAGCGCATTTGCTTTGACAAATGTAAATGAAAGTATTTCTGGTAAATATGCAGAGTGGCTAAGAGAATTAATGGGTGGAAATGCATACGCTTTATCCATAACGGTTAATAAAATAGTTCTTCCGCTTGCCAGAGACAGAGAGCATCCGTTGGGTACCAGGCTTCTTGATCAGTGTTTAAGCGCATTTGGCAAATCCGCTGATAGGGATGTTATTTGGTCAGTTCCATCAAAACTTGATGCAAATGATGATTATCCATGGATTCGTCCTGACGATATAGAATACATGAATGAATCATATAAACTGGAAAATGCAGATTGTTTTGATGGAATGCCATTAGTTTGGGCATGGGGACTAACTTCTGTTGATAATGAGCAAAGAACAATGATTCGCCAGGAAATTACAAAATGGGGAATTGAACAGCCAGAAGAATTTTATAAGCTATTTGAACATTTTGTAGGTGTTAATGATATTCAGGCTAAGATTGATATTTTTGCGATTGCAATGGCAGTTACATATGTGTGTAGGAAAAATCGTTCATATTTGAAATTAATCTCAAAATGGATAGATCGTAATATTTTTCAATATGGAAAAATAAAAAATATGCACAATGCGGCAATTAGATATTATGCGAGAGCAATTATGGAATGTGCATATTCAGAAGGGATAATTACTAGTACACAGATTAATAAATGTCGTCCGCCATATAGAATCGGCACATCACTTTTACCCTTTGCTCCAGAAGCAACAACTGGAACAAGGATGGGAGGGTATAAAACGATGGATTACGATTTAGCTAGATATGTGTTATGTGATCCGCTAAATCGAATGTTTCTTTCAAATAAAAACTATAAGAGAGAGATTGATAAAATTGTAATAAGATACGGTAGAAAATATCATTTACAGGATTTGACAAGTGAAAAGTGGATTTTAGGCAGTGCTTTTGGACAAATAAAGAAGGCCGGTTGGTGTGAGGATATTTTTTACGGAAAACCAAATGGAGGGAAAAAAGGAGAAAATTTAGGCCTAGATATTGCAATAAGTAGAAAATATGGGTCTGCAACACATGGAAGCATGAGTCGGATTATGACAATTGCAGAAAAATATACATGGTGTGCAAAAATGGAATTACTAGGATATTTGGCTGATAGGATACCCTATGGTGGATATGAATATATTGATGATTATGGCCAGTTAGAAGATTATGTTAATCCATATCAAGAACTTTGCCAAATTGATGTAGAAAAGGTAATGGAAGAAACAGACTGGATTTTACCGGAAGAGTTGACGCCATCCATTAAAGGCTGTGGCTATGATAAAGATGGTATTCAAAAGTGGCTTGTTAAATCAACTATACCAACTTTTGAAAAGTGGATTAAAATTCAAAAGGGAACTGTGACATTGTTTGGAGCACATTTTGTAAGTAATGAGATTCAAGGTGTTACAACTATGATGTGGATATCTTCTGGTCTTATCCGTAAAGGGACAATATCATCACTTATTAAAAACTTAAAAGATAGGGACTTGGCTATGGAATTAATTAATGCTGCAGATTTTCTTGCCTATCCGACATCAGATTGTTATGTTTCACCTTTAGAAGTGTGCTGGTTTAACTGGAAGGACGAACACGGTTCAGATATATTATATGGCAATAATGTATTGTATAAAAATGTAGCAAGATGTATTTGTGATATACAGGGGAAGGGCGAAACAGAGTATGAGATACCATCCAAAGCAGTAAGAAAAATGATGGGGATTGTAAGTGGAGATGGGTATCACTATTACAATGAAGAAGGTATTGAAATCGCAAGTTACATAGATGCGGGAGAACGTTATGGCGATAGTCAACATATGCTTCTAGCTGATGAAGGCGTTTTTGTTTCTAAAGCTTCTGAATTGGGATTGCAGCCAGTTTGGATTGTTAGAGTATTAAAGGAAATATCGAATAAGGCCAGAGAGAGGTTTGACATTTATATGGATAGAGATGAAACATATTTAGTCTGGAAGAATAGTCAACGTTGGCAAGCACGGAAGATTGAATGGGAAGATTAAATATGGATATGTTTCCGTATACGAACGAAATGGCAAAATGCCGGTCGATAAGTTTCCGAGAACGGACAGAGCATTTGACGTACTTTCTATCCTCTCGTGCCATGTGGAGACTTGTGTGTTGCTACAAAGACGAACTATGTAGAGATCCTTAATTTTAGGCACTTTTTCAAGCATATCGTCTTTACGAGCGAGGGCGATAAAATCAGAAATAAAGAGATAAAAAATTATATCAATGTTTCAGTAGTTGTTGATATAGAGTGTGGGAACACAAACAATTAAATACTAAATTTGAGGGTACTTATAAAAAAGTATCCCTTTTCAATGTAAGACGTTCAGAAATGAGCGTCTATTTTTTTACCCAAAATGAAAGGAGTATTTAGATTTATGAAAAAGATATGGAAACGATTGTGTACGGGCGTACTTGCTCTTGCGACTGTCGTTACTGCTTTGCCGACTACACCCGTTCATGCGGAAAGGAAGCAATACTGGACGGCGTCAAAAGAGCGTGTCGGTATCGTTGAAAAAGTAATGAATGACGGTTCGATTGGTTCTACCTTTAATGAGGGGCATTTGACCGTTGAGGGCGAGGACGCTTACTGTATTGACATTAACACAGATTTTAAAAACGGCTACAAGACAAGAGCTGACGCAAACACCCGTATGAGTGCGACCAGATAGCTGACGTTGCTTTATCTTTAGAGTACGTCAACAGCACAGATTTGAAAAATAGCGTACTTTAATAAGACCGAAATCAGTTTCCTTTAAACATATCAAAATTTATGCACTTTTTAAGGCGAACAGGTGAGTTCCCGTTTTCCCATTTTGAATCTTATTATGAAGTTTATTCAGATTCCTTGCCATTGCTAAAAGAATGCTCTCTGCAAGAACATTCAATCTTCCACGACTCAGATATCTCCGAAACTGCATATCCTGTTTCAAATCTCCCAAAGAACCTTCTGCCTGTATGCTCCTGTTTACACGGAACAGGCTCCCTTCCTCTGAAAGAATCCGCTTCAAATCTTCTTCTCGGTATTTCAAAAACCGTCTTGCCACAGAAAGCACTTTATTTCTTTCTTCTATCGGCGTTTTACAGTTGTTCCCCTTGGTACATTCACTTTTGTAAGGACATTCTTTACAATCACTGCACTGATAGATGTTTTTTTCACTGACATATCCGGTTTTGGATTTTGTACGGCGGATATGGGGAAATGACAGCTCTTTTCCGTTTTTGCAAGTGTAGGAATCCCTATCTGCATCGTATTCCATGTTTTCCATCCTGCCGATATCCTTTTGATATTTTCTGCTCTTGGAAACTTCGTAGTTCGCTGGCTTGATAAATGCTGTCTGCCCATTCCGTCCAAAAAAAGATAATTCTCTTCACTTTCATATCCGGCATCTGCAACAATCTTGGAATATTTGGACTTCAAATGCATTTCGGCATCCTTCAAGAACGGAATCAGGGTCGTTGTATCCGTTGGCTGTGGTCCAATGGACAGCCAGGTGATATATTCCGAATCCACGCCATGCTGTAAGTTGAATGCAGGCTTTAACTGTCCATTTCCCATGGCATCCTCTTTCATCCGCATAAAAGTAGCATCGTGGCCTGTTTTGGAAAAGCTGTTCCGATTCCCACAGATGTGAAGTTTTTGAGTATAACTTTTCAGCCTGTCGAGATACTCTTCCAGTGTTTCTATGCTTTTCTGAAGTGAAGATTTTCTTTTCCCGATTCCGTGTACAAACTCTATATTTTCTTTCTGTTTTAATGCGTATAACTTTTTGCGCAGACGCTTTATATGCTTCATTTTGACAGTATCACCATAAACAATCTTTATTGCATAAAGCTGTTCACACTGCAATCAGACCGGCAATCTTTACCAGAAGCTTCGCCTGATTTTTCGTCACTGCTTTTTTCCATACAAAGGTATATTTATTGGCACATGCTTCTATTTTTGTTCCGTCAATAAAGATCGATTTCCCGGAAGTTTCACCCAAGCCAAAAAGTGTATTTGACATTTCGGCCAGTATCCGTTTTGCACAAGGAGCGAAATGAATGCTGCGGAATCTGGCAAAGGTGGCATGATCTGGTGCAGGAAAGCCTTCCAGAAGATACATAAAGTTGATATCCTTCCTCATTCAAAGTATAATTCTTTTGTAAAGATATAGGTTTTCGCATACTTATATTTTAAACCATGTGCAAAAAGCATTCCGAACAAGAATGGAAATATATGTGTGTGCAAAGAGAGATTGTCTTGATATAGGTAATGTTTTAAGAATTATATTCGGTAGAATCCAAATTGTACGAATTCATTTGAATGTCGAATATGGTTTCTTTTATGGTTGAGACGCATTCGTCTGTTTTTTTGAGGATGTCTTTACCCCAAAAGTGGATAACAGTCCAACCAAGTGCAAGGAGTTGTTTGTCTTTTTCGATATCTCTTTCACGGTTACGCTGGATTTTTTTGACCCAATAGTCAGGATGGTTGCCTTTTTCGAGACGTGGTTTTAAAACTTCCCAATCTTTCCCGTGGAAGAATTCACTATCGCAAAAAATGGCGATTTGATATTTTGTGATGGCAATGTCGGGTGAACCAGGGAGAGCACGGTAGTTTTTTCGGTAGCGAATACCTTCGTGCCAAAGGGCTTTTCGTAAAGCAACTTCAATAGAAGTATCTTTTCCACGAATACGGCTCATATTTTTTGAAACAACGGCAGCATCTCTTGGCATAGCAAATTTCCTCCTCTGATATGATTTTATCATTTATAAAAAAGGATGTAAATGTTGATATGGATAATAATACAACCGGGAATAGCGGAACAATACAACAGCCATTTTTGTTAGATGAACGGAATGACTCGTTCATCCTGCCCTCCAAGTTCTGAACCATCTGGACAGCGCCCCAGCGGTCAAAGGCAATTTCCGGGATGTTATATTTTTCTCCCAGCCCCTCGCTGAATTTTTCGATAAAGCCGTAGTGGAGGACGTTGTCCTCGGTGGTCTGAAGATACCTTTGGCGTTCGAAAGGACTGCACAAAACAGCCTGAAAACCATATTATGTTATAGAGAAAATAAAAACGGGTTTTTTAATGAGAGATGATTATTGTTCATGCATGGGAGACTATGGGGGGAATCCATATGCGTTAAATATGGAACAAATGGCGATGAAAAATCAAAATTTCCGTACTGCAATCTGGACCGGGAGATATTTACAAATGACATTAATGTGCATTCCACCATGTGGGGAAATAGGACTGGAAATTCATCAGGATACAGATCAGTTTATCCGGATTGAAGGAGGAAGGGCAGTCGTAAAAATGGGGAAATTTGAGAACCAACTGGATTTTAGGCAAAGTTTGTGTATTGGAGATGCCGTTTTCATTCCCGCGGGAACATGGCATAATATTGTGAATGTGGGGGGATGTCCTTTAAAAGTGACTTCCATCTATGCACCGCCGCGGCATCCGAGAGGAACAATTCAATGCACGAAGGAAGATGCCGAGAGGGAAGAATATTAACTTTTTTGAACTATGTCAAATGAGAAGGGTGCCGTTTAATTATTTAATTTGATAATTGAAGGGTATCCTTTTTTAGTTATTGTCTCCGACCGTGTAACAAAGCTGTTTCTCGATTGGTGAATAGCAACTTTATTACAAGTAGTATAGGAAATCCAATTGCATTGCCTTTGTGGGGACGGGCATTGAAAAATGGAAACAGTGCATTTACTGATGTGAATTTGACAGTTGCAAGGTCAGGCTTCAATATTTGACCATACAACTGTTTTTTTTGCTTTCGGTCAGGTGGGGGATAAGGAAAAGTTATTTTAAAATTAATTGTTTGAGTCTTGTACTTGCCAAAAGAAGGTAGCCGCTTCTGACGGAAGAGCAGTATAGTGCCTGTCAAAATTCTGCCAAAATTATAGCCATTTTATTGAATCAATATGAGATACATGATAACTTATCAAATGATGGAATGATGTTTTTTCCCTCGGTGCAGAGATGGATATGACACCTATGGGAGAGCGTATCGGCACGAAGATGACACAGACAAAGAGACCTGCCGTTATTATTCTCCTGTGCTTTACGCTCGGCTTTATCATTACTGTATCTGAACCGGATCTCCAGGTACTGGCGGGGCAGATACCGGCGATTCCGGATGATATATTGATTGTAGCAGTGGCGGCAGGTGTCGTAATATTTCTTGTAGCGGCGGCGCTTAGAATGCTGTTTGGAATTCCTCTTTCCTATATGCTGCTTGTACTATATCCAATTGTGTTTATCCTGACACAGTTTGTTCCCGAAGGATTTGTGGCAGTAGCGTTTGATTCGGGAGGGGTTACCACAGGGCCAATGACGGTTCCTTTTATTATGGCACTGGGGGTTGGATTCTCAGCGGTCCGCAGCGATAAGCATGCGGAAAATGACAGTTTCGGTCTGGTGGCTTTGTGTTCTATACTTATATCGGACTGGTACTATTTCTGACAGGTGTAAATGTTGGATTCATGCCTGCGGGAAATCTCCTTGGACAGATTATTGCAGACCTTCCGTATCGCTGGATTGTTGTTCCAATCGGCATGTTGATTGGTTACTTTATAAGCGGGAAACGGAAAAACAGTAAAGGCAGAGCCGGCAGTCTATGTGCTGATGGAGCAGGTGGTAACATGATGAAGACGTTTCAGGAATTTTATAAAGAAAATGACCATGCGGTTGCATTTATGATGATGGGAAAAGGAACTGCCGACAGTAAGGTGCTGGACTATTTCGGATTAGAAGCATCGGAGAAAATCGTATCATTTTCTGTTGTCACCGAGGAGATGTGGAACAAACTTAAACGGGAAATGATTGTGCATATGCAGATTGATATTCCGGGTAAGGGGATTGCATTTATCATACCGGTAAGCAGTATCGGAGGAAAAAAGTGCTTCATTTTTGAAAAACAGGATATAAAGTGTATCGGGCAGCTCTTTGTTGGCTGCCTTTTGTAATACCTGAGAAAAAAGTGTAAAAATTTATGCGTTTGCCGCACAGTTGGCTGTCGTTATCCGTTAAACATAATGAGAGGAGGTTTTGATTTACATCCATGGATATAGAAGAACAATATGATAAGGTATACCGTTATTGCTATATGCGGGTAGGACACAGGCAGACGGCGGAAGATATTACACAAGAGACTTTCCTTCGGTTTTTCAAAAACTATTCCTATCAGGATATGGGAAAATTCATGGCTTACCTCTATACAATTGCCCGAAATTTGTGTACGGATTATCATCGGAAGAAAAAAGAAATGTTACTCCCAGAAGATTATGAAGAAAAACGGGGCAAAGAAAGATTAGGGGTGGTTTTCGGGGAGAGCCATGAGGAGACCGTTGTAGTGAATCTTGCGCTTCGGGAGGCATTAAGCTGCCTCGGTCAGGAGGAACAGGAGATGATTTTGCTCCGATATGTAAATGAATTGGCTGTTGCAGATATAGGTAAAATTTTCGGGCTTTCCAGGTTTACAGTACATAGGAGGCTTGGAAAATGTATGGCTGTTTTGCGTAAAGAACTGGGAGTGCCGGAGAAGGGAGAGATTTTATGAAGAAAAGACTGGATAAGGACGGACAGATGAGGCAGGCGCTCCGAGAGGCATATAAAGCGCCGAAACCCGAGGAAAAGCAGGCATTTATGAAAAATTTAAAAGAACAATGTATTCTGTCGGAAAGAGAGTCGTCGGGGATATCCCACTGGCAGTTCATTCTGTATCAGATACAGTATGTCCGGGTACGGAACTGGGTTCTGGCGGCAGGGATTTTTGCTCTGTCCCTGTATCTGATGAGAACCGTAGGACGGGAAGAAATGTGGTGCATTTCAGCTTGTGTCCCTTTTCTTGCGCTAATGGTAGCGGATGAGGGAAGCCGGGCAGTCCGATATGGGATGGAAGAGCTGGAATTGTCCTCCAGATTCACCAGAAAGACGGTTCTGGCGGCGAGAATGGGTGCGATAGGACTTGGAAATCTGCTGTTTTTCGTGGTGGCGATTCCAACGGCTCTGGTCTGGCGGCAAGTGCCGGTGCTTCTATCGGGAGTTTATATTTTGCTTCCCTATCTGCTCAGTGCGTTTCTAAATCTATTCATTGTGCGGAAGATGCACGGCAGAGAGACACTGTATGCCTGTATGGGGGCTTGTTTATTAGTGAGTGTCGGATGTGTGATGTTTGGGATTATGCAGATTCCAGTGTGGCGGTCCGGAAGTATTGGAATGGAAATCATAGTATTTCTTGCAGCGGCAGCCATGGTGGTGAACGAGGGGCGGAAAATATTGGAACAGGCGGAGGAAATGGTATGGAATTAATGGTCGATCGTTTGACGAAACAATATAAGAATAAAATCGCAGTGGACAGAGTGTCTTTAAGAATCGGACAGGGGGTATATGGGCTTCTGGGAGCAAATGGAGCCGGAAAGACGACACTGATGCGGATGCTGACCGGGATTTTAAAACCCACCGGGGGGACTGTGACGTTTGACGGACTGGACGTGTCCACAGAGGAGTATCGGAAGGAATTGGGATATCTCCCTCAGGATTTTGGATATTATCCAGGCTTTACCGGGATGGATTTCCTCATGTATATGGCGGTGTTGAAGGGAATGACGAAGCAGACGGCGAAGAAGAGGAGTAAGGAGCTTCTGGAGGTGGTAGGGCTGAAAGAGATGGGAAAGCGTAAAATCAAGACCTATTCTGGGGGGATGAAACAGCGTCTTGGAATTGCACAGGCACTTTTAAATCACCCAAGGCTTTTGGTTCTGGATGAGCCGACGGCGGGACTCGACCCTAGGGAACGGGTGCGGTTCCGGGAACTGATTGCCGAAATTGGAAGGGAAAATATTGTCATCCTGTCTACCCACATCGTATCGGATGTTGAACACATTGCGGACCGGATTCTTCTGATGAAAGACGGCCAGCTTATTTTTAATGGGATGCAGGAAACGATTGGAGAAGGATTGGAAGACTTTTATCTGGAACAGTTTGAGGAGGAGTAAGATGGATGGCTTTTGGATGTTGGTAAAATATGAGTATAAAAAATTATTGCAGAGGAAGATTGTCTGTGCCACGATGCTGGTTCTTATTGTGATGAGCGTGCTGATATCGGTAATTGGGTATTTCTCCGGGAATTATGTGATTGACGGAAAAGAGGTCAGCGTTTATGATGCACATAAGATGTCTGTAGAGGAAGAGCGGGAGCAGACAGGGAGTGTATTGGACGATATGTTTTTTGCCAGGATGAGGGCACAAGGGGACGAGTATAGTATTGCGAATGGTATTTGGAATATACTCTTCGAAGTGGAAGGGAAACTTGATGTTGTGCCGGAGGATGCCGATACATTTTACTCGATGAGGGAGAACCAGATGAAGATGAAATTCGACGAAGCTTTTCTTACATCTGAGGAGCAGAAAGAACTGATGTGTATAGATGAGGCGACAGAAATTCCCATTGTTTATGAATATGCAGGGGGGTGGAGTGAATCTTCCGTTAATTTGATTTTGGTTGCTATTATGCAGGTAATCCTGATTGCAGTGAGCATCCCGGCAATCTTTTCCGATGAACACAGCCGCAGGACGGACCAGATTGTTCTGTGTACCGACCGGGGAAGAGGACCGCTTTACCTGGCGAAGATGTTTACGGGACTTACCTATTGTCTGATTGCAACCTTAATCCTAAGTATTTGTTCGATTGTTCCCACTCTTTTTGTGTCCGGTACGGACGGATTTGGTGCACCCCTGCAGGTGGCGTACCCGCTTCTTCCGTGGCGGATGACAGTTGGAGAGGGCATGGTAGTGATGCTTTTTATGATGCTTTTGGCATCCGTGCTGTACGCCTCCTTTGCCATGGTGATGGCGGAAAAGAGCAGAAGCAATGTGGCTCCTATGGCGGTGATGGTAGGATTTATGCTGATTTGCCTGATTGCCAATGTGCCGGAGAAGTTCCTCTTTTTGGCTAAGATTTGGGCACTGATGCCGGGAAAGGTATTGTCCCTGCCGGGAGGCGATGATAGTTTCATTGGGCTGCTCCTGTTCCATGTGATGGGAGAGAGCCTGATGACATGGCAGATGGCAGCGGTTGTCTGGGGGATGATTTCCGCGGTGCTGTTATCAATTGGGTATCGGTGGTATAAGAATTATCAGGTGACGGGAAGATAGTGAAGATATTTTTTTTGTCTCGTTTGATTGCAGATTATGAACCTTGATTTCCTCACATCAAAAATGCTATAATGATGCACAGGCAATGTATTTATGCAGGCAGGGCGAAGCTCTGCCGTAAGAAAAGGAGGATACACTTTGATGGAACGGAAGAAGACAGTATTGCTTGGTGTGACAGGCGGAATTGCAGCCTACAAGTCCGCAACGCTTGCAAGTATGCTGGTGAAAAACGGGTATGATGTCAAAGTTCTGATGACGAAAAATGCAGGGAACTTTATCAATCCGATTGTATTCGAGACGCTGACCAAACACAAGTGCCTGATTGATACGTTTGACCGGAATTTTGAGTTCAATGTGGAGCATATTGCGCTGGCAAAGTGGGCGGATGTCGTAATGATTGCCCCTGCCACGGCAAATGTAATCGGAAAGCTGGCGCACGGTATTGCGGATGATATGCTGACGACGACGGTTATAGCATGCCGCAGATGCAGGAAACTGATTGCCCCGGCAATGAATACGGAGATGTATCTGAACCCGGTCGTACAGGACAATATGAAGATTCTGGAAGGCTATGGATACGAGATAATCCAGCCGGCAAAAGGACATTTGGCATGTGGGGATACGGGGGCAGGGAAGATGCCGGAACCAGACGTACTTTATGAGTACATTTACCGGGAGATTGCCTATGAAAAGGACTTGATTGGAAGGAAAGTCCTGGTAACTGCGGGACCGACGCAGGAGGCGGTTGATCCGGTGCGCTATATCACGAATCATTCTTCGGGGAAAATGGGATATGCGATTGCCAAAGTTGCGGCGGCAAGAGGAGCTGAAGTGACCCTTGTGACAGGACCGACAGCAATCAGAAAACCGTTATTCGCAACGGTCATTCCGGTTACGACGGCACGGGAAATGTTTGAGGCTGTACGGGAAGAATCGAGGGATGCAGATATTGTCTGCAAAGCGGCGGCAGTAGCGGATTATAGGCCAAAGCATGTAAGTGATGAGAAAATGAAAAAGTCGGATGACCGGATGGCGTTGGAACTGGAAAAAACGGATGATATTCTGAAATATCTGGGGGAAAACAAGCGGCCGGGACAGTTCCTGTGTGGATTTTCCATGGAAACGGAACATATGGTGAGCAATTCGAGAGCGAAGCTTGTGAAAAAAAATCTGGATATGATTGCAGCTAATAACTTAAAAGAGGCCGGAGCCGGATTCCGTGGAGACACAAACCGGATGACTCTGATTACCGCAGGAGACGAGACAGAGCTTCCGCTTTTGAGCAAAGAGGAGACGGCTGCGAAGATTCTGGATATCATTCTCGAGAAAACAAGTAAATAGAACCAATAATTAAAACCAATAATTATAATCAAAAACCAAAATGTATTGTATCTCTGGAAAGAGAATAGTAACAGGAGGAAAATGAATATGAAACAACCAAAGAAAAACACCACGTCTACAACGATGTCAAAAACAAAGGGTCTTGTGCAGATGGCAGTATTTTCTGCACTGATTGTGATTCTTGCATTCACACCATTTATCGGTTATATCCCACTGGGATTTACAAGAGCGACGATTATCCATATTCCGGTTATTATCGGCTCCCTGATGCTTGGACCTAAGAAGGGGGCGGTGCTCGGAGGCATCTTCGGCCTGACAAGCTTTATTAACAACACCATCAACCCTACACTGACTTCATTCGTATTTACACCATTTTACAGTCTGGGAGATTACAGTGGGGGAATCGGCAGCGTGATTATCTGTTTCGTACCGCGTATTTTGATTGGTGTAATACCGTTTTATGTATATCACCTTGTAAAGAAAATATCAAGGAATGACGGGGTGTCTTCCATGGGGCTCATTCTGGCAGGACTGTCCGGTGCGCTGACAAACACACTGCTTGTCATGAATCTGATTTTTGTATTTTTCCGTGATGCATATGCATCCGCGAATGGAGTGTCAGCCAGTGCGGTTTACACATTTATTCTTGGAGTCATCGGAATGAACGGTGTACCCGAGGCGATTGTTGCTGCAATCATTACGCTGGTCATCGGCAGGAATCTGATGAGGAAGGGTGTTATGGAAAAGCTTGGGGTATAAAATCGCATGGTCAGATATGCAGATATATAGTATAGAAGGAGTAAAAGAATGATTCTTGCAATTGATATCGGAAATACAAATATTGTTCTTGGATGCGTTGACAAAAAGAAAACATATTTTATAGAGCGGCTTTCTACAATTAAAACAAAGATGGAGCTGGAGTATGCTATTGATATTAAGATGGTACTTGATATCCACGGAATTAATCCGGAAAAATTGGATGGGGCAATTGTAAGTTCTGTCGTACCTCAGATTACATACGTGGTGAAAGAGGCAGCAGAGAAGATTCTTCAGAAGGAGACGTTGGTAATCGGGCCGGGAGTGAAAACCGGGCTGAATATTCTGATGGATAATCCGGCGCAGCTTGGCAGTGATTTGGTGGCGGATTCTGTTGCAGGAATCGCACAATATAAGCCGCCGCTCCTGATTTTTGATTTGGGAACTGCAACAACAGTGTGTGTGATAGACGAGAAGAGGAATTATGTGGGCGGTATGATTTACCCGGGAGTCAATGTTTCTCTGAATGCGCTGACAGCAAATGCATCTCAGTTACAAGGCATTGGTCTGGAGGTACCGAAACGCATGATTGGAAAGAATACCATCGAATGCATGAAGAGCGGTGTCCTTTATTCCAGTGCCGCTGCTCTGGATGGCATTATCGAGCGTTTGGAGGAAGAATTGGGACAACCGGCAACCGCAATTGCAACCGGCGGACTGGCAAAGAAAGTGATCCCATTCTGCAAACGGAACATTATTCTTGATGATGATCTCATGTTGAAAGGACTGCAGATTATTTACGAAAAAAACTGTGGGAATAGTTAATTATTCATGATGTGGGAGACTGTCCGAAAACTCGGAT
>DCKD01000072.1 GCA_002320245.1 Lachnospiraceae bacterium UBA1683
AAGCAGGGATTTTTGTATGGCATAAGTATGCCCTTTGGGGAGGGCATACACGGAATCAAGCATGCAAGGAGGGTATCGAAGGGCCATTGATACCATTAAACCGAAAAAAATGCAGATAATAGCAATTAAGCGTGCTACGCTGATTTTTAATCAGTGTTTCCCTAAGGCAAAAGTTATTCATGCACCAATAATTCAAGAGGCTTTTATCAATATGGAATGTAGTTTGAAAGAAGTGCAAGATTTAAGCGGTGCAGGAATAACAGCTATGATTATTGGACAGGTACAGCATATTTCTGTTGATGAAAAATACGCACAAGGATATGAACCGCGATATGGAAAAGAGGGATTTATGATGTTGATACCAGCACCTCAAAATCTCACTACTGGCGAACCAAATCAATCTGCGGTTGCTACTGTAAATATTGAAAAGTATGATTGATAATCCCAGTTTGATGAAATCTCGATGGGGCAGATAATTTGAATTTGTGAGATAATTAGTTATGGAATATTTCAAAAAACAATAGAAGTTCTAAGCGATGCAGGGTATAAAATTATAGAGTGACAAAGTCCAGTTGCCGGGCTGAAAAATTGAACTTGTTGAGGTCAAAAAAATGTATGATATAATCGTAATCGGTGCGGGTCCTACGGGAAGCACCGCACCTACACCGAGCAGGCAAAGTATGTTATAAATTGTGAGGGTGTGGTTGGTACATTAAAACGGAAATTGCTTGGCTGCAAGTGTCAAAATATAACGACATATCAGACCTTTAATCAAGGCAGTATTGATTTGGATTACCACTATTTCTATGCTTATTTGCAGCCAGAATTGTCGGAATATGACGCATGGTTTAATGTCAAAGATAATCAGTTGGTTTTGGGCGTATCTGTCAAAGACAGTAGCAAGGTCGAGCGGTATTACACCCGGTTCATCTCTTACATGAAAGAAAAACACAATTTGCGGATTGACAAACAGCTAAAGATCGATAAATGGCTCATGCCCCATATCCGTCCCGGCTGCGCTATTGATTACGGTGTGGGACGAGTATTGTTTGCGGGTGAAATAGCAGGTTTTCTAAATCCTATGGGCGAGGGTATTTCTGCTGGAATGGAAAGTGGATATTGTGTTGCTCAAGCAATATCACAGCACCTTGACAGTGTGGATTTGGTTTACGATGAATACAGAGAAAGTACAGCGGCATTACACAACTATATGAAACGGCAATGGAGTTTCGTTGCAGGAATGACTGATACTTTTAAGGAAATGAAATTGTAAGTTTAAGCCAGTTATCTGCAATAAATCTCAGTTTGACACTCTCCCCACACACTACCAACTAAATACCCGCCGCCCATACAACGGCACATCAAGCAGGAAATCTTACCAAAGCAGCGAAAAGCTGTTCTGTGAATACGACCAAGAAGTAAAGCATTACCTGGAAAAACGTGGTATCGTCCACAATGAAATCCTGCTTCCAGCAAACGCCCCGCATTTCCATTTCCGGCATTGTAATTGCTGCCGCCTCAAGTTCCGCATCCTTTCCCGGTTCTTCTCCCGCCACCTTATAATATTTAATCTGGTTCGCATACCACTTTTCAAATCTCGCAATATTAATCCGCATCTTTCCAAGATTTCTTTGCACCCGAAATAGCTCTTATGCACCAGCCAGTAGCGGTCGGTCTGCCATTATTAAAAAGCCACTAAGGATTTCTCCCTAATGGCTTCTCGCATTTTACAACCGATTTTGGATCATGAATCGTACTATTATTTGCAATAAGCTGTGCCAGCTGCATCGCATATTTATTTTATTCCCGCATTAAAGTTCCCGTATAGTCTACGAATACTGCCTTAGCCATCTATGCATGCCTCCCGATAAATAATTCATTATGCTTTCTTACTGTATAATTCTTTTTCATTTTGAAAGTTGCAACCTTCACCATAAGACCATTTACTTTTCGTGCTTTTTTCGGACACACGCTGATACATCTCATGCAGGAAATACATATATCTGTATTGGTTGTATTTGGTGCATTCATCGGGATTGCACCAACAGGACAGGCTTCCGCACACGCTCCGCACTCTGTACACTTTTTATTAGCTTTCGGTTTTATCGGAATCCCATTATATTCCTTATAAGGGTGTTCTCCCGGCAACTGTATTTCTGTAAATTCTTTATTATTCTCCAACTCAGATTTAATCTCTCTTGCATATTGGATAAGCTCTTTTTTATCATTCTCATCTGGTCTGCCTTTCGCAAACTGATGCATAACGGAATGCTCTGCAATAGCTGCAACTGCCGCCACAGAGCAGAAGTTTCTTTTTGTGAGAAAATCCTGAAGCTCTACAAAGGTATCCTCATATGCTCTGTTTCCATAAACTGCAATCAGAACGACCTTCGCAGAATTTCCCTGAAATTCCTCCATTCTCTCTAAAGCAACTGCCGGGACACGTCCGCCATAAGATGGTACTCCAATGATGCAAATATCGTCTTTTTCAAATGTACGATTTTTCTCGTTGTCAGTTTTACTTAAATCAATCTCTGTATAAGCTCCAAGTTCAGATGCTAACAGTTTCGTAATTTTCTCTGTTCCATTTGTTGGGCTAAAATATATTGCATAATTGCTCATAATTAAACTCTCTCCTTACTCATTTGTGCACATAGCTTTAACATTGGTTCTGCCTGCTGAAAAAATGCAATCAAAGGCTTAATGGTACTATTATCAAAATCAATATAATAGTAGTTTCTTGTTCCTTCACGCCGCATACGAATCATGCCTGCATCCAAAAGCACTTTTAGATGATGCGAAACAGACGAACGTGATACATTACTTCGTTTTTGAATTTCTCCAACGCGAATGCCACCTTGACCGCCAGATTCTATCAGCGCTAAAAGTATCTCCTGTCTTACTTCATCACCTAACACAGTCATAATAGGTCTTGCTAATGCAAAGTTTTGAAGAAAATCTTTTTTCTTATTCTGGAACTCTTGATCCATAAGCTTCCTCCCAATGGTTAATTATCATCAACCATTATACATCAAAAAATGAGTCCTGCAATATTGGTGCAAAAAATCAAGTTCATTGCATCTGTGTCTCTATCCACTCCAAGATTACATTTACCACATTTCTTCCATAACACGTTGTATTTTTAGCCCTGAGTATTTCTATAAGTGAGAAGGTTTGTATTTTCAAGAGCAAGATCCACCTGTTAAACACAATTGCCTTTTTGGCAAATTTTCCTGTTAGCAAAACGGTGTTTTTGATTAGCTGTCGGCTAACGGAAATTGCTTCCTGTTAACCGGAAATTCATTCCTAATACTGTTTTTCTCTTTCAGAAAATAGAAAAAGCAGGTCATGATTCAGCTAATTCTGCTAACCATTTCCTGCTTTCATCTGCCCGTTCCATGAGGGAATCGAACCCCCAATTGATCCTTAGGAGTATGGCTTACCACCTCGTGCGGTTACCGACTACATAACTTCTCATGCAAGAAAAACCTTGATTTTATGGGCTTTTCCGGGCGTCGTGTTTGACATGGCACTACATCTCATTCTACGATTTTTGCCCCCATTATGTAATGTACAATTAGCAAATTCTTAGCAAGAATATAGTAACCAAACCATATCCCAAATAGCCAGGGGAATATCTGTTTATAGATATTTTACCCCGTAGGAGGTAGTATGTCAAATTGTGAAAACAGAACTTATACCGTTGAAGATATTGCCAAAATGCTGAATATCGGCAGAACATCCGCTTACAACCTTACGAAAGAGGGGCACTTCAAAATTGTTCGCATAGGCAATACAATCAGGATTTCAAAGAAGTCCTTTGACGAATGGTTAGATAAATTAGATATATAACAGAATACAGTCCCTCAACGCCATAGGCTATTAAATTCCTATGGCGTTTTATTTCCTATTATTTTCGTGTTCCATTTTTAATATATTTTCTATTTTGGAACATTTTGATTGAATTCGCATTGTATTTGTAGTATAATTCATCTGTACCAAAATAGCATTTATGAGGTGAAATGATGAACAGTGATGAATTAGTACCAAAACTAGTACGGGCATGTTTAGATAATGACCGAAGATTAGTTGAAGAAATTTCTACTATGTTGGTTAAGTTATATAAAAAAAAGCAACCCCATATTGCTCAGGAAATTTCTCAATCTTTAACTTACTCCCGAAATGGTGCTTCTGCTATAAGATCTGTCGATGTACAACCAGTTCCAATCGATAGAGAAACTCGCTTTACTCTTTGCAAAGCAGAAGAACCTTTAGAAATTGACCCTCCGATATTATCAACAGAAACCATGGAGGAACTAAACAATTTCATACTCGAAAGAACAGAAATCGAGAAACTGCTTATTGAAGACATTACTCCACCCAATAGTTTACTTTTTATTGGCGAGCCGGGCGTAGGAAAAACTTATTCTGCAAAATGGCTTTCTTACAAATTAAATTTACCCTTAATAACAATGGACTTAGCTACTTCTATTTCAAGTTATCTTGGTCGCTCAGGTCAAAATATTAAACATATTTTTGATTATGCAAAGTCGTTTCCATCAATTTTACTTTTAGATGAGATTGACGCAATTGCCAAACGCAGAGATGACGCTTCAGATTTAGGAGAATTAAAACGATTAGTTAATGTCTTACTAAAAGAATTAGAAACATGGCCAAGTCAAAGCATAATTATTGCAGCAACCAACCATCCCGATTTATTAGACAAAGCTATATGGAGACGTTTTGATCGAACAATCACATTTAAAACTCCAGAAATAGGTGAACGCAAACTATTATTACAAAGATACTTAGGCAAGTATTATGATATGCTATCGCCCAAAGCCCTTTCTTTTGCACTACAACAAACTGCCCATATTAGTGCTGCTGATATTGGCAAACTATGTACACACGTTAAAAGAAAAATTGTTTTAGCTGGGAGTAATTCAGATTTAATTGTTTTTGAAGAATTTTGTTTGAATTCTTGCGACAGCAAAACGCAAAAGATAGAACTTTGCAACTTGCTTCGAGAGGTGGATCCTTCTTTAAGCATACGTGATATATCAAAAATAACAAAGATTCCAGCAACATCTGTAAGTCGTTATTTGCAGAATGGAGGTGCATCAAATGAGTAACAAACATCCAATTTTAGGACGCGGAGAACTATATGTAAAAGATATTGAAAAGCGTTACTATGGAGGACCGCAAAAACTCCCCCATACTTATCACGAAAATAAGCTAGCTTTAATCAAGGATATTACTTCTATTCAAGAAGAAGTCCAAAGAAATGACGAGATTTTTTTACAAGAAAAAGTCGTCTGTATCCGTATGGAACCTAAATTTGAAGCTAAATCTTATTCACCTGATATGCTTTTATCGGTGGATGGTATTACTCCTATTGGAGGACGTAAATATGTAATTTCAAAGTCTGAAGAAGGTCTGGTTAAATCGAAATTATATTTTGCAAAAACCAGTGATCGGGGATTAGAAAACCTAAAACACATATTGGAGTCTGGTCAAAAAGATAACACTGTTACCTGGCAAAATCAAATTTCAACTATTCGAACAATTGATTTGCTCGATTCTACAGAAAAAATTTCAGGTTTCTCAGGTACTTGGGATAGCGGATTAGTTGAAATTGTTTTACATCCATTTATATGGAATGACGCTTTTGCTATGCAACAATTCTTAACCCTTTTAGATTTAGAAGCAGATAAATACAAAATATCTGGTTATGAAAATGGTCCTTTATTTTGTGCAGCCGTATGTGATCACGAAACATTAGAACGATTGGCAAAGTTTAACCCATTAAGAACCATTCATCCTTTAGGGGAACTCAACATACCAAATATGCGTGGCAGCTCTTTTTTTGACGCACCAGTTCCACCATTATACAAAGGAACTCCTCAAATGCGAATAGGTGTTTTTGATGGTGGTGCTGACTCGACATTACCTCACTTAAAAGATTTTGTCACCGCACATGAACTGACACCTATCACTGGACATCCAGCACTTATTGCACACGGAACTGCAGTTTGCGGTGCTGTTTTATATGGGTTGTTAAATTATAAATCATCAACTGAACAGCTTGAAACGCCGATTGTTTCTGTTGACTCATATAGAGTATTGCCACAACAGCAAACTGGAAATCCTATAGAAGATAGCGGACTGTATCCTGCAATCGATCAAATAGAACAAATCGTGCATAACCATACAGAAACTGCATTATATAATTTATCTTTCGGTCCTCGAGGTGCAATTGTTGATGATGATATTAGCCGTTTTACCTATGCATTGGATAGGCTTTCCACGCTTCCTCATCATCCACTATTTTGTGTTGCTGTTGGAAATGATGGGGATTTACCCTATCCTTTTAATAGGATACAAGCACCCGCAGACTTAGTTAATGGGTTAGGAATTGGTGCTTATACATTTGACAGAAATGGAGAAAAAGTAAGGGCTAGTTATAGTTGCATTGGTCCTGGACGCGAAGGATGTAAAGTAAAGCCTGATGTCTTGGAATTTGGAGGATCACCAGAAAATCCAGCTGTTTTAATTAGCACTATACCAAATAAAGCAACTGTAGAATGTGGAACCAGTTTTTCCTCTCCTATTGTTACTGGTAAGCTAGGAAAAATGATGGCATTATCTTCTGAAATCTCTCAGCATATGGCTAAGACACTACTTATTCACACAGCAGAAGATTCAGATGAATATAGCATTGAAGAAATAGGATTCGGATTCTGTGTTGATGATGTTACAAATATCCTAAACTGTGAAGACAATAAAGTTGTTGTTTTATATGAAGGAAATATAGCCCCTAAACAAAATATACAACTCCCTATTCTTCTCCCAGATATAAATGGACTTAAATGTAACGCTAATATAACATGGACTCTTTCAACTTTATCTGAATTAAACCCAAATGATGTTGACTCTTATACTTGTAATTGTGTAGAAGATTATTTTTATCCGCATGATAAACATTATAATTATTTCAAAAACACAATACAGGGTAGAAAGCAAAAAGCAGCCTTTGCTGGGACTGATGCAGAAAAAGAACTATATGATTTAGGATATAGTCGTTCCGATCTTCCAATCTCCAAACCGCCAAAGCAATTTTTGAGTGAAGATGAACTGCGATCACAACATTTGAAATGGGATACTGTAACCAAAAAGACTATTACTATGAGAACGTCTTCTTTGAACAATCCATTTTTCATACTTCATGGAATGAACAGAGATATTGCTGGAACTACCCCCATGAAATATTTTGTTGCCATTACAGTAGAGATTCCAAAATATCCTGGAATTTTGTATGACGATATTTTAGCTCAATATCGAAATCTTGTACCAATCAATATAAAAGTAGAAAATCAGATTTTCGTCGAATTATAAACTTTATAAAAAAACGCCATAGGCTATTAAATTCCTATGGCGTTTTTTTATACCTATTTTCAGAAAGGAGCTCATCCCATGAATTTGACTGAAAACGAAAAGAGAATGGTTTATCAGGTAGAAAGCACCTGCCAGGCAGCTATTCTGAACGAGATCTCCATGAATAAGCGATACGCTCCAAACCCGGAAATCCGGCAAACCGCAGAAAGTCTTCTGTCAAAGCTGCGTTTGCTCTCTGACAAGGAGTGCATGGCTCTGGTAAATGATGTTCAGAAGAATTACCGCCTGCCGGGGAAAGCACGGACCATTGGGGAAATGCTTGCAGAGGCAAGGCAGAAATCCGGGGCGGAGAAACTGGCCGGCCATGACATTATGGCTCTGGAGCGTTTTGACCCTGACACCCGCCACATGATCGTCTTTGATGTTCTCTCCCATGAGTCCCCTATGGGATATAAGGGTGAACGTATGCGGCTGTTCCTTACCGAGCAAGGATACCAGAAAGCCAGGGAGAATCAGGACAAGGGATTTATCAAGATCAGAAACCACGCCAAAGTGATAGCTGGCAACCTCCGCTATGACGCAAAAGACCGTGACCTCTGAAAATTACCCTCTTTTTGGGTGAAAATCATCCATTTTCCTCTCCGTATGCCTCCCTCTGATAACAGGCAGGGTGATTTATCCCCGTATCCTGACGGAAACGGCACAGAGGAAAAATCACAAGGAAAACGACCTTTTTAGAAAACGGAAAGGAGGTGTCCGATTATGGCAGTTTTCCGCATAGAGAAAACCCGTGATTATACCGTGATGGCAAACCACCATCTGCGGAACACGAAACTCTCTCTCAAAGCAAAGGGGCTTCTCTCCCTCATGCTCTCCCTCCCGGAGGACTGGGACTACACCACCAAAGGGCTTGCAAAGATATGTAAGGACGGCGTGGACAGCATTTGCTCAACGGTGAATGAGCTGGAGGAACACGGCTATGTGATACGGGAGCGTATCCGAAATGCCAAAGGGCAGCTTACGGATATTCAGTACACCATTTTAGAACAGCCTAAGCCGCCCCATCCGGGACAGGGAAAACCTAAACAGGAAAATCCAGTTTTGGATAATCCAGTCCTGGGAACTCCAAAGCAGGAAGAACCTGAACAGGGAATTCCCGCACAATTAAATACTAAGAAATCAAGTAACCAGGAATTAAATACTGATTTATCAAATACGGAGGTATCAAATCCTATCCGATCAAATCCGTATGAGGATGAGCCGCAGGCGGCAGATGGGATGGGAACGGATACGAGGTCTGCCAGAGAGATTTATCAGGAGATCGTCCTGGAAAATATCGAGTACCGCCATCTGGTCCAGAATAACCAGATCGACAGAGAGCGGCTTGACGAACTGGTGGAGCTGATCGTGGACACGGTCTGTTCCGCAAGAAAGACCATCCGTATTGCCGGAGACGATTATCCGGCGGAGGTGGTAAAATCCCGCTTTATGAAACTGGACAGTTCGCATATTGAATATGTGCTTTCCAGTATGCAGGAGAATACCACCTATGTCCGCAATATCAAGAAATATCTGCTGGCAGCCCTGTATAATGCACCGGCTACCATCAGCAGCTACTACACTTCCCTGGTGAACCATGACCTGTACGGCGGAGGGGAAAGGAGGTAATCCATGCAGGAAGAAGTAACCCAGAAAACAATGGCACTTGCCATCACCACTTCCAGAATGACCGCCTCCGTCCTGGCTAAAGCCATGCGGAAGTTCCTGGAGGCACAGAAAAACAAAAGCCACCAGCTCCCCAAAGGGAAACAGACCCTAAAGGAGCTGATGAAACACAACGCCGGAGTCGCCAACCTGGAGATCACCAATGACAACATCCGGGCATTCTCGGCCACCGCTAAGAAGTACGGCATTGACTTTGCCCTGAAAAAAGACAGCAGCACCATGCCGCCCCGGTACCTGGTATTCTTCAAGGGCCGGGATGCAGACGTTATGACGGCGGCTTTTAAGGAGTTTTCCGCAAAGCAGCTCTCCCAGGAGAAAAAGCCCTCCATCCGAAAACTCTTATCCAGCATGAAAGAGCTGGTGCAGAAAAAGGATAAGGTCCTGGACCGCATCAAATACAAGGACAGGGGGATGGAGCTATGAAACAGGTAAACATGAAAAAGCTGCTGATCTTAAACCTCCCCTATCTGCTCTTTGTGTGGCTGTTCGATAAGGCAGCCCAGGCGGTGCGGCTCTCTCCCGGAGCTGACCTCTCCGGCAAGCTCTTAAACCTGGGAGACGGATTTTCCCAGGCTATGGAGAGCATAGCTCCCAGTTTCCACCCTGCAGACCTGCTTGTGGGGCTGATCGGTGCGGTGGTAATCCGGCTGATTATCTACACCAAAGGAAAAAACGCAAAGAAGTACCGCAAAGGTATGGAGTACGGTTCTGCAAGATGGGGCACGCCGGAGGACATAAAGCCCTACATAGACCCAGTATTTGAAAACAATGTACTCCTGACCCAGACGGAGCGGCTGATGATGTCGAACCGTCCAAAGGACCCGAAGTATGCCAGGAATAAAAATATCCTGGTGATCGGTGGTTCCGGCAGCGGCAAGACCAGGTTCTTTGTAAAGCCCAACCTCATGCAGCTCCATTCCTCGTATGTGGTCACGGACCCGAAAGGAACCCTCATTCTGGAAACAGGCTCTCTCTTGATGCGGGCAGGCTACAAGATCAAGGTGCTGAACACCATCAATTTTAAGAAGTCCATGCACTATAACCCATTCGCCTATCTGCGGAGTGAAAAGGATATTTTGAAACTTACGAACACCATCATAGCCAACACCAAAGGCGACGGTGAAAAATCTTCCGAGGATTTCTGGGTCAAGGCGGAACGCCTCTTATACTGTGCCCTGATCGGCTATATTTGGTATGAGGCCCCGGAGGAAGAAAAGAACTTCATCACCCTTTTGGAAATGATAAATGCAAGCGAGGCCAGGGAGGACGACGAGGAATTTCAGAGCCCCGTTGATCTGATGTTCTCCCGGCTGGAGGAAAAGGAACCGGATCATTTCGCAGTCAAACAGTACAAGAAATACAAACTGGCGGCAGGCAAAACGGCAAAGTCTATCCTGATTAGCTGCGGAGCCAGGCTTGCCCCATTCGATATTAAGGAACTGCGGGATTTGATGGAGTATGACGACCTGGAGCTTGACACCCTGGGAGACCGGAAAACCGCCCTGTTCCTCATTATGAGCGACACAGACACCACCTTTAACTTCGTGATTGCCATGTTGCAGAGCCAGCTTTTTAATCTGCTCTGCGATAAGGCGGATGATGAATACGGCGGCAGGCTGCCGGTCCATGTGCGGTGTATCCTGGACGAGTTCGCCAACATTGGGCAGATACCAAACTTTGATAAACTGATCGCCACCATCAGGAGCCGGGAAATCTCGGCTTCTATTATTTTACAATCACAGTCACAGCTAAAGACCATTTACAAGGACGCCGCAGATACCATTGTCGGCAACTGCGACACTACCTTGTTTTTGGGAGGCAAGGAGAAATCCACGCTCAAAGAGCTCTCGGAAATCCTGGGGAAAGAGACCATTGACAGTTTCAATACCTCGGAGAACCGGGGGACGCAGGTTTCCCACGGCCTCAATTATCAGAAATTAGGAAAGGAGTTGATGAGTCAGGACGAGATCGCGGTCATGGACGGAGGCAAGTGTATCCTGCAGTTGCGGGGCACCCGGCCGTTTTTATCGGACAAGTTCGATATTACAGCCCATAAGAATTACAAGTACCTTGCCGACGCCGACAAGAAGAATGAGTTTGATGTGGAACGGTACATGAAACGGCACCCTGCGGTGGTAAAGCCGGAGGAACCTTTTGAGATGTACGAACTGGAAATAGAACCTGACAGCGATAACGAAAAAAATTAGGAGGATTGAATTTATGGAATTTTTCAACAGCGCAGTAGATGTATTGCAGACCCTTGTTGTGGCTCTGGGAGCCGGTCTTGGTATCTGGGGCGGTATCAACCTCATGGAGGGATACGGAAATGATAACCCTGGAGCGAAAAGCCAAGGCATGAAACAGCTTATGGCGGGCGGCGGCGTTGCCCTGATCGGCATGACCCTTGTACCGCTGCTTTCCGGCCTGTTTGGATAATGACGGAGGGATAACCTATGCAAAGCATACTCGACAAGCTGGCAGAGTGGCTCAAAGAGCTGCTCATCAGCGGGATACTCGGTAATCTGTCGGGGATGTTTGACACGGTAAATACCAAAGTGGGCGAGATTGCCGGGGAGGTTGGCATGACGCCGGCGGCATGGAACGGCGGCGTTTTCAACCTCATCCGGTCTCTGTCTGAAACAGTCATTATCCCCATAGCCGGTATCATTTTAACCTTTGTGATGTGCTACGAGCTCATTCAGCTTGTGATTGAGAAAAACAATCTGCATGATGTAGACACATGGATTTTCTTCAAGTGGATATTCAAAACCTTTGTTGCCGTGTTATTAGTCACCAACACCTGGAATATCGTTATGGCGATCTTTGATGTGGCCCAGAACGTGGTGAGCCAGAGCGGAGGTATCATTACCGGTTCTACCAGCATTGACCTCTCTGCCGCCATTCCCGATATGGAGGCTCAGCTTGAGGCTATGGAGTTAGGACCTCTTTTAGGGCTGTGGTTCCAGAGCATGGTGGTGGGGCTCACCATGAATATCCTCTCCATCTGTATCTTCCTGGTGGTCTATGGCCGTATAATCGAGATTTACCTTGTGACCTCCGTGGGACCTATCCCCTTTGCTACCATGAGCAACCGTGAATGGTCCGGCGTAGGGCAAAACTACTTAAAGTCTCTGATCGCTTTAGGTTTCCAGGCGTTTCTCATTATGATATGCGTCGGCATTTATGCGGTCCTCATCCAGGAGATCTCCACCGCCGACAACATATCCGCTGCCATCTGGGGCTGCATGGGATACACGGTCCTCTTATGCTTTACCCTCTTTAAGACCGGCAGCATGGCAAAGGGCATTTTCAGCGCCCATTAAAGGAGGTGTATGCTGATTGGCTTATGTGACCGTACCGAAAGACCTTTCCAAAATCAAGACAAAGGTATTTTTCGGACTGACAAAAAGGCAGCTTGTCTGCTTTACCCCGGCGGTGCTTTTAGGAGTGCCGCTTTTCTTTTTACTCAAAGAACCTGCCGGGAACTCCACGGCGACCCTGTGCATGATGATGGTTATGCTGCCGTTCTTTCTGCTTGCCATGTATGAGAAAAACGGGCAGCCCTTAGATGTGATCTTGCGGCAGATGATCGAAACAAAATTCATCCGCCCGAAGAACCGCCCCTATCAGACCAACAACTTCTACGAGACCCTGGCAAAACAGCGTGATCTGGAAATGGAGGTGAAACGGATTGTCCAGAACAGAAAATACAGCGGGAAAGGTAAAACTCACCGCCAGAGAAAAAAAGGCCGTGGATAAGGCCATCCGGCAGGCTAAGGGGGATGGAAAGCCCCACACCGCCCAGGACAGTATCCCTTTTGAGGTGATATACCCGGACGGTATCTGCAAGCTGCCGGGCAAATCCTATTCCAAAAGCCTTGCTTTTGACGATATAAATTACCAGCTCGCCCAGGCGGATGATAAGACAGCCACCTTTGAAAACCTGTGCGACCTGTATAACTACTTTGACGCTTCCGTGGGAGTGCAGCTCTCCCTTATCAGCCAGTATGTAGGCCGGGAGGAATTTGAACGCTCCATCGAGATCAGCGACCAGGGGGATAGCTTTGACAGTATCCGAAAGGAATATGCCCTCATGCTCCAGAACCAGCTTTCCCGCGGCAACAACGGCCTGGTGAAACGGAAATATCTGACCCTCACCATCGAGGCGGAGGACTTAAAGGCAGCCAGGGCAAGGCTCGCCCGGATTGAAACGGATGTACTCAATCTCTTTAAGGTGATCGGTGCGGCGGCAAAACCACTAAACGGTAAGGAACGCCTGCAGGTCCTCCACGGACTCATGCACCCGGACGGGGAGCCGTTCTCCTTTGAATGGGACTGGCTTCCTAAGACCGGCCTCTCTGTCAAGGATTATATCGCCCCATCCTCATTCCAGTTTGGAAAAACAAGGCTGTTCCGCATGGGGAAGAAACTGGGAGCAGCCTCTTTCCTGCAAATCCTGGCGCCGGAACTCAATGACCGTATGCTGGCAGATTTCATGGAGGCACAGGACGGCCTCATGGTGACGCTGCATATCCGCAGTATCGACCACAACGAGGCGATCAAGACCATCAAGAGGAAGATCACCGATCTGGACGCCATGAAGATCGCAGAACAGAAAAAAGCGGTCCGGGCAGGTTATGACATGGATATAATCCCCTCGGACCTCGCCACCTATGGCGGTGAGGCAAAAAATCTCCTCCGTGACCTGCAAAGCAGAAATGAGCGGATGTTCTTACTCACATTCCTGGTGGTGAACTTTGCGGATACCAGACAGAAACTTGAAAACAATGTGTTCCAGTCGGCGGGCGTGGCTCAGAAATATAACTGTGCTCTGACCCGCCTTGATTTCTGCCAGGAACAGGGACTTATGTCCTCTCTCCCTCTGGGACTGAACCAGGTAAATATCAAGCGGAGCCTTACCACTTCCAGCACCGCCATCTTCGTACCGTTCACCACCCAGGAACTTTTCCAGGGCGGCGAGGCGTTGTACTACGGGCTCAATGCCCTTTCCGGCAACATGATTATGGCAGACAGAAAGCAGCTCAAAAATCCCAATGGGCTTATCTTAGGTACACCGGGCAGCGGCAAGTCCTTCTCCGCCAAAAGGGAGATCACCAATGTATTCCTGGTGGCAAGTAAGAAAGATACTATCATCATCTGCGACCCGGAGGCAGAAGTGCGACAAGAAGTCGCATAATGAATTGCTGGTTATCAGCTACCCTATCCATT
>DCKD01000079.1 GCA_002320245.1 Lachnospiraceae bacterium UBA1683
TCGCCCCGACTTAGCCGACTACGCATCGTTGGTAGAAGCTATGGGTGGAGAAGTTGTCCGTATTGCTGCAGGTAGCCGGGATCATATCAATGCTATGGATATGGTAGACGGATATGGAGATGGTGGTGATCCGGTAATTGAAAAGTCACAGTTTATCTTATCTCTGTTTGAGCAGCTGGATAAAAAAGGCATTAATGCAAAGGAGCGTTCGATTATTGACGATGTGTGGGAGAAGTCTACGAAGAATATCAGCATGGCGGTCCGGTTCCGACATTGCGGGTGTTGCGGGAAAAGTTTTTGGAACAGGACGAGCCAGAGGCACAGGATCTGGCATTGGTATCCGAGTTATTTACAAATGGAAGTCTGGATGCATTTGCACATAAGAGTAATGTGGATGTGAACAACCGTATCATGGTATATGACATTCTGGATTTAGGAAAGCAGTTGAAAACGATGGGACTTTTAGTGATTACGGATGCAATGCTGAACCGGGTAACTGAAAACTGGAAACAGGGAAAACGAACACATATCTTCTTAGATGAATTCCATGTGGTATTTGAAAATGAATATTCCGGAGCATTCTTTAATTCAGCTTGGAGAAGATTTCGTAAGAGAAATGCATTTCCGACAGCAATCACGCAGAATGTGGAGTATCTGCTAGATTCCGTCCTTGCAAGTACGATGATTTCCAACAGTGAGTATATTGTGATGCTCAATCAGGCAGAACCGGACAGGGCAAAGCTGGCGAAACTTTTGAATATTTCAAATGAGCAAATGGGATATATCACAAATGCAGATGCGGGCTGTGGACTGGTGAAGTATGGAAGCTCATTGGTTCCGTTTGTCAATAAATTTCCAACAAATACAAGATTGTATAAGCTGATGACCACGAAACCGGGAGAGGATAGTATCAACCGGGGAAGAATGTAATTTTTACGCTTAGATATTTCAAAAACGGGTTTATAAATGTACAATATTCTGTTATAATAATGTACAAAGAAAGGAGGAGTTACAATGCCAGTAATTAAACCAATTACAGATTTACGGAATACAAATGAGATATCTGAAATATGTCATAAACAGCAGCAACCAGTATTTATTACGAAAAATGGTTATGGAGATCTGGTGGTTATGAGTATTGAAACTTATGACGAACTGCTTAGCACAAATCATATTGATAAGGCAATTTTTGAAGCAGAAAGGGAAGTTGCCGAAGGTGCAGAGTTATTAGATGCACGAGAGGCATTGGGAGAACTCAGGAGGAAACACTTTGGATAGATATGTCGTAAAAATGTTTCCACAGGCATATAGAGATATTGACAAAATTTATGAACAGGCACTTCTTGTAAGCAATTATCCTGATGATGCAATTAAATTGGCAGAAAAAATAGAAAAAGCAATTTTAAGTTTAGAAGAGCACCCATATCGAGGTGCGGAACGAAAATATGGTTTTTATGCGTTTAAAGGATATCGACAGTTAATAGTAGAAAATTATATTATCATTTATGAAGTGTTTGAAAATGAAAAAGTTGTTGCGGTGGTAACTGTAAAGTATGGAAATAACGAATTTTAAAAGAAAGTGAAATTAAAAATACAACAGGATAGCAATGGAAAAACGTCACAATCGTGGCGTTTTTTTATTGCTCAAAATAAAGGAGAAATTTATGTCAGAAATCAGATTTTCATCAAAAGCACATGAACAGTTTTATTATCAGATGTTAGAAAAATGTGGAAAGAGCGACAGTTATTATCGTTCTTTCTTTTATTGCGTTGGAATTTCCGAGGACACAAGAAATCATGTTGATCGCATGTTTGATTTCAAAGAGCGTCTGATTAAGCCGGAAGCGTTACATGAAGGGTGGCAGACAGGTGGAACAGAACGTTTGACCAGATTAGCGTTTAATTTGTGGAATGGATATGTGGAAGAGAAAGAAGAAAATATGTCTACACCGTATGAGCTGTTTGATTGTGGATATGCTCCGTATTTCTATGAAGCAATCCGTATGAAATATCCGGAATACTGCAGGGAACTACCTCAGACCAACCGAAAAGAAAATAGCCACGAGAGATAGAATGGTTCGAGTGGAGGTAAGCAATGGATCGTAAGATAAAAACACGCCAAGTCCATAAGGATATTAAAGTATTGGATAAGACGATGATTGTGACAGATCATGTCAAGCAATCCTATGTAAGAACAAAAAATAGTGTTATACAATCTGGAGAACAATCAGAAGAGAAAAAGAATCCTGTAAACGATGCAGAAGATACGGTCAGTGAATATGCTGATCATATCGTACATGGAACCGGGAATCAGATACGCAGGCAAGCAGGGAAGATTATAAACCAGAAGAAAGAAAAGGCTTCTGTTTCTTCGGCAGGCCAAGAAACAGTTTACCAGCCGAAAGAACGAATCCGATTAGCCACACCGTCAGGTGGAGAAGAAATACAGGAACAGGCAAAAGAACTTGCTGTCAAAAAAATCAAGACTGTTGAGCGTGCAAAAAAGACGATTAAAACCGGGAGAACATCAGAGAAGCTTATAAAATCTACCGGAAAAGGCCTGATTAAGACTTCCGGGAAATCTGTTAAGACATCGGAACAGACAGCAAAAACCAGTATCAAGACATCGGAGCAGGCTGCGAATGCTTCCATGCGGGTAATGCACTATTCTATGAAGAATGCAGAAAAAGCAATACAGACAGCCAGACAGACGGTAAAAAATATAGAGACTGCAGTAAAAACGACAGCAAAAGCGGTTACCCATGCAGCAAAAGCATTGATTACTGCAACAAAGGAACTGATTGGTGCATTAACAGCAGGCGGTTGGATCGCAATATTAATTCTGATCATCGTTATTTTGTTTGGTGGATTTCTATGTATGACAGGTGGGGATAATTCCAGTACAGTTTCTTCCGTTAGTGCAGAAGTAGAAGTATATGAACCGCTAATCCGGCAATATGCGAACCAGTATGGGATAGGAGAGTATGTGGAGCTGATCAAAGCAATCATGATGCAGGAATCTGGTGGAAAAGGACTAGACCCGATGCAGTGTTCGGAAGGAGGATTTAATACAAAATATCCAAGACAGCCAAACGGGATTACTGATCCGGAATATTCGATTGCCTGTGGTGTGCAGGAGATAAAAAGTTGTCTGGAACGGGCAGGAGTGAAAAGTCCTTTGGATATGGAGAATATTAAGCTGGCTCTGCAAAGTTACAATTATGGAAATGGGTATCTGGAATGGGCAAAAGCAAGAGGTGGATACACACTGGCAAATGCAGCAGAATTTTCTGATATGATGGCACAGAAAATGGGATGGAATAGTTATGGAGACAAGCAGTATGTTCCACATGTTCTCCAGTATTATGCATTCGGAAGAATTCCAACAGGTATTGGCAATCAGGCAATCATTCAAGTGGCAGCGCTTCGCAGGAAGGAAAAGGCGGAACTACTTACTGGAGTTGGTATGGATTTAACAGTCGGGTAGAATGGTGTGCCTGTTTTGTGTCCTGGTGTGCAGATCAGAGGGATATGGTGTACCAATGTATTAGTGCGGATGTGAATTGAGTATTTAAAGAAAAGAACAAGGTTTATATATAACAGAAGTAGTTTGGAAAATCTTGTTCTTTGCAAATGATTGATTTTACAGAATAATGTTGATAATATATACTTCTAAAGATGAAATATAAAAGTCACAGATTGCAGGGAAACATTGGTATTACATGAATCCAAAGGAGGATGTAATAAAGAGAACACATTTGTACTATTCGAGAGAACGAATTATAATGGTGTTCGTAGGGCAGATATGGATTATATGAAATTAAAAGAAGCCAGTGAAAAATGGGGTGTAACACCTCGTTGGATAAATTATTACTGTTCTGCCGGACTCTCGGTGCCGTAAAGATGGGGACTGTTTGGCTGATACCAAAATCAGCACAAAAACCGGTGGATGGAAGAACAAGGCGAGGAAAGGAGCAAAGGGATGAATAATATTCTAATTATTGATGATGATTGGGAACTTTGTGCTTTAATAAAACGTAGTGTTTTATCAGAAAATATAGAAGCTGATTGTTGCAATGCTGGTACAGTAGGTTTGCAAAAAATAAAAGAGAAGAAGTTTCAGCTTATTATACTTGATGTAATGATGCCTGGAATGGACGGATTTGAAACATTGGAGCAAATAAGGAAAGAGTCCAATATACCAATTTTGATGTTCACATCTAAAAATGATAATGCGTCTAAAGTACGTGGACTACGAGCAGGGGCAGACGATTATTTGACAAAGCCGTTTGAAATGGATGAATTAATAGCACGTATTGTTTCTCTTATACGTCGTTATACACGATTTAATCAAGAAGATGAAGCATTACAAGAAATTGAATTTGATGGATTGAAAATCGATTTGGATAATCGTTCAGTAACTACAAGAATGGGAACTTTTGAACTACCTCCAAAAGAATTTGATTTGCTTTTACTATGTGCAAAAAATCAGGGAAAAATCTTAACAAAACAGAGAATATATGAGGAAGTTTGGGGAGAAGAATATTTTTACGATGACAGTAATATCATGGCGATTATTAGTCGTCTGCGGAAAAAAATTGAAGAAAATTCTGCAAGTCCAAAATATATCCAAACAATAAAAGGGATTGGCTATCGTTTTAACAAGGAGGTGTAAGACCACATGGAATTAGTTGCGGTTGTATCAATAGTGATTGCAGTTTTTGCAGTTTTTATTTCCTGTATTACAATTATGCGTGTAAAGAAACAAATAGCTGAAATGAAAGAGATACTTGTTGATGTAAAAAATGGAAATGGAAATAGGCGTATTTTATCTGCTACAAATGAACTTGTTGCACCACTTTCGTATGAAATAAATGATATTGTTGTCTCCTATGAAAAAAGACTTTTTACGTTTCGCCAGACAGAAGAAACAAACAGACAGCTTATGACCAGTCTTTCACATGATATAAGAACTCCGCTTACAACATTGATAGGGTATATGGATGCTGTACATAAAGGGATTGTAACAGGGAAAGATCGTGAAGACTATATAGAAACCGCTCGCCGGAAGGCGCACGACCTAAAGGAATATATGTTCTTTTTGATTGGTTCAAGCTTAACTCTGATGAATTTGCAATGGAGATACAAATAGTAGAAGCAGCCGAACGGACGAGAAATATACTGATTGATTGGATACCAATATTCGAAGATAAGCAGATAGAGTATAACATTAATATTCCTGAGCAACCATTTATGGTACGCCTTGATACAGATGGGTATATGCGGATATTAAACAATCTTATTCAAAATGTGGTTGCGCACAGTCATGCTGATAAAATTGAGATAATTCTGACAAAGAAGAATAACAATATGGAAATTACGGTCATAGACAATGGCATAGGAATTGAAAGAGAGGATTTGAAGCATATTTTTGATAGACTTTATAAATGTGACAAGGGGCGCTCTGACAAAGGCAGTGGTCTTGGGCTGTACTTGCCAGAACCTTGCATTAACCTTGCAATTAATAAAAGGAGCTTATGCAGCTCCTTTTCGTCACTTCTCAATTCACCAAATGAATTTAGAAGGTTTCCATACCTCTTAACCAACCAAAGGAAAAAGCAATGTAAATGTTGTTCCATTTCCTTGTGTGCTTTTTACGTTTTTTGTGCCATTCATCTTTTTCACAAGTTGATAAACTAGCGTGATAAGATAGCTTATAGAACAGGACAATATGAAGTGACCTCACA
>DCKD01000094.1 GCA_002320245.1 Lachnospiraceae bacterium UBA1683
AGAAGTTAATGTTTCACAGTAAAAAGAGAATGCACAGCATCAAAAACCTAACGTTGTGCATTCTCTTTTTTATATTTCTGCCATGGCAATGCCCTTTATACAACATCCGGAATGATGGAGAGTATCAACGACTTTGAGATATTCAGCTTTTCTGAACCATCGTTAAACAATATGGTATCCGGTGTCTCCCCAACAATATATCCCTGTTTCATGACTATTTTTCTTTCCCCTGTACACACTAATAATGTAACCTGTTCTCTTTTTTTCTTTTTCTTTCTGAATAACATTTTCTTATCCTCGTAATACTTACGCGGCGCCTCACCGGCGGTCAGGAACTGTCCTCCCAGTACATCGGATGACTCACACAAAACCGGCAGATGTCCTCTCTCTTTTAAAATGATTGCAGCCTCCAGTCCCGCGATTCCGCCTCCGGCTATCAGCACCGTCTCCGGTTTATCCGTCCGGATAATCCGGCATTCTTTCTCTCTTCCGACTGCCGGATTTCTCAGACAGGTAATGTGCGGGCAGTCCACATTGGCAAATCCATCCAGACATCCCTGGTCACAGCCAACACAATAATCAATTTCATCCAGACGTCCCTCGCGTGATTTCGTCACAAAATCCGGGGTCCGCCAATTGTGCACGTCCCATAACAACCATGTCCACTTTGTCTTTTTCCAAAATCTCCTCCGCCAGTGCCGCCGTATTGATACGACCTACACCGATTGTCAGCATCCTCGCTTCTTTGCGGATTTTTGCTGCATTCTCTATATTAAATCCTCTCGGCAGGTCAATCGGAGGAACTTCAAATTTATTTCCGGCGGATATCACATTTCCCCTGGAAACATCAAGCACATCTACGCCCTCCGCCCTCGCCAGTTTGCAGAATTCAATAACTTCTTCTATCGTTAAGCCATTCTCCAAATAATCATCGTGTGCATCAATTCGCATAAATACCGGCATTCCTTCCGGAAGGTTACTTCTCACCGCGCGGATGATTTCCAGCGGAAATCTGGTACGGTTTTTAAAACTTCCACCGTACTCGTCCGTCCTGTGGTTGATTCCGCCGGACAGGAATTCCAAAATATCATGTATTGCAACTAAATACAGTAAAACCAATAGGGTAAAACCGTTACGTGACGTTACAATTGTGTCATGCTATTATGGAAAAATCAGGGAAAGGAGACATACACTTTTTAAGAAAATTATTTCTGGCATGTTCAGACTTAAGTGTATAGGCACAGTACAATGAAACTTGGAGAAGTTGTAAAGATAACCGGATTAAGTAAACGCACTATCTACTTTTATATTGAAGAGCATTTTCTGTCACCAGAAGTCAATCCTTCCAATGGCTATTACATTTTTTCAGAAGAAGACGTTGAACGTCTGAAAATGCTCCAGCAGCTTCGCAAAGCAGATTTTTCAATTAAAGATATCCATGCGATTTTAAAACATCCGACTTCCGCTTATATTTATATTCAAAAACAAATTGATACGTTGAAAAGAGAGCAGGAATTATTGGCAAAAAAGTAAACAGCCTCCAAAACTTATATAACAGACTCCCAATCCTTGTTTCCGAGCTAAGCCCCCGTTTTTCCTCGTACTACCACAACATTCATAAATGCTGTGATTTGCTTTATGAATGGCTTGATTCCGACAACGGAAGACCGGTCAAAAAAAGACTGTTACAAAATCTGGACGGATATCTTGACTTATGTGCGGACCACCACGGTCAAATTGCCGCATTATTCGGAGTAGTTCTCTCATTTTAGCCGACAGATAAACTTTTGTATAACGGGAAAGCCCCACGTTTTCTTCCTAATTGAAACATGGGACTTTCCCGTCTTGTACTTCATTTTTATTTTTGTCCGTAATACGCATTTGCGCCATGTTTCCTGTAGTAGTGCTTATCCTGCAATTCCTGCGGTGCAGGCTGTACCTGCGGATTAAGCATTTCCGTTCTCGCTGCCATCTTTGCAACTTCCTCCAGAACTACCGCATTATGCACGGCGTCATGCGCATCTTTTCCCCATGTAAATGTACCGTGATTCTTACACAATACTGCCGGCATTGCCATATACTCTGTATCTTTGAAATAGTCCACAATAAGTAAACCCGTGTTTTTCTCATATGCTTCCCCGATTTCCTCTTTTGTCAGGTTTCTGACACAGGGAATTTCGCCGTACATGTAATCCGCATGTGTGGTTCCATAACACGGAATCCCTCTGCCTGCCTGCGCCCAGCTCGTTGCCCACGGGGAATGCGTATGAACAATTCCCCTCACATCCGGCATTCCTTTATAAATCTCAATATGCGTTGCGGTGTCAGAGGACGGATTATATTTTCCTTCAATTTTATTGCCTTCCAAATCCATGATTACCATATCATCCGGTGTCAGCTCGTCATACTCCACACCGCTTGGCTTAATCGCAAAATATCCCGTCTCCGAATCAAACTCACTGACATTCCCCCCATGTAAATGTAATCAACTTGTACTTCGGAAGAAGTATATTCGCCTCATACACCCGCTTTTTCAGTTCCTCAAGCATTCTTAATATCGACCTTTCTCCTTATATTCGTCAGAATATTCCGACCTTTCCCTCTACGCATATTCTATCAACTCTTATATTTGTTGTCTAGTACAATAAAAATTAAATATGTACCATATGGCGCAAGATTTATTTGCAGAAGTGTTGTTCAAAAAACGCAGGTGTAGTGGGCTACGCCGAGGCCTTTTGAATCGTGCTATTACGGGGATAAAAACAACTCATCCTTCGCGTTTCTATGCGTATTTGCTGTTTACCAGCCATCTGTTTTTCCTGTTGCTCTAAGAAAATGATTCACCTAAAATGAAGTATTAAATTTTCTCGAGGATGCGGTCGCTCATTGCCCTGTACCGGAATTTACTTTTTCAATTCAGCGAAAATGACCGGGCAATAGGTAGGGGAAAGCTCTTCTTGCGATTTACCAGCCACCCGGCTCTCCTGCCAGTCATATTCTCCGGTTTCTGTCCATCACCTTACAATAAATCACCGCCACCACTGTGCTTACAGCGGTGGCAACAATCCCCGCCCCGACAATTGCCGCCGGATTCACACTGCCGTACTGACTGCGGTAGGCAATCACATTGACCGGAATCAACTGCAGCGATGAGATATTGAGAATCAAAAACGTACACATCTCATTACTCGCCACACTTTTCGGTCTCACAAGTCCCGGCACCCGCCCGCACCTCCTGTCATCTTCCAGTTTTTCCAGTTCCTCCATCGCCTGTAACCCGGCAGGAGTTGCCGCCCAGCCAAGCCCAAGGAAATTAGCGATAAAATTCGTAGTGATATGCTCCCGCGCCTTATGCCCCTCCGGAATCTCCGGAAACAGAAACCGAATCAATGGACGCATCTTCTTCGATGCCGATTCAATAATCCCTGCTCTTGTTGCAATCTCCATAATTCCTACCCAGAACGACATCACCCCCATCATTGTAATGCAAAGCGTCACCGCCTCCTTTGCAGAATCCAGTGCAGCATTCGTAATCTCCGGCATTTTCCCATTGAATGCTCCAAAAATAATTCCTACCAGAATCATCCCTGCCCACAGGTAGTTCATAACCCCTCCTTCCGGGGACGTAGTAAACTTGCAGTTTACTACGTCCCCAAATGAATTTCAAGGTGTCCCCTTTTCCACTTTAGGGTGTCCCTTTTTGCATTTTTTCCACACTTCCCATATATTTCTCCACAATTTCAAACGGTGCCGGGCCGACATCGAGTACTGCCTCATGGAATTCTTTTTGTGAAAACTCCGTACCTTTTTCTTTTGACCATTGTTTTTTCAACTCCAGAAATTCCACATACCCGATATAATATTTTAAATAATTTCCCGGACATCCAATGATTAGGTCATAAATCTGGTTTACCGTATCTACATCCTGAATTCCATACCCGGAAAAAAATGACAGGGTATCTGCCCGGCTCCACCCTTCATAATGGATTCCGATATCGGCAAGTGTATAAATTCCCAAAATTATGGAACTGTTTTTCTGTAATAGTGTCGCCTGCTCTTTTGTCAGCGGTGCCAGGTAGTAACTGCCCATTTCCGCATAGGTTGCCCATCCTTCGACATAACCGCCGAAATTCAGTATCGTCCGTATCGGATTCGGATTTCTGCTTGCATAATAAACAGTCTGGTATAAATGTCCCGGATACCCCTCGTGTGCCAATGTAGTATACAGGGTCAGCGCGTTTCCCATTTGTGCCTGATTAACATAAATTACATTTTCCTGATAGGCATCAATCGCCGGAATCATATAAAATGCCGGACTTAAATGTTCCTCCAGCGCCTCCGGGACGTATTTCACACTATATGCAATATCCGGCGGTTCCGGAAAACTGACTGCAGTCTTTGTCTGCAGCTCTTTCAAAATAGAGACTGGATTCTGCGGAATCTGGGCGGCGACCTGAATGGGCGCACTCTCACGCGCTGCCTCCCCTTCTTCCGTTAATTGCCCTATTGTTTCCTCCACGCTCTCATTTTCCTTGAACTGTCCATCCTTTTCCTCCGTACTTTCGTTTCCCGTTAACTGTCCATCCTTTTCCCCCACACCTTCATTTTCCTTGAACTGTCCATCCTTTTCCTCCACGCTTTCATTTCCCGTTAACTGTCCATCCTTTTCCTCCGTACTTTCGTTTCCCGTTAACTGCCCATCCTTTTCCTCTCCCGCTCCGGAAATTCCGAGTACCGCCTCCATGTCCGACAAATCTTCTGACATCTGTCGTCTCGTCAAATCCCGCATCTCTTCTACGGAACGGTCTGAACCAGTCATTGCTTCCGCCACATGTTCATAATAACTTTTTCCCTCCGGAAAATAACACAATCCCTGTTCATTTTTTCCCGTTCCCTGTAAATCCTTCAGGGCTTCCGTCAGGTTCTCATATGCAGGTAGGATATCCTTTTCCAATGCCGATGCATTTTTCTGAATATAGTCACTTTTTTCTTTCTCACTCAGTTCTGAAACTTGATTGATTCGTTCCACAAATGTTGAAATCAGATAATTATTTTCCCGCATATTTATAAATGCCGTACACTGTTCTTCTACCTTATTTGCAGCAGTATCCGACATAAACAATCCTGCCGCTGATTTTGCCCGTTCAAATGCAATCAAAGACTCAAAATACGAGGGAACTGTTTCCAGCAATTTCAGATATGTATCCACATCGTCTTTTTCATAAAACTGATATTCCGACAGCACAACCGGAAGTTGTGTCTGCACTCCACTAACTATCCCCAACGGTTCCTCATACAGCAGATATTTTGCATCTTCCTCTGCAATTTCCAAATAATAGTCCAGTACATCATAGGTCAGTTGGTTATCGGCGGACAACTTGTTATAAGAAAATGTTTCCAACGCCTGATTCAGATTCTCTACAGACGCAAGCAGCGTTTCCGGCTCCACCGGAAATGTCCCAAGTGTGACTACTCCCTGCTCTATCCCAAATTGCTCCGGATTTTTCAATGTATAGTGCAGACTGATTGTATTGGAAGCCGTCTCCTGACAGAACATCTGATTTGTAAATTTCTCAAAAGCGCGGTTCTGCCCCGATGCCGTATCGCCTATATATCCCGTCAGCAACACAGCTCCGACAATCCCGACAAATACGGTCCCTGCAAATATCATTTTCTTTCTGTTGTGAAATCTGCTCCGAGCTCCATCCCGATGATTATTTTGTTTTTGTAAAATAGAAAAAAACATAAAAACTCCAGAATACAGAGATTTTACTTTATCCTATGTTCTGGACAAATCCTCTATTCCGGAGTTATTTTCATTTCTATCACTACATATAATTTTACAAATATATTTTTCAGGAATTCTCCATGCAGATTTTTCTCTACATATCCGATTTCATCGTCCCATTCATCATCCTCGCAATTATTTCCTACGGAGTCCTCGCAGGGACAAATGTATACGACAATTTCATAAAAGGCGCCAAAAGCGGTTTTCTCACAGTCATTAAAATTATGCCGACCTTAATCGGTCTGATGGTCGCTGTCGGTATTCTGCGCGCTTCCGGATTCCTTGATTTTATCTCATCCATACTTGGCATATTCACTTCGCGAATCGGATTTCCCGGCGAACTGGTCCCGCTTACCATCGTGAAAATGTTTTCTTCCTCGGCAGCAACCGGTCTGCTTTTGGACATTTTTAAAGAGTACGGGACAGACTCGCGGCTTGGTCTGATTGCCTCCATCTCTATGTCCTGTACCGAAACAATTTTCTATACAATGAGCGTCTATTTTATGACAGCAAAAGTCTCAAAAACGCGTTACACATTGGCTGGTGCATTAATTTCCACATTCGCCGGGCTCGCCGCCAGCGTTGTTTTAGCAGGATTCATGTAACAATTTGACGGCCTCCTTCCAGCACTGCCTCCCTGCTGCCAGAATGGAACATGGCTTATCCAACGTAATCATTCCTCCCTCTGCCGTAGAAATGAATCCGCCCGCCTCCATCACAATCAACGATGCCGCCGCATAGTCCCACGGCTGTAACAAAAGTTCCACATACACGCCATTCGCCCCAGAAGCCACCCGGCAGATATCCAACGCCGCCGAGCCGCCTTCCCGAATGCCGAGGCTATTCAGATACAGTCTCTTTGCATAGTCGAAAATCCGGCATGTATCCCCGGTGTTATATCTCGCACATCCAAACGCCGCCAGATTCTCTGCAAGTCCTTTCTCTGTACTATGGATTTCCTTGCCGTTGAGCTTTGCACCCTCCCCCTTCACAGCGGTATACAGTTCATTTGTATAAGGATTATAAATACATCCAAACTGCATTTTTCCACGCATTGCAAGACCGACAGAAACACAACTGTGTCTATAGTCAAAAATAAAGTTCGTTGTACCGTCAATCGGATCAATAATAAAACAATATCCGTCCCCCAGTTCCTGCTGAATGCCATCCTCCTCGGCAAGGAAATTTGCCTCCGGAAGAATCTGCCGCAAATGACTGATTAGAAAGGACTGTATATCCTTATCATGTTTAGTTACAAAATTAGAAGTTCCTTCCTTATCAAATACCGTAATCTCTTCCTCGTGTGCATGAAAAATCATCTCCCCTGCTTTTTTCACAACCCCGATAATCTCTTCGTATATCATAATTTTCCTCTTTCTGTAAATATTTCTGCCCGACTATAACTGACCACAATCGACAGTATCTATAATAAAACCGGATTTTAAAAATAACAAGAGATTTTTCATTATCTCCACTATCTTCACCCATGAGATTTTCTATCCATGGGATTTTCTATCCATGAAATTTTTCATTTTATTTATGAGATTTTATCTTCTTTATCCGCAAAAACTAGGGAATTTTTTCTGTAAATATGTTATAATTTTTAGAGAATCAACAATAACTGTAAATAGCAAAGGCTGATAGAAATGTGGGGAGGTGTCCCGATGGCAAGTGTGACATTGAAAAATCTAAATAAAATATATCCGAATGGTTTCGTGTCTGTAAAAGATGTATCCCTTTCAATCGGGGATGGCGAGCTGGTTACTTTTCACGGTCCGAGTGGCTGTGGGAAATCCACAGTCCTTCGTATGATTGGAGGGCTGGAAGATATTACTTCCGGCGAAATTTATCTCGGCGACTCACTTTTGAATGATATTCTACCGAGAGACAGGAAACTTGCAATGGCATTCCAGAATTATCGTCTATATGGCTATCTGAATGTGTACGAGAATATGGCACTTGGGCTGCGGTTACGCAATATGCCGAGAAATGTAATTGATACCCGCCTCAAGACCGCTGCTGAATTCTTTAAAATTACCGATATTCTCGAAAAAAAGATATCTGCAATCTCCGAATCCGAGAAACAGCGCGTGGCACTTGGCCGTGCTGTCGTCTGCCACCCGAAGGTCCTGCTTGTCGATGAAGACTTCGCACACAGCAGTGAACCGCTCCGCGAAGAGATGCTGATGGATATTAAGCGAATTAACCGGGAACTAAAAATCACCGTACTGTATGTAACCAATAATTATGACGAAGCAATCACTCTCGGAACAAAGGTGGTCTTTATGAAAGATGGCGAAATCACAGAAGTAAAATAATTAAACGGGCCTGGCTTGACTCTGCGGCAGGGTTCTCCTCCAGGCCGATGTCATTAAGTTAAAAAATTGCTATCTACGACATTTGGTGGTAGATAGTAATTTCCAAATTTAACTTATTTACTTGACCTTTATATACTCTATTATTTTTCTAACATCTCCCTTTTCATATTCTTCATGGCTTAATCTATAGCAATCTGTTTTATTAATATTTCCATAGTCAATATAACTTGCAATATTTTCCTTCAACACTGTACTTCTCTTTTTCTTAAAAATATTCAAATATCCATCATGTCCCACTTGTGAGTTTCTTCCATTTGTTACATATGGTATAATAGCAATTTTTCCAATCATAATTTGATTCCTCTCTGAACTGGAATGTAAGCTTTAGAATCCAGATTTCTACCTTCTACCGCTCCAGATAATTATAAATCTCTCGCTTAGGTACTCCCCTATCCTTCGCAACCTTTTTCATAGCCTCTTTTTTCTCAATTCCCTGAGATAAATACACTTCCATATGCTCCTTGATGCCCATTTTCTCCCATCGGGCCTTCTCTTCCTGCACCATTTCCTCGCGGCTCCTGCCCTCAATTACAAGCACACATTCGCCTTTCGGCTCATTTACCGTATAGTAAACACACGCCTCGTCCAGCGTTGTGGCAAACGCAGTCTCATAACGTTTCGTCAGCTCCCGGCACACGGTAATCCGTCGCTCACCGCCAAGCCGCTCAGAGAGCATGCGCAGCGTTTTCAAAAGACGATGTGGAGCCTCATACATAATAATCGTCCTGGTTTCCCGTTCCATCTCACGCAATATCTGTTCCCGCTCTTTTTTATCGGTCGGAAGAAATGCTTCGAACGCAAACCTTCTTGTGGACAGCCCTGACAACGTCAACGCCGTAATACAGGCTGATGCGCCCGGAAGTGATGTCACATGGATTCCCGCCTCATAACACCTCTTCACAAGCCCTTCTCCCGGATCTGAAATTCCCGGTGTACCTGCGTCGGTAATGAGCGCAATATCCTGCCCCTCCTGCAGTTTCTCCACCAGTTTTCTGCCCTTTTCATATTTATTATACTCATGATAGCTCGTCATCGGCGTCTGAATGTCAAAATGGTTCAGTAACTTAATGCTGTTGCGCGTATCCTCCGCCGCAATCAAATCTACTTCTTTCAACACACGGATGACTCGAAAAGTCATATCCTCCAGATTTCCAATTGGCGTTGCACACAAAAATAATGTTCCTGACATAAAAACTCCTTCCAGGGACACCCCTATCCTCAAAAAGGGACACCCCTTCCTTCATTTGGGGACGTAGTAAACCTTCACTTTACTACGTCCCCAAATACGCAAATCGCATTTCACCTCTTGTACATCACTATCGGCGGCTCAACCGTTACCCTGGATTTTCCCCCCTGCATTCCTTCTATCAGAACCATCGTCGGTTCTTTATCGATATATGGATGTACAAACTGAATCCGTTTTGGTTCAATCCGATACCGGCACATTTTTGTCATTATCTCTGCCAGCCGGAATGGTTTATGTATCATATAGAATCTTCCTTTGCTTTGTTCCAGCAGTTTCGCGCTTTCACGCAAAATGTCATCAAGAGTGCACATTACTTCATGCCGCGCAATAGTCCTTGCATCCCCGGCATTTTTCAGCCCATGCTGGTTCAGCATATAGGGCGGATTGGTTGTGATTACGTCAAAAGAGGTAGGCTTAAAAATCTGTGCTGCCTCTTTGATATCTCCGGTTACAATTTCTATCTTTCCCTGTAGTTGATTATGCGCAACGCTCCGCCGCGCCATATCTGCACTTTCTTCCTGAATCTCCAACCCGGTAAAATGTTCTCCCCGCGTCTTTGCCTCCAGCAAAATGGGAATGATTCCGGTTCCGGTTCCAAGATCAAGCACGCATTCCCCCGACTTAACTTTCACAAAGTCCGAAAGTAATACCGCATCGACACCAAAACAAAAACGTTTCGAATCCTGAATAATCTCATACCCCTTGAGCTGCAAATCATCCAGCCGCTCTCCCGGGCGAAGTATCATCTCTGGTTTATTTGTCATCTAATTTTGATACCCCTTCATTTTTTTCAAGCTTTGCCAACTTTTTCATTTCTTCTTTGGATACTTTCGTCTTCTTGCGGCGTGGTTTAAACCTCAATTCGTCTGCTGAATACTCCCGAATTTCTTTTTCATCATTTTCCAGATTTACAATCACTTTAACACGCTTTCTCAGCACACTCAGTGAGTGAACCGTTCCCGTCAGTTTATCCGGCGTTGTCACCATATCGCCAACCGACGGAAGCTGACTGTTCAGTTCCTCATATGTCTCTTCCTCATTTGTCAGACAGCACATCAGCCTGCCACACACTCCGGAAATCTTTGTCGGATTCAGTGACAGATTCTGCTCCTTCGCCATTTTAATAGAAACTGCTGCAAATTCTGATAAATATGTGCTGCAGCAAAGCGGTCTTCCGCAGATTCCAATTCCGCCGCGGATTTTCGTCTCATCACGAACACCAATCTGCCGTAATTCAATTCTTGTACGGAACACTGCCGCAAGATCCTTTACCAATTCCCGGAAATCTATTCGTCCGTCCGCAGTAAAGTAAAACAGCACTTTATTATTGTCAAATGTATATTCCGCATCAATCAGTTTCATTTCCAGATTATGTTTCCGGATTTTCTCCAGACAAATCTGAAGCGCCTCTTTTTCTTTCTCGCGGTTCTTCGCCTCGGTCTTCTCATCCTGCTCTGTCGCAATGCGGATAACTGATTTCAGCGGCTGTACCACCTGCTCATCCTCCACATCTTTCGGTCCGCTGACCACCCGTCCGTACTCCACGCCGCGGGCCGTCTCCACAATTACATGGTCTCCCCGCTCAATCTCGTATTTTCCGGGTGAAAAGAAATAAATCTTTCCCGCAGTCCGGAATCTCACGCCAATTACCTTTATCATGTCACTAGTTCTCCTTTATCGTCAGCAAAAGCAATTCCATCGTCAGTTCGAAATTCACATTCGCCTTCAATCTTGCTTTCGCTTTCTCGATACCTTCCAGTATCACTTCAATTCCCTCATAGGAACTTTTGCTCGCACGCTGCTTGATATACTTCAACTGGTCGGAAAATACAACTCTCTCCGGATCTTTTGTTGCCTTATACAACAGCACATCCCGGTACCAGATTGCAAGAATATCCAGATAATCGTTAATCTCCAATTTGTATGTCATACAGTTTTTGACGGCTGCCATCAGTTCCTCCACCTGCATCTCGTCAACATTTCTCAGCAGGCGCACCGCCTCTTCTTTAATTTCGTTAAAATACTCAGAAGTCGCAAGTGTAATTGCTTTCCCCATATTTCCCTGTGCAAATGCAACACAGATATCTGCCTTATAATCCGGAATCTCCAAATGTTCCATCAGATATTTTTTCACAAGCTGGTCTTTAATATTTCTCAGCTTTAGCATTACACATCTGGAGCGAATCGTCGGAAGCAATACTTCCGCATTCTCTGTGAGCAACATAATAATTGCGTACTCCGGCGGCTCCTCAATTGTCTTAAGCAATGCATTCTGCGCCTGTACGGTCATCATATCCGCGTCTGGAATAATATAAATCTTATACCGACTGCTGTATGGCTTAATAACAATGTCATTATTCACCTGTTCACGGATATCATCGACACTGATTGTCGTCGGCTTTTCATGAATCACAGGAATAATATCCGGCTGGTTTCCGCTGATTGCCTGCCTACATGACTGACAATTTCCACATGCATCGCCATCCGGCTCCCGGTTCTGGCATTGCAGGCTCATAGAAAATAACTTCGCCAGCAGTTTTTTTCCGGAGCCCCGCTCTCCATTTAATATATAGGCATGGGAGACAGTATCCGATGTCACAGCATTCCCTATATACTGTATGATATTCTTGTGTCCAACTACGTCTTTAAATCCACTCATTCTATCACCCACTAACTTTTATATCTTTATTTTATTTGGCAGTTCCCTCAAAAAATGCCAGCTCTATAGAATAAAGTATATCATACTTTTCCCCGAAGTCATACCGTAAATCTGTGAAAAAAATTTAATTTACTGTTATGATTTGATGCTGCTACTGATTCCAATCCCCTCAGAGATTCTCTCAGAAATATATCCACTTACCTCAGACACGCATTTCTCAAATTCCACATTTTCAAACCGTAGCTCAATTCCCGCCATCTTCAGATTTTCCTCGCGGAAATCCTCCGAATCCGCCAAAAACCTCCTGCACATCTCTGCATATCTTGGTTCCGTCTGCTGCCGCTCCCGCTCCAACGCACGGGCCAGGCGAAGACCGTCCTCTACTTCAATATATAGCGGAACAACTACCTTCTCACCAAAATACTTCCGCATCGCCGCATAAGATTCCAGCGTCCCAATCACCAGATAGTCATTCTGCTCCAAATTAATCTGTCCGTCATCTGCAGTAAAATATCTCCAGATTCCGCATTTTGTATCATATACACGCTGTTCAATCACACGGCCGGCATTTTCCATCTCGTAGAGTTTTTCCTCATCCACAAAATGATATTCCACACCTTCTGCCTCACCTTTACGAATCGGACGTGTCGTATATAAAATAATATCCTTCAGTTCCGGCATTCTTTTTTTTATTTCCTTGAAAATAGAATCCTTTCCTGACGAACTTTTTCCCATAATATAAAAAATCTTACCCATTTTTCCTCAGCTTTTCCCTGGCAACTTTCCCATTTCGCCATTCTATTTTATGATTCATACATCGCTGTTTTATTTTCAGCTTTTGTTCTCCTCAGTGGACAAGGGACAACACGTCGTCCTTTGTCCACTGAGCATATACTTGCTGCGTTTTATATTTCCATTACTTCAATCTCACCGGAATGTTTCAGTCCGTGTATCTCAAATCCGGCTGCCTCATATCGCTCCAACAATTGGACTGCGCTTTCTGAAAGACGTTCTCCCGGAACAACAACCGGTATTCCCGGCGGATACACATATGCATACTCTGCTGAAACATAACCGATACACTCTTCATATGGACGGGCAGAAATCTCTCCGTTCCTGCATGCAGCACTGATACACACCTGCTCCATAACGGGAAGCTGAAAGCTTTGCTCATCCATTTTCGCGCCCATCTCAGTGTCAATTTCTATATCGACTTCAAACAGCGCTTTCACTAAACGTTGTATTCCTTCATCTGTATCTCCAATTGAAGTCATTGCCAATACATAATTGACAGATGACATTTCCAATTCCAGATGATATTGCTCCGTAAGTACTCTGTGCAATTGTTTTCCTGTAATTCCGGTCCCTTTAACTGAAATTACCAGCTTTGAACGGTCATACTGCCCTGTCTCAACCAAATGTAACCGTCTCAGGTTACTCAATTCTCTTCGTGCAGACTCCAGCCGTTCTACATACAAATCAAATGCTGTACTTCCCTTCTCCAACAACATACTAATGCATTCATCCATACTCGACATCAGCACATATGACGGGCTGCTCGTCTGCAGCATATGCAGATACATCCGGATTGATTCCCGGTCTGCAATGTGACCATTCAAATGAATCAGCGCAGTTTGTGTCAGAGCAGGTAACGTTTTATGCAGACTATGAATAACAATATCAGCACCCTTTGCGTTTGCATTTTCCGGAAAATACGGATGAAATCCAAAATGCGCGCCGTGCGCCTCATCTACAATCAGTGGAATCCCATATTCATGTACGATGTCCGCAATTGCTTTTACATCTGAAAGTACTCCGTCATAAGTCGGCGAAACCATCACCACCGCCTTAATTCTGTCTGCATGCTTATGTGCTGCATCCTTCTCCAAGGCCTGCCGTACCCTCTCCGGTTCAATCGCCCCATTCAGTGCCAGTTTTGCATCATATTCCGGATAAATATATTCTGCCCGAAGCTCATTTAGAAAAACCGCATGATACACCGACTTATGACAATTTCTCGCCATCAGAATCCGGTTTCCCTTTTTTGTTGAACCAAGAATCGCACTCAGAATTCCCACTGTACTTCCATTGACAAGATAATGCGTCTCCTCCGCATGGTACGCCCTCGCCGCCCGCTCCTGCGCCTCCTTTAAAATACCTTCCGCATGGTGTAAATCATCAAACCCTGTAATCTCCGTAATATCAATGCCGTATGGCAAATCGGCTTCAATTATATCTTTATTTCTTTTATGACCGGGCATATGAAACGCATAATAGTCAGAATCCCCGTATTCACTTAACTTGTCATATAATGTTCCCATAGCCGCTACTCCCAACCATCTGTTTTCCTGTTCAGTTTATCATCAAAATGGGACGTAGTAAACCTCAACTTTACTACGTCCCATTTTGAACTTTAGGGTGTCCCTTTCTGACATTCAGGGTGTCCCTTTTCTCGACTATTGCAATGCTGTTTTCTTAACCTGTCCCAAGGCTTTTGATACCGCAGGAATTGAAATAATGATAATTGTAATCACCGCTTCTGCTAATAGATAACTGTAATTATAAGCAATCGGATAAATACTCTTCAATGACTGTGGAAAATTGTCAGGCATATAATCCATCCAATAGAGATATCCCCCGAGCGAATGAAATGCACCACGGGCAATAACTGCTGCTATATATCCTTTCAACAGACCACGATCTTTGGAGGCAAAAAAACCTGCAACTCCAAGTGCAGCAAATGCCAATATGTAATCACAGCATACCTGGAAGAAGGAAAGAACATATGGTTCCTGCATAAACTGTAAAATTCCGTACGCCAAGCCTGCAAGAATGCCGGTCTTCACTCCATACCAGTTTCCAATCAGCACAATAAAAAGCATACTACATAGTGTCACACTTCCTCCCCATGGCAGTTCAAACAATTTCAGAAAAGAGGTAACATAAGCAAGCGCCAGTGCCATTGCGCAAAACACAATCTGCCGTGTTGTCATCTTATGTTTTTCGCTGCTCTTTCCTGCAAATACAAGTGCCAGCACAAATAATACAATTCCGGCAATAATACATACTGCATATCCTGCCGTTGTCAATCCGCCATCAGCGGTGACCAGAAAATCAAACATAAAAAAATCCTCCTCATTTTCTGACTGAAAACAAGGAGAACCTACTTATCTTTTCCCTACGTTGGCATTATCCAAATCAGGTTACGGGTCGAAGTTTTCAACTTCCTCTCAGCCTGTAAAACAAGCTCCCCTTGCACTCAATCTTTTATACGGTTCTATCTTACTCTTTTGAAAAAACCTTGTCAAGCACTTGGGTACATCTCTGTAGCCATCCTCTACAGTCAGTTAAAAAAATGCCTTCTTGCAATTCTTGCCATTGCCATAAAACTGCGGTATACACAGAGATTTGTTCCCGTATGATAGGTTCCCAACACATATGCATCCGATATCCATGTCGTACGATATAGATGTAGCTCCGTTTCCTTACGGCTTTCCAGAACTTTCTGAAGGATATCCTTCATTTTTTTATAAAGCTCCGGATATTTTAGGAAAGGCAGGCTGGAATAATACATATCTTTGTTCCATACATACGGATGACAGGATATGTCCCCCAGTTTGAACCAAGAATTTCATTTTTCCCTGACATTGCAAACGCACCAAACGCCTGCTGATATGCTCTCTGAAGAAGCATTCCAGCCATCGGATCCTCTTCCAGCTCCAGACTGCCTGTCAGCGACTGAAAATACTGTACCGGCGGCAGCGGTGGAAGAAATGAGTGAAGATGAGGAAAAATGTAGAAACAGATCTGGCGGAGAATCTGTTTCCACGCTGCCGGCATTTCTTTCCATGGGGAGAAGTGATGATTCTTGGCAGCTCCAATTACGGTACACGGAGAACGGCTGAGCTGTCTTCTATATGAAGTGACCGTGAAAAATACAGGCAGGAAGGCATCAGAAGCAGTGGTTTGTCTTCCTGATTTACATATGCGGTCACACAGGTAATATCTGCTGTGTTTCCAATTGCAATTCCAACGTATTCTTTGCCCCTGCTGCCAATGTTCCATGTGTTGCAAATAAGAATTTTGTCATTTTCTTCTTCCTCTCTTTCTTTTTTCTATCTGCCCTTATATACTGCAAGAACCGTGCCAACTTTTTCTTAGACACAAAAAAAAGCCTTAAAACCAAGGTTTTTTTCAGGCAAAAAATTTTGTCCAACATAATTTTATCCATATACCTGCATACTTCGGATACACATTTGTGAACTACCCCATTGTCTACAAGCCAGTGGGATTGCGACAGTCCTATTTCAAAATCCATTCTTTCAAACCAGGTTGTCATTCCTGCCTGCTCCAAATATAGTTTCCTGCATTCCCGGATAGAACCGAAATGACAACGGCAGTTCCAGTCCATGTGCTTCCAGCACATCCTTCTGTTTCAACAATTCCCTTGTCCTTTCATCTCTGACAATCTTTCCGTCTGCCAGCAGAAGTGTTCTCTCACATGTATCATAAATAAAATCCAAATCATGTGAAGCGATAATTTTGATTCCCGGAAGTTCCTTCAAAATTTTGATTAACTGTTTCCGGTTTCTCGGGTCAAGTGCCGCCGATGGTTCGTCCATTAACAAGATTTCTGCTCCCATAGAAAGTACTGTAGCTATCGCCGCCAATTTTTTCTGTCCGCCGGATAAACGGTATATATGCCTGTCCGCCAAATCTTCAATTTGTGTTTTCCTTAGTGCATCCATTGTGCATCTGCGTACTTCGTTCTCCGACATTCCATAATTCCTCGGTGCAAATGCAACATCTTCATATACTGTATTCATAAAGAGCTGGCTGTCCGAATCCTGAAACACATATCCAACTCTGCGTCGGATTTCCGACAGATTTTCTTTTTTCACTTCTGTTCCATGGATGCGAAGAGTTCCATTATATCCGGGAAGTAACCCAACCATCAATTTGAGCAGCGTTGATTTTCCGACTCCATTTGCCCCGATAATTCCCACCGATTCATCTTCATTTATGTGAAACCCAATATCATCAAGCACCTTTGAGTTTTGATTTTTATCCCGCCCTGCATATCCAAATGTCAGATGTTCCACATCAATTATATCCATTTTCTTTCAGCTCCTCACCCCGCAAAGTATATCGTTTTCCCTCAGTTCCACACTCTACAGAACATATCGTTTTCTTTCAGCTCCCCGCCCCACAAAGTATATCGTTTTCCTTCAGTTCTCCGCCCCGCAAAGTATATCGTTTTCCTTCAGTTCTCCGCCCCACAAAGCATATCATTTTCTCAGCTCCTTGCATCACAAAGCAGATTGTTCTCCAACTGGCTATGTCAAAATCCTTCCTACCATTTCAAAAATTGGGAATATTCTGATACAAAATAAAATAATACACCAGAGACTGGCATATATTACACTTTTCCAGACACTTTTTCCGGCTCCTTTTAAATAGAATTCTCCCTGGAATCCCCGCAGCGTCATACTCTCATAAACAAGTTCTGCCCGATCCATACTTCGAAGCAGCATCTGTCCTGCCAGTGTTCCCCATGCTTTGTAATGTATTCCCTTCTGATCCGGCACCCGCAAAGAATATGCCTGTGTCAATCGTTCCGTTTCCTTCAACATTAAAACAATATACCGGTAAATTAAGAGAATCAGTGTTGACAGTATTTTAGGCATATGTAATTTTCTTAATGCATAACAAATATTTTCTATTGAGGTACTTACGATAAGTAAGTATGTCGCAAATACCGCAAAAACTGACTTTATCACTAATGTCAGCATCGACAGCATTCCACCCGTAACCGGGACACTTCCTATCCAAAACAATACTTCTCTGTCCAGAATCGGATTGGCTATTCCAATTACTGCAACAAGGAATAAAATCATTTTTAACTGGCGAAATGCTCTTCCTGCTGACACTTCTCCTGTAATGAACAACACAAGTGGATACAAGCACATGGCTGCCAATCCCATCAAATCCTCCTTTGGAAATGACATAACCAACGCAATATAAACGACTGTTACTATCACCTTTGCCAATGGATGAATGCGATTCAGCCACCGGTTTTTTTCTGCTGCCTCATCCATAAAATGTATTTCATGTATTGCCTGATTAATTCTGCTCATTTTCCTCTTTCTTTCTGAAAAAACGAAATACATAACATACGAGAAGACAAAGTGCAATGACCGCCGCCCCTCCTATAATTCCGGACAAGGAAGTCCCTGCTGCAGAATCCCCATGCCGAAATCCATAATCAGGAAATAATGCTGTAAGATTCTGTATTTTTTCCATAAAAATATGTACCGGACCGGAGACCGCAAACTCCGTACTGCCCGTAACTTTTTCTATCGACCACTCCAGCCCATCCGGATGAGAACTTGCAAAAAGTGACATCCCTCCGGCAATCACTGCCGCTGCCGCACCAAGAATAGTCCATGTTTTTTTCAAGCTTAATTTTGCTTCTTTTATCTGGGTTTTCTCTTTCACTCCTGTCCAGATTAATTCTGGTCTCGCCTCGTATACAAATAAAAGAACCGCTGATGTAATCGCGCCCTCAACCAAGCCAATTGCAAGATGGATTGGCTGCATCATTCCAACAAATATGCTAAAAGGAAGTTCTGTAATTCCCGATGCAAGTGTCTCCACTGTTACCGAAAATGCTCCAAGCTGCAGCGTCAGCACACACGCTAAAATGGATGCTGTGATGATTTTTTTTCGACTTACGCCCTTTTTCATAATCTGTTTCCAAATCAGAAACCCGCCGACAAAGCATCCATAAAATGCCATATTCCATATATTGCACCCCAATGCCATCAGCCCTCCATCCGCAAACATCAGACATTGGATTAACAAAACCCCTATCATTGTCAGAAATGCAGCATACGGCCCCAGAATCGCTGATAACAGCACGCCTCCGCACAAATGTCCGGAAGAACCTGTCCCCGGAATTGTGAAATTAATCATTTGCGCCGCAAAAACAAATGCGCCCATAATTCCCATTGTCGGAATTTTTTTCGGGTCCGCTTCCAGTCTTACTTTTTTTATTGAATACCCTGCCGCCGCTGCGGAAGCAACATACATTGTTCCTGCCACCGCCGGTACGACAAGTGCATCTGCCATGTGCATACCCTCATCCTCCTCTTTAATAAATATAGTTCCAGTATAATCTATTCACTTGAAAAACTCCAGAGATATATGACAAAGGTAATGGAAATTTGTGTAAGATTCATATGCATATTGACAGGAACACTCTTACACGTTATGATATTCATATCAAAATAATTTGATGTGAGAAGTGAGGATAATGACCGATTTTTCAAAAGACGCTAAAATATTCAAGGCACTTTGTGATGAAAAGCGATTGGCTATCTTAAATCATTTAAGGAGTGGAGAAAAATGTGCTTGTGTTTTAATTGAATATATGGGCATAGGACAATCTGCCTTATCCTATCACATGAAAATACTTTGTGAATCCGGAATTGTAACAAGCAGACAAGACGGAAAATGGACACATTACAGCCTTAACCAACAAGGAAGTGAATATGCTTCAAAGCGCCTTTTAGAATTAACAACACCGGATATAAAAGTGCAGTCAAAATGCTGTATATAAAGGTCATCTCCGGATGGCTTTTATTAATCTCTGACGCATCAAAAAAAGTTGATATGAAAAAAGATTGGAGGGATTTTTTGAAAATCTTAAACTCAGTCTGGTTAGTTTTTCAAGACCAGATATTAGGGATGAAGTGGTTAAACAGCTTGATTGGAAAATTACTATCAACGATAAAGCTGGATATGAGCAGCCGATTAAGTGGAAGTATTCAATTTTTTGTTTATGATGTGGTTAAGATAACAATTTTGTTATGTCTGTTAATTTTCTCCATTTCATATATAGAAAGCTATTTTCCACCTGAAAGAAGCAGGAAGATATTAGGTCGGTTTCATGGGATAGAGGCAAATATCATATCAGCACTGCTAGGAACCGTTACACCTTTTTGCTCATGTTCATCCATTCCTTTATTTATCGGGTTTACAAGTGCCGGACTTCCTTTAGGCGTAACATTTTCATTCCTTATATCTTCACCTATGGTTGATTTAGGAAGTTTTGTTTTACTTATGAGCATCTTTGGGGCAAAAATTGCGCTTGCCTATGTTATTGTCGGTTTAGTAATCGCGGTCATCGGTGGAACACTCATTGAAAAAAACCACATGGAAAATTATTTGGAAGATTTTGTTAAAAGTGCAGGTGGTGTAGATATCAGTTCTCCTACACTCACCAAAAAAGACAGAATACGGTTTGCTAAAGAACGGGTTTTGGAAACATTCCAACAAGTATTCCCATATATCTTTACAATCCTTGCTTTTATGATGGCAGTTACGACCTTAAGCTTACCGTCTATGATTATGTTAAAGAAGGCGGTAAAACCTAAACTATTAGTATTGTTTATTGCTATTTGCACAATTGGAATTATCATTGTTGGCTATATATTTAATATATTCAATGCGTTCTTAATTTAGCGAAATCAGGGGTAAATAAAATGAAATTATTTGAAAAAAAACAAAAAATTCTTGTTGTTTTGGAGGTAATTGTACCCAAGAAGCTATGGAAAAAACAGAAAACACGAAATCAGATAACGGTATTATTATCTGAATAAGTAAAAGTCATTCTAAGTCAAGATTCAATTTTAAAGTACTTGAAAGGCTGGTCTATAAGAATGAAAAATAGTTTACCAAAAGTAGCATTTGTTTGGGTGCATAACTCCTGTCGTAGCCAAATTGCAGAAGCACTCGGCTCTGATGCATTGACAGATTTCTTTTTACATGATTTTATCTGGCAGAATCTCCATAAGTATATTGTAATAAATATCATAAGCTATAAACTACTTAAAATGGCTGGAAATTATGGGATTTGTTATAATAGAATGGCAACTATGCCATGCAGGAAAAAGGGGTAGGCTGTCGCTGCAATTGCCGCCGCTATGAATGATTAAAGGTATCCGCTACTTTTAAAACATATAAAAAAACGAAAATCCCCGTAAACATTGGATTTTCGCCACTATTCATTAATGAGCGTGCGGGGATTCGAACCCCGGACAACTTGATTAAAAGTCAAGTGCTCTACCACCTGAGCTACACGCCCTTATTCTATTTTATTTGCAGACAAAATGCCCAGAGCCGGAATCGAACCAGCGACACGAGGATTTTCAGTCCTCTGCTCTACCAACTGAGCTATCTGGGCATAAGACTTAAAAGTCTTGAGTTGCGGGGGCAGGATTTGAACCTACGACCTTCGGGTTATGAGCCCGACGAGCTTCCAGACTGCTCCACCCCGCGTTATTAAATTATCTCTCTTTTGAGAAAGCCGATGATCGGACTCGAACCGATAACCTGCTGATTACAAATCAGCTGCTCTGCCAATTGAGCCACATCGGCCTATTACAAAATGCCCGATTCAAAAATCGGTAATGGATGGAGGTGGATTCGAACCACCGAAGCAATTTGCAGCAGATTTACAGTCTGTCCCCTTTGGCCACTCGGGAATCCATCCATATTCTTTTTATAAGTGGGGCCTACAGGGCTCGAACCTGTGACCCTCTGCTTGTAAGGCAGATGCTCTCCCAGCTGAGCTAAGACCCCACATAACGACCCAGAAGAGACTCGAACTCTCGACCTCCGCCGTGACAGGGCGGCGCTCTAACCAACTGAGCCACTGGGCCATTCTTCAATTATAAATAAACGTACCTTCAAAACTGCATACAAAGATTGTTTTATCATCCATCTTGTTCCTATCACCGTGCTCCGCACTTAATGGATTTTATCCATCAAGCGCTCCTGCCTTTGGTTATGCCCTCGACCTAT
>DCKD01000098.1 GCA_002320245.1 Lachnospiraceae bacterium UBA1683
AGCGTTTAATTTGCCGAATAACAATCTGGAACTGTCGATGACCGTAAAGGAATTATATGATAAGTGGACGGATGAATATTTTAAGAATGCGTCTGATGCTTATATAAGGACAATCACATCATCATGGCAGTACTGCTCTTCTATCTATACGATGTGTGCAAAGGATGTAAGGGCAAGGCACATAAAAGGATGCATGGACGAGGGATTCAGAATCGAGACAAGGGGAAAGAAAAAAGGGGAAAAGATATACCCTACTGCCGGAACAAAGGCGCGGATGAAATCCATGTTTAATCTCATGTTTGATTTTGCATTGGAGTATGAAATTGTTGATACGAACTACGCAAGAACATTTGACGTATCAGACGATATCGTAAAAGAGAAAGAAGCATCAAAGAGAAACCACATCATCTTTTCCGAGGAAGAATTGCAAACATTGTGGGATAATGTTGAAAAAGTGAAATTTGCCGACTGGATAATAATTCAGTGTTACATGGGATGGAGACCGCAGGAACTTGCTACATTGCGATTAGACGAAGTAAATCTCGATGAGTGGTATATGTGTGCTGGAATGAAAACGGATGCCGGAAAACAAAGAATAGTGCCTATACACAGTAAAATTCAATCGATTGTTAAGAAGAATTACGAATATGCTGTTGAAATCGGAAGTGAATATCTTCTGAATGACAAGGGGCAGACTCATGCCGGAACATGGAAATTGACATATGACAAATACGCTAATCGTTTCGGAAAAGTAATCGCAGAATTAAATCTGAATCCAGAACACAGGGCTCACGATCCGCGAAAAACATTCATCACGAGATGCAAAAAAGCGGAAGTAGACGAATACGCATTGAAAGAAATGGTCGGACACAACATAAAGGATATCACAGAATCAACTTACACTGTAAGGGATGTGGAATGGTTGAGAAAAGATTTGGAAAAAATGCAATAAAACAGCGCGCCAAGTAACGAAATACAAGGCGCGCTTATTTTTATTAATAATTATTAGTGAACAAGTCTCGATGAACAAATAATGAACAAGTAATGAACAAGTCCACTTGTTTTTACTAGGTTTCGTCAGTTCTCTACGGACTTAGAAACGCGATAAATACTGGATTTGTTAGAACTTGCCAGCCTTCGCTGCTTCCTCAACGGAAACTGCAACTGCAACAGTCATACCAACCATCGGGTTGTTACCTGCTCCAATCAGTCCCATCATCTCTACGTGAGCCGGTACTGAAGAAGAACCTGCAAACTGAGCGTCAGAGTGCATACGTCCCAATGTATCTGTCATACCATAAGAAGCCGGACCTGCTGCCATGTTATCCGGGTGAAGTGTACGTCCTGTACCACCGCCTGATGCTACGGAGAAGTACTTCTTGCCCTGCTCGATACATTCTTTCTTATATGTACCTGCAACCGGATGCTGGAAACGTGTCGGGTTAGTAGAGTTACCTGTAATAGAAACATCTACACCCTCTTTGTGCATGATAGCAACACCTTCACGTACATCGTTCGCTCCGTAGCAGTTTACTTTTGCACGAAGACCTTCTGAGTAAGCGATTCTCTGAACTTCTTTAAGTTCTCCTGTATAGTAATCGTATTCTGTCTGTACATATGTGAATCCGTTAATTCTGGAAATAATCTTAGCTGCATCTTTTCCGAGTCCGTTCAGGATAACACGAAGTGGTTTTTTACGAACTTTGTTTGCTTTCTCAGCGATACCAATCGCACCCTCTGCTGCTGCGAATGACTCGTGTCCGGCAAGGAATGCGAAACAATCTGTATCTTCCTCCAAAAGCATCTTTCCAAGGTTGCCATGTCCCAGACCTACTTTACGCTGATCTGCTACAGAACCCGGAATACAGAAAGCCTGAAGTCCTTCTCCGATAGCTGCTGCTGCCTCTGCCGCTGTCTTACAACCCTTTTTGATTGCAATTGCCGCACCTACTGTGTATGCCCAACATGCATTCTCAAAACAGATTGGCTGAATACCCTTTACCTGATTGTAAACATCAAGTCCGGCATCCTTTGTAATCTTTTCTGCCTCTTCGATTGATGCAATGCCATAGCTGTTCAATACTGCATTGATTTTATCAATTCTTCTCTCATATGATTCAAATAAAGCCATTTAATTATCCTCCTGATTTATTTTACCTATAATTGATGACGACTACTCCTTACGTGGATCGATGATCTTAACAGCATCGTCAACACGGCCGTACTGACCTTTTGCTTTCTCCCATGCGTCATTCGGTGTGTCACCAGCTTTGATGAAGTCTGTGAATTTTCCAAGACTTACAAACTGATATCCGATAATCTCGTTGTTTTCATCAAGAGCGATACCTGTTACATAACCTTCTGCCATCTCCAGGTAACGAGGACCTTTTGCCAGTGTTCCGTACATTGTACCAACCTGAGAACGAAGTCCTTTTCCGAGGTCTTCCAGACCTGCGCCGATTGGAAGTCCATCTTCGGAGAATGCACTCTGAGTTCTTCCGTATACGATCTGTAAGAAGAGTTCTCTCATAGCCGTATTGATAGCATCACATACAAGGTCTGTATTCAGTGCCTCTAAAATAGTTTTTCCCGGAAGGATTTCAGATGCCATAGCTGCGGAATGAGTCATTCCTGAACATCCGATTGTCTCGACCAATGCTTCCTGAATAATACCATCTTTTACGTTCAGAGTCAGTTTGCATCCTCCCTGCTGAGGAGCACACCAGCCAATGCCGTGTGTCAGACCGGAAATATCCTTCACTTCTTTTGCCTTTACCCATTTTGCTTCTTCTGGGATTGGAGCCGGTCCGTGATTTGCACCCTGAGCTACCGGACACATCATTTCTACTTCATGTGAATAAATCATGTTAAAACTCCTTTCAAATATGTATGATTTGTCTCGCGCATAATGTTTGATAATAAATTAACATCGCACTTACTTTATTCTCTCACAAAAACCGCCATTCGTCAATTGTCAGTTTCGACAAGTTTCCGCTTTTCCGCACGTTTCTAATTCATACCCTTTACATTTTTTCTGCTCATTGTCCTGTTTCCCCGCATGTTTCCAGACACAGTTTCAGCACCTCCTCCACGGTACTCAGCCGGTTCTCCATCCGGTTTCCATGAAAACGGCATTCTTTTACAGTTACGTTTCCATTGGCACAACAGCCGATATAGACCAGTCCGACCGGTTTTTCTTCCGTTCCGCCTCCCGGCCCCGCAATGCCCGTTGCGCTTAAGCCCACATTGGTTCCTGCCGCTTTTGCTGCACCGGCCGCCATCTCCCGTGCCGTCTGTTCACTGACCGCACCGTATTGTTCCAGTGTCTTTTCCTTCACACCAAGCAGGCGGTGTTTCGCCTCATTGGAATAGGTCACATATCCTTCATTGAGCACATCCGACGCCCCTGCAACATTGACCAGAGTCCCGGCTATCAGACCTCCTGTACAGGATTCTGCGGTCGTAATCGTCCAGTGTTTCTTCGCAAGAAGCGAAACCACGCGTTCTTCCAGTGTTACATTGGCATCCTTATCTAACTGTTCTCTTAATTTCCAATCCGGATACACCTTACATCCCTCCCTGAGTCAGTACCTGTTTATTTTTCACAATATAATCAATCAGGGAAATGATTGTCAGTGCAAGTGCAGCCCAGATTAATCCCTCTGCAATCACGTCGAATACCCCGCCAAAATCTGCAATCAGCATGATAATCATCGCCATCTGAAAAACTGTTTTGAATTTCCCCCAATAGCTTGCTGCGATAACAATTCCGTTATCCGATGCAACAAGCCGGAATCCACTGATAATAAATTCTCTTGCAATAATAATAATGACAATCCATGCCGGAAGTTTTCCAAGCTCAATCATACAAATCATCGCCGAGCAGACAAGCAGCTTGTCCGCCAACGGATCCATAAACTTCCCGAAATTTGTCACCAGATTATATTTTCTGGCAATCTTTCCGTCCAGCATATCTGTCAGACTTGCAACGCAGAATAATACAAGGGCAATCCATTTATTGGCTGCACCGCCCACATCCGTCAACATAAAGAAAACAAAAAACGGTACCATAATCACACGTAAAACAGTCAGTTTATTCGGTAAATTCATCAGTTAATCCTCCTATCAAATCGTAATCCTGTGCTCCGGTTACTGTCACTCTGGCAAAATCACCGGACATTAGTAATTCGCTGCTTTCGACAAAGATAAGTCCGTCCACATTCGGCGCATCCCGGTAGGTTCTTCCCACATAAGCCGCCTCGTCCGCAACTTTTCCCTCAATCATGACAAGCATTTCTCTGCCAATCATATTTTCAGCCACATCAAATGCAATCTCCTGCTGTAGTTCCATCAATTCTGCCTGGCGCTCCTGCCTCACTTCCTCATCAATCTGATTCGGCATCTCAGCCGCCGGCGTATCTTCCTCCGGCGAGTAAGTAAATACTCCAAGCCGGTCAAACTCCATCTCATCGACGAATTCAACCAGTTCCTTGTGCTGTTCTTCTGTTTCTCCCGGAAATCCGGTAATCAACGTTGTCCGCAGACAGATGTCCGGAATCTCTTTTCGCAGTTTTCCGACAATATCAATCAACTCTTGTTTCGAGGTTCTTCTGCCCATCCTTTTCAGGATTTCATCACTGGCATGCTGAATCGGCAAATCAAGATAGTGGCAGATCTTTGGCTCTTCTTTCATGACCTGAATCAGTTCATCGGTAATCTCCTCCGGATAACAGTAAAGAATCCGAATCCACCGGATGCCGCTGATTTTACACAGTTCCCTTAACAACTTAGGAAGCGATTTTTCACCATAAATGTCTTTACCGTAGATGGTCGTCTCCTGTGCGACAAGGATTAGTTCTTTCACGCCCTGCCCTGCAAGTTTCTCCGCCTCTTTAATCAACCGTTCCATCGGCACGCTGCGGTAGCATCCGCGGATTTTCGGAATGATACAGTAAGTACAGTGCTTATCACAGCCTTCTGCAATCTTCAGATAAGCGAAATGTCCGCCTGTTGTCACCTGCCGCTCGGTCCGGACAACCGGAAGCGCCTGTAAATCTTCCATCCGCAGGAAATGTTGTCCCTTTAATGCCTCATCAACCGCATCAAGAATCTTATCGTACGCCGTTGTCCCTAACACGGCATCTACCTCAGGAATCTCATCGATGATTTCCTGCCTGTACCGCTCTGCAAGACATCCGGTTACAATCAGCGCTTTCACGTTTCCTGTTTTCCTGTACTCAGCCATCTCCAGAATGTTATCTACACTCTCCTGTTTCGCATCATGGATAAAGCAGCATGTATTAATAACGATAATATCTGCCTCTCGCTCATCGTCCGTCATTTCATAGCCTCTGGATGCGAGCAGTCCTAGCATCACTTCCGTGTCTACCAGATTCTTATCACACCCGAGCGAAATAAATAGTATTTTCATAAATCACACTCCAACTGTCAGAAAGGCAGATACCTGACGGCATCTGCCTTTTCCTGTTTTTCTTCTTACTCTTCTTCACCGGCGCTCTCAGCCAGAATCTTTAACTTTCCTTCGTTCAGCTCTTCAATTGCAATAGAGAGCGGTTTCTCACCCTCTTTTGCGCTAACTAACGGCATCTCACCGTCAATGAGCTGTCTTGCTCTCTTGGAAGTAGCCATAACGATTGAATAACGGCTGTTGACAATCTTTGTCTCGCCCTCTTCCACGTCTTTGTTTACGACCTTCATCAAATCAGTATAAGATGGATGTAACATAGTTTCTTATTCTCCTTTCAGACCTTTCAGTTCCTTCTTTATTCTTTCAATAAATGCTGTATTTCTCGAACATCTGAGATGCTCTCCCTGGATTACGGCATGCATCTGCTCCACACACTCATCTAATGTGTCATTGATAATGAGATAATCATATTCCTCCATGCCTTCTGCCTCTTCCGCCGCACGGCTCATTCTGGACTCAATGACATCCATCGTCTCTGTTCCCCTGCCGACCAGACGGTTCTTCAGCTCCTCCGCACCCGGCGGTGACACAAACAAAAGTAAGGTGTCCGGGAACTTTTCCTTCACCTTCAGCGCACCCTGAATCTCAATTTCCAGAATGACATCTTTTCCCTCATTTAACTTTTGCTCTACATACTTTCTGGGTGTGCCGTAATAATTTTCCACGTACTTAGCATACTCTATCAGTTCCTCTTTCGCAATCATTTTTTCAAATTCTTCTTTTGAAATGAAAAAATACTCTCTGCCGTGTTCTTCTCCTTCTCTCGGCTGTCTCGTTGTTGCGGAGATAGAAAGTGCATACCGCTCTTCATACCGGTTCAGAAGTTCTTTCATCAATGTACCCTTGCCGGCTCCCGAAAAGCCGGATACTACAATCAGAATCCCCTTTGTATTCATCGCAATCTCTCCATTTTCTATTTTCTTTCATTACTCAATGTTCTGAATCTGCTCGCGAATCTTTTCAATCTCTGTCTTGAGACCGATTGCATAATTGGAAACCTCCAGATCATTTGCCTTGGAGAGAATCGTATTCGCTTCACGGTTCATTTCCTGCGCAATAAAGTCCAGCTTTCGTCCGATGCCTTCCCGCTCTTCCAAAGTATCCCTCATATGGGAAATATGGCTCTTCAGACGCACCACTTCTTCATCGGTACAGATTTTATCTGCATACAGAATCACCTCGGCAGCCATCCTGCTCTCCTCAATCTGCGTGTCGGAAAGCAGCTCCTGTACCTTTTCCTCCAGCTTTTTCCGATATTCTGCGACAATCTCCGGGGAGCGCCGCTCTATCGCGGCAACCAGTTCTTCCATTCCGGAAAGTTTCTGAAGAATATCTCTCTTCAGATTCCCGCCCTCGGTTGTCCGTGTCTCAACAAACTTGGAAAACGCTCCGTCTAAGGCTGCTTTTAATTCTTTCCAAAGCTCATCTTCGTCCTCTGATGCCTCTTCCATTGTAAGGACTTCCGGAAATCGTGCCAGTGCCGATACACGGATATCATTTTCAATCTGGAACTCTTCCTCCATCCTTCGGAAATATTGCATATACTCTTCCGCAAGCGCCGCATTATACTTCAGAGAGACCTGACTCTCGGCTGTATCTTCATATGTAATAAAGATATCAACCTTTCCACGGTTCGCGTACTGCTTCAGCAATGTACGAATCGATGTCTCAAAAGAATTCAGTTTCTTTGGCATACGGATGCTGACATCCAGATAGCGGTGGTTCACACTTTTCAGTTCCACCGTAAACTTTCTGGAACCGGACTGATACTCATATCTTCCAAAACCTGTCATGCTTTTTATCATGCTATTCATCCTCTGTATTAGTTTTTTCGTTATTAGATTCCACTTATTATACAGCGAAACCACCAAAAAGGTCAACTGTTTCATGTTTTTTCCCATAACTGATGAAAATATGATACAATTCGCATAAGGCAGTTTCTTCGTAACCGCAGAAAGCTGCTGCGCATGGAGCGAAAAAACAAAGACAGGAAAGGACAATATATATGGCATTTGACGGAATTGTCGTGGCAAATCTCGTCCACGAATTAAAACAGGAACTGAATAACGGAAGGATTGCGAAGATTGCCCAGCCGGAAACGGACGAACTGCTTTTGACAATCAAAACCCCTGACGGGCAGAAACGCCTCTGCATCTCGGCAAGTGCATCTCTTCCTTTAATATATCTGACTGACACGAATAAACCAAGCCCGATGACGGCACCGAATTTCTGTATGCTGTTGAGGAAGCACATTGCAAACGGAAGAATTATCGATATCTGGCAGCCAAAACTGGAACGAATCATTCATTTTACGATTGAGCATCTTGATGAACTGGGTGACCTCTGTAGAAAAGATTTGGTTGTAGAGATTATGGGAAAACACAGTAACATCATTTTCTGCAACAACGAAGGCATGATCATTGACAGTATCAAACATGTCCCGGCTCAGATGAGCTCTGTCCGCGAGGTGCTTCCGGGACGGCAGTATTTTATCCCGGATACAATGAAGAAACACGACCCGCTGACGGTATCCGAGACGGAATTCATTGAGTCAGTCACTGAGAAACCAATGCCGCTTGCCAAAGCAATCTATACCAGTTTTACCGGAGTCAGCCCGGTTGTTGCAGAGGAAATCTGCTCTGTATCCGGTGTGGATTCTTCTATTACGCCGAAGGACTTGCCTGTTGATGTGCTGACACACCTGTACACGCAGTTTTCCATTTATTTTTCTGATGTGAAAGAAGGAAAGTTTTCTCCTGCCATTTACTATAGCGGAAAAGAACCAAAAGAGTTTTCTTCACTGCCACTGACGCAGTTTTCCGGGTATGCAAGAAATGAATTCCGTTCCATTTCCCATGTGCTGGAACTCTACTACTCCTCCCGGAATGCAATTACCCGCATCCGGCAGAAATCCACAGACTTACGGCATATCGTACAGACTGCGTTAGAACGCAACCGGAAGAAATACGATTTGCAGCTCCGCCAGTTAAAGGATACGGAAGGCAGGGACAAGTTCCGGGTATATGGGGAGCTCATCAACACCTACGGCTACAATCTGGAACCGGGTGCGAAAAAACTGGAAGCACTGAACTACTACGAAAACAAAATGGTTTCCATTCCTCTGGATCCTACAAAGACACCACAGGAAAATGCGCAGCGGTATTTTGATAAATATAACAAACAGAAACGTACCTTTGAGGCACTTTCCCGTCTTATTGAAGAGACTAAGGAAGAGATTGATTATCTGGAATCCGTACAGACCGCTTTGAACATCGCGCTTACTGAAGATGACCTCGCACAGATTAAGGAAGAACTGATTATCTCCGGATATATGCGCCGGAAGTTTATAAAGAAAAAGGTGAAGATTAAAAATCAGCCGCTCCACTATATTTCTAGTGACGGCTATCATATGTATGTCGGAAAAAATAACTTCCAGAACGAGGAACTGACCTTCCACTTTGCCGTTGGAAACGACTGGTGGTTCCATGCAAAGCAGGCTCCGGGTTCTCATGTCATCGTCAAAACCAACGGGGATGAACTGCCGGACCGCACGTTTGAGGAGGCTGGAAAGCTTGCAGCTTATTACTCCAGTATGCGGGATAAAGATAAGATTGAGATTGATTATGTAGAGAAAAAACACGTCAGGAAACCAAAGGGCGGAAAGCCGGGATTTGTCGTGTATTACACGAACTACTCTTTGATTATTGACAGCGACATCAGTGAGATTCAGGAAGTGTGAGGCAGACTTTAAAGTCAAAGACCCCGCTGTAGGCAACAGGGCATCAAATCTGACACGCCCCAAGTGGCGGGGTATTTTCATTCGATTGAGTAGGAGAAACTTTCCCAATTGGGGAAAGTTTCTCCTACCCGATTGGATTATCAATACTTTAGCCCCAATAAAATTGTACGTCCAAATCAGATACGATTCCCATACAGTGCATCAAACAGATGCACATGCTCCATATCAAACCCAAACCGTACCACATCTCCTTTACGGATGGCTGTACCCGCCTCGGTCCGCACCGCCACATCTCCTCCGTCATGTTCAAAATACAGGTAGGACTCAGAACCAAGCATCTCATACACCTGCACTTCACTGTCAAACCCAGACTCGTCCGCAGATACAATCCGCATATCCTCCGGCCTTACTCCAACCGTCACTTCTTCACCCAGCATATGCTTCAACTGAATGTGCTGTGCCATTTCCTCAGATACCGGGATATCCTGCCCGCTGATGCGGATGCTCACCTGCTTTTTATGGTCCGCGACGCATTTTCCATGGAAGAAATTCATCGGCGGCATCCCGATGAATCCGGCAACGAACTGATTCGCCGGTTTCTGGTATAGCTCCTGCGGAGTTGCAATCTGCTGGATTTCGCCGTCTTTGAGCACCACAATCTTGGTTCCAAGTGTCATCGCCTCGGTCTGATCGTGCGTCACATAAATAAATGTCGTTTCCAATTCCCGGTATAATTTCAGAATCTCTCCACGCATCTGGTTTCTCAGTTTTGCATCCAGATTGGATAGCGGTTCATCCATCAGAAATACTTTTGGATGACGCACGATAGCTCTTCCCATTGCAACTCTTTGTTTCTGTCCCCCTGATAATTCTGAAGGTTTACGATCGAGAACCCCTTCCAGTCCAAGTGTTCTTGCTATTTCTTCCACTTTCTGTCTGCGTTCTTTTTTCGGTACTTTTTTCAATCGGAGACTATACGCCATATTCTCTGCCACGGTCATATGTGGATAAAGCGCGTAATTCTGGAATACCATGGCAATATCACGGTCACATGACGGGACATCATTCATCTTCTTCCCGTCAATCAGAAGTTCCCCATCCGAGATGTTCTCCAGTCCCGCAATCATCCGCAGCGTCGTTGACTTTCCGCATCCGGACGGACCGACGAAAATCACGAATTCCTTATCTTTAATATCCAGGTGGAAATCTTTTACCGCATCCACTCCGTCATCAAATTTTTTATATATATGTTTCAACTGAATTTCTGCCACAGTTCTTCCTCCATTTCATTCTCACACTTTAGCTTCCGCCTCAATAATATCCGGCAGCTCTCCAATAGAATCCAGCACGTAATCTGCCTCTCCATGAAAATCTTCTCTCGAGCTGACACCACTCAATACACCAATTGCAATTCCGCCGTTTTCTTTTGCAAACACAATATCATTGTATGTATCACCAACGACAGCGATTTCATTTGCATCCAGTCCGGTCTGCTCTTTGAACCGTTCAAACATATCAGGTGCCGGTTTGGGCTGCATAATCCCATCGTCTGCTCCGACATAATCAAACTCCTGCAGAACATTGAGCTTTTCCAGACAGGCAGTGGCGGAGCCTACTGTATCTGCCGTCGCCAGACCGATTGCAATCCCACATTCCTTCAATGTCTCTATCAGCTCTTCTACATTTACAAACTGCTGGTAATCCGCACCGTTTCCGGTTACATTTTCCACGAACAACGTTTCTATCTGCTGCCGGACTGCTTCCGCATCTAAATAGATTTGTTTTTCTTCCAGTGCCGCGCTGATGTCTTTGGCTATCTCTCCATACGATTTGTAAGCAAGCGCCCCTTTCGGGTCTACTTTCTCTTTCTCGATTCCAATGACCTGCTGAATATATTCCTGCATCTCTGCTGTCGGCTCAATCCCATTATGTCTTAAGAATACCGGAACGGTCTCCAATGCAGCTTTCAGCCAGAGAGAGAAAAAGTCAATTAACGTTCCGTCTTTATCAAATAAGATTCCTTTAATCATTGCATTCCTCTCCCTACGAATATTCTGCACCTTCCAGACAGGTTTCTGCGGCCTCGCCAAACGTTGTATACACGGATACCTTTCTTCCGAAATAAATTGGATTTACCACTCCGAGGAGCATCCCGTCTTTTCCACGCACTTCCATACGTGCCCACTGCCACTTTTCCCTGTCAAATGAGAATTCTACGTCAGCAGCCCAGCCCGCATCACCTGTTTGTTTTACAACGGCCGGAATGTGTTTCATATTCTTGACAAGAAATACCTGAGGCACTCCACTTTCATCAAGGAACCCTGCATCCCCGGTAATATCCAGATGGATGGAAATCTGTTCCACATCTGCGCTGTCAATACACTCTCCCGGATAATATACTTTTCCGCCCGCCTGAATGGCCGGTATTACTTTGATAAATCTCGCCACGACTGTATGACCGTTTTTCACTGACTTCACCAGATTATTCGGCGTCAGCTTTTCGCAGTACACATAGGTTCCCGGGTCTCCGGCAATCGATGGGTATTCTGCGTTCTCATAGCGTTCATCAATCAGGTTGTGGGAATCACTTCCTCCAACCGCCGTAATCTGGTGACCATCCTCCCAAAGTACATCAAAAAAGCGGACTGTAGCTTCATTTGCCGCCGGAGAATCCGGATAGGTCGGATCATTGATGATTTCCAGACAATCGATATCTGCCAGTTTTGTGTCGGCATAGCGCCAGCTCCAGATTGTGAGGAACGGGTGATTGATACTGACAAGCCACTGTTCTTTCTTTGCCTCCCGCATTGTCTGGCTAACCAGTCCATCTACCAGTGAATCCCCGTTGTGTCCTACAATCTCATACAGTTTCGATGGAAGTCTTGTAATTCCAAACAAATTAAAATGTCCCTTGTCTGTCGTCACTTCAATTCCCGGTAAAATGCACCGGCTCGTTGCTCTCCATCCGGTGTGCATCAGATTATGCTCGGTCGGAACATAAAAGTCCAGTCCGCTGTCATCCGCCTTCTTCATGGCATTTGCCACAGTTTCTTTTCCGTCAGACAGGCGGGTATGCGTGTGGAAATCTCCTTTGAACCACCCTGCGCCTGCACGGTAAACCTGATTCCAGTTGTATTTCTCACTGGATAGCGTCAGACCTTTCCCTTCCTCCAGCCAGCACCAGTTTCCCATCGGCTCGGTTATCTCTGTCGGCTCATCTGTAAGCAGCGCCTTGATTTCCACCCGCTTTTCTCCCAGTTTCTGTGCCACGTATTCGGTAAACACACCTACGATAATCTGCCATTCCCCCGGCATAATCTCTCCGGGGACTCCGCCGATCGTCGTGTCTGACGGTCCGGAGCCGATACATAACTTCTGTTCTCCGTATCCAAGCAGCTTTTGAAACCGGATATTCCCCGTTGCGTCCCGCACAATTAAAAATGCCATATACCTGCATATTTCGGGGATTTCCATCACGATATGAAGTTGTTTATAAGAAGAAGGAATCTCGATGGATTTCTTCTGAATATTTGCCGTTTCACGGCTGATTGTATAAATTCTTGTTTCTTTCATTCTCTTTTCCCGGTCAAGCGGATATCTGCTGTCCGCCGTGCTTCTTGTACTGTTTTCTGTACTTCAATTATTGAATTGCATCCAGTGCTTCCTGCGCTGTTTTCTGCGCCTCATCCAACGCTTCTTTTGCAGGAATATTCTCCAGCTCTACTTTATCTGCCGCAACCGTAAGCGCATCAAGAATCTTTCCTCCGGTCGGATCGACCAGTGCCGCAGAGCCATGGGATGCCTGCTGGAGCGGTACCAGTGCCTGTGGGTTTTCTTCCGCATAGGTTTTGAACTCTTCTACATCCTGCGTAGACTTACGAACTGCGACATATCCTGTATTCATAGACCATTTTGCCTGATTTTCCGGCGTCGTGAAGAATTTCATAAAGTCATATACCCCTGCCTTTTCTTCATCGCTGGAACCGTTCAGCATAACATACTGCAGGGCATCTGCCGTAGGAGCGGACGGATTGCCGTTGAACCCCGGCTGTTCCATCGCACCTACGATACTAAAGTCCAAATCCGCCTGGTCTCCTGAAGAGCCTGTATATCCGCCTGCCTTGTTCTGAAGAACATCGTCAATGGTTGTATACCAGTATTCCCAACCCTGTCCTCCGGAATTTACTTTCATAATTTTATCATCGTGCAGCCATGTACGGAAACTTTCCCATACTTCTACCCACTCATCCGAGTTAACCATGACTTTCTTTCCATCATCACTTAACAACTGTGCCCCATTACTGAGTGATGCATCCACAAGGTTTCCTAATCCCCACATTGGCTCCCATCCAAAGAAAGAACCGTCTGGTTTGGTCATTTTCTTTGCTGCTGCCGCAAGATCCTGCCATGTCTTAATACTATCCGGAGTAATTCCCGCTGCCTCAAAAGCCGCTTTATTATAGTAGAGTACCTGTGTCGTTCCGTATGCCGGCATTGCAAACATTTTTCCGTCATCATCAAAGCCATGATCATAGAATACACTCAGATAATCATCCTTATCAAAATCAGAATCTTCCTCAACAAACTCATTCAAATCGGCAACCAGATTTTTTTCCGAAAGGTTCCTTGATTTATCTGGGTCCAGAAGCGCGATATCCGGTGCATTCTTTCCTGCGATACCAGCCTGCAGTTTTTCATATGTTTCTGTGTAGTCTGCCTGCGTCGTTGTCTTGATCTCATATTCATCCTGTGATGCATTATAATCATCTACAATTCCCTGCAATACATTCACTGCTGTCTTACCGCCTGAATACCAGAAATCAATCTGAATCTTTCCATCACTTGTCCTTGTCGGCCCGTTGGAGGCTCCTTTTCCGCATCCTGCAAGAAGGGATGCCGTCATTGTCATTAATAATACTGCTGATACTACTTTCTTCTTCATGTCTCGTCTCCTTTTCTACATGTGTTTTTTTCACCATACAGATTGTTCCATAATCTGTATTCATGTGCAGATTCTTCTGTATTTCGAATAATTTACCCCTTCATACCTGTGTCTCCGCCGATTCCGCTGATAAACCATTTCTGGGTAAATGCAAACAAAATCAACAGGGGAAGTACAATCAGTGCGCTTCCTGCCATAACCTTTGGCCATTCTGTCCCATAGGAACCACCTTCGATAAAGAATTTGCGAAGTCCCTGTGACACCATCATTTTCTCATCGGAATCCGTAATCAACGACGGCCACATATAACTGTTGTAGCAGGTAATAAAATTCATCAATCCCATTGTAATAAAGGATGATTTTGTCATTGGGCATACTACCTTCCAGAGTATCGTCCAATGGTTTGCGCCGTCGATTCTTGCCGCCTCAATCAGCCCTTTCGGCACTTGCATAAATGCCTGCCTCAGTAAAAAAATCCCGAAAATGCTGATACAGTTTGAAATAATCAGCCCGGTAAATGTATTCAGCAGATTCCAGTTTGCAAGAATAATATACGATGGGATATACGTTGCGGCTGTCGGCAGCATATAAGTTCCCATAATCACTGCAAACAATGCATTTCTCCCTTTAAAAGCCATGAACACAATCGCATAAGCAATCATCGCACCTGTCACAATCTGAAGGACAAGCGTAACCACCGATATAAATAAACTGTTTCCGACATATTTCAGCAGCGGGGAATGGAAAACTACATCCACAAAATTCTGCCACTGGTATTCTTTTGGGAAAAATGCCCCCACATCCATAATTTCTGCCTTTGTTTTCAGGGCGCTCAATAACATCCATATAAAAGGAAATATCGTGAACACACTGAAAATGAAAAGGACAATAAACTTTCCCGTCTTTTTAAATATTCTTTCTATCTTCATCTCCCACAACATATCCTTTCTCTAATAATGTACCCATTTTTTCGATGCAGTGAACTGTACCACTGACAGAAGCACGGTAATGATAATCAGAACAATTGCCACTGCCGTTGCCTGTCCCATATTAAATTCCTGAAAACCAAGCTGGTAATACATATACAGCAATGTCCTCGTACTCCCGGACGGCCCTCCCTGTGTCAGAATCTGAATCTGGTCATACGCCTGAAGGGAATTGACCATCGTTATAATCACAAGAAAAAATGTAGTCGGTGAGATACATGGTATCGTAACATCCCGGAACCTCTGCCAGCTCTTCGCCCCATCCAGTCCGCTTGCCTCATAAAGCTCCGCCGAAACCTTTTCCAATGCGGACAGATAGAAAATCATCGCATAGCCGAGGCTCTTCCACACCGTTACGATAATCACTGCCAGCATCGCAGTATCGGAACTTTTAATCCACTGCAGCGCGGGGAGTCCGAAAAGGTTCAGGACTGTATTGGCGATACCTGTTCCCGGCTCATAAATCCACGTCCATACGATGGACACCGCAACAGTCGGAGTTATCCATGGCGAAAACAGAATGAACTGTACAATCCCTTTTCCCCGGAACGCCTTCTGCATCAAAAGTGCCAGCATCAGACCTAGGACAATCGTCGGAATCAGTGTACCGACGGTAAATACAACCGTATTCCATAACGCATCATAAAATCTTGCATCTTTAAACAAAGCTGTAAAGTTTCCAAATCCTACAAAATCATACGTTGGCGACATATAATCCCAGTTCGTAAAACTGATAAATATGGACCGCAGAATCGGATAAATCCAAAATACAATCAATGGAATCAGCGCCGGCAGCACGAACAGCCATGCACTTCCCATTCGTTTCAGGTCTACTTTGTTTTTCATAACATCTTTTCCTTCCTCCGTTTTCTCTTTCGGACAATCTCTGCCACTTTGACTTTCCCTTCTTTGCCTGTATGGAATATAAGCTTTGTTTTTTTGCCGCCTTCCATCAGGAATGTTTGCTCTTACTCCAAAATAAGTAGATTCCAAGCATCCACACTGCTGTCATCGGCAATGCCATCCATATTCCGGTCATTTTCCAGAGCTCCCTGTGCTGTGACTGTTCCGATTGCGCCTGTTACAATCACTTCACAATACCGCTTTGCTTCCACAAGCGCTTCTCCGTCTGCACCAAGCAGTACAAGAAGTTTTGGGTAAAAAGGAAACATACACTCGTAATAAGGAGTCCGGCTAGAATCAGCATCGAAATGGGAAAGCACCTTTTAAAATTTTCTTCAGCATAATATTTCCTTTCTACGTATCCGTCTTACCGAACACGTTTACGATAATAACATATGGTTTTTTCATGAATCATCAAATCCAAGTAAAATTTTTGTTAATGGGATTTCCGAAAAAAATGTGTAAAAAAAGCTCTCCGGAGCATTACTCCGAAAAGCTTTTTATCATCTCGCACGTTCCGAGATATCTTCCTCGAATTCTTTTGTTGATTTCGTAAGCTGTTTGCTGAACCTCTCCATATCACTTTCCATGAGAGCAGCACACAGTGCGTCCACGAAAGCAATCTGTGAAATGCGTGTGGAAATCCATTTACTTACTTTATTCAACTGTATGGTCGGAGTCAGAAATATATAGTCTGCATCTTTCGCAAGCGAAGACATCTCATCTCCTGTCACTGCGATTGTGACCGCGCCGCTCTTCTTTGCAGCGGAAAGCGCATCGATTACCGCTGTTGTCTCACCGGATATGGAGAAACCGATTGCAACGTCTTTTTTATCCAAATGCCCCGCACTGATTTTCTGAAAAAATAAATCTGAATAATTCCGGCTTGTCAGCCCGAGATGCAGGAAACGTCCTGACAATTCTGCCGCTGCATTTGCCGAATTGTCTGTCCCGTAAACATCGATTAGTTTTGCCTTCTTGATAATCTTAACCACCTGACGTATCTGGTCCATATCAAGCAGTTTTGCCATATCCGAAATCATCTGCATATCATCATAGATGGTCTGTAATACAACAGACTCCTTCTTCCGGCGTCCTGCTGTCCCATCCGGCGCATGTAATCCGGATTCTTCCTTTTTTCCGTTCTCTTTCCACACCTGCTGCTGAAACTCCGTCCAGCCATGATATCCACAACATTCCAACATCCGAAGAATGGTCGGCTGTCCCACGTTTGCCCTTGCCGCACATTCACGAATCGTTATGCTCCCTACATCTTCCTCATGTTCCAACATATAATCTGCTGCAATCTTCTGCCCTTTGCTCAAAGAGGGGTAATATAATTTGATATTTAGTTTCCACATAGTATGTCCCTATCCCATTGTGGAGCATTGCTCCGTTTTTCTTTGCTTAAAAATACATCACGGTTACATCCTGATAATCGCACGACTTTCATAAATCAGTTTCCTTTACGAAGATTTAACTTCTTTCCCGTGGAACAGATATTGGATTACACTGCATTTTGCACGTCCTCCGGCACAACAATCGGTTCGACATGATTATATCCGTCAAAAACCAGCTCAATTGTAAAGTCATTGACTTCTGTTGTCTCATCGTATGCATCATACAAGTTATTCAGCGCATCCGTCATATCTACGATAATTCTTGCAGGAAGTTTCTCTTCCTTATATATATCCATTGTAACCGGAATACTAAGTTTGCCGATGGCATCCTCATCCGGAAGTTCTACCAGCCCATATGCATGAAATGTATCGCTGCCAAGCAGAGCCATCAGACTTTTCCCCGTGACATCTCCATACATCTCGTAACACTCTTTATCCTCTACTTTTACAGGCTCATCCGCCAGCCGGAACTTTTCGACGGCATCACTTAATTCACTCATGAAATCCGGATCCATTGAAAACCCGCTGTCCGAAGAGGAGGTATCTTTAATCCAGTTTCCGTCCATACCGCTGTATGTCACTTGTTTTCCGTCTTCCGGCACCTGATAAACCTCCATCTCACTGTCCAGTTTAATCCCCCTCAGATTCAGAGAAGCGGTTCCTTTCGCATGTCCTGCCCGTGGTTCTGACGTGTTCTGCATCTCCATATTCATTGAGATTTCCGTCACTTTTACGATATCTTCCATCTTAATGTCCATATCCACTGTATTGGAAAACGACGTAATACCTGTCATGTTCTTTACAACAGAACGCATTAGCTTCCTCGGAGTCATCTTACCGATGCATCCGGTCAGCACCACCATACATAACAGAACACACAACAGGATTCTGTACATGGCTGATGCCGTCTTTACTAGTTGTTTCATTTTGTCTACCTTTTACTCTTCCCGCCCAAGCAGATAATCAATAAACTGCTGTGCCGTTCTTCCGGACAGCCCGCCGTGAGAAAGCTCCCACTTATTTGCTTCCAGTAAAAGCTCCTCCTCCGGCATTTCAATATGATTGCTCTTTGCCAGTTCTTTTACAATCTGCTGGAACTCTTTTTTGCTCGGTGCACCATAATAGATCGTCACACCAAATCTGGCTACCAGTGATAGTTTTTCCTGCACGGTATCATTTGTATGCATATCCTCATCACGGTCTGCTTTGTCCTTAAATGACTCACGAATCAGATGGCGGCGGTTGGAAGTCGCATAAATCAATACATTGTTTGGTTTCTTCTCCAGCCCGCCTTCGATGACTGCCTTCAAATATTTGTATTCGATTTCAAATTCTTCGAAAGATAAATCATCCATATAAATAATGAATTTGTAATTGCGGTTTTTAATCTGTGCGATGACATCATTCAAGTCCTGAAACTGATGCTTGTACACTTCAATCATGCGGAGTCCCTGATTATAATACTGGTTTAGGATTGCTTTGATTGAAGAGGATTTTCCGGTACCGGCATCTCCGTAAAGCAGACAGTTATTTGCCTGTTTTCCCTCAACAAATGCTTTCGTATTGTCAATCAGTTTTTTCTTCGCAGTCTCATATCCAATCAGGTCATCCAGATGCACATGTGCAATATTGGTAATCGGGACAATTTCCGCGCTGCCTTCCTGCGGATGCTCTACGCGGAATGCCTTGTGAAGCCCAAGCTTACCAACACCAAATTCCTTATAAAACTGCGTCAGACGCTCTTTAAAACCTTCCGCCGTCGCTGCACTCCCAAGCGCTCTGCTCAAATCACAGATACGGTCGCGGACACGCTTGTTGAACACCTTGCTTCCTTCATTTACATTTTTATATTCCATAAGGATGGACATGCAATCTGCATTCAGCACATTCATCATCGGTCGGAAATCATAGTCAAACAACTCCTTGAATACCATAAAATCATGCAGTGCAATTTCATTGATACTGCCTTCCACCGTCCCCACAATCTCGCAGGAAGTGCTGTATGCATTCTCATCACTTGCAAGAAGAAATGTCAGATATGTGTGCCACAGATTGCCCTCAAATCCATGACTGACGGAAATCTCCAAAAGTTCGTTGATACACTCAAACAGCAGGCCTCTCAAATCTTCCTGATTATAATACTCGTTATCGTAGTTATCCATTAAAAATGTCATATCCTGAAGGATTTCCCCAAAATCCATATTTTTATATAGCATTAATTCATTGGTGCGCATAATAAACTCCTCTTTTCTTACTTGTAATCTGCTTTTTCTTATGCTGTTGGGGGCAAAAGGTACTATAATTAGTAATTACCAAGAATCCGCAAATTCCTTGCCTCTTCCCTTAATCCGCGAAGAGCATTCTTCACTGCCGGTTCTTCCATATTCCCCTCAAAATCCACAAAAAAGCGGTATTCCCAGTTCTTGCCCTCAATCGGACGGGACTCAATCTTTGTCATATTCAAATCATTATAAATAAAATGGGAAAGAATCCGGTACAGAGAACCACTCTCATGAGGCAACTCAAAACAAATGCTTATTTTGGACGCCTCGTGCAAATATACTTTCTGGTTCGTCACGATAACAAATCTTGTCGAATTGTCCGGCTCATCATTCAGATTATCTGCCAGTACACTCAATCCATGCACTTTTGCCGCATAAGCACTGCACACTGCCGCCTGTGTCTTATCTTTCTCCTCAAATACTTTCTTTGCCGCAACCGCTGTATTTACGACACTGATTCGCTGCCAGTCTGCATGTTCATCCAGAAAATGCGTTGTCTGCATCAGTGCTTCTGCCTTCGAATACACCCGCTGGATATCCTCCAGTTTTGTTCCCGGAACACCAGCAAGCGTGTGAGTAATCGGAATAATGGTCTCCGCCACGATATAATTTTCAAACTCGACCAATAAATCATACATCTCATTGACCGCCCCGGCAGATGAATTTTCAATCGGGAGCACTGCATAATCTGCTGCGCCTTCCTCAATTGCCTCCATCGCATCACGGAATGTCCGCACATGGAATCCGTTGCAGTTTTCCCCAAAGTAATGCTGCATCGCCGCCTGACTGTATGCACCTTCCACACCCTGGAATACAACTCTCGCCTTTTCCTTTTCCAAAGATTCAATCTCGATAAATGGAAGGCGTCCTAATGCCCCCGCCTCAACCAATTGCTGATACTGCAGCTTCCTGCTCATCGACATCAACTGTGTATACAGCTCCTGAATTCCTTTTTTATTAAAATCGCCGGACACTTTTGATGCCACATCAGCCAGCTTATTCTTCTCACGCTGCCTGTCCAGTACCTTTTTCCCGCTCTTTACTTTATATTCTCCGACTTCTCCGCAGACTCTCATACGTTCTTCATAAAGTCTGACAATCTCGTTGTCTATTTTATCCAACTGTACCCTCAATTCCTCCAGTGTAGCCATGCTTAATCTCCTTTTTACATGATATGCCCGGTATATCGCAGCATTTTGTTTGTGCCGTGCCGGTGCACCAATCCCAATGATAGCACATTTTTCTGCCAAAATCTACGTCCCCGCCACACACTTTTTGATGTTTTGGAAAATGCTGTTGAAAATCTCCAGATTGTGTTATATTATGATTAGAGTGTCAGAACTACTTACGGATTGTTTTGCTGCTTTGCTGCTTCCACAATCCTGCCCTACATTCGGAATCCGTGGAGCCTCTTCTCCACTTCTTCCCCCTGTAGGGGCGCGTCATAAATCCATTCTCCCACTTACGTGCAAGCACGACGTGTGAGATGGCTTTTGACGCTGTAATCATATTATAAATAAGAATATCTTATAGGAGGTACTACTATGAACGTTACTGAATGTATCAAAAGCAGAAGAAGTATCAGGAAATACAAGCCAGACGCGATTGACCATTCTATTATTGATTCTATTGTTTCTACAGCATCTTACTCTCCTTCTTGGAAGAATACACAGATTACCCGTTATATTGCAATTGAAGATTCTTCTATTTTAAGTACGATTGCCGAGCAGTTTGTGCCTGATTTTAATGCCAAAATCATTCGCCAGGCGCCGATGCTAATTGCTGTTACTTATGTGAAAGGCAGATCCGGATTTGAACGTGACGGTTCTTTCTCAACTAAAAAGGAAGACCGCTGGCAAATGTTTGATGCAGGAATCGCATCCATGAGTTTTTGCCTTGCCGCAGAAGAACAGGGACTCGGGACGGTTATCATGGGCGTATTTGATGAAGACGGAATCACCGGACTGCTGCAGATTCCGGAGGACCGGGAACTCGCCGCACTGATTGCCATCGGATATCCGGATATCAGTCCACAGGCTCCAAAACGTAAAACGGTTGACGTTTTACTTCAATACAAGTCAAAGACCGCGCCGCAAGCAGCGAGACATCAAATTTGACAAGCTTCGAGGGACGGGGTATTTGGTCTACGCTCCGTTTCGGCCGGTGCTAAACGAGTGTCACAGGCACTCAGCACCCCTCGCGGCAGTCGCCAAATATCCATGCAAGCATGGCTACTTGGCCCGTTGCCCGCGGGAATAAAGAAAAAAATACATTTAAGCACAACTAACATTTAGGACAATATGAAGTGACCACACATTTGTAACAACGTGGATTTA
>DCKD01000043.1 GCA_002320245.1 Lachnospiraceae bacterium UBA1683
CACTACCTGGGTGTGTTCGGGACTTGCACCCGTTAGAGCGCGACCATGGCCCGCAAACAAAAATAAGCGTACCACTATTTCTAATGATACGCTTATCATATTTAACTGTTAATCAAGGTCTATGAATACCCTTACAGTGGTATCTCTCCACTGATTTTTCCTTACATACTGTCCGTTAGCCTTTCGGTAGGCTGCTGCCTGCTCAAAACTAAGCGGCAATTCAAAGGAAAGAGAACTCCTACCTATTTGCGATAGCTGCCTGTGCTGCTGCCAGTCTTGCAATCGGTACACGGAATGGTGAGCAGGATACATAATCCAGACCAATCTTGTTGCAGAATTCCACAGAAGATGGATCTCCGCCGTGCTCTCCACAGATACCAATGTGAAGGTTCGGATTAACCGGTTTTCCTAATTTGATAGCTGTCTCCATCAATTTACCGACACCTGTCTGATCCAGTTTTGCAAATGGGTCATTCTCAAAAATCTTAGCATCGTAGTATGCATCAAGGAACTTACCAGCGTCATCACGGGAAAATCCGTATGTCATCTGAGTCAGGTCATTTGTACCAAAGCAGAAGAAATCAGCCTCTTTTGCAATCTCGTCCGCTGTCAGGGCCGCTCTTGGAATCTCAATCATTGTACCAACTTCGTACTTCAGGCCAATTCCTGCTGCTGCGATTTCAGCATCTGCTGTCTCAACAACTGTCTTCTTAACATATTTCAATTCTTTGATGTCTCCAACCAACGGAATCATGATTTCCGGTTTTACTGTCCAGTCCGGATGAGCTTTCTGTACATTAATTGCTGCACGGATAACAGCTTTTGTCTGCATCTTTGCAATCTCCGGATAAGTAACTGCCAGACGGCATCCACGATGTCCCATCATTGGGTTGAACTCATGCAGTCCATCAATGATTGTCTTGATATCCTCTACTGATTTGCCCTGGGCATCTGCAAGTTTCTTAATATCCTCTTCCTCTGTAGGAACGAACTCATGAAGCGGTGGATCAAGGAAACGGATTGTAACCGGGTTACCTTCCAGAGCTTCATATAATGCTTCAAAATCTCCCTGCTGGTATGGAAGAATCTTATCAAGTGCTGCTTCTCTTTCCTCTACTGTGTCTGCGCAAATCATCTCACGGAATGCAGCAATTCTGTCTTCCTCGAAGAACATATGTTCTGTACGGCAAAGTCCAATACCTTCCGCCCCAAGCTCGCGGGCTTTCTTAGCGTCCGCAGGTGTATCTGCATTTGTACGAACTCTCATTGTTCTGTATTTGTCTGCCCAATCCATGATTCTTCCGAATTCACCTGCAATTGTAGCGTCTACTGTAGGAATGATTCCATCGTAAATGTTACCTGTTGTACCATCGATAGAGATTGCATCTCCCTCGTGGAATTCTTTTCCTGCCAATGTAAATTTCTTATTTTCTTCGTCCATAGCGATGTCTCCGCATCCGGATACACAGCATGTACCCATACCACGTGCAACTACGGCTGCGTGAGATGTCATACCACCACGAACTGTCAGGATACCCTGAGCAGATTTCATTCCTGTGATATCCTCCGGTGATGTCTCAAGACGGACAAGAACAACTTTTTCTCCTCTTGCAGCCCACTCTACAGCGTCATCTGCTGTGAACACAATCTTACCACAGGCAGCTCCCGGTGATGCGCCAAGACCTTTGCCCATCGGTGTAGCCGCTTTCAGTGCAGCAGCGTCGAACTGTGGGTGAAGCAGTGTATCCAGGTTACGAGGATCAATCATTGCTACAGCTTCTTCTTCTGTTCTCATTCCTTCGTCAACAAGGTCACATGCAATCTTCAGGGCAGCCTGAGCTGTTCTCTTACCATTACGTGTCTGCAGCATGAAAAGTTTTCTATCCTGAATAGTAAACTCCATATCCTGCATATCTCTATAGTGATTTTCAAGTGTTGAGCAAACCTCTGTAAACTGTTTGAATACTTCAGGCATAACGTCAGCTAATGCGGAAATCGGCTGTGGTGTACGAACACCAGCAACTACGTCCTCGCCCTGCGCGTTCATCAGGAACTCACCCATCAGTTTCTTCTCTCCTGTAGCAGGATCACGTGTAAATGCAACACCTGTACCGGACTCATCAGACCAGTTACCAAATGCCATCTCCTGTACATTAACGGCTGTTCCCCATGAATATGGGATATCATTGTCACGGCGGTATACGTTTGCACGCGGGTTGTCCCATGAACGGAACACAGCCTTGATAGCTCCCATCAACTGTTCCTTCGGATCATCCGGGAAGTCTGCACCGATTTTTTCTTTGTATTCAGCTTTAAACTGGTTAGCCAGTTCTTTTAAATCTTCTGCTGTCAGGTCAACATCCTGTGTAACCCCTCTGTCAGCTTTCATTTTATCAATTAACTCTTCAAAGTATTTTTTACCAACTTCCATAACTACATCAGAATACATCTGGATAAATCTTCTGTAGCAGTCACGAGCCCATCTTTCATTTCCTGTCTTCTTGGCAACTACTTCTACAACATCCTCGTTCAGACCAAGATTCAGGATTGTATCCATCATACCTGGCATGGAAGCTCTTGCTCCGGAACGTACAGATACAAGCAACGGATTCTCGTTATCTCCAAATTTCTTACCTGTTACTTCTTCCATTTTCTCGATAGCATCCATAATCTGAGCCATAATCTCATCATTAATCTTTCTGCCATCTTCGTAATACTGAGTACAAGCCTCTGTTGTAATTGTAAAACCCTGTGGTACCGGAAGGCCAAGATTTGTCATCTCAGCAAGGTTTGCACCTTTTCCACCAAGCAGGTTTCTCATAGTTGCATTACCCTCGGTAAACATATAAACCCATTTTGCCATGTCCTAAAGACCTCCTAAAAAAATTTGCAAATAATTAATATTATTGCTTTAAGTCGCATATAATATTTTAAATGTTTTCCCCCATAACGTCAAGCGTTTTGCACTTATTTCTGTACAATTTTTACCAGTTTTTTTGGTTACTTCTTTCAAAAGCCGTCTACATTTTACTGTAAACGGCCTCATGCTCTTACATTTTCTCTTTTTTCATATTATTCCGTATTTTCATTTAATAGTCTTTCTCATTTGGTTTCTCTTTTTGTTTAGTTTCTATTTCTTTCCGGCATCTCTTTTCATTCGGCTTCTGTTTCTTTCCGGCATCTCTTTTCATTTGGCTTCTGTTTCTTTCCGGCATACTCTTCCACCTGATATCTTTTTCATTTCATATCACGCAAAAATGCACAGTATCCGCGATATGCTTCATATATATCCGCCTTGCTGGAGATTTCCCAAGGCGCATGCATACACAGAATTGCCAGACCGCCGTCTATCACTTCCATACCATACTGAGCCAGGATGTATGCAATCGTTCCACCTCCGCCGGCGTCAATCTTTCCCAATTCTGCCATCTGGAACTGTACCTGATTCTCATCCATCACTTTGCGTAGTTTCGCAATATACTCTGCATTTGCATCATTGGATCCACTTTTTCCACGTGCTCCGGTGTGCTTATTGAAAACCGGGCCCTTTCCAAAGAAACAAGAAGATTTCTTATCATATACATCTGCATACATCGGGTCAAATGCTGCACTGACATCAGATGATATCATTGTTGAATGAGCCAATGCATGGCGCAGTTTTAATTCCGAAAATTCACCTAGCTTATCCAGCATATCTGCCACCGCATTTTCAAAGAAACGGGAATGCATGCCAGTTGCGCCTACACTTCCGATTTCCTCCTTGTCCACAAGAATACAGCAGGAAGTGCGTTTTACTTGTCCCATGTCCAACATTGCTGCCAAGGAAGTAAATGCACAGATACGGTCATCCTGTCCGTATGCCATAATCATACTTTTGTCCAATCCGCATTCCCTCGCATTCCCCGCCGGAACAACTTCCAGCTCGGCAGACATCAAGTCTTCTTTTTCAATCCGGTACGTGTCCTGGAGCAGTTGCATAATCTGAGCTGCAACCGCATCTTTCTCCTCTCCTTTCAGCGGTTTATTTCCAATCAGAATATCGAGATTCTCCCCTTCAACTACGGCTGATGCCTTCCTCTCCATCTGTTTTGAAGAAAGATGTACAAGCAAATCTGTCACTGCGAACACCGGGTCCGTCGGTTTTTCACCGATGGAAACCTGCTCTGTTGTACCATCCTTCCGCACAATTACGCCATGAATTGCAAGTGGAATTGTCACCCACTGATACTTCTTGATTCCACCATAGTAATGGGTGTCAAAATATGCCAGTTCGCTCTCTTCATACAGCGGATTTTGTTTCAAATCCAGTCGCGGGGAATCAAGATGCGCGCCAAGAATATTCATGCCTTCTTCAATCGGCTCACTCCCGATGTGAAACAATGCGATTGATTTTCCCATCCATGACATATACACTTTATCCCCGGCTTTCAAACTGTCCGCCGAATTCAGATTGCGATATCCCGCTGCCTCTGCCTGCCTCACAACCTCCGCCACGCATTCCCGCTCCGTCTTTCCGGCATCCAAAAACGCACGGTAATCCTCATTTATCTTCTCCAGCTTTTCCAGATCCTCAGTTTCATACGTAAGCCATAAACTTTCTTGTTCCATGTTATTTACTCCTTTCAATTTTTGGGGGACGTAGTAAACTTTCACTTCGCTACGTCCCCAAATCAAGTTTAGGGTGTCCCTATTTGAGCTTTGCCCTGTCCCTTCTCCACTTTTAGTTACAGATTATACTACTTTTTACTATCAAATACAAATCATTCGCTTCTTTTTTCGTTATCTTCAGTATTTCCTTCAAGCTCTCCTTAAATTCTTCTCGTAACATTTTATTTTCTATGATTTCCTTTGGATTCTCAATAGATTTACTATATGCCATTTGACTGAATATCGAAAATGCAGCGGCTTGTTTTTGCTGCCACAGCTCTTCTTTCACATCTATAAAGAGTTGATTTTGAACATTATCATGAAATTTTAGATAATTCTCATATTGATCAAATTGCTTTTTGTATAAACCAATTGCCCTTTCATGCAATATTTTTATCTGTTCTGTCCTATATTCCTGTATGCTGCTATATTTATAAGCGGATACATTTTTCACAAGATTAGCTTTTACCGGATTCATGTGAATATACTGTATACAATTCCAAAAATATCGCTCATCTTCAATGCATTCGCTCTTGAATCTGTTTTGGAATACATGACCATTTCGCTCCTTTTTGTAGTTATAGTACTCTGCATATTCACTTAAAACTATTGCCATAAATGCGGATAAAACTTGAATTTCTGATTTGATTAACAAATGTATATGTGTGGGCATGATGCAATACGCATATATCTCCACCTCATATTTCTTAGAAAACTTTTCAAGAAGTCGTTTGAAATTATTTTTTTCTCTCGCCTGCCGAAAGGTCTGTTCGTGATTAATCCCTCTCGCCATCACATGATAATAACCTGTACTGCTGATTCTTCTCCCTGTTCTTGGCATCTCATCACCATCCTCTTTATATATAAATACCACAGGGACAGGGCAAACTTCAAATAGGGACACCCTAATATTTATTTGGGGACGTAGTAAAGTTGAAGTTTACTACGTCCCCAAATAAATTAAAACCGGAACTTTTCTTCAAAATAGGCTTTCAAATCTTCAATTTTGACGCGTTCCTGTTCCATTGTATCTCTGTCCCGAACCGTTACCGCTCCGTCTTCTTCGGAGTCGAAGTCATATGTCACACAGAACGGTGTTCCAATTTCATCCTGACGGCGATAACGTTTTCCAATATTTCCACGGCCATCAAATTCGCAGTTATAGTATTTCGCAAGTTCCGCATATACTTTCTCTGCACCTTCGTTTAGCTTCTTGGACAGCGGAAGTACGCCGACTTTTACTGGTGCCAGTGCCGGATGGAAATGCATTACGGTACGTGTATCCCCACCCTCCAGTTCTTCTTCATCATATGCACTGCACAGGAATGCAAGTACCATACGGTCAGCCCCCAGCGATGGTTCAATTACATATGGGATGTATTTTTCTTTTTTCTCATCATCAAAATATGTCAAATCCTGTTTTGATACTTCCATGTGCTGTGACAGGTCATAATCTGTTCTGTCAGCAATTCCCCACAGCTCTCCCCATCCAAATGGGAAAAGGAATTCTACATCTGTTGTTGCTTTGCTGTAGAACGAAAGTTCTTCCTTGTCATGGTCACGGTACCTTACTTCATCCTCTTTAAGTCCCAGTGAACTCAGCCAATCCAGACAGAACTGTTTCCAGTATGCAAACCATTCCAAATCTGTTCCAGGCTCACAGAAAAATTCCAACTCCATCTGCTCGAATTCTCTTGTACGGAATGTAAAGTTACCCGGTGTAATCTCATTTCGGAACGATTTACCAATCTGTCCAATTCCAAATGGAATTTTTTTTCTTGATGTACGCTGTACATTTTTAAAGTTTACAAAAATCCCCTGTGCTGTTTCCGGACGTAAATAGACCGTATTTTTTGCATCTTCTGTTACACCCTGAAATGTCTTAAACATCAGATTGAATTGACGGATATCCGTAAAATTATGCTTGCCGCAAGTCGGGCATGGAATGTTGTGTTCTTCAATGAAGGAAGTCATCTGCTCCTGTGACCATGCGTCAACAGCACCTTCGATTTCAATATCGTGTTCCGCGCAATAATGCTCAATCAGTTTATCTGCACGGAAACGCTCGTGACATTCTTTACAATCCATCAGCGGATCAGAGAATCCCCCGAGATGTCCGGATGCAATCCATGTCTGCGGATTCATCAGGATTGCACAGTCAACGCCTACATTATATGGGGATTCCTGAATAAATTTCTGCCACCATGCACGTTTTACATTATTTTTCAGCTCAACTCCAAGATTTCCATAATCCCATGTATTTGCAAGCCCCCCGTAAATCTCAGACCCCGGATACACAAACCCCCTTGATTTTGCAAGAGCTACAATCTTGTCCATTGTCTTTTCTGCCATAACTTTTGTTCCTCACATTCTTTTCAATCTTCTATAATTCCCATCCGCGCCCATATTTTCAACATACTTTATCGCACTTCTGGGTTGAAATTTTAATTGCTACCTATTATAGCGGTTCTATTCAAATTTGTAAAGGATTTACAGGAACTGACACGGGAGTTTGACAGTTGAAA
>DCKD01000040.1 GCA_002320245.1 Lachnospiraceae bacterium UBA1683
TTGTTTTTTCCAAAACTCAGTATACAGGTAAATCCACGTTGTTACACATGTGAGGTCACTTCATATTGTCCTATGATAAAATGTCAGAATGTTCTGAAAATGGAGAGCAAAGGGGAATGTCCCCTTTGCATCAAAACCGGAAATCTCTTCGGTTATCCTGTTCAATGAGTCGAAGATTTTCCAGTACAACCGTGCGTGCTTTTTCGTTTGGTACGCTGCAGACTTCTTTTTCTATCAGTTTATCCCCGATGGCTTTTGTCTCCGGAGATGCATAATCAATCAGATATTCTTTCAATGTCATCAATGCATTCGGATGGCAGCAATTCTGGATTTGCCCGCTCTTGCACAGTGACATGAAACGGTCGCCGGTCCGTCCCTCGCGGTAACATGCAGTGCAGAAACTTGGGATATAACCAAGTTCCATCAGCCAGCGGACAACTTCATCGAGAGTACGGGTATCGCTGACATCAAACTGTTCGGACCTTGCATTTTCCGGTTCCGGTTCGTAGTAACCGCCCACGCTTGTACGGGAGCCGCCGCTGATTTGGGATACGCCGAGATGGAGGACGCGTTCGCGGGTCTGCTGGCTCTCCCGTGTGGAGATAATCATTCCGGTATAAGGCACGGCGATTCGGATGCAGGCGACGATTTTGGCAAATGTATCATCATCAATTCCGTTATCGAAGGAATCAGCGTCAATATCATCGGCGTGTCTCAGACGCGGAACGCTGATTGTGTGTGGTCCGACACCGAAGGCTGCCTCCAGATGTTCCGCGTGCATCAGAAGCCCGGCAAACTCATAGCGGAATTTATCCAGGCCGAACAGGACACCGATACCGACATCATCGATACCGCCTTCCATTGCACGGTCCATCGCCTCGGTATGGTAATTGTAATCATGTTTCGGTCCGGTCGGATGCAGCTCAAGATAGCTTTCTTTGTGGTAGGTTTCCTGAAATAAAATATAGGTTCCGATTCCGGCTTCTTTGAGCAGCCGGTAGTTATCCACCGTTGTCGCTGCAATGTTAATATTCACTCTGCGGATTGCCCCGTTTTTATGTTTGATGCTGTAAATCGTATTGATACACTCCAGATAATATTCCATTGTGTTGTGAATCGGATCTTCCCCCGCTTCCAGAGCGAGACGTTTGTGCCCCATATCCTGCAGTGCGGTTACCTCGCGGCGGATTTCCTCCTGCGTCAGTTTCTTCCGGGCAATGTGCTTGTTTTTCATATGATATGGACAGTATGTACAGCCGTTGATACAGTAATTTGATAAATATAATGGCGCAAACATGACAATTCGATTGCCGTAAAAGTCCTTTTTAATCTGTTTTGCCAGTTTGTAGATTTCCTGATTTTTTTCCTCGATATCACAGGCAAGCAAAACAGACGCCTCCCTGTGGGACAGCCCTTTTCTGCGTTTAGCCTTCTCAATGAGAGAATCAATCAGGGCAGCGTTATGTTTGTTTTCGTCTGCATAAGCAAGTGTATCCAGAATTTCATCATGATTGATGAAATCATCCGCGCATTTTGAAGTTACATCATACATAATCATTTCCTCCGTGTTTTAAAATGTTGTTTTTCCGTAAATTGTTTTCGTGCTGATACCCGGCAGCATCCCAAGTTTGCCGGAAAGTGCGCTAATGATATTATTCGGCGCGTCCATAGCAATACTGATGATTGAGATTCCTTTCTCACGGTAAGGAATGCCCATCCGTCCGATGATGTACTCGCCGTAGCAGCTCAGAAGATGGTTAAGTTCGTCCACCGAGCCGCTGTGTTCAACGACAATCCCGATTAAAGCGATTCGTGTATCCATAGGTCCTCCCTTCGGTAACAAATGAAATAGATTGCGCATGAAGCGCAATCTTCGCCCGCGAGCTGACTGCAAAGCAGTAATTTTATCTCCCCGGGTTGCGCATCAACACACACAGTGTGTTTTTATGGTATAGGAAGTTCGCAGAACTTTCCTATACCATAAAAAAACCTGTGCCGTTCCGTGGCGCAGGTATCACAGGGAGAGGAAAGTGACCACCCCCGGAGGCATCTCTCAGGCGGGAGTTAATCCACTGTCTGAGAATGTTCGATATGCTGTCGCCTTATACGCAGAAAACCGAAGTTTCTTTGTAGTCAGAACGAAAATATGTTTCTTCTATAGCTTTAAGCCATGCCCGGTGTACGGGGAACGTGTGCTTTTCCACACTAGTATAAGCGACACCAAATAACCTCCTGTTTTATATGTCTGAATTTCCATCTGCTGCGTTGACATCAATCGACGTTGCTACCACTACGTCTCATTTCTTCGCTTTGCAGGATGAATATTCATTCTACACAATTGATTCAGTTATGGATGTGCCAGTGCCAGTGCACCAGATGGCTCAACCGTTATTGAATTAGTATAAATTAACAGGAAATGAAAGTCAATTCATCTTGACGAAATGTTAAAAAATGTCTATAATCAAAGACATCATTATGTTAAAGGTTCACCACTTTAAAGTGTAACGGTTTAAAGCAAAATGGGCAAGCAATTGATGGGAGGAAAAACGAAATGAAAACAAAGAAAATTTTGGCGGTTATGCTGGCGGCTACAATGACAATGGCGCTGGCAGCATGTGGAGGAAGTTCACCTTCAGACAAGACAGAGGGCGCTGACAGCAAATCTGATTCCGGAAAAGTATACAAAATCGGAATCTGCCAGCAATTGGAGCATGAGGCTCTGGATCAGGCAACACAGGGGTTTAAAGATGCGTGTGAAGAGAAATTCGGAAAAGACAACGTTACATTTGATTTACAGAACGGACAGGGGGAGCAGGCAAACTGTGCGACAATCGCGAACAATTTCGTTGCCGACAACGTAGACTTGATTTTGGCAAATGCTACAACAGCCCTTCAGTGCGCGGCAGCAGCTACAGATACAATCCCGATTCTCGGAACCTCTGTAACAGATTACGCAACAGCGCTGGATATTTCAGACTGGACGGGTTCCACAGGAATGAACATTTCCGGAACGTGTGACCTTGCCCCGATCGATGAGCAGGAAGATATGCTTTTGGAGATGGTGCCGGATGTAAAACAGGTTGGCATTTTGTACTGTTCTGCAGAACCAAATTCCGCATATCAGGCAAAACTGTTTGGAGAAGCACTTGACGAAGACGGGATTACATATAAAGAATATACGGCAGCCGATTCCAATGAAATTCAGTCCGTTGTAACATCCGCAGTAGCGGAATGTGATGTGCTTTACATCCCGACGGATAACACAATGGCAGCAAACACAGAAGTAATCAACAACATCTGCCTGCCGGAGAAAGTACCGGTAATCGCAGGCGAGCAGGGAATCTGTTCCGGATGCGGTGTTGCGACACTGTCCATCAGCTACTATGATATCGGATACAAAGCAGGTGAGATGGCTTATGATATCCTTGTAAACGGAGCCGATATCTCTACAATGGAAATCGGATCTGCTCCAAAGGTAACTAAGATGTACAATGCAGCAATCTGCGAAGAACTTGGAATTGAAGTTCCGGACGGATATGAAGCAATTGAAGAATAATCAGAATTAGAGGAAGAGAATCATGGCAACTTATTTTGCATCTCTGGACCCGATGTCACTGGCAAGGGCACTCCCGGGAAGTGTAGCGCAGGGAGTTATCTGGGGAATTATGGCGCTTGGAGTGTATATTACATTCCGCATTCTTGATTTTGCAGATTTGACGGTAGACGGTTCACTGGCGACAGGCGGAGCGGTAGCAGTGATGCTTATTCGCGGCGGCATGAATCCGGCACTGGCACTTATTTTTGCATTTCTGGCAGGTATGGCTGCCGGATTCGTAACCGGAGTATTACATACATTTTTCGGGATTCCGGGAATCCTGGCAAGCATCCTGACACAGATTGGGCTGTATTCCGTCAATCTGGGAATTATGGGCAAATCAAATCAGGCAATCAACGTCATGCAGTATGACCTTGTCGCATCGCTCCGGTATGTGACGGGAGAAAACAGTACCATATTTTTCTTTGGGCTGATTGCAGGAGCACTTGTTTTAATCGGAATTATTTACTGGTTCTTCGGAACCGAGCTTGGTGCGGCCATCCGTGCAACCGGATGCAATCCGCAGATGGCGAGGGCGCAGGGAATCAACACAGGATTCAATAAAGTTCTGGCGCTGATGATTTCCAATGGACTCGTAGGACTTTGCGGAGGAATTTACGCACAGTATCAGGGAGCGGCGGATGTCAATATGGGACGCGGTGCAATTGTTATCGGACTGGCGGCGGTTATCATCAGTGAAGTAATTTTCGGAAAATTCTGTGCCGGAAGAAAAATGGCATTTGCGTTTACCCTCGGAGCAGTATTTATCGGAGCAATCATTTATTATATCGTTATTGCGCTCGTACTTTGGCTGAAGATGCCGTCCGATTACATGAAATTGTTCTCCGCTGTGGTCGTTGCATGTTTTCTGGCAGTTCCTTACATGAAGGGAAAATATTCAAAGAAACGGAGGACTGCATAATGGGATATATGTTGGAAATCCAGAATATACATAAGACATTTAATCCGGGGACGATCAATGAAAAAGTTGCACTCAACGGCGTGAATCTGAACTTGAATCCGGGAGATTTTGTTACAATTATTGGTGGAAACGGAGCAGGGAAGTCCACAACGCTGAATGCAATTGCAGGCGTATGGAGCGTGGATGAGGGAAAGATTATCATAGACGGTGTGGATATCACAAAGCTTTCCGAACACAAACGTGCCGTTCATCTCGGACGCGTGTTTCAGGATCCGATGACCGGGACAGCCGCCACGATGTCAATCGAGGAAAATATGGCAATTGCGGCAAGACGCGGAGAACGCAGAGGACTTGGATGGGGAATTACAAAGAAAGAGCGGGAGTCATACAAAGAGGCTCTGAAGGAACTGGACTTGGGACTGGAAGACCGTCTGAGCAGTAAAGTCGGACTCCTTTCCGGTGGACAGAGACAGGCAATCACGCTGCTGATGGCATCCCTGAAGAAACCGAAACTGCTTCTCTTGGATGAGCATACCGCAGCGTTAGATCCGAAGACCGCAGCGAAGGTACTGGCAATCTCTGATAAAATTATCAAAGAGCATCAGCTTACGGCAATGATGGTCACTCATAATATGAAAGATGCGATTATGCATGGAAACCGTTTGGTAATGATGCATGAAGGCAGGATCATTTATGATGTCTCAGGAGAAGAAAAGAGAAAACTGCAAGTGTCTGATTTGCTTGCCAAATTCGAGGAGGTAAGCGGCGGGGAATTCGCGAATGACAGAATGATGCTGGCATAAGCTTTCAGAGAGGACTGTCCCCTTTGCTCTTCGTTTTCAGAACATTCTGACACTTTGCCAATTGAAGACTGGCATGACTGTAAAATGATTACAGCCGTGCCTGTTTCTTTTTTGGGGAAAATGTTATAAAATAGTATTCAGGACGTTCAGAGCGCAGACCACAGATTCGCCTGCCTTGCATTTTACTGCCGTTCTGAACTGTTACATAAAATAAAAGCAGATCCCGCAAATTGTGGGTTTAGCAATTGCCTGTGTGGAACAGAATAAGAGAGGGATGGTGAAGGAATGGCAGAAGTAAGAAAACATATTGTCTTTCACGGGCGTGTACAGGGTGTTGGGTTCCGTTATACAGCAAAATATCTGGCGCAGTCGATGGGGCTGACTGGATGGGTAATGAATGAGTGGGATGGAACCGTGAGCATGGAAGTGCAGGGGCGTGAAACTCTGATTAATAAATTGCTGGTCAATCTGAACCATGGGCAGTTTATTGAGATAGAGTGGATGGACACAAAAGAAATTCCCCTGGAATGCGAGAGCAGTTTCCAGGTAAGATGAAAGGGGCTGATTGATATGTATGACATTGGAATTATCGGCGGAGGAACCGCAGGGTTAACCGCAGCAATTTATGGACAGCGGGCTGGAAAGTCTACACTTGTTTTGGAAGGGTTAAATTACGGAGGGCAGATTGTAAATTCTCCGAACGTTGAGAATTATCCGGGGATTGCGAGTATCAGCGGAGCTGAATTCTCCATGAATCTGATGGAGCAGGCAAGCCGTCTGGGGGCTGAGATGAAGACAGAACAGGTGACCGGAATCAGCGAAGAAGACGGTCATAAGGTCGTTGTGACAACGGGCGAATCCTATGTATGTAGAACTGTGGTTATCGCAACCGGCATGGTGCATCGGCATCTTGGGCTGGAAAAAGAAATCAAGCTGGCGGGTGCGGGTGTTTCTTATTGTGCGACCTGTGACGGCATGTTTTTCCGTGGCAGGGATGTGGCTGTTGTCGGCGGCGGGAACACGGCGCTCCAGGATGCGGATTTCCTGTCAAATTACTGCAATAAAGTTTACTTGGTTCACAGGAGAGATGAGTTCCGAGGGGAGAACAATCTGGTACAGGCACTTGAGAAAAGAGAAAATGTAGAGTGGATTTTAGATACGGTTGTAAAAGATATTCTCGGTGAACAGACAGTGGAAGGATTGGAGCTCCACAATAAGAAAACGGGAGCGGATTCTGCCATTAAAGTGGCGGGTGTGTTCGTTGCGGTTGGCCAGATTCCAAAGAATCAGGAGTTTGCGGATTATGTGAGTCTTGATGACGCGGGATTTATCCGTGCATCAGAAGACTGTATGACATCCAGGGCGGGGGTATTCGCAGCAGGAGACTGCCGGACAAAAGAGGTCCGTCAGCTTACAACAGCAGCGGCAGACGGAGCGGTGGCTGCGTTGGCGGCGGTAAAATATTTGGCATGAAACCGGCAGCACCAGCGCTGGTATTAAAACAAAAAAGCAGAGAATGAAATCATAACACATTTCATCTCTGCTTTTTCTTCTTATGGTACCTCTTGGATACATCTGCCGTATTCATACGATTATGCCAGTCTGTTCAGATACTGATAACGATAAGAATCTGCATAGAAGTCTATAGTATCTTTTGCTAATTTCTTAAAAAATTTAACGATTGCATCTGACATTAATTCCAATGCTTCATATTCTTCTTTACTATTGATAAAATACATAAAACTCATCCTTTCTCTTGAATCAATGATTTCTCTTGACAATTAATATCATAGCATTCGGGAAAAGATAATGTTAGGTATCTCGTTAACAAAAAAATAGGTTAATATTGACATTGTACGCAGATGAATGCAAAAACCTATAACTTGAGTTTCGACAACGCATCGGCAAATGCATTGTTAATGGGTTCCTGTGCTTCTTGTGCCTGTCTCTTTAAATATCGGTTCACGTCTCGCTTGTCTGCGCCTTTGCCTTCCTTTTTCCTGCGTGCCTCAAAGGCAGAAAGTTTCTCCTTGTGTCCGCAGGTGCAGATAAAACGCTGTCCATCGCCCTTTCCGATCAGTTCCATCTTTTTATGGCAAATCGGACAGCGGGCATTGGTGTGCCGGGAAATGGTTTCGCGGTATCCGCATTCCCGATCCTGACATACGAGGACCTTTCCGTGTTTTCCATTGACTTCAAGCATGAATTTTCCGCATTGCGGACATTTCGTGCGGGTAATATTGTCATGGCGGAATGTGCCGTCCCCGGCTTTGATTTCCTGAATCAGCCTCTGCGTATAGGTCCGGATCTCTGCCATGAAGGTCTGGCCGGACTCGTTTCCTCTGGCGATTGCCTGCAGCCGCAGTTCCCAGTCGGCGGTTAGTTCCGGACTCCTCAGGTCTTGCGGAACCAGTTCCAACAGTTGCTTTCCTTTGGAGGTAAGATGAATTTCATTTCCCTTCTTCTCCATCAGAAAACTGTTGAATAGCTTCTCTATAATATCTGCGCGGGTGGCGACTGTTCCGAGCCCGCCTGTCTCACCGAGCGTTTTTACAATGGTCTTGTCCTGGCTGGAAAGATATTTGACCGGATTCTCCATGGCAGCAATCAGTGTGCCTTCTGTAAAATAAGCCGGCGGTTTTGTTTTGCCCTCCGTGACGGAAAGTTTTGTAACCGGCAGTGTGCAGCCTTTCTGCAGCTCAGAAAGAGCATCCGGGGAGTCCCCGGATTTGGATGAAGAGAATGGAGAGGACGCTGATACAGAAAAGGTGGATGCGGAAAGGGAATCTTCTTCCTCATCAATTAGCTCCGCGTAACCGTCTTCGTACACTTCACGCCAGCCTGCTGTTTTCATTACCGTACCCCTTGCGAGAAATGTTTCAGTGCCAAGTGTAGCAGTAATATTGGTGTCCTCATATACGCAGATTGGACTTAATACAGCGAGGAAACGCCGTACAACCATATCATATATTTTTCGTTCCTCATTGCTCATATGTTCCAATTGTACGAACTGTTCTGTCGGAATGATTGCATGGTGGTCGGATACCTTGCTGTTATCTGCAAAAGATTTATTTGCTTTGATAGTCTGGCGTGACAGCTTTAATGCCAGTTTCTTGTAAGGTCCGACGGCGCAGGCTTCCAGCCGCTCTTTTAAAGTCCTCACCATATCGCTGGTCAGATACCGGGAGTCGGTTCTTGGATAAGTCAGTACTTTATGATTTTCATATAACCGCTGCATGATATTCAGCGTCTGTTTTGCCGAGTAGCCGTAACGCTGGTTCGCCTCCCGCTGTAAGGCAGTCAGGTCATACAGTGCGGGGGAAGAGGAGTGCTTTTCTTTCTTCCGGACTTCTGTAATCCGTAATTCGGATGTACTACAGCCTTTTCGTATTGTTTCTATTCTTTCCTTTTCAAAAGTCCGGTTGGAATTGGACTTTTTATCGGTCCATGTAAATGTGATTCCGTTTGAAATTGCCTTCATTCCGTAAAATGGTTTTGACCGGAATGCACGGATTTCCTGTTCCCGGGCGGCAATCATTGCCAATGTCGGTGTCTGGACACGCCCGCAGGAAAGCTGTGCATTGTATTTGCATGTCAGTGCACGGGTAGCGTTGATGCCAACCAGCCAGTCGGATTCCGCTCTGGCAACAGCAGCCTGATATAGATTGTAATAGTCTTTACCCGGTTTCAGATTAGCAAACCCATCCCGTATTGCTTTGTCTGTGACCGAAGAAATCCAGAGACGTTTCAGGGGCTTTTTATTTTCTGCCTTATCGAGAATCCAGCGGGCAACCAGTTCACCCTCTCTCCCGGCATCCGTTGCAATAATGATGTCCGAGACATCTTTCCGGTGCAGGAGTTCTTTGACGGCATGATATTGTTTCCCGGTCTGCTTAATCACAACCAGTTTCCAGTCTTCCGGTATCATTGGAAGTGCGTCCATGCTCCAGGTCTGATACTGCTTTCCGTACGCTTCCGGCTCAGCCAGCGTAACAAGATGTCCAAGAGCCCAAGTGACAAGGTAGTCCGGACCCTCTATGAAAGTCTCCGCTTTTTTGCTGCACTGTAAAACGCGGGCAATATCCCGCGCTACAGATGGTTTTTCTGCAATTACTAAATGTTTCATGCCCATAATTACTCCTTCTGCCACCGTCCGGAAGCTCCGCAGGGAAGTACCAGTCCGGTAGTCTTCACAGGAAGTCCGATTTCCTGTGCCTCCACGTGACCGCCCCATTTTCCTAGCTCGGTCGCAATCATATAAGTCAGTACGGCAGGGGCAAGCCCGGTCGTGTAGGAATTAATCAGGAAGAAAAGGGCATTCTCTGCCAGAATCTGAGTACAGAGTTTAATCAGCGGATGAATCATATCTTCGATTTTCCAGATTTCTCCCTTAGGTCCGCGCCCGTAAGATGGCGGGTCCATGATAATCGCATCGTACTTGTTGCCGCGACGGATTTCCCGTTCAACGAACTTGACACAGTCATCCACAAGCCAGCGAATCGGCGCACCGCCAAGTCCGGAGGAAACCGCATTTTCCTTCGCCCATGCCACCATTCCTTTGGAGGCATCTACGTGAGTGACCTGTGCGCCTGCCGCAGCAGCCGCAAGAGTGGCGCCGCCGGTGTAGGCAAACAGGTTCAGCACCTTAATCGGGCGGTCCGCCCTTCTGATTAAGTCAGAGAACCAGTCCCAGTTCGTAGCCTGTTCAGGGAACAGTCCGGTATGTTTAAAACTGAACGGCTTTAGGTTAAAGGTCAGGCTGCCGTAATGAATCTGCCACTGCTGCGGCAAATCAAAAAACTCCCACTCGCCGCCGCCCTTTTTGCTGCGGTGGTAATGCCCGTTCATATGTTTCCATCCATAGTCATTCTTCGGGGTATCCCAGATTACCTGCGGGTCCGGGCGGACAAGAAGATAGTCCCCCCAACGTTCCAGTTTTTCTCCCTTTGAGCAATCTATAACCTCGTAATCTTTCCAATTATCTGCAATCCACATAATAGAATCCTTTCGTACTTGTTTGAGTCCCCTCGGCGGACAGGGAACTGCGCTTCCCGTTGTATGCTGAAGGTAGTTCTATTATATGAAATTCTGTGGGGTTCTGCAAGGTGTAAACGTGAATCGCATATTTGGATACATAAATGTAAAAGATATTTGAATTGTAAAATAGATAGAGGCTGCTGTGCATCAGCACGGCAGCCTCTAAAATATGCCTTGTCAACCTATATGTTTCTTATTCCTGCGGACCAGCGGAAACTAAAGCTTTTCCGTCCTCAGTATCTTCGTATTTAGCAAAGTTCTTAATAAACCTCTGTGCAAGATCTTTAGCTTTAACTTCCCACTCAGAAGCATCAGCGTAAGTGTCACGAGGATCAAGAATGTTTGTATCTACACCATTGAGTTCTGTTGGAACTTCAAAGTTGAAGTAAGGAATCTTCTTTGTAGGTGCGTTCAGGATATCACCGTTCAGGATAGCATCGATGATACCACGTGTATCACGGATAGAAATACGTTTTCCTGTACCATTCCAGCCAGTATTTACCAAATATGCTTTTGCACCGTTCTGCTCCATCTTCTTAACAAGCTCGTCTGCATATTTTGTAGGAGGCAGTTCAAGGAATGCCTGTCCGAAACAAGCAGAGAATGTTGGTGTAGGCTCTGTAATTCCACGCTCTGTACCGGCAAGTTTAGCTGTAAATCCGGACAGGAAGTAGTACTTTGTCTGTTCAGGAGTCAGGATAGATACCGGAGGAAGTACACCGAAAGCATCCGCTGACAGGAAGATTACATTCTTAGCTGCCGGAGCAGAGGAAACCGGGCGGACAATATTTTCAATGTGGTTAATCGGATAAGATACACGGGTATTCTCTGTTACGCTCTTATCGTCGAAATCAATCTTACCGTTCTCGTCCAATGTTACGTTCTCAAGAAGGGCATCACGTCTGATTGCATTGTAAATATCCGGCTCAGACTCTTTGTCCAAATTGATAACTTTTGCATAGCATCCGCCTTCGAAATTGAATACGCCGTTATCATCCCAACCGTGCTCGTCATCGCCGATGAGAAGTCGTTTCGGGTCTGTAGAAAGTGTTGTCTTACCTGTACCGGAAAGACCAAAGAAGATTGCTGTATTCTCACCGTTCAAATCTGTGTTTGCTGAGCAGTGCATAGAAGCAATACCTTTCAGTGGCAGATAGTAGTTCATCATGGAGAACATACCTTTCTTCATCTCTCCGCCGTACCATGTGTTAACAATAACCTGTTCACGGCTTGTGATGTTGAACATAACTGCTGTCTCTGAGTTCAGTCCCAACTCTTTATAGTTTTCAACCTTTGCCTTGGAAGCGTTGTAAACAACGAAGTCCGGCTCAAAGTCTTTCAGCTCTTCTTCTGTAGGCTGAATGAACATGTTTGTAACGAAGTGAGCCTGCCATGCTACTTCAACAATAAAACGGATTGCCATACGTGTATCTTTGTTTGCGCCGCAGAATGCATCTACGACAAAAAGTCTCTTGTTAGAAAGCTCTTTGAGTGCCAGCTCTTTTACTGCATCCCATGCTTCCTGTGTAGCCGGATGGTTATCGTTCTTGTATTCGTCGGAAGTCCACCATACGGTATCTTTGGAGTTTTCATCCATTACAATGAATTTATCTTTTGGTGAACGGCCTGTATATACGCCAGTCATTACATTAACGGCATCAAGCTCGCTTACCTGTCCTTTTTCGAAGCCTTCAAGTTCAGGTTTTGTCTCTTCTTCAAATAATAATTCATAAGAAGGATTGTACACAATCTCTGTGGTTCCGCTAATGCCGTACTTACTTAAATCAATTCCTGCCATTTTAATATACCTCTCTTCTTTCATAATAATGCTATTAATGCATATCTAAATATTATACATAATTAGTCGACAAAATCAATAAAATTCCAATAAAATTCTTTAATTTGTTCCAATAAAATTTTGTGGGATGTGTCGCATATATTATAACCAATGCTCCTCGATTGTTTTCCTGAAATCCGTAAACATATCGAAAAATTTGATCTTTGTGTCGTTGATAATGTCAAGGGCAACTGCTTTGTTGTAAGCGTGGGAAACATTATTGCGTGCAGTCAAAGCCGACAGCCACAAGTCTTCATCAGATATCATACCCGCCTGATATGCGGTTTTCAGTATCTGGCGTGGGGAGCCAGTTTGTCCGGCAGCAAAACCGTCACGCTCCAGGAACTCTTTCATTGCCTTCCAAGATTGTTCAAAACACACTTCGAATAAACCGACAAGTCCGGTCATTTCTACATTGCCATAGGGTTCGTTGTAATCATAGATATCATTTAGATTTTTTAAGGCGATACAAAAATTATCAAATTTTTTCATAGATAGTAATCCCTTCCTTTTTTATTGCATCAAGTAACTCCGGCTGTATGGAGGCGTCCAGGTTTACGATGTCATACTTTAACAGCGTGGAGGTCTTTTCGTCTACATCCAGTGCAAAACGTGTAGTATTTCCGCCGGAGACCGCAAGATCAATATCGCTTCGTTCCTTGAAATCCCCTCGTGCGCGTGAACCAAACAGGATTAACTTCTCAATATTGTATATTTGGGCAAGCTGCAGGATTTCATCCAGAACAAGCTGCCGGATTCCAGCGTTATGATATGTTGTGTGTGTGTGATTTTCCATAATCTGTATCCCCTGTTTTTGATAATTCTAGTTTTTGAAACAGTTACAACTATATTATAACAGAGTCGGACAAGAATAGCGACAGTCATCTTTCGGGGCAGTTCGTGTTTTTTAGTGCTTGAAATGATTTCTGTAGAAAGAATATACAGAAATAAGGAAATGAGCTATAATTAGATGACTAGGGCGTCAAAACTTCTTACGGATTGTTATATATATAATTAGGAAATGTTCGGAGAAATGTCAGATGAGTCAGATGAATAGAAAATGAAACAAAGCCGGAATATAACTTTGAAAAGTACAAAATTCATAAAAAATAAATTGTATCTGAAAAAATACAAAAAATTAAAAAAACTACTTGCATTATCTGTATTGATTCGTTATACTAAGAGAGCTGTGGCATGATAGCTGTGAAGCGTGAGGTTGCTGTCAGGTGCGGGAAAGCACAATGGCAGGTTTTCCGTGGAGCGAATGTCAAGTTAGGAAACTGGCGACAAGTCACTGTACGAATCAAAACTGATTACAACTTACCAACAAAGGTAATAAGTATGAAACAACGTGTGAGTTTCTCACGACACACACGGGAGAGTGTACAGTCACCGCTTGTCGTACTGAGTTTAAAAGTACGAAAAGGAGGCGACTTTTTTTATGGCAAGTCAAGTAATGAGAATCACATTGAAGGCATATGATCACCAATTGGTTGATGCATCTGCAAAAAAAATCATCGAAACTGTTAAGAAAAACGGAGCACAGGTGAGCGGACCGGTACCGCTTCCAACGAAGAAGGAAGTAGTAACAATCTTAAGAGCCGTACACAAGTACAAAGACTCCAGAGAACAGTTCGAACAGAGAACTCATAAGAGACTCATCGACATTATGGCACCAACACAGAAGACGGTTGATGCGCTGTCAAGACTGGAGATGCCGGCAGGTGTATTCATCGATATCAAGATGAAAAATAAGTAAAACACCTGGCGGGGTATCTGAATTAATTTAAGAAACAGTAATTCCTAAAATTTAGGATGAGCGCCCGTGTGGTGTTCCGCTGTAAATCACAGGAGGTAATTATAATGAAGAAAGCTATTTTAGCTACAAAAGTCGGAATGACTCAAATCTTCAACGAAGATGGAACATTGATTCCGGTAACTGTACTTCAGGCTGGTCCTTGTGTAGTAACACAGGTTAAAACAGTTGAGAACGACGGTTACAGCGCAGTTCAGGTTGGTTTTGCTGACAAGAAAGAAAAGATCGTGACAAAAGACAGGAACGGCAAAAAAGAAATCGCACACAGAAACGGTGTTACAAAGGCTGAAAAAGGTCACTTTGACAAAGCCGGAGTTTCTGGAAAGAGATATGTAAAAGAATTCAGATTTGAAAATGCTGAAGAGTATACACTTGCTCAGGAAATCAAAGCTGATATCTTTGAGGCAGGAGATAAGATTGATGCTACTGCAATTTCAAAAGGTAAGGGTTTCCAGGGAGCAATCAAGCGCCACGGACAGAGCAGAGGACCTATGGCTCACGGTTCTAAGTTCCATCGTCACGCTGGTTCTAATGGTTCTGCATCCGATCCGAGTAAAGTATTCAAAGGAAAGAAGATGCCGGGTCAGATGGGTAACAAACAGATTACTGTTCAGAATCTGGAAATTGTAAGAGTCGATGCTGACAACAACCTGCTGTTGGTAAAAGGCTCTGTACCGGGACCGAAGAAGAGCCTGGTAACAATCAAAGAAACAGTAAAGGCTGCAAACTAGTCTGACAACAGGAAAGGAGGAACACACAGATGGCAAACGTATCTGTTTATAATATCGAAGGTAAAGAAGTTGGTACAATCGATTTGAATGATGCTGTATTTGGTGTTGAGGTTAATGAACATCTTGTACACATGGCAGTTGTAAGCCAGCTTGCAAATAATCGTCAGGGAACACAGAAAGCAAAAACACGTTCTGAAGTTTCCGGCGGCGGAAGAAAACCATGGAGACAGAAAGGAACCGGTCATGCAAGACAGGGTTCAACAAGAGCTCCACAGTGGACAGGCGGCGGAGTTGTATTTGCTCCGGTACCGAGAGATTACTCTTTCAAAATGAATAGAAAAGAAAAGAGAGCTGCCCTGCAGTCTGCTCTTACTTCAAGAGTAGAAGAGAACAAGTTCATCGTAATTGACGAGCTGAACTTTGATGAAATCAAGACAAAGAAATTCCAGGAAGTCCTGAACAATCTGAATGTGAACAAAGCACTTGTTGTTCTGGAAGACGGGAATACAAACGTTGAGATTTCTGCAAGAAATATCGCAGACGTTAAGACTGCAAAGACAAATACAATTAATGTATACGACATCTTAAAATACAACACAGTAATCGCAACGAAAGCTGCTGTTGCAACTATCGAGGAGGTGTACGCATAATGGCAAACATTCAGTATTATGACGTTATTCTGAAACCGGTAATTACTGAGAAAAGCATGGAGCTTATGGCTGACAAGAAATACACATTCCTTGTACACACAGAAGCTACAAAGTCTCAGGTAAAAGAAGCAGTTGAGAAAATGTTCACAGGAACAAAAGTTAAGAGCGTTAACACAATGAATCTTGACGGAAAAAGCAAGAGACGTGGAATGACATTCGGAAAAACTGCTAAGACAAAGAAGGCTATTGTACAGTTAACAGAGGATAGCGCAGATATCGAGATTTTCGAGGGGCTGTAGACTTAACGAAAGCAGGTCGGAGACGCAGCTTGAGTTTTAGTCGGGACCCGTTCGCGCAACCTTGGTGAGGTTCTGCCGAGCCTGGTGAAGCGAACCTGATATCCATCGCGATACATTGTATCAATCATCGTGATACATGATAGCAATCAAGAATAGACGGTGCAAATCCGTGAAACTAATAATTAGGGCAAATGAAAGGAGAGACAGTAATGGGAATCAAAACATATAACCCATATACACCTTCCAGAAGACAGATGACTGGCTCTGATTTCTCTGAAATTACGAAGACAACTCCGGAGAAATCCTTGCTGGATTCCAAGAAGAGAACAGCCGGTCGCAACAGTCAGGGTAAAATTACAGTAAGACACCGCGGAGGCGGAGCTAAAAAGAAATATAGAATCATAGACTTCAAGAGAAAGAAAGACGGAATTCCGGCAACTGTAATCGGCATCGAGTATGATCCGAACAGAACAGCTAATATCGCGCTTATCTGCTACGCAGACGGCGAGAAAGCATATATCCTTGCTCCGGAAGGACTGAAGGTCGGAATGACAGTTATGAACGGTGAGACAGCAGAGGTCAGAGTAGGAAACTGCCTGCCGCTTGCTAATATTCCGGTTGGTACACAAATCCACAACATTGAGCTTTATCCGGGAAAAGGCGGACAGCTTGTACGTTCAGCAGGAAACAGCGCACAGTTGATGGCGAAAGAAGGAAAATACGCAACACTTAGACTTCCGTCAGGAGAGATGAGAATGGTGCCTATTATCTGTAGAGCATCTGTTGGCGTTGTAGGAAACGGAGAGCACAACCTGATTAACATTGGTAAAGCAGGTCGTAAGCGTCACATGGGTATCAGACCTACAGTACGTGGTTCCGTTATGAACCCGAACGACCATCCGCACGGTGGTGGTGAAGGTAAGACAAGTATCGGACGTCCGGGTCCATGCACACCTTGGGGTAAACCGGCACTTGGTCTTAAGACACGTAAGAAAAACAAAGCTTCTAACAAGCTGATTGTAAGAAGAAGAGACGGTAAAGCAATCAAATAATTAGTTTACAAGGAGGTTAGAACCTATGGCTCGCTCACTTAAAAAAGGACCATTCGCAGACGAAAGCTTACTGAAAAAAGTAGACGCTATGAACGCTGCAGGTGATAAATCAGTTATTAAGACATGGTCACGTCGTTCTACAATCTTCCCGTCATTTGTAGGTCATACATTTGCCGTACATGACGGAAGAAAGCATGTGCCTGTATATGTTACAGAAGATATGGTTGGACACAAACTCGGAGAGTTCGTTGCAACAAGAACATACAGAGGACATGGAAAAGACGAGAAGAAGTCAAAAGTTAGATAATAGATTAACATATTTCGAAAGGAGGGTTCATCCATGGCTAAAGGACATAGATCCCAAATCAAGAGAGAGAGAAATGCACAGAAAGATACAAGACCATCAGCAAAGATTTCTTACGCTAGAGTATCTGTTCAGAAAGCATGTTTCGTATTGGATGCCATCAGAGGTAAGGATGTACAGACAGCACTTGGTATTTTAGCTTACAACCCAAGATACGCTTCAAGTGTGATAGAAAAATTATTGAAATCAGCAATTGCAAACGCTGAGAATAACAACGGTATGAGTGCCGAAAACCTTTATATTGAAGAGTGTTACGCAAATAAAGGACCGACAATGAAGAGAATCAGACCAAGAGCACAGGGTAGAGCTTATAGAATCGAGAAGAGAATGAGCCACATCACAATCGTGCTGAATGAAAGATAAGGAGGAACACAATGGGACAGAAAGTTAATCCTCATGGCTTAAGAGTCGGAGTTATTAAAGACTGGGATTCCAAGTGGTATGCTGAAAAAGATTTTGCAGACAACCTGGTAGAAGACCATGCAATCAGAAAATTTTTGAAGAAAAGATTATACAGTGCCGGAATTTCAAAAATTGAAATCGAAAGAGCATCTGATCGTGTAAAAATTGTCGTATATACAGCGAAGCCTGGTGTAGTAATCGGTAAAGGCGGAGCTGAAATCGAGAAAGTAAAAGCTGAACTTGCACAGTTCACAGACAAAAAGCTGATCGTTGATATCAAAGAGGTCAAAAGACCGGATAAAGATGCACAGCTTGTAGCTGAAAATATTGCACAGCAGCTTGAGAACCGTATTTCATTCAGACGTGCTATGAAATCCTGTATGTCAAGAACAATGAAATCCGGAGCGCTCGGTGTAAAGACTTCCGTATCCGGACGTCTCGGCGGGGCTGATATGGCTCGTACAGAGTTCTACAGCGAAGGAACAATCCCGCTTCAGACACTGAGAGCTGACATTGATTATGGATTCGCAGAAGCTGACACAACTTACGGAAAAGTCGGTGTAAAGGTTTGGATTTACAAAGGCGAAGTTCTTCCGACTAAGGCTGAAAAGGAAGGGAGCGATAAATAATGTTAATGCCAAAAAGAGTAAAACGTCGTAAACAGTTCCGTGGTACTATGAAGGGCAAAGCCCTCAGAGGTAACACGATTTCATATGGTGAATATGGTATCGTTGCAACTGAGCCATGCTGGATTCGTTCTAACCAGATCGAGGCAGCCCGTGTCGCTATGACTCGTTATATCAAACGTGGTGGTAAAGTTTGGATTAAAATATTCCCAGATAAACCGGTAACAGCAAAACCAGCAGAAACTCGTATGGGTAGTGGTAAGGGAGCATTGGAGTACTGGGTAGCAGTAGTGAAACCAGGCCGTGTAATGTTCGAAATCGCAGGAGTACCTGAGGAAGTAGCCAGAGAGGCACTTCGTCTTGCAATGCACAAATTACCTTGCAAATGCAAAATCGTTTCTCGCGCAGAATTAGAAGGCGGTGATAACAGTGAAAATTAATACATTTGTGAACGAATTAAGAGGAAAATCCGCAGAGGAATTGAATGAAGAATTAGTAGCTGCTAAGAAAGAGCTTTTTAACCTGAGATTCCAGAATGCGACAAACCAGCTTGACAATACAAGCAGAATTAAGGAAGTAAGAAAAAATATTGCACGTATTCAGACAATGATTACAGAGACCGAAAGGGCGTAGGCCGAAAGCGCTTAGTGAGCTATTATTGAACTTAGTGCGAGGTCGTTCCTTGGGATTGGTGATACACTGAACACTTGGCGAAGTAATATTAAGCCTAGTGTGAAGGCAGATACTCCGAGCAAAGCGAGGATGTATCATCCATACGAGCCCGGCGAAAGGAACTTCCTTATCAGACGAAAACAATTTGAAAGGAGTAGCAACTGTGGAAGAGAGAAATTTAAGAAAAGTTCGCGTTGGCAAGGTTGTCAGCGATAAAATGGATAAGACAATTGTTGTAGCAGTTGAAGACCACGTTAAGCATCCACTTTATAAGAAAATCGTTAAGAGAACTTATAAACTGCAGGCCCACGATGAGAACAACGAGTGCAACATTGGAGATACAGTAAGAGTTATGGAAACAAGACCGCTGTCTAAGAACAAAAGATGGAGACTTGTTGAGATTATGGAGAGGGCAAAATAATTGCCCGCATATATGTAGAGAGAGTTGCTGGATGAAGAGATTTCAGCTAATATATATTGGAGGAGGTTTACCTGCATGATACAACAGGAAAGTAGACTTAAAGTAGCAGACAACACAGGCGCTAAAGAATTACTGTGTATCCGTGTACTTGGCGGTTCTACAAGAAGATATGCCAATATCGGAGATGTGATCGTTGCGACTGTTAAAGATGCAACACCAGGCGGCGTTGTGAAAAAAGGTGACGTTGTGAAAGCTGTAGTTGTTCGTACTGTTAAAGGTGCCCGTCGTAAAGACGGTTCTTATATCAGATTTGACGAAAATGCTGCTGTAATTATAAAAGACGATTTGAATCCACGTGGAACACGTATTTTTGGACCAGTAGCCAGAGAGCTGAGAGAGAAACATTTTATGAAGATCGTATCCTTAGCTCCGGAAGTACTGTAGGGAGGTGCCGAGAATGTCAACTATGAAAATCAAAAAAGGCGACACAGTTAAGGTTATCGCCGGTAGAGATAAAGACAAAGAAGGCAAAGTGATTGCCGTTAATCAGAAAGACGGAAAAGTTCTCGTTGAAGGTGTCAATATGCTGACAAAGCACACAAAACCAAGCGCTGCTAACCAGAACGGCGGAATCATCCATCAGGAAGGGCCAATCGACATTTCTAACGTGATGTATGTGCACAAAGGAAAAGCTACAAGGGTTGGATTCAAGATGGACGGAGATAAAAAGGTTCGTGTTGCAAAATCAACAGGCGAAGTAATTGACTAATTTAAGGAAGGAGGACTTAAACGTTGAGTAGACTGAAAGAACAGTATCAGAATGAAATCATGGATGCAATGATTAAAAAATTCGGATATAAAAATATTATGGAAGTGCCGAAACTGGATAAAGTTGTAATTAACATGGGTGTCGGCGAAGCAAAAGATAACGCAAAAGTTTTGGAATCTGCTGTAGCTGATATGGAGAAAATCTCCGGACAGAAAGCAGTCCTGACAAGAGCAAAGAACTCCGTGGCGAACTTCAAAATCAGAGAAGGTATGCCAATCGGATGTAAAGTTACTTTAAGAGGAGAAAGAATGTACGAGTTCGTTGATCGTCTGATCAACCTTGCACTTCCTCGTGTACGTGACTTTAGAGGTGTAAATCCTAACGCATTTGACGGAAGAGGAAATTACGCACTTGGAATCAAGGAGCAGTTGATTTTCCCTGAAATCGAGTACGATAAAGTAGACAAAGTCAGAGGTATGGATGTAATTTTCGTTACAACAGCTAAGACTGACGAAGAAGCACGTGAATTATTGACTCAGTTCAATATGCCATTTACTAAGTAAGGAGGGAAATTCATGGCTAAGACATCAATGAAAATCAAACAGCAGCGCGCGCCGAAATTCTCCACAAGAGAATACAGCCGCTGCAGAATTTGTGGACGTCCACATGCATATTTAAGAAAATATGGTATCTGCCGTATCTGCTTCCGTGAATTGGCATACAAAGGTGAGATTCCGGGAGTTAAAAAGGCAAGCTGGTAGGCACTGAACACCAGTAAATGATTGTAATGAGTAAAGAATAGGAGGACATCAATCCATGACTATGAGTGATCCAATCGCAGATATGCTTACTAGAATCCGTAATGCAAATACTGCTAAACATGATACAGTTGATGTACCTGCATCAAAGATGAAAATCGCGATTGCTGATATTCTTCTTGATGAAGGATACATTGTAAAATATGATATCGTAGAAGATGGAAATTTTAAGACAATTCATATCACATTGAAATACGGTGCGGATAAGAACGAGAAAGTTATCTCCGGTCTGAAGAGAATTTCCAAACCAGGTCTTCGCGTATATGCAAACAGCGAAGATATGCCGAAGGTACTTGGCGGACTTGGAACAGCTATTGTTTCAACAAATAAGGGTGTTATTACAGATAAAGAAGCAAGAAAACTTGGCGTAGGCGGAGAGGTTCTTGCATTTGTATGGTAGACACTGACCATTTATAGAAGAGCATGAGGAAGGCGGAAACACCACAGCCACTAGGTTCGAAAGAACCTCACCAAGAGGACTGGGTGTACGTTCGCACTAAATTCGAAAATACCTCATTAAGTGCTCACAGCAACTGAAAACAGAGCGGGCTTGAGTATCCGCTCCGAGAATTTAAGTTAACAGGAGGACAAAGGTATGTCACGTATAGGAAGACTGCCAATCACAATCCCAGCCGGAGTGAAAGTTGAGATTGCTGAGAATAATGTTGTGACCGTTACAGGTCCGAAAGGAACTCTTACAAAAGAGCTTCCGGTTGAAATGGAAATCAAACAGGAAGGCGAGGAAGTCATCGTAACAAGACCGAACGACTTAAAGAGAATGAAATCTCTTCATGGTCTGACAAGAACATTGATTAACAATATGGTTGTCGGTGTTACAGACGGATATGAGAAAGTTCTGGAAGTAAACGGTGTTGGTTACAGAGCTTCCAAGTCAGGAAATAAACTGACATTGAACCTTGGATATTCACATCCGGTAGAGATGATTGATCCGGAAGGTATCGAGACTGTTCTGGAAGGACAGAACAAGATTACCGTAAAAGGTATCAGCAAAGAAAAAGTTGGCCAGTACGCTGCTGAAATCAGAGATAAGAGAAGACCGGAACCTTACAAAGGAAAAGGTATCAAGTATGCTGATGAAGTTATCAGACGTAAAGTTGGTAAGACTGGTAAGAAATAATTAAGGAGGGTGTGAATAATGGTTAGTAAGAAATCAAGAGTTGAAATTCGTAGAAAAAAACACATGAAATTGCGTAACCGTTTCAGCGGAACTGCTGAAAGACCACGCTTGGCAGTGTTTAGAAGTAATAATCATATGTATGCACAGATTATCGACGACACAGTTGGAAACACTCTGGTTGCAGCTTCCACTCTTCAGAAAGACGTGAAAGCAGAACTTGAGAAAACGAACAACGTTGATGCGGCAGCATATCTTGGAAAAGTAATCGCTGAGAAGGCAAAAGCAAAAGGAATCACAGACGTAGTCTTCGACAGAGGTGGATTCATTTATCAGGGAAAAATCAAAGCATTAGCAGACGCAGCCAGAGAAGCTGGACTGAATTTCTAGGAAGGGAGAACACATATGAGACAGGAACGTATTGATGCTAGTCAGTTAGAGTTAGAAGAAAAAGTGGTATCAATCAAACGTGTTACCAAGGTCGTAAAAGGTGGTCGTAACATGAGATTCACAGCTTTAGTAGTTGTAGGCGACGGAAAAGGCCATGTTGGTGCAGGTTTAGGAAAAGCTACTGAAATCCCGGAAGCTATCCGCAAAGGAAAAGAAGATGCAACAAAGAAACTGATTGAAGTTTCACTTGACGAGAATGATAGTGTAACACATGATGTTATCGGTAAATTTGGAAGCGCTTCTGTACTGCTGAAGAAAGCTCCGGAAGGTACTGGAGTTATCGCCGGAGGTCCGGCACGTGCGGTTATCGAGATGGCAGGAATCAAGAATATCCGTACAAAATCATTAGGTTCTAACAACAAACAGAACGTAGTACTTGCTACTATCGAGGGTCTTAAGGGAGTGAAAACTCCGGAAGTTGTTGCGAAACTTCGTGGTAAATCAGTAGAAGAGATTGTGGGCTAATAGGAGGTAAAGTTTAATGGCAAATTTAAAAGTTACACTGGTTAAGTCTACTATCGGTGCTATACCAAAGCATAGAAAAACTGTAGAAGCTTTGGGACTGAAAAAGCTGAACAAAACAGTTGTATTACCGGATAATGCAGCAACAAGAGGTATGGTACAGCAGGTTAGACATTTAGTGAAAGTTGAAGAAGAAGCGTAAAATATAAATCGATAAGGAGGTAATATCATGGACTTATCAAACTTAAGACCGGCAGACGGTTCTAAACAGAGTGATAATTTCAGAAGAGGCCGTGGACATGGTTCTGGAAATGGTAAGACGGCTGGTAAGGGCCACAAGGGTCAGAAAGCTCGTTCAGGAGCTCCAAGACCGGGCTTTGAAGGTGGTCAGATGCCTTTATACAGAAGATTGCCAAAGAGAGGTTTCACTTGCAGAAACTCAAAAGAAATCGTTGGCATCAACCTGAGCGCATTGGAAGTATTTGAAGATGGCGCAACAGTTTCCGTTGAGACATTGATTGAGAACGGAATTGTAAAGAATCCTAAAGATGGTGTAAAAATTCTTGGAAATGGAGAGTTTACTAAGAAGCTCACAGTTCAGGCGAATGCATTCAGTGCAAAAGCGGCTGAAAAGATTGAGTCACTTGGTGGAAAAGCAGAGGTGATCTAATGCTAGATACAGTGCGGAGAGCATTTAAAGTAGAAGATGTTCGCAAGAGGCTTCTATACACGTTTTTGATGCTTGTCGTTGTTAGACTTGGTTCCGAACTGCCGACACCAGGTGTGGATCCAACCTACATTCAGAATTTTTTCGCGAACCAGACCGGAGATGCATTCAATTTTTTTGATGCATTTACCGGAGGTTCCTTTACCCAGATGTCGGTGTTTGCCCTGAGCATTACACCGTACATCACATCTTCTATTATTATGCAGCTTCTGACAATCGCAATTCCAAAATTGGAAGAGATGCAGAAGGATGGCGCAGATGGAAGAAAGAAAATCGCAGCAATTACCCGTTATGTGACTGTAGCGCTTGCACTGATTGAGTCTACTGCAATGGCAATTGGATTCGGACGGCAGGGACTGCTGGTTGAATACAATTTTGTAAATGCTGCAATTGTTGTATGTACGCTGACTGCCGGTTCTGCATTCCTTATGTGGATTGGGGAGCGTATCACGGAAAAAGGTGTCGGAAATGGTATTTCCATTGTACTTCTGATTAATATTATTTCCAGAGTACCAAGTGATTTTGTAACACTGTATGAGCAGTTTATCAAGGGCAAGACACTTGCCAAAGGTTTGCTTTCTGCTGCAATTATTGCCGCAGTAATTCTTGTTGTCATCGTTTTTGTAGTTGTCCTGCAGAGCGGTGAGAGAAGAATCGCAGTACAGTATTCACAGAAGGTTCAGGGAAGAAAAACGTACGGAGGACAATCGACGCACATTCCGCTGAAAGTAAATACAGCAGGTGTCATTCCGGTTATTTTCGCATCTTCACTGATGCAGTTCCCGATTGTCATTGCGCAGTTCCTCGGAAAAGGCAACGGCAGCGGAATCGGAAGCCATATTTTAAGGGCGATGAATTCTAATAACTGGTGTGATCCGGATAATTTAATATATTCAATCGGACTGGTTGTTTATATCGTACTTACAATTTTCTTCGCATATTTTTATACATCGATTACATTCAACCCGTTGGAAATTGCAAACAACATGAAGAAAAGCGGCGGTTTTATCCCAGGGATCCGCCCGGGAAAACCAACCGTGGAATACCTGACAAAGATTTTGAATTATATTATCTTTATCGGTGCATGTGGACTGATAATTGTACAGGTTATCCCATATTTCTTTAATGGAGTATTTGGCGCAAATGTTTCATTCGGCGGTACATCAATTATTATTATTGTGGGCGTCGTACTTGAGACACTCAAACAGATTGAATCCCAGATGTTGGTACGAAACTACACAGGATTTTTGAATGCCAAGGGCGGTTCTATGAAGAACAGTTTTCTTGGATACTAATTAAAATAGTTAGCTCGTTGTGCTTTGCCCTTTTGGGGATAAGTACGGCGGGTTAATGTGCTATTCGGAGGTATATGATATGAAAATTATTATGTTAGGTGCTCCAGGAGCAGGAAAAGGTACACAGGCAAAGAAAATCTCAGAAAAATATCAGATTCCGCATATTTCTACGGGGGATATTTTCAGGGCAAATATTAAAAATGGTACGGAACTTGGGCAGAAAGCCAAGACTTATATGGATAAGGGCCTGCTGGTTCCGGACGAGCTGGTTGTCGATCTTGTGGTAGACCGTGTGAATCAGGATGATTGTACGAATGGATATGTGCTGGATGGCTTTCCGAGAACAATCCCGCAGGCAGAGGCATTGGATAAGGCTCTTTCAGAGTTAAACCAGAAAGTAGATTATGCAATTAATGTAGAAGTACCGGATGAAAATATTGTAAGGCGTATGTCAGGAAGAAGAGCATGTGTGGACTGCGGATCTACATATCATTTAGTATATGCGCCTACAAAAGAAGAGGGCATCTGTGATAAATGCGGCGGAACACTGATACTCAGGGATGATGACAAGCCGGAGACGGTAACAAAGCGTCTTGGCGTATACCATGAGCAGACACAGCCGCTGATTGAATATTATACAAAATCCGGTATTCTGAAGGAAGTCGATGGCACAATTGATATCAATGATGTGTTTGGAGAGATTGTAAAGATTCTGGGAGAATAGACCGATGTTGATGGAACCGGGAATGCTTGCAAAATCAAAAGCGGGACGGGATAAAGACTGTATATATGTCATAATTTCTGTCAATGATGAATATGTATATCTGGCTGACGGGGAGAGACGCTCCGTCAGCAATCTGAAAAAAAAGAACAGACGCCACGTACAGATTATATATAAGAAGAGATGCGCGTCTGTATCGGATGACGAAGTAATCAGAAAGACAATCAGAGAGTATTGTTAAAGTAGTAAAGTGCGAAAAGCACGGGAGGATTTAATATGTCAAAAGCTGACGTAATCGAAATTGAAGGAGTCGTAGTTGAAAAACTTCCAAACGCAATGTTCAAGGTAGAGCTCGAAAATGGCCACATCGTTCTTGCGCATATCAGCGGAAAACTCCGTATGAATTTCATTAAGATTTTACCAGGAGACAAGGTAACACTGGAAATGTCTCCATATGACCTCAGCAAGGGAAGAATTGTTTGGAGAGATAAATAAAAAAGGTGTTGACTTTGAATGACACTTGGTGTTATACTATGAAGTGGTTGTTTTTGGATAGGTGTGCCCAAAAACGAAGTGACCAAAGTTTCAGCAAAGGATGGAAGGAGGATTTGACATGAAGGTTAGATCATCAGTAAAACCAATTTGTGAAAAATGCAAGATTATTAAGAGAAAAGGAAGTATCAGAGTAATCTGCGAAAATCCGAAGCACAAACAGAGACAGGGCTAGGCACTTAGCGGAAGCGGGCTGTTCAGTACAGTCTGAGGTTAGTGCAAGGCTTGTTTGAAGGCGTTTGGAGAAGTTTTTTCGGATTTGGTGATTCGGACTTCCCAGTGAAAATACCGGAAAACAGGTGTCGAAATTGTGTTAATGAATTAGGCGGCTGACAGGGGACACGCCAGGAGGTGTGTGCACCTGTTTAATATACAGTAAGGATACATCAGGCATCTATCTAGGGTACCGTTAGAGCCGGTGTTCACAGCATCTGACCGAGGGATGGACTGTCATTCACAGCAGGAAATCCGGTTTGCAAGAACTGTCAGAATGCAATTGTATATTGCTTATAATACCCGGAAGGCTGCGTTCGGATGACGTACCGGGAAAGGACGTATATACGTGAGTATATGCGTCTGGGCTGAGAAATACCAGAGGCAGAGGAAGATTCCTGGCATCAGGTTTGGGAGAACCCCACAAGGTATACGGAATCGGCGTTCACAGGAAACCCGTGAAAGACCTCGTCAAGTGTTTACGGCCCCAGTTTAGGACAATATTAAAAATGATTCAAAATGGAGGAAAGACACATGGCTCGTATTGCAGGTGTAGACTTACCAAGAGACAAACGTGTAGAAATCGGTTTAACTTATATTTATGGAATTGGAAGAACAAGTGCGAACCGTATCTTAGCAGAGGCAGGAATTGATCCAAGCACTCGTGTAAGAGATTTGACAAGTGAAGATGTAAAGAAAATCAGTGAAGTTATCGACGCAACACAGGTTGTAGAAGGTGACCTCAGAAGAGAGATTCAGTTAAACATCAAGAGATTGAAAGAAATCGGATGCTATCGTGGAATCCGTCACAGAAAAGGACTTCCGGTACGTGGACAGAAGACTAAGACAAACGCAAGAACATGTAAAGGTCCTAAGAGAACTGTAGCAAACAAGAAAAAATAATTGAGAAATTAAGAAAGTAGGTTAGTTTAAATGGCAAAGAAAGTTGCAAAAAAAGTAACAAAGAAACGTGTCAAGAAAAACGTTGAACGAGGACAGGCTCATATTCAGTCATCTTTTAATAATACAATCGTAACATTAACAGATGCACAGGGAAATGCTCTTTCATGGGCAAGTGCAGGCGGTCTGGGATTTAGAGGTTCAAGGAAATCTACTCCATATGCAGCACAGATGGCGGCTGAGACAGCAGCTAAGGCAGCATTAGTTCATGGTCTGAAGACTGTAGATGTATTCGTAAAAGGACCTGGTTCAGGAAGAGAAGCAGCAATCCGTGCATTGCAGGCTTGCGGAATTGATGTTGTAAGTATCAAGGACGTTACTCCGGTACCGCACAACGGATGCCGTCCACCGAAACGTAGAAGAGTCTAAGGACAGAGCACTTAGCGCAGGCTAGCTGTTTAGAGTGGCCTGAGGTCAGTGTGGATCTTCTTCGGAACTTGGCGGAGGAATTTCAGGCTTGGTTTTGAAGAACTACCTTAATTATAGAAAAAATCAGGAGGAAGCGAAATATGGCAGTAAATAGAGTCCCAGTTCTTAAAAGATGCCGTTCATTAGGTATGGACCCAATCTATTTAGGAATTAATAAAAAATCTAACAGACAGTTAAAAAGATCGAATAGAAAAATGAGCGAGTATGGTCTCCAGTTACGTGAGAAACAGAAAGCAAAATTTATCTATGGTGTATTAGAGAAACCTTTCAGAAACTACTATGCAAAAGCAAAGCAGCAGGAAGGTATGACAGGTGAGAACCTGATGATTCTTCTGGAATCCAGACTGGACAACGTAATGTTCCGTATGGGATTCGCAAGAACAAGAAAAGAAGCAAGACAGATTGTTGACCACAAACATGTACTTGTAAACGGCAAGCAGGTAAATATCCCATCTTACCTTGTAAAGGCAGGAGATGTAATTGAAATCAAAGAAAAACACAAAGGAAGCCAGAGATACAAAGATATTCTCGAAGTAACAGGCGGAAACATGATTCCTGACTGGCTGGAAGTTGATGCAGAGAACCTGAAAGGTGAAGTAAAGGAACTTCCTAAGAGAGAAGCTATCGATGTTCCGGTTGACGAGATGCTGATTGTCGAGTTATATTCTAAATAATAACTGGAATTGATATCGTATCCCTCAACATATTTGAACCCATAAGGAGGGTCTGTGTAGTGTTTGATTTTAATAAACCGAATATTGAAATTACTGATATTTCAGAAGATAAAAAATATGGAAGATTTGTCGTAGAACCTCTGGAGAGAGGATACGGGATTACACTTGGTAACTCCATGAGAAGAATCATGCTTTCTTCTCTTCCGGGAGCTGCCGTAAGTTCCGTAAAGATTGACGGGGTTCTGCATGAATTCAGTTCCATTCCGGGTGTAAAAGAAGATGTGGCAGAGATTATCATGAATCTGAAATCCCTTGCAATCAAGAATACATCCGAATCTGACGAAGTGAAGACTGCTTATATCGAATTTGAAGGAGAGGGTGTTGTAACAGGCGCCGATATCCAGGCAGACTCTGATATTGAGATTATGAATCCTGAGCAGGTCATTGCTACTTTAAGCGGCGGCAAGGACAGCAAGTTGTATATGGAACTTACAATTACAAAAGGCAGAGGATACGTGAGCGCAGACAAGAACAAGAGTGACGATTTACCGATTGGTGTAATTCCGATTGACTCTGTATATACTCCGGTTGAGCGTGTAAACATGACGGTAGAAAATACGCGTGTAGGTCAGGTTACGGATTATGATAAGCTGACACTGGATGTATGGACAAAGGGTACTTTGCTTCCGGACGAGGCTGTAAGCCTTGCGGCAAAGGTACTTAGCGAGCATCTGAAACTTTTCATTGATTTATCAGAAGTAGCGCAGGCTGCTGAAGTCATGATTGAGAAAGAAGATGACGAGAAAGAGAAAGTTCTTGAGATGAGCATCGACGAACTGGAGTTGTCGGTACGTTCCTACAACTGTTTGAAGAGAGCAGGAATCAACACAGTTGAAGAACTTACAAATAAAACATCAGAAGATATGATGAAAGTGCGTAATCTTGGACGCAAGTCCTTGGAAGAAGTACTTGCTAAGCTTAAGGAACTTGGACTTGAGCTTAATTCTGGCGAAGAGTAGGCTGGAGTGCTTAATATTAGATATTTGTCCGGTAAGCCCGATGTGCGTGGACAAAGCATTTGATTAATAAGCCCGAAGACGCATAACCAAATGTATAAGATGGAGGATAAGAATAATGGCAAAGTATAGAAAACTCGGCAGAACATCTGCTCAGAGAAAAGCCTTAATCAGGAATCAGGTAACAGCTCTGCTGAACAATGGTAAGATTATTACAACAGAAGCAAAAGCAAAAGAAATCCGTAAAGAAGCTGAAAAGCTGATTGCGCTTGCCGTAAGAGAGAAGGATAACTTCGAAGAGGTTACCGTAAAAGCCAAAGTTGCCCGCAAGGACAAAGATGGTAAGAGAGTAAAAGAAGTTGTTGATGGAAAGAAAGTAACAGTTTACGATGAAGTTGATAAGACAATCAAAAAAGATATGCCTAGCAGACTTCATGCAAGAAGAGAAATGAACAAAGTTCTCTACACTGTAACTGATGTTCCGAAGACAGCAGCAGGCAAAAAGAAAAATACAAAATCTGTAGATGTAGCTGAAAAGCTTTTCTCAGAGATTGCTCCAAAGTATGCAGACCGCAATGGTGGTTATACAAGAATTGTAAAAATCGGCCAGCGTAAAGGTGATGCAGCGATGGAAGTACTGATTGAGTTAGTTTAATTAGGTTTTATTCAATAAGAATGCGGAAAGAGTGAAGACAAAAGTGTTCACTCTTTTTTGTGCAAAAATGACAAAGGATGTCAAATGACCAACGTTAATATTTTAACAAAATGCTATTGACAAATATTTAACGAAAATGTATACTTGTAATTGAAAAAAAGAAAAACATTCAATTGCAGGAGGAAAGATTGAAATGGCAAAGAAGAAAGAGGTAACAATACCTGAGGTCGTTGACAGCGTAGAGGCACTTGAAGCCAAAATGAAGGCAATGCGTGAAGCACAGAAAATATTCGCAACTTTCAGCCAGGAGCAGGTAGATAAGATTTTCTACGAAGCAGCTATGGCAGCTAATAAACAGCGTATCCCGCTTGCAAAGATGGCTGTTGAGGAGACTCAGAGAGGTATCGTTGAAGATAAGGTTATTAAAAACCATTACGCAGCAGAGTATATTTACAATGCATATAAAAATACAAAAACATGTGGGGTTATTGAGGAAGATACAGCATACGGAATCAAAAAAGTTGCTGAGCCTATCGGACTTGTTGCAGCAGTTATCCCTACAACAAACCCGACATCTACCGCAATCTTTAAGACATTGATTTGCCTGAAGACAAGAAATGCAATTATTATCAGCCCACATCCGGCTGCAAAGGCATGTACAATCGCAGCAGCAAAGGTTGTTCTGGATGCAGCAGTGAAAGCCGGTGCACCGGAGGGAATCATCGGATGGATTGATGTACCGTCACTTGAACTGACAAATACAGTAATGAAAAATGCTGACATCATCCTTGCAACAGGTGGTCCGGGAATGGTGAAAGCAGCTTATTCTTCAGGAAAACCGGCACTTGGTGTAGGACCAGGAAATACACCGGTTATCATTGATGACACGGCAGATATCAAGATGGCAGTTAACTCTATCATCCATTCCAAAACATTTGACAATGGTATGATTTGTGCATCTGAGCAGTCTGTAACTGTATTAGACAGTGTTTATGACGAAGTTAAAAAAGAATTTGAATACCGCGGATGCTACTTCCTTAAAAAAGGTGAGGAACTTGACAAAGTCCGCAAGACCATTATCATCAATGGTGCGCTGAACAGCAAGATACCTGGAAAATCTGCTTTTGAGATTGCACAGCTTGCAGGCGTAAAAGTTCCGGAAGATACAAAGATTCTGATTGGTGAAGTAGAGTCTGTAGATATTTCAGAAGAATTTGCCCATGAAAAATTATCTCCTGTACTTGGTATGTACCGGGCAAAAACATTTGATGAAGCAATTGCAAAGGCGGAACGCCTTGTAGCTGACGGCGGATACGGACATACATCTTCTCTGTACATAAATCCGGCACAGACAGAGAAAATCGCAAAACATGCAGCAGCAATGAAAACCTGCCGTGTACTGATTAATACACCTTCTTCTCAGGGTGGTATCGGAGACCTGTACAACTTCAAGATGGCTCCGTCTCTTACACTGGGATGTGGTTCATGGGGAGGAAACTCCGTATCTGAGAACGTTGGAGTAAAACATCTGCTGAACATTAAGACTGTTGCTGAGAGGAGAGAGAATATGCTTTGGTTCAGAACACCTGAAAAGGTATACTTCAAGAAAGGATGTATGCCGGTTGCACTGGATGAATTGGGAACAGTAATGCACAAGAAGAAAGCATTTATCGTAACGGACTCTTTCTTGTACAAGAACGGATATGTAGCGCCAATCGAGGAAAAACTGGACGAGATGGGAATCCAGCATACCTGTTTCTTCGAGGTAGCGCCAGACCCGACACTGCAGTGTGCACGTAAGGGTGTTGACCAGATGAGAGCATTTGAGCCGGATACAATTATCGCACTTGGTGGTGGTTCAGCAATGGACGCTGCTAAGATTATGTGGGTAATGTACGAGCATCCGGAAGCAAACTTTGAAGATATGGCTATGGACTTCATGGATATCCGTAAGAGAGTATTTACATTCCCTAAGATGGGAGAGAAAGCTTACTTTGTAGCAATTCCTACATCTTCAGGAACAGGTTCCGAAGTAACACCATTTGCAATCATTACAGATGCAGATACAGGTGTAAAATGGCCAATCGCTGACTACGCATTGCTGCCGAATATGGCAATTGTTGATGTCGATAATATGATGACACAGCCGAAGGGACTTACAAGCGCATCAGGTATTGATGTAATGACACATGCAATCGAGGCATATGTTTCCATCATGGCTACAGATTACACAGACGGTCTTGCTATGAAGGCTGTTAAGATGGTATTTGAGAATCTTCCTTCTGCATACGAAAACGGTGCAAATGACCCGAAGGCACGTGAGGAAATGGCAAATGCATCTTGTATGGCCGGTATGGCGTTCGCAAATGCATTCCTTGGACTGAACCATTCTATGGCTCACAAACTGGGTGCGTTCCATCACCTGCCACATGGTGTTGCTAATGCGGTAATCCTGACAGAAGTAATGCGTTACAATGCAGCAGAAGTTCCGACTAAGATGGGAACATTCTCACAGTACCAGTATCCACACGCTCTTGCAAGATACGCAGAATTGGGACGTTTTGCTGGATGTAAGGGAAATACAGACGAAGAAGTATTTGAGAACTTTATCGCAAAACTGGAAGAGCTGAAAGAAACAATCGGTATCAAGAAGACAATCAAAGAGTATGGTATCGATGAGAAATATTTCCTCGATACATTGGATGACATGGTAGAACAGGCATTTAATGACCAGTGTACAGGAGCAAACCCGAGATATCCGTTGATGAAAGAGATGAAAGAAATCTATCTGAAATGTTATTACGGTAAATAATTTTTCATTACAGTGATGATACCCTCAGCGGGCAAAGGACATATGTCCTTTGCCCGCTGAGGGTATGTTTTATGGTATAGAAAGTTCTGCGAACTTTCTATACCATAAAAACACACTGCGTGTGATGATGCGCAGTACATTTGCCTGTTTTTGAGATGAGGCGAATGTCCCGGTTTGTATGGCTCTGTGTTTTTAAAATAAATTGTTAAATAAATAACAATAAATATATTCAAGATAAAATTGTTAAAAAAATTACAAAAAGTACTTCCATTTTAAAAGGGACGGGTGTATAATAGAGCCAAGTTAAGAAAATAAAACGTATTTATCAAACAGGAGGCATGGCTTATGAAACTCGAAAACAAAAAATTAATCGTAAAACGTTCCTACAAAGAAGTGTATAAATGCGATGAGGGGATTGCAAAGGTATTTGAGAAGGGACATCCAAAGGCTGATGTGTTTAACGAGGCATTGAATACAGCCAGAGTTGAGGCAACCGGACTGGATATCCCGAAGGTAAAAGAGGTCGGAGAAGTTGATGGAAAGTGGGCGTTGCTGATTGAGTACAAGGACGGAACTACTCTGGAAGATATGATGAATGCCGACAGTAGGAATCTGGAGAAGTATATGGGAGATTTCGTTGATCTGCAGTTAGAGATGCATAGCAAGAGGTCTCCGCGGCTGAATAAGCTGAAGGATAAGTTATCCCGTGAGATTAACAGTCTGAAGGATTTGGATGCGACAACGAGATATGAGCTCCTGACAAGGCTGGAAAGTATGCCAAAGCATGATAAGCTTTGCCATGGTGATTTTAACCCGACGAATGTTATCTATGGAAAGAACGGAAAGATGACAATTGTTGACTGGGCGCACGCAACGCAGGGAAATGCAGGCGCGGATGCTGCAATGACTTATCTGTTGTTTGCATTGAAAGACCAGCAGAAGGCAGATTTATATCTGAAACTGTTCTGCCAGAAGAGTGATACTGCGAGACAGTATGTACAGCAGTGGCTGCCGATTGTAGCTGCAGCACAGCTTACAAAGCAGAATGAACTGGAAAAAGACTTCCTGATGAAGTGGATTGATGTAGTAGATTATCAGTAGGCGTTCGCAAATATTGCTTTGTTAAGTGCCGGATATAGTGGAAAATACATATAGATTCCTCGTTGCCCGGATATTTCATATAAGGCAGAAGAAAAAGCGGCTGATGTGTACCGGCTACGATTCTGAGTATCGTAGTAAGTACGCATCAGCCGCTTTTTCGTCCCTTGGGAAATTGCTCTGCAATTCCTGTGAAACGAAACCTTCCGGGGGAGCGCAGAGGCGCGGAAAAGGAAGCTGCCGCTTCACATCCACACCCCGGCGTAGAATTCCCAGACGAATTCTTTGCCCAAAACAAAATAGTCAGGTTACCAGTGTGGGAAGAATACATTTCCCCCAATATTGATTCCGGAATGTCCCGAACCTGCATACAGGAAATAGTAACAGTCTGCAACTTCCGCAACCCTTGCACCATTCAATGCATCCTGAGCTACCTGATAAGCAAGCGGGGTCGGACCGGTGTTAAGTACATAATCCAGACGGCCGGAGGATGCGGGCTCAAACTGCCCGGTTGCGTATACAACCCCTTTGACAGAGTTTGGAAACCGGGAATCATTGACACGGTTCAAAATGACGGTGGCAACAGCAAGCATTGAATTATACTCCTGATAAGCTTCGCATTGGATGATGGCTGCGAGAATATCTAACTCTCCTTTATCGGCAGGAACAGAAGAACCGCCGCCGATAACAGTGCCGCCGGTTGAAATAGAACCGCCGGAGTTCCCCCCCGTGGAATTGCCGCCGGATGGAGTGTTCTGCTGCGCCGCTTGCTGCTGGGCAGCCTTTTGGGCAGCTTCCTGCTCGGCGGCAGCCTTTGCAGCGGCTTCGTCAGCCTCCTGCTTGCGAATCTGCTGAAGCTGAGCCTGAAATGCGTTCAGGTCGGTGGAAGTTGCAGCAGCCTTTGCCTCCAGTTCGGACTGACGTGCCTGCAACTGACTTTGCAGTTCGCTAAGGGAATTCCGCTGGTTCTGTAAGGAGGTCTGTTGGTTCTCAATATCTGCCTGCGTCTGGCGCAGCTCGTCCAACATCTGGCGGTCATAATCGCTGATGTTCTGTACAAAATCTGCCTTGTTCAGAAAATCGGTCATGTTTTCTGCGGAGAAAAGCATCTCCAGCAGGGTTGAGTTCCCGTTTTCATACATATATTTAATACGGGTTTTCATGTTCTCATATTGCTGCGCCTCGTTTTCACGGGCAAGGGCTAATGAGTCTTCAGAACGAAGGATTTCACTGTTTGTAATGGTTACCTGCATCTCAGTGTTGTAAATCTCGTTACTGATTGCAACAAGTTCCTGATTGATTCCGTTGAGTTGGGATTGTAAGTCCGAAGTCTTATTTTCCAGACTCGCTTTGTCTTCTGCACAAATATAAGGTGTGGATAACGACAATGTCATTGCAAAGGTACAGATGAGTGCAAGTCCTGCTTGCAGCCTGCGTTTTAAATGCAATTTCATAAATTCAATTCCTTTCTTAAATGTTTGCCATGCTATTATACTATAAATTGCAGAAATAAGCAAATTTTGTTAGAATAGAGGTATATGGCAACCGGATGAAGCTGTATGGAAGAGAGGAAATTGAGTGATGCAGATAAAAATGATAGGGCTGGATTTGGACGGGACACTTCTGAATTCAAAGAAGGGATTGACTCCTTACACAAAGAAGGTCATTGAAAAAGCGATTAGAAAAGGCGTATATGTTCTGGTGGCGACAGGAAGACCGTTTACCGGCGTCCCCAAAGAATTGAGAGAATTTCCGGGGATGCGGTATGCATTGACATCAAATGGCGCAAGGATTCTGGACACCGAGACGGGGAGTATCCTGATTGAACATCTTTTGCCGCGGGAAAGTGCGAAAAAAGCATTGGAAATCTTTCGGAAATATGATACGCTACAAGAGGTATATTTTGATGGGCAGGGATATGCGGATAGAGGAAAACTGGAGCATATCGGAAGATACCATCGCAATCCGTATATGTGGGAATATGTTCTGACATCCCGGGTTCCGGTGGAGGATGTTGTCGCGCTGGTGCAGGGGAAAGGACAGGATTTGGATAAGGTGCAGGCTCTGTTTGCAGATATGGACGAGCGGGAGGCGGCCTGGCGGGAATTGAGCGGACATGAAGACCTTACGCTTGTCGGTTCGCTTGGCTACAACATTGAAATCAATGCAGCCGGAGTTAACAAAGGCAAGGGTCTGGTTGCACTTGGCGGACTGCTTGGAATCAGTCGGGAAGAGATTATGGCAATCGGGGACGGCGATAATGATACGGTCATGTTAGAGGAAGCCGGTTTCGGTGTCGCCATGGGAAATGCAGAGGATAAAGTAAAAGCGTGTGCGGATTACATAACGGGGACGAATGATGAAGATGGTGCGGCAAAAGCAATCGAAAAGTATGTTCTCGGAGGAGGAGAAGAATGTTAGAGGCATTAAAAGTTATCATATTGGGAATTGTGGAAGGAATTACAGAATGGCTGCCAATCAGCAGCACCGGGCATTTGATTCTGGTAGAAGAGTTCATACAGTTGGATTTGAGTCACGATTTTGTGGAAATGTTTAATGTAGTGATTCAGTTTGGAGCGATTCTGGCGGTTATCATGCTCTATTTTCATAAGTTGAATCCATTTTCACCGAAGAAAACGGAGAAACAGAAGATGCTTACCATTCAGTTGTGGGTAAAGGTCGTCATCGCGACAATTCCGGCGATGGTAATCGGGCTGTTGTTTGATGATTATGTGGATGAGCATTTTATGAACGCGTATGTAGTGGCGGCGATGTTGATCCTTTACGGTATTTTCTTTATTATAATAGAAAAACGTCATGAGGGTGTGACGCCGAAAGCATCGAAACTGTCTCAGCTCAGTATTCCGATGGTACTTGCAATCGGAGGATTTCAGGTGCTGGCGATGATTCCTGGAACTTCCAGGTCGGGAGCTACCATCCTTGGCGGACTGCTCGTTGGAGCGTCAAGAAGTGTGGCGGCAGAGTTCACCTTTTTTCTGGCAATCCCGGTTATGTTCGGATGGAGCCTGCTGAAGATGATTAAGTTCGGACTTGCGTTTACCGGGCAGGAATTATTCCTGCTGCTGTTAGGCTGTGTAGTATCATTCGGAGTGTCTGTTTTTGCAATCAAGTTCCTGATGCAGTATATTAAGAACCATGATTTCAAAGTGTTTGGATATTACCGGATAGTACTTGGTATTATCGTATTCCTGTATTTCGCTGTTTCTGCGCTGCTTGTATAAAATGTGCAGATGGTTTGTGTCTGGTGTAATATATATGCAGAACATATGCAGTGTCCCGCGCAGTGCGTATGCAGCGTCTCCACAGTACATATGCAATATCTCCACAGTACATATGCGGGTGTCTCATGCAGTGCATATGTAGTGTCTTGTGCAGCATATTTGCGGGATTTCTTGTAGCATATTCGCATTATTGCTGTAAGGTGTTTGCAGTATTGTGCAATATATTTGTGCAATATATTTGCATAATAGACTTGAATTTTTATCTGAATATGATAGAATATTAAGATAATGTGTATGATTATGCATGACTTAATAGGAGGAATGGAAGATGAAAAAGAAATTGTTAAGCGTTGCACTGGCAGCAGTATGTGTATTGTCCGTAGCAGCATGCGGAAGCAAGGTTCCGGAGAATACAGTAAACAGCGTTGCTGATATTGAGGCGGGCGGAAAGAAAATCGGCGTCCAGACAGGAACGACAGGGGATATTTATTCCACAGATTACGAAGATGACGGAACAGCTACTGTAGAGAGATATAATAAAGGTGCGGATGCAGTGCAGGCACTGAAACAGGGAAAGATTGACTGTGTAATTATTGATGCAGAGCCTGCAAAGGTATTTGTCGAGAAGAATAACGACCTGAAGGTTCTGGATGAAGCATTTACCGATGAGGAATATGCAATCTGCATTGACAAGTCGAACGCAGAGCTGAAAGAAAAAATTAACGCTGCACTGAAAGAACTGAAGGAAGATGGAACTCTGGATAATATCAAGAAAAACTATGCAGGTTCTGACGATGAGATTGGTAAGACTCCTTATGAGTCTCCGGCAGATGCAGATACATCAAATGGAAAGTTGGTCATGGCTACAAACGCAGAATTCCCTCCATATGAGTATTATGAGAATGATAAGGTGACAGGAATTGATGCTGATATGGCTCAGGCGGTAGCAGATAAGCTTGGAATGGAACTGGAAATTCAGGATATGGCATTTGATTCTATTATCACAGCAGTTACATCCGGAAAAGCAGATATCGGTGTTGCAGGAATGACAGTTACAGAGGACCGTCTGAAGAATGTAGACTTTACAGATTCTTATGCAACTTCAAAACAGGTAATTATTGTAAGAGCAAAATAAAGACGATAAACAGAGGGGCTGATAAGACTAAGTAACAGAAGTTGGCTTGGTGGCAGCTCCTTTTTTAGGAAGGTGGGTGTGAAATGGCAGCATTTGCAGAGCTTTTCTATCAGGATTTTATCGTGGACAATCGATATAAATATCTGGTCAGAGGGTTGGGAAACACATTAGTTGTAACATTTTTTGCTGTTATTATAGGTATTATTATTGGTTTTCTGGTGGCAATTATCCGTTCATCTTACAGCAAAATGGACAAGCCGGGCGTGCCGGTAAAAATATTGAACTTTATTTGTCAGGTTTACCTGACTATCATTCGCGGAACACCAACAGTAGTGCAGTTACTGATTAGTTTCTTCATTATATATACATCACCGAATGTATCGAAGACGATGGTCGCGGTTTTGACGTTTGGTATTAACTCGGGTGCATATGTAGCCGAGATTATCCGTTCGGGAATCATGTCGATTGACGGCGGGCAGATGGAAGCGGGAAGGTCCCTTGGGCTGAACTATGTACAGACGATGTGGTATATTATTGTGCCGCAGGCGTTTAAAAATGTACTTCCGGCGCTGGCAAATGAATTTATCGTTTTGCTGAAGGAAACGTCTATCTGCGGATATATCGGGATGAATGATCTGACAAAGGGCGGAGATATTATCCGAAGTGCCACATATGATCCATATCTTCCGCTGCTTACAGTGGCGGTAATCTATCTGATTATGGTCTGTGGGCTGAGTGCGCTGGTAGGCAGGCTGGAGAGGAGGCTGAGAAGCAGTGACCACTAACAAAGATGTGTTAATAAAAGTAGATGATGTGCATAAAGTATTTGCAAATAAACTGCATGCCCTCAATGGTGTCTCGGAAACAATCAGCAAAGGGGAGGTTGTTGTTATCGTCGGACCGTCCGGTTCCGGGAAATCAACCTTTTTGCGCTCGCTGAATCTGTTGGAGATGCCGACAAGCGGACACATTTATTTCGAGGGCATCGATATTACAAGTAAAGAGACGGACATCGACAGACATCGTCAGAAGATGGGAATGGTATTTCAGCATTTCAATCTGTTTCCGCATATGACCATTCTGGAAAATATTACATTGGCGCCAATGAAACTTTTGAAAAAAAGTAAAGAAGAGGCGGAAGAACAGGCAATGGAGCTGTTGAAACAGGTAGGGCTTGAGGCAAAAGCGGAATCCTATCCGTCGCAGCTTTCCGGCGGACAGAAACAGCGTATCGCAATCGTGCGTTCACTGGCGATGAATCCGGAAGTCATGCTGTTTGATGAGCCGACGTCAGCGCTTGACCCGGAGATGGTCGGCGAAGTTCTGGAGCTGATGAAAAAACTTGCCCATGACGGGATGACAATGGTTGTTGTTACCCATGAGATGGGGTTTGCAAAAGAAGTGGCAACCCGTGTGCTGTTTATGGATGCGGGAGAGATTAAAGAACAGGGCAAACCGGAAGAATTCTTCGGGAATCCGAAAGATGAGAGATTGAAAGAATTCCTGTCAAAAGTGTTGTAAAGTAAAGATTGGTGATAAAGAGCAGTTTCCTGTGGGAGATTGCTCTTTTTTGCGGGTAGCCTCAAAGGGGACAGTCCGTTATCAGAAGGGGCAGTCCGTTATCAGAAGGGGCAGTCCGTTATCAGAAGGGGCAGTCCCCTGTCAGAAGGGACAGTCCCCTTTGCAAAAGAGACTGTCTCATGTTATGATGACAGGGAAATGAAAAGAAGGTAGTGGATGAAGATAGATGAAATATGAGCGAGTAACAAAGGGAACTTTTATTGAAAGGCCGAATCGGTTTATTGCTTATGCAGACCTTTTGGGCAGGAAAGAAACCATTCATGTGAAACATACCGGCCGATGTACGGAGCTTTTGCAGTCTGGAGTACCGATTTATGTACAGGAGAGTGAGAATCCGAACCGAAAGACGAAGTGGGATCTGATATGTGTGGAGAAGGGGAATCGTCTGGTAAACATGGATTCCCAGATGCCAAATGTGGTCGTAAAGGAGTGGGTAGAGGCCGGAAATCTTTGCGGAGAGGTGGATCTGATTAAACCGGAGACAAGCTATGGAAATTCCAGATTTGATTTATATGTGGAGAGCGAAGGCAGGAAAATTTTTATTGAAGTTAAAGGGGTGACGCTGGAGGAAAATGGTGTGGCGCGTTTCCCTGATGCGCCGAGTGCGCGGGCTGTGAAGCATTTGGAGGAATTGATCCGTGCGGTGAAGTCCGGATACGAGGCGTATGTCTTTTTTGTTGTCCAGATGAAAGGTGTGCGGTATTTTACACCGAATATGGATACACATCCGGAGTTTGGTGAGGCGCTGAAACGTGCGAAGGCGGCTGGTGTGCGGATTCTTGCATACGACTGTCAGGTGACAGCGGACAGCGTTCGGATTGAAGATGCCGTTCCGGTTGTGCTGGAGAGTCCGGAGTTAAAGGAATCCGTGTATCCACTGGTGGAATGGTTTCGCCAAAATCAGCGCGACTTGCCTTGGAGAAAAGGAGCGGACGCGTATCATATCTGGGTGTCGGAGATTATGCTGCAGCAAACAAGAGTGGAGGCGGTTAAGCCATTTTATGCATCGTTCCTGAAAGCATTCCCAACGGTGAAAGATTTGGCGCAGGCGGAAGAAGACCGGCTATTGAAGCTGTGGGAAGGCTTGGGATATTATAATCGTGTCCGCAATATGCAGAAGGCGGCGCAGCAGATTGTGGAACTGTATGGCGGTGAATTCCCGCGTAATTATGAGCAGATTCGTGGGCTGACCGGAATCGGAAACTATACCGCCGGGGCAATCAGCTCCTTCGCATTCGGAATTCCTAAGCCTGCGGTCGATGGGAATGTATTGCGGGTGGTTTCCAGACTGACTGCCAGCAGAGAGGACATTATGAAGGCAAGTGTACGCAGCCGGATTGAACAGATGGTGGAGGAAGTCATTCCGAAGGAGGCAGCGGGAGACTTCAATCAGGGCTTGATTGAACTGGGGGCGATTGTGTGTGTGCCAAACGGAGAACCCAAATGTAAGGAGTGCCCGGTTGCAGAGTTTTGTAAGGCACGAAAAATGGATATCCAGATGGAGCTTCCGGTGAAAGCAAAAGCAAAGGCAAGGCGCATTGAGAAACGGACAGTACTGATATTCAAGGATATGCGCAAAGTTGCCATTCGGAAACGTCCGGCAAAAGGGCTGCTTGCGGGGCTGTATGAACTTCCGAATGTGGAGGGGCATCTGACGGGAAACGAAGTCATCGAATATGGAAAATCTATCGGTCTGATGCCGGTGCGTGTGAAAAAGCTGGAACCGGCAAAGCATATTTTCAGTCATGTGGAATGGCATATGATTGGCTATGAAGTGATTGTGGATGAACTGGAGCGAAACTGTACAAAACCGTTGATTTTCGCGGAGAAAGACGAATTGACTGGTATGTATCCGATTCCAACAGCATTTTCCGCATATTCAAAATACGCGATAGCAACAAGCGGATGATACAGTACTGAAACGATTCAATCACGTATTCAGTGGAGCATATTCGATAGAGCATACTCTGTTTTCTTGAATGTTGATTCGGGACATGGTATAATATGCGCGAACACAATGAGCCAAGCGGCTGCGTAGCAGGCATTTGGCGAATGTGCGCGGACCATGGTGGAGCGAAGCAAAATCATGGTATAATAACGTCAGTTATTATACCTGCGCATCAGGAAGTTTCTGCGGTTCCGCAGAAAACTGGCGAGCCTCCACCGGAGGGACCAGTCCGCCGGCGGACGGTATAATTTTTTGTACTTCATAAAAGAGGAGAATATTACAATGAGCGAAAAAGTGGAGCTTGGAAGACAGCAGCAAAAATCAAAAGAGACAAAGGAGCGTATTTTCCGGGCTGCAAAACATATTTTGCAAAAAAAGGGCTATGAACAATTGTCGATTAAAAATATCTGTGAGGAGGCCGGGGTGTCAAACGGTAGTTTTTATCATCACTTTAAGACGAAAGATGATTTGTTGTCATACTATATCGAGGAACAGCCAAGTATTAATCCTGATTTATTGGATATGCCGGGGAATGTAGAAGAGGCGAAACTCGCAGTTATCCGTGTGTATCTGAATTACGTGGATTATTGTAAAGAGTTGGGCGTGGAGTTTATGTCGGGATATTATGATCCGAAGAATCAGGCGCTGAATCCGGTCAGCCGTACCGAACGGCCATATCCGATAGTAACCGTCCAGAACTATATTAATAATGCGCTGGCGGCAGGTGTGATACATCTGAACGTAGAACTGGAGGAGTTTACGACCGATATCCGGATGATTGTAATTGGAAATGTGTTTGAGTGGTGTCTGCGGAACGGGGAAGCTGATTTTCCGGGAAATATGCGGCGCTCTCTTGGAAAATATCTCGACAGTACCATGAGCTGATGTATGGTTGCATAATACGGCACGATGTGGAATCTGGTGGAACCGGAACTTAAAAAGAGACGGGTAGATTATAAAGTTGTGTTTACCGGATACGCAAGACATGCAACGGAGATTGCCGCAAAGCTGACGGCGGACGAAAGAGAACATTATATAGTCGTTCTCGGAGGGGACGGAACGGTGAATGAAGTAATCAGCGGAATCTGTGATTGCTCCAGAGTGGTTTTGGGATATATCCCGACTGGTTCCGGAAATGATTTCACAAGGGCTTTGAAACTACGGGAAGTAAAATAGAACAAGTCTTTTAAAAGAGCAGATTCGCGTCTTTGCCCCATGATGCTGATGCTAAACGTGTATGTGTCAGCACCCTGACGCAGCGAATGCCCTTACATATCTGAACAGCAACAAAAGAATTGTTAATGTTTTATGAACTTTCTTGTTGTCGTAGGAGAATCGTGCTATAATCGGAAACAGTAAAAAGTGTAACCGTTCAGCCTTCCGCAGAACGGTTACGCATCCTGCCATTTTGAATCGCCTTTGGCGATGGGCAGGATGCACTCAAGTCATAACATGCATCCTCGTACTCAATCTGTGTTACGATTGAATACGGGCTGAACTGTTACTAAAAAGTAACATATTTCTCGCAAGAGTATTCAAAAAAGGGGCGTTCATTATGAACAAAAAACGTAAAATGGGAGGGCTTTTTAAGAAGTATAAACATGCATGGGTATTCAGCTATGTATTGCTTTATCTGCCTTGGTTTTTTTATCTGGAAAAGCACGTCACGGGAAGTTATCATATCATACATTCTCCGATAGATGATAAGATTCCGTTTGTCGAATATTTTATTGTGCCATATTTGTTATGGTTTGTATTTATCGCGGCTGTATTTTTGTATTTCTTCTTTACGGATGTGGAAGGATTTTATAAATTAGCAAAGTTAAGTTTTGCCGGGATGACCATTTTTCTGATTATCTCGACATTGATGCCGAACGGGCTGGCGCTGAGGCCATATGTTTTTGAGCGGAATAATATTTTCGTGGATATGGTGAAGGCATTATACCGCGCGGACACACCAACGAATGTATTTCCGAGCCTTCATGTGTTCAACTCTCTGGCAGCATGCATTGCTATCAGCCAGAGTAAGAGATTGAAAAAACATAAAGTAGTTTGTGCGGGAGCGTACATTTTGGCAGCGTTGATTATTCTGGCGACAATGTTTTTGAAACAGCATTCGGTGCTTGACGTAATGGCAGCATTTTTGATGGCGTATACATTGTATCAGTTTGTTTATGTGCCGGAGGCACGGCGGATGCCAAAGGCTGCGGGGCAGACACTTTTTTCAGGAAAATGAACAGTGTCTGGGATGAGAAATGAAATTAGGAGGAATGAGTAACTTATGGGAAAAATTATGTTGACAGGGGACAGACCGACGGGAAAATTGCATGTCGGCCATTATGTCGGTTCCCTGAAAAGAAGGGTAGAGCTGCAGAATAAGGGCGATTTTGACGATATGTTTGTAATGATTGCCGATGCGCAGGCTCTGACGGATAATGCAGATAATCCGGAGAAGGTAAGACAGAATATTATTGAGGTGGCACTGGACTATCTTGCATGTGGGCTGAATCCAGAGAAAGTAACCTTGTTCATTCAATCGCAGATACCGGAACTGTGTGAACTGTCCTTTTATTATATGAATCTTGTGACGGTATCCAGATTGCAGAGAAATCCAACTGTAAAGTCTGAGATTCAGATGCGCAATTTTGAGGCGAGTATCCCGGTTGGTTTCTTTACTTACCCAATCAGTCAGGCTGCCGATATCACTGCTTTCAAAGCAACGACAGTACCGGTGGGGGAAGACCAGCTTCCGATGCTTGAGCAGACAAAGGAAATCGTAAGAAAGTTTAATTCTGTATATGGGGATACATTGATTGAGCCGGATATTCTTCTGCCGGAAAATCAGGCGTGCCTGCGTCTGCCGGGGATTGACGGAAAGGCGAAGATGAGTAAATCACTTGGAAATTGTATTTACCTGTCAGAGGAGCCTGATGAGATTCAGAAAAAAGTATTCAGCATGTTTACCGACCCGACGCATATCAAAGTAAGCGACCCGGGGAAACTGGAAGGAAATACGGTTTTCACGTATCTGGATGCATTCTGCAGACCGGAGTATTTTGCAGAATTCCTTCCGGAATATGCAAACCTGCAGGAGCTGAAGGATCATTATACAAGAGGCGGTCTTGGGGACATGAAAGTAAAACGTTTCTTGAACCATGTATTGCAGGCAGAGCTGGAGCCAATCCGCAACCGAAGGAAAGAATATCAGAAGGATATCCCATATGTATATGAAATCCTGAAGAAAGGCAGCGAGAAAGCGGAAGCGAAAGCTGCCCAGACGTTAAGTGAAGTGAAGGCTGCAATGAAGATTAACTACTTCGAAGATGCAGAACTGATTCAAAGCCAGACAAAAAGATTTAGTGAATAAAAAGAATGATTCCGTGGAGGACTGAGGCGGAAGGTTTTTATCATATAGGAGCTTCCTATATGATAAAAAACGTCTCGTATGAAAAAAACCGTCTCGATTCGAGACGGTTTTAATACGTGCGATAGAGGATTCGAACCCCCGACCTTCTGGTCCGTAGCCAGACGCTCTATCCAGCTGAGCTAATCGCACAAGCTTGAACATATCGTTCACAGCAAATACAAGTATAAGGCAAGTGAGCGACTTTGTCAAGCAATATTTCAGAAAAATTATTTCACTTCAGCAAAAAACTATTTCCACCTGTATAAAAGCATTTTAGTCTGAAAATTATTCCGGCTGCTGCGGTGCGTCAAATTCTACCGGGCGGAACAGATGGCGGGGGATACCGTCAACCATGACCGGAGATACATCGCCCTGAATCAATGGGCGGACGTAACTGATGAAGTCTTCTGTTACATAGTTGCCGGAATCATTTACCCAGTCCCTCGGGACAAGTTTTTCGTCATTGGCAATTTTGTGGACATCTTTTACTTCGGTCCCGCACTGATATGGATCATCGGAAAGGCGCTGTAATACAACCATTTTTCCGGTGTCTCCCTCATCGGCAGCTTTGACTGCGGCGCCGCCGACCTGATATGCTTCCAGAATATCGACACGGGATGCACAGTGGGAAGCGGAGCGCTGTAGGGAACTCAGTTCGATGGAGCGGGTTTTGCAGCCGATTTCCCCGGCAATATAGCTTGCCAGATAATTTGCCGTGCCGGAAAGCTGTTTGTGCCCAAATGCGTCTACAAAGTCCACACTCTGTCCAAGCTCACACACATAGCGTCCGTCCGGGAGGCGGATGCCTTCTGAAACTGCGACGACAACAGAAGGTTTCTTTTTCAGCAGTTCCTGTACTTTCTTGCCAAATGCTTCGACGTCAAACGGAAGCTCCGGCAGGTAAATCAAATCCGGTCCGGTGCAGTCCTCACCCTTTGCAAGCGCGGCGGCTCCGGTAAGCCATCCGGCATTCCGCCCCATAATCTCAACAATCGAAACGAGGCCTTTGGAGTATTCCAGGCAGAAACTGTCACGGATAATTTCCTTGACGGAAGTTCCGATATATTTTGCCGCACTGCCATATCCGGGGGTGTGGTCGGTCAGCGCCAGATCATTGTCAATGGTCTTCGGGCAGCCGATGAACCGCGTCGGGAATCCGGTCACAATGGCGTAATCAGATAGCTTCTTGATTGTATCCATCGAGTCATTCCCCCCGATATAGATAAATGCCTCAATATCAAGTTTGTTTAAAATCTCAAAAATCTTATCGTATACCTCCCGGTTTTCGAAAATCTCCGGCAGCTTATAACGGCATGAGCCGAGGAATGCGGCAGGAGTACGCTTTAAGAGCTCCGTATCCAGTTCATTTGTAATAAATTGGGATAGGTCTATGTAGCGTTCCTGCATCAGTCCCTGGATTCCGTGTAGCATTCCGTACACTTTTTTTGCTCCGCGGTCTTTGGCTGTGCGGTATACGCCGGCAAGGCTTGAGTTGATTGCAGCAGTTGGTCCGCCGGATTGTCCGACGATAACATTTCCTTTCATGTCCGATACCTCCGTCTGAAAAATAACTCCCGGATTTGCATTTTTTCCGGGGAAATACGTGTGAACCTGTGAGGTTCGTTCCGTGATACATCATATGAGTTGCCCGACAAATGAACACGATAAGTACCTTGAAAATTTAATACATTACCTTGTAAATATGTAGTATAAT